>NZ_AVCK01000065.1 GCF_000747155.1 Arenimonas metalli CF5-1 | reverse complement strand
CGCCGCGGGCGGGGGTCGCCCGCCGGGCGCGGGCGCGGCGCCGGGCGGCGGCGGACCGTCGCCGGAAGCGATGCGCCAGCGCATGGCCGAGGCGCTCAACCGCAGCTTCGCCGACTTCCGCGCCACCCTGTCGCCGGAGCAGCAGGCGCGCTGGGATGAAGAACTGCGCGCGCTCGCCACGGCCCGCCGCGGCGTGGTGTGGGTGTTCGACCAGGGCCAGCCGCGTGCGGTCGCGGTGCGCCTGGGCGCCTCCGACGGCACGGTCACCGAGGTATCGGGCGAACTGGCCGAGGGCGACGCGGTGATCACCGGGCAGGAGCGCCCGGCGGCATGACGGCCCCGACGTCCGGATCGCAGGCGCCGATGATCGAGCTGGTCGGCCTGCGCAAGGTTTACTCGCCGGGCACGCCGGCCGAAGTGGTGGCGCTGCGCGGCGTCGACCTCGTCGTGCCGCGCGGGGAGTTCCTCGCCATCATGGGCGCGTCCGGCTCGGGCAAGTCGACGATGATGAACATGATCGGCTGCCTCGACCAACCCAGCGCCGGCACCTACCGCTGCGACGGCGTCGACGTCGCCACGCTCGACGCCACCCAGCGCGCCAAGCTGCGGCTGGAGAAGATCGGCTTCGTTTTCCAGGGCTTCAACCTGCTCTCGCGCCAGACCGCGCTGGAGAACGTGATGATGCCGCTGGTGTACTCGAACGTGCCGGTGGCCGAGCGCGCGCCGCGGGCGCTGGAGGCGCTGGCCGAGGTCGGCCTGGCCGACCGCGCCGGGCACCGCCCGAACGAACTCTCCGGCGGCCAGCAGCAGCGCGTCGCCATCGCCCGCGCGCTGATCAACCAGCCGCCGCTGCTGCTGGCCGACGAGCCGACCGGTGCGCTCGACTCGCGCACCAGCGAGGAGATCATGGCGCTGTTCGAGCGCCTGCAGGCCGGCGGCCGCACCATCGTCATCATCACCCACGAGCGGCCGATCGCCGAGCACGCCGACCGCATCGTGGTGATGCACGACGGCCAGCTGCACGCCGATGGCTGGGTCCCGAAGGAGAACGCGGCATGACTTTCCCCGACGTGTTGCGCTCGGCGGTGTTCTCGCTGCGCGGCAACTTCATGCGCAGCATCCTGACCGCGCTGGGCGTGATCATCGGCATCGCCGCGGTGATCGTGATGGTGTCGGTGGGGCAGGGCACGCAGAGCGAGCTCGACCAGATGATCTCGCGGCTGGGCTCGAACCGGCTCGAGGTGTTCGCCTCGTCCTCGCGCCAGGGGCCCGTGCGCGGTGGCGCCGGTTCGGCCGCCAGCCTCACCGACGACGACGCCGAAGCGATCCGCGGCGAAATCCCGGAAGTCCAGTACGTCGCCACCTCGATCCGCGGTGGCGGCCAGGTGGTGTTCGCCGAGAACAACTGGTCCACGCGCTGGGAAGGCGTGAACGCCGACTACTTCCCGGTCAACGACTGGGAGTACGCGCTGGGCAGCGGCTTCAGCGCCCGCGACTTCAGTTCGGCCGCGAAGGTGGTGGTGCTGGGCGAGACCGTGCGCCGCGAGCTGTTCGGCGATGCCGATCCGGTGGGTGCCACGATCCGCCTGGGCCGCGTGCCGCTGCGCGTGGTGGGCGTGCTGGTGCCCAAGGGCCAGGGCAACTGGGGCCAGGATTCGGACGACATCATCATCGTGCCGCTGGAAACCGGCCGCCGCCGGCTGGCGCCCGCCGCGGCCGCGGCCAGCACGCCTGCCACGGCCACGCCCGCCGCCGGCGCCGCCGCGGCGGTGCCGCGCCAGGCCAGCACGGTGCAGCAGATCTCGGTGATGGTCGGGCGGGCCGAGGACCTGGCCTACGTCGAGGAAGAGTTGAATTCCCTGCTGCGCCAGCGCCACCGCATCGCGCCGGGCGCGGAGGACGATTTCGCGGTGCGCAACATCGCCGAGATCGTCAGCACCCGCACCCAGACCACGCGGCTGATGTCGCTGCTGCTGGGCGCGGTGGCCAGCATCTCGCTGATCGTCGGCGGCATCGGCATCATGAACATCATGCTGGTGTCGGTGACCGAGCGCATCCGCGAGATCGGCCTGCGCATGGCGGTCGGCGCCGGTCCGAAGGAGATCCAGGCGCAGTTCCTGGCCGAGGCGATGCTGATCTCGCTGGGCGGCGGCTTCATCGGCATCGCGCTGGGCGTCGGCGGTGCGCTGCTGGCCAGCAAGTTCGGCGCGTTGCCGGTGATGCTGGACGCGAAGGTGGTGCTGATGGCCACCGGGTTCTCGGTCGCCACCGGGCTGTTCTTCGGGTTCTACCCCGCTCGCAAGGCGGCGCGGCTCGATCCGATCGAGGCGCTGCGCCACCAGGGCTGATGCACCAACCGCTGTGGGAGGGACTTCAGTCCCGATGCCTTTCGCGAAGGGCATCGGGACTGAAGTCCCTCCCACAGGAGAAGCGCCCGGGGCCAGCGAGCCGCCCCGGGCGCCGGGTGGATCAACGCGTGTAGAGCAGGCGGTTCGGCGAACCGGTGCCGATGCCGGTCAGGCGGTTGGTGGTCGCCTTCGAGTACAGCGCATTGCGCACTGTCGCCGGCGAGGCCGACGGGTTGGCCGCCAGGTACAGCGCGGCCGCGCCCGCCACGTGCGGCGAGGCCATCGAGGTGCCGCTGATGGTGTTGGTGGCGGTGTTGCTGGTGTACCAGGCCGAACGGATCGAGCTGCCCGGCCCGAAGATGTTCACGCAGCTGCCGTAGTTCGAGAACGACGAACGCGCATCGGTGGACGTGGTCGAGCCGACCGTGATCGCATTGGCCACGCGCGCCGGCGAGTAGTTGCAGGCGTTGGCGTTGGAGTTGCCCGCGGCCACCACCACGGTCACGCCGGCGTTGATCAGGTTGTTGGTGGCGGTGTCGGTGGCCGAGGAGGCCGAACCGCCCAGGCTCATGTTCGCCACCGCCGGCTTGACGTGGTTGCTCGCCACCCAGTTGATGCCCGCGATGATCGTCGAGTTGGCGCTGCCGCCGGTGCAGCCGAACACGCGCACCGGCACCAGCCGGGCCGCCTTCGCCACGCCCCAGGTGGCGCCGCCGACGGTGCCCGCCACGTGCGTGCCGTGGCCGTTGCAGTCATTGGTGCCGCGGCCGTCGCTGATCGCGGTGTAGCCCGAGAGCACGCGGCCGCCGAAGTCGGAGTGGCTGGCGCGGATGCCGCTGTCGATCACGTACACGCGCACGTTCGAGGCGGTGTAGTCGTAGATGTAGCTGCCGTTGAGCGGACGGTCGCGCTGGTCGGAGCGGTCCAGGCCCCAGGTGGCGCCGGTCTGGGTGGCGTGGATGTAGGACATTTCGTCCTCTTCCACGTAATCCACGCGCGGGTCCTTGATCAGGCGCTGGATCTGCTTCTCGGTCGCTTCGACCGCGAAGCCCTGCAGGGCGACGTCGTACATCTGGTGCGGGCGCAGCTCGAAGCGGTCCGAGAGGTCGACCGCGGCGTTGGCGACCGCCATCGACATGGCCTCGCGGCCGTTGCGCGCGTTGGCCGGCAGCACGAGGCTGTTGGGCTTGAGCACGACGATGTAGCTGTTCTTGATCGGATGCTCGGCGCGGCGCAGCTCGGACGCGAGCGTGGACGTGGTGCCCAGCGCGAGGGCAAGGCCGAGCGCGAGCAGGTTGACGGTCTTCATGGTGTGACTCCCCGAATGGATCGAACAGGTGGTGGTTGGGCGTTGCGCCCGCATCGGTCCTTCCCCTGTCGGACCGGCCCGCGGCTTCCGGTCGGCATCCCGCCGTGTCCTTCGTCGCGTGGCAGGCCGTGGATAGGGGACGCACGCGGGGGCTGTCAACGCCCCGTGCAGGCATGGCGCATGCTGCGGCGCGGCGACCGCGATGCACCATCGTCGACAGCCGCGCTGCAGCGGCCTCGACCCGTGAAGTCCGCCGCAGCGCAGCACGCGGGGGCGCGCCCGGGCGGGCCGTGAATTGCTGCCTTGCGGCAAGAAATCTGCGCGGCCTGCACGGGCGTGCACGGGGCCTTCGCCCGGCCCGGCTAGACTGTGCGTCCGCGTCCATTCCCGAGGCCTTCGACCATGATCCGCACCCTGCTCGCGCTCGCCTTCGCCCTGGCCGCCCCGGCCTTCGCCGCGCCGCCGCCGACGGCCCTGGTGCTGCACGGGGGTGCCGGCGTCATCGAGCGCAGTGCGCTGTCGCCGGAAGACGAGCGCGAGGTGCGCGCGGCGCTCGACCGCGCGCTCGACGCCGGCCAGGCGGTGCTCAAGGACGGCGGCAGCGCGCTGGACGCCGTGACCGCGGCGATCGTCGTGCTGGAGGAATCGCCCTGGTTCAACGCCGGCAAGGGCGCGGTGTTCAACGCCGAGGGCGGCCATGAGCTCGACGCCGCGATCATGGAAGGCCACACCCGACGCGCGGGCGCCGTGGCGGGCGTGCGCACGGTGCGCAACCCGATCCGGCTGGCGCGCGCGGTGATGGAGCACTCGCCGCACGTGATGCTGGCGGCGGGCGGCGCCGAGGCCTTCGCCGACACCCGGCCGGAGCTCGAGCGGGTGGCGCCGGACTGGTTCGACACCGAGCGCCGCCGCGAGCAGCTTGATAAGGCGCAGGAGCGCGAGCGTGCGGCGCTGCTTCCCGCGCCCGGCGCGTATTTCGGCACCGTGGGCGCGGTCGCGCTCGATGCCAGCGGCCATATCGCCGCGGCCACGTCGACCGGCGGCATGACCAACAAGCGCTGGGGCCGGGTCGGCGATGCGCCGGTCATCGGCTCGGGCACCTGGGCCGACGCCAACTGCGGCGTGTCCGGCACCGGCTGGGGCGAGTTCTACCTGCGCACCGCGGCCGCGCACGCGATCTGCGCCCGCGTCGGCCTGCGCGGCGACGCGCTGGCGACCGCCGCGCACGCGGTGATCAACGAAGAGATCGTCGCGCTCGGCGGCGACGGCGGCGCCATCGCCCTCGATCGCCGCGGCAACATCGCCATGCCCTTCAACACCAGCGGCATGTACCGCGCCTGGCTCAAGCCCGACGGCACCCGCGGCACCGCCATCTTCCGCGACGACAAATGAACCAGGTTCCTTTGGCGGTGGCCAGCAAATGAACCTGGTTCATTGGGTGTTGGCGGCTTCGGAGATGGTGGCGCTGGAGCCGGTGACGGTGACGGCGACGCGGCGGGAGGCAAGCGTGTTCGAGACGCCGGCGGCGGTGTCGGTGCGCACGGCGCCGGACGCGGCGCCCGGGCTGAACCTGTCGGAGTGGCTGGGCGGCGTGCCCGGGCTGCTGGCGCGCGACCGGCAGAACTATGCCCAGGACACGCAGGTGTCGATCCGCGGCTTCGGCACGCGGGCCAGCTTCGGCATCCGCGGGCTGCGGGTGATCATCGACGGCATCCCCGCGACCCAGCCGGACGGGCAGTCGCAGCTCTCGCACGCCAACCTCGCCAGCGCCGAGCGCGTCGAGGTGCTGCGCGGGCCGTTCTCCGCGCTGTACGGCAATTCCTCGGGCGGCGTGCTGCAGGTCTTCAGCGGCGAGGGCGTCGCGCCCGGCGAATGGCGCCTCGGCGCCGCCGGCTCGGATGCCGGCGACTGGCGCGTGTCGTCCGGCCTGCGCACGCAGTGGCGCGGCGCGGGCGTGGTGGCGGGGCTGTCGCACCTGCGCGTGGACGGGTTCCGGCCGCATTCGGCCGCCGAGCGGACGTCCTTCAACGCGCGCCTGCACTGGCCGGGCGACGGCGGCGAGGGCGGGTCGCTGGTGTTCAACCACCTCGACGCGCCGGACGCGCAGGACCCGCTCGGCCTGGACCGCGCGCAATTCGATGCCGATCCTTCGCAAACCACGCCGCAGGCGCGGGCCTTCGACACCCGCAAGTCGGTGCGCCAGTCGCAGCTCGGCGGCACCTGGCAGCGGGCGCTTGGCGTCGCGCGGCTGCAGGCCATGGCCTATGCCGGCCAGCGCGACATCGAGCAGTACCTGGCCATCCCGGTCGGCGTGCAGGGCAACCCGCTGCAGTCCGGCGGCGTCGTCGACCTGGGCAGTGATTTCTTCGGCGGCGAACTGCGCCTGGCCGGCGAGGCCACGCTCGCTGGCCGCGATTTGAAGTGGACCGCGGGGCTGGGCTGGGAAGGCCTGGCGCAGCAGCGCCGCGGCTTCGAGAACTTCGTCGGCACGCAGCTGGGCGTGCGCGGCCGGCTGCGGCGCGACGAGCGCAACGACGTCGCCACCTTCGACCAGTTCGCGCAGGCCGACTGGCGCTTCGCCGACGACTGGTCGCTGCTGGCCGGCTTGCGCCACAGCCGGGTGCGCTTCCGCTCGGAGGATCGCTACGTCACCACCGGCAACCCGGACGACAGCGGCGCGGTCGACTTCGAACGCTACACCCCGGTGCTGGCGCTGCAGTGGCGCGCGCGCCCGACGCTGAACCTGCATGCCAGCGTCGGCAGCGGCTTCGAGACGCCGACGCTGGTGGAACTGGCGTATCGCCCGGACGGCGGCTCGGGCCTGAACCTCGACCTGCGCCCCGCGCGCAGCCGCAACCTGGAGCTGGGCATGAAGTGGCGGCCCCGGCCGGGCGTCAGCGCCGATGTCGCCGTGTTCCGCACCGCCACCCGCGACGAACTCGTGGTGGCGACCAATGCCGGCGGCCGCGCCAGCTACGCCAACGCCGCGCGCACGCGCCGGCAGGGCGTGGAGCTGGAGTTCGCCGCGCCGCTGGGCGAGGCGATGTCGCTGCAGCTGGCCTGGACCGGACTCGACGCGACCATGCGCCAGGATTACTTCGCCTGCGCCGGCGCGCCCTGCACGCTGCCGACCCAGCGCATCGCCCGCGGCACGCGGCTCGCGGGCGTGCCGCGCTCGCAGGGCCGCCTGCGCTGGGACGGTTGGCGCGGCGATTGGCGGGGCTTCGCGGAAGTGCGCGGCGTCTCCGCCGTCACCGTCAACGACGTTGGCAGCGACCGGGCTTCGGGCTACGGGCTGCTCGACCTGGGCGTGACGTGGTCGGCGACGCCGCGCCTCGACGCTTTCCTTCGCCTGGACAACGCGCTCGACCGTCGCCACGCCGGCTCGGTGATCACCAACGACGGCAACGGCCGCTACTTCGAGCCCGGCGCCCCGCGCACGCTGTGGCTGGGCCTGGATTTCCGCGCCGCGAAATGAAGCGGGCCCGGTTTCCCGGGCCCGCCTGGTCCCGCACTTCGCGGCTCGCGCCGCGCGATCAGAACCCGCGGTCGCCGGAAATGATGCCGCCCAGCCCGCCCAGCACCGAGCCTTCGCCCTTGCTGCCGCCCTGCTGGTAGGCCGCGGCCATCATCCGGCCGGCCATGCGCGAGAACGGCAGCGACTGCAGCCAGACCTTGCCCGGGCCGGTCAGCGTGGCCAGGAACACGCCTTCGCCGCCGAACAGCATCGACTTCACGCCGCCGACCGGCTTGACGTCGAACTGCACCGTGCTGGTCATCGCCACCACGCAGCCGGTGTCCACGTCCAGGCGCTCGCCCGGGCGCAGGTCGCGCTCCATGATGGTGCCGCCGGCATGGATGAAGACCAGGCCGTCGCCGGTGAGCTTCTGCATGATGAAGCCCTCGCCGCCGAACAGCGCGGTCATGATCTTCTTCTGGAAGAAGATGCCGATCTGCACGCCGCGCGCCGCGCACAGGAAGCTGTCCTTCTGCGCGATGATGGTGCCGCCGTAGTTGCTGAGCGTCATCGGCACGATGGTGCCGGGGTAGGGCGCCGCGAACGCGACCTTGGCCTTGCCGCTGGCGCCGGCGTGCGAGAACACCGTGGTGAACAGGCTCTCGCCGGTGATCAGGCGCTTGCCGGCGCCCACCAGCTTGTCCATGAAGCCACCGCCGGCCGAACCGGCGGTGCCGTCGCCGAACACGGTGTCCATGCTGACCACCGACTCCTTGTACATCAGCGAACCGGCCTCGGCGACGGCGCTCTCGCCCGGATCAAGCTCGATCTCGACGAACTGCATGTCCTCGCCGTAGATGCGGTAGTCGATCACGTCGCTGCGCTGGCCGGCGTGGCTGGCGGCTGCGGCCGGCGGCGGCACCGGCGCCATCATCGCGCCCGGCGCCGACTCGGCGCGCAGCTCGGTGCAGGCGGAGATCGGGATCCATTCCGGGAAGCCCTGGCGCCAGCAGTGGCCGGAGCCGTCGCGGCTGGCCTGGGCGATGGCGGCGGCGTGGTCGAGCGGACCGATCTGCTGGCCGTTGTAGCTGAGGTACCACTGGTGCATGGAGGGCTCCTTCGTGGGGGGGATGAGAGCTTCGGGCCTGAAGGCCCTCCTACAGGTGCCGTTGTAGGAGGGACTTCAGTCCCGAACGGTGTCAGGGCGACGCGGGAAGCCCGAGCTGTGCGTGGATGTCGGCTCGCGTCGCCGCGTCGAGTTCCAGCTGCGCCGCCATCCGGTCCAGGAAGGCGCGCTCCTCGGCGGTATCGGCGGTGATCGCGATCAGCGCGGCGGCGTAGGTTTCCGCGCGCTGGCCGGCCGGCGTGCGCACGGTCAGCTGCTCGAGCGTGAGCGGCGCGCGGATTTCGGCGTCGAGCGCGCGCAGGCTGTCGGCGTCCATGCCGGCCTGGCGGGCGCGGCCGAGGATGGCCTCGTGCTCGTCGCCGTCGATCAGGCCGTCCGCGTGCGCGGCGGTGATCATGGCGCGCAGCAGGTGCATGGCCTCCTCGACCCGGGCCGGCGAGGGGTTGGCGGCGGGCGGCGGCGGGGGCGGCATGGCCGACGCCGTGGCCGGCGCGGGCGGGGGCGCCTGGCCCATCACCGGCTGCGGCGCGGGGGCCGCGCTGCCGCCTTGCTGCGAGTAGTGCTGGTAGGCCGCATAGGCCACGCCGAGCAGGCCGAGGCCGACCTTGGCCTTGGTGGCGGTGGAGATCCCGCCCGAGCCGCCCAGCAGGGCGCCCAGGCCGGACTTGGAGCGCTTGCGCTTGCGGCCGCCCAGCTGGCCCGACATCGCGTCGCCCATCAGCTGGCCCAACAGTTGCTCGGGGTTGAACATTCTCGGCTCCATGGTCGCGGGGGACAGTGTTCGAGAATGGGGTGGCCCGGGGCAGTGCACAAGGTCAGGGACGGACCCGCAGGGCGGATGTGTCAAAATGCGCCCCTCGCCCTTCCGCCCCGGGACCCCGATGGCCGACAGCAACGGCAGCCATGCGCCGCGCAGCCCGTTCCGGGTCTGGAGCGCGTTCGTGTGGTCGCTGCAGGGCCTGCGCGCCTGCTGGCAGCTCGAGTCCTCGTTCCGGCTCGAGGTCTACCTGTTCGTGGTGCTGGCGCCGCTGGGCCTGTGGCTGGGCGCCGATGGCGTCGAGCGGGCGATCCTGGTCGGCTCGCTGCTGGGCGTGCTGGTGGTCGAGGTGCTCAATTCGGCGGTCGAGGCGGTCGTGGACCGCTGGGGCGCCGAGCACCACGAGCTCGCGGGCCGCGCCAAGGACATGGGCTCGGCCGCGGTCTTCCTGGCCGACATGAACGTACTGCTTTGCTGGGGCCTGGTCCTCGGCCCCCGTTTCCTCTAGAGGTTCCTGCACGATGGAATGGCTTTTCAGCACTGAACTGTGGGTCGCGCTGCTGACCCTCGCCACGCTCGAGATCGTGCTGGGCATCGACAACCTGGTCTTCATCTCGATCGCGGTCAGCAAGCTGCCGCCCGAGCAGCGCCCGAAGGCGCGCCGGTTCGGCCTGATGCTGGCCTGCGTCACCCGCATCCTGCTGCTGCTGTCGCTGGCCTTCCTGGCCAGCATGCAGCACAACCTGTTCAGCCTGTTCGGCCAGGACTTCTCGGTGCGCGACCTGGTGCTGATCGCCGGCGGCCTGTTCCTGCTGGTGAAGGGCACGATGGAGATCCACGACTCGATGGAGGGCCGGGACGAGGAGGAGGACATCAGCACCAAGCCCTCGGCGGTGTTCGGCTACGTGATCGCGCAGATCGCCGTGATCGACATCGTGTTCTCGCTCGACTCGGTGATCACAGCGGTCGGCATGGTCGACAACCGCTGGGTGATGGTGGCGGCGATCATGATGGCGGTGGCGGTGATGCTGTTCGCGGCCAACCCGATCGGCGACTTCATCGACCGGCACCCGACCGTGAAGATGCTGGCGCTCACCTTCATCATCCTGGTCGGCGTGGCCCTGGTGGCCGACGGCTTCGAGTACCACATCGACCGCAAGTTCCTGTACTTCGCGATGGCCTTCTCGGCCGGCGTGGAGACCCTGAACATCCTGTCCCAGCGCAAGAAGCGACGACCGAGCTAGGCCGCCGCTTCGCCCCGACGGAGCCCGCATGACCCTGCTGCACGACATCGACCCGATCGCCGTCCCGCTGCCGTTCTGGCCGCACGGCATCCATTGGTACGGCGTGATGTACCTGCTGGCCTTCCTGGGCGCCTGGTGGCTGGGCACGCGGCGCATCCGCGGCGGCCGCCTGCCGGGCATCAACGAGGAAGCCTTCGGCGACCTGCTGTTCTACGGCATGCTCGGCGTGGTGCTGGGCGGGCGCGTGGGCTACGTGCTGTTCTACGTGTTCGATGAGTTCTTGGCCAACCCGCTGATGCTCCTGCGCATCAACGAGGGCGGCATGAGCTTCCACGGCGGCCTGCTGGGCGTGATGCTGGCGGCGGCGTGGTGGACGCGCAAGCACCGCCGGCACTTCTTCGACGTGATGGACTTCGTGGCGCCGCTGATCCCGCTCGGCCTGGGCTTCGGGCGAATGGGCAACTACATCGGCGGCGAGCTCTGGGGCAAGCCCACCGGCGGCGACTGGGGCGTGGTGTTCCGCGACGCGCTGCCGGCGGAGCTGGCGGTGCAGCCGGTCGAGCAGCTGCGCCAGCTGCACGCCAGCGGCGCGCTCGACGCCTACGCGCGGCATCCCTCGCAGCTCTACCAGGCCTTCCTCGAGGGCGTGCTGCTGATGGCGGCGCTGTGGCTGTATTCGCGCAAGCCGCGCCCGCGCTACGCGGTGTCGGGGCTGTTCGCGCTGCTCTACGGCGCGTTCCGGTTCCTGGTCGAGTTCGTGCGCGAGCCTGATGCGCACCTGGGCTACCTCGCGTTCGGCTGGCTGACGATGGGGCAGGTGCTGTCGCTGCCGCTGGTGGCGCTGGGCCTGTTCCTGCTGTGGAAGTCGCGCTCGGCGCCGACCCTGCAGCCCGACCTCTCCAACGTGAAGCCGACCTGATGCGCCAGTACCTCGAACTGCTGCGGCACGTGCTCGAACACGGCGCCGAAAAAGCCGACCGCACCGGCACCGGCACCCGCTCGGTGTTCGGCTGGCAGATGCGCTTCGACCTGTCCGAAGGCTTCCCGCTGGTCACGACCAAGAAGCTGCACCTGCGCTCGATCATCCACGAGCTGCTGTGGTTCATCCGCGGCGAGACGAACATCGCCTACCTGCGCGAGAACAAGGTCAGCATCTGGGACGAGTGGGCCGACGCCGACGGCGAACTCGGCCCGGTGTACGGCAAGCAGTGGCGGCGCTGGACCGGCACCGATGGCCGCGAGATCGACCAGCTGCGCAACGTGGTGGACGAACTGCGGCGCAACCCCGATTCGCGCCGGCTGGTGGTGAGCGCCTGGAACGTGGCCGACCTGCCGGCGATGGCGCTGCAGCCCTGCCACACCATGTTCCAGTTCTACGTGGCCAACGGAAAGCTGAGCTGCCAGCTTTACCAGCGTTCGGCCGACATTTTCCTCGGCGTGCCGTTCAACATCGCCAGCTATGCGCTGCTTACGCACATGGTGGCGCGCCACTGCGGCCTGGGCGTCGGCGATTTCGTGCACACGCTGGGCGACGCGCACCTGTACAGCAACCACTTCGACCAGGCCCGCGAGCAGCTGTCGCGCGAGCCGCGCCCGCTGCCGCGCCTCGTACTGGCGCCCGATGCCACGGACCTGTTCGCGATGCGCTTCGAGGACATCGCCATCGAAGGCTACGACCCGCACCCGGCCATCAAGGCCCCGGTGGCGGTGTGACGGCGCTGGTGCTGGTGGCGGCGCTCGATCGCGCCGGCGCCATCGGTCGCGGCAACGACCTGCCGTGGCGGCTGCCGGACGACCTCAAGCACTTCAAGGCGCTGACCCTGGGCAAACCCGTGCTGATGGGGCGCAAGACCGCGGAATCGCTGGGTCGCGCGCTGCCCGGCCGGCGCAACCTGGTGCTGACGCGCAGCGGCCGGGTGCCGTTCGACGGCATGGAGGCGGTGGATTCGCTGGCGCGCGCACAGGCGCTGTGCGGCGCGGACGAGCTGATGGTGATCGGCGGCGGCGAGGTCTACGCGCTGGCGCTGCCGCTGGCCACGCGCATGCACCTCACGCACGTGGCTACCGAAGTGGACGCCGCCGATGCCTTCTTTCCCGCGTTCGATCCGGCCGGGTGGGAGGCGGTGTCGCGCGAAGCGCACGGCGCGGACGCGCGCCATGCCTTCGGCTTCGAATTCGTCGAATACCGGCGCCGCTGAGCGGCGCCGGCGGGACGGTCAGGGCAGCTGCGAGCCCGCGATCTCGTAGCGCTGCAGGGTGGCCAGGCGGGACTCGGCCTGCACGTAGGCCAGGGCCTTCCTCGGGGCGACCACGCGGCTGAGCGTGCGGTAGGTGCGCTCCATCAGCTTGGCCTGGTCGACTTCGATCGCCACGGCCTCGTCGGCGAGCTCCTCGGCATCATCCTCGTCCAGCTCGGTACGCAGGCCGGCGGTGACCGCGGCGGCGTTGGCGCGGCGGCGCTCGGCCAGGTCGGCCAGATCCTCCTGCACCTTGTCGTACACCGGCCAGAACGCGGCCTGCTCGGCGGGGTCCATCGCCAGCTGGCGGGAGATGTAGGCCTGCTTGCCCTGGGCGACTTCGGCCTGCAGCGCGGCCATCTTCTGGGCGCCGTTGCCGGACGACTGGGCGAACGCGGCCGGGACGGCCAGGGACAGGGCGAGCGCGAGGGTGAGGATCGATCGGGACATGGGCGGGGTTCTCCTTTGCAGCCAGACTCAAGACCATACCGGGCCAGTACCGAGGCCCTGCACTAAAAAAGGGGGCGGAGCGACTCAGTCGTCGCCGCGGGGACTGCCGTCTGGCGGGTCGCGGCCGGCGACCTGGTGCAGGCGCAGCTCCGGGCCCAGCTCCATCGCGGTGAGCTTGCCGCCCCAGACCGCGCCGGTGTCGATGGCATAGACGCCCAGGCCCATGAACAGCCCCAGCGTGGACCAGTGTCCGCACACCACGGGCAATTCGCGCACGGCGTGGCCCGGCACTTCGAACCACGGGTACATGCCCGGCTTCTGGGTGCCCGGCCGGCCCTTGTCTTCGAACCCGATGCGGCCCGCCGGCGTGCAATAGCGCAGGCGGGTGAACACGTTGATGATCGCGCGGTAGCGGTCGACGCCGGTGAGCTTGGGCGACCAGGCCGGCTTGTCGCCGTACATGTTCTTGACCAGCTTGAAGAAGCCGTCGCCCTGCAGCTTCTCCTCGACCTCGCGGGCGCGGGCCTCGGCCAGGCTGATCGTCCACTTCGGGGCCAGGCCGGCGTGCACCATCGCGAAGCCGAGCGTGCGGTCGACGTGGAAGAGCTTCTGCCGGCGCAGCCAGCCGATCAGCACCTCGTGGTCGTCGGCGAACAGCACCCGCTGCAGGTCCGGGTTGACCTTGCGCTGGTCGGCCTCGCGGCGCGTGGAGATGGCCAGCAGCGACAGGTCGTGGTTGCCCAGCACGATGGTGCTGTGGATGGCCAGCGAGTGGATCAGGCGCAGGGTCTCGAGCGACTGGCCGCCGCGGTTGACCAGGTCGCCGCAGAACCACAGCCGGTCGGCCGCCGGGTCGAAGCGGATCTTCTCGAGCAGGCGCTGCAGCGCGTCGTAGCAACCCTGCACGTCGCCGATGGCGTAGGTGGCCATGTCAGTGCAGCGTCCGCGGGATGGACAGGGTGAACGGGTCGATCCGCGCGTCGAACGAGGTGCCGTCGTCGGCCAGCATCTGGTAGCTGCCGTGCATGGTGCCCAGCGGGGTCTCGAGCACGGCGCCCGAGGTGTATTCGAAGTGCTCGCCCGGCCGCAGCCAGGGCTGCTCGCCGACGACGCCCTCGCCGCGGACTTCCTGCACCTTGCCGTTGGCGTCGGTGATGATCCAGTGGCGGCTGAGCAGGCGGGCCGGCACCTCGCCCAGGTTCACGATGCGGATGGTGTAGGCGAAGACGTAGCGGTCGTCCTCGGGGATCGACTGGTCCTCGAGGAAGCGGGTGGCGACGATCACCTCGATGGCGTGCTGCGCGGAATCCATGCCGCCATTCTACGCAGGACGGTCGCCCGGGGGCAGCGAACCGAGGAATTGCGCCAGGCGCACGAAATCCGCCACCGCCAGCTGCTCGGCGCGGGCATCCGGGCGCAGGCCCGCGGCCTCGATGTCGGCACCGGTACAGACCTGGGAGAGCGCGTTGCGCAGGGTCTTGCGGCGCTGGCCGAAGGCATCGCGCACCACCCGCTCGAACAGCGCCGGGTCGGCGATGCCGATCTCCGCCGCGGGCTTCGGCACCAGCCGCACCACCGCCGAATCCACCTTCGGCGGCGGCCTGAACGCGCCCGGCGGCACGTCGAACAGCGACGTGACCGTGCAATACGCCTGCAGCATCACGCTCAGCCGCCCGTAGACCTTGCTGCCCGGATCGGCAGCCATGCGGTCCACCACTTCCTTCTGCAGCATGAAGTGCATGTCGCTGACCGCGCCGGCGTGCTCGAGCGCGTGGAAGAGGATCGGCGAGGAGATGTTGTAGGGCAGGTTGCCGACCAGGCGCAGCGGGCCCTCGTCGCCGGCCAGCTTGCTGAAGTCCACCTGCAGCACGTCCTTGTGGATGATCGTCAGCCGGCCCACGCCTTCCGAAGCCTCCATCAGCGGCGTGATCAGGTCGCGGTCGAACTCGATCACGGTCAGTTCGCCGTGCTTGCGCAGCAGCGGGAAGGTGATCGCGCCCTGGCCCGGGCCGATTTCCACCAGGCGGTCGCCGGGCTTCGGGTTCACCGCCATCACGATGCGGTCGATGTAGCTGCGGTCGGCCAGGAAGTGCTGGCCGAGGTTCTTCTTGGGCGGCGCCTTGAAGTGGCTCATGCGGACCTCCGGTGGCGGGCGAGCCGCGCGCACAGCGCGGCGGCGGCGAACAGGCTGGACGGATCGGCGACGCCGCGGCCGGCCAGGTCGAGGGCCGTGCCGTGGTCCACCGCCACCCGCGGGTAGGGCAGGCCGAGGGTGATGTTGACCGCCTGCTCGAAGCCCGAGTGCTTGAGCACCGGCAGGCCCTGGTCGTGGTACATCGCCAGCACCGCGTCGTAGCCGGACAGTTTCTGCGGCAGGAAGGCGGTGTCGGCGGGCAGCGGGCCCTCGAGCGCCAGGCCTTCGGCGCGAAGTGCGTCGAGCGCGGGGATGATGGTGTCGAGCTCTTCGCGCCCGAGGTGGCCGTCCTCGCCCGCGTGCGGGTTCAGGCCCAGCACCGCGATGCGCGGCGGCGCGGACAGCCCGAAGTCGCGCGCCAGCGCGGCATGGAGGATCCGCAGCGTGCGGGTGACGCCGTCGCGGGTGATCGCATCGGGCACGGCGCGCAGCGGCAGGTGGGTGGTGGCCAGGGCGACGCGCAGGCGCGGGTTGGCGAGCATCATCACCACCTCGACGCCGGCCTGCGCGGCCAGCAGCTCGGTGGTGCCGGTGTAGGCGATGCCGCCGGCGTTGATGCTGGCCTTGTGCACCGGGCCGGTGACCAGGCCGTCGAGCTCGCCGGCCAGGCAGGCGGCGCCGGCGTCGCGCAGCGCGGCGATCACGGCCGGCGCGTTGGCGGGGTCGGGCTGGCCGAAGCGGGTGGGGCGGGCCTGGCGGATCGGATGCAGGGCCAGCTCGCCCGGGCCGGCGTCGCGGTCGGCATCGAGCAGGCGCAGGGGCAGGCCCAGCGCCGCGGCGGCGGCGGTGAGTGCGTCGGGGTCGGCGTAGGCGACCAGGGAGGCATCCGGCGGCCGTTGGGCCAGCCGGACGCAGAGCTCGGGCCCGATGCCGGCCGGCTCACCAGGAACCAGGGCCAGCCGGGTCCGCATGGGGATCAGCCCGCGGCCGTGAGGCGCGTCTCGACGTAGGCCTCGGAGCGCAGCTGGCGCAGGAAGCGTTCGAACTCTTCCTCGGCCTTGCGCGCACCGATCACCTCGCGCGCCTGGTTGCGGCGGTTGACCTCGGTGACGTCCTGCTCGCGAACGCCCAGGCGGCGCACGATGTGCCAGCCGCTGTCGCTCTGGAAGGGCGCCGACAGCTCGCCGTCGGCAAGCTGCTGGACCTGGTTGCCGATCGCGGTGCCCCAGGTGTTGATCGCGAACCAGCCCATGTCGCCGCCGTCGGCGCGGGTCAGGGTGTCGTCGGAGTTCTCGCGGGCGAGCTTGGCGAAGTCCTCGCCGGCCACGAGGCGACGGTGCAGGTCTTCGATCTTCTGGCGCGCGGCTTCCGGCGGCAGGGTCGGGGTCGGGCGCACCAGGATGCCCTGGGCGTTGTATTCGGTGGCGGTCTGGCGGCCGGCTTCGCGGGTCTCGACCAGCTGCACCAGCTGGTAGCCGCTCGGGCCGCGCAGCGGCTGGCTGATTTCGCCCGGCGACATCGCGCGGATCATGCCGACGTAGTTCTGCGGCAGGGCGTCGTAGCCGCGCCAGCCGATGTCGCCGCCCTCGAGCGCGTTGGACGCGTCGGAGTAGCGGATCGCGGCGGCGCGGAAATCAAGCTCGCCCTTCATGATCACTTCGCGGATGCCGGTGATCTTGCGCTCGGCGGTGGCGATCTGCTCCGGCGTGGCGCCGTCGGGCAGGGCCACGAGGATGTTGGACAGGCGCACTTCCGGCCCGCCGATCTCGCGCACGGCCAGCAGCTGGTCCACCTCGGCCTCGCTGACCTGCACGCGCGACTGCACGTAGCTCTGGCGCAGTCGCTCGAGCATCAGCTCCTCGCGCAGGCTGTTGCGGAATTCCTCGTAGCCCAGGCCGTCCTGCGCGAGGCGGTCGCGCAGCTGGTCCTGGGTCATGCGGTTGCGGCCGGCGACGCTCTGGATGGCCTGGTTGAGCTCGCCGTCGCTGACGCGGATGCCGTTGTCGCGGGCGCGCACCAGCTGCAGGCGCATCAGCACCAGGCGGTCGAGCACCTGGCGCTCGAGGATCTCGCGCGGCGGCAGCTGCCCGGGCTGGTTGGCGTACTGGGCCAGGATGTTGCCCACGGCGCGGTCGAGCTCGCTGCGCAGGATCACCTCTTCGTCGACGACGGCGACGATGCCGTCCAGCGGGATGGTGTCCTGGGCCGACGCCGGGGTCGGGGCGAGGGCGGACCCCAGGGCCAGCAGGCCGGCGAGGAGGAGGGGCAGGGCGTTCTTCATGCGGTTCGTGGCTCCGGCGCCGGGGCCGGCGCCATGGGTTCAACGGGAGTAATCAAGGATAGCATCATCAAGCAAACGGGCCGTGTCGCGGCCCAGGCTGCCGACGCCATTCAGCTCCAGCTCAAGGTAGATGCCCAGGTTGCGGTCGCCGCCGAATTCACGGATGTATTCACGCGCCAGCACGCGCACCGCGAGGCAGCAGCTCTTCCACTCCACGCCGGCCAGCGATTCCAGCGTCTCGCGGTCGCGCAGGGAATAGTTCCAGCGGCCGAGCAGGCGCCAGCGGTCGTTCACCGGCACCACGAAGGACAGGTCGCCCTGCTCGAGCACGTCGGCGCGGTAGCGGTAGGCGGCGTTCACCAGGCCGCCGTCGCCGAAGCGCCACTGGCTGCGCACGGCCGAGAGGTTGGTGCGCTCGCGGTCCGGATCCCACTGCTGGGCCAGGCCCAGGGTCCAGCGCTGGCCCAGGGTCAGGCTGGCCTCGGCAACCCAGGCCGAGCCGTCGTCGGACAGCGGCGGGGCCCCGGGCACGGTGACCCGGGGCGGGTCGAAGTAATGGATGCGGCCGAGGCTGGCGCTCAGGCGCTCGCGGCCGTCGGCCGTGTCGAGGACGCGGCTGGTCACGGCCAGCGTCACCTGGTCGGCGTCGGCCTGGCGGTCGGCGCCGCCGAAGCGGTTGTCGCGGAACAGGCCCGGCCAGCTGAACGTCAGCGGCTGGGTGTCGAACAGCGGCAGGTCGTCCTGCTCGCGGTAGGGCACGTTCAGGTAGACCAGGCGCGGCTCGAGCGTCTGCAGCAGGCGGCCGTCGCCCCACGCGAACTCGCGCTCGAAGAAGGCGCCGGCGTCGAAGCGGGTGATCGGCAGGCTGCGCGTGGGCGAGCGGTCGGCGCCCGGCGCCAGCAGGCCGCCGTCCAGCGACCAGCTCGTGTAGCGCCAGGAGAACTCCGGCGTGGCGTACCAGGCCGCGCCGCCGAAGGGCAGGCGCAGGGTCGGCCGCAGGTCCACGCGGGTGCCGCCGGCCAGGGTCTCGTGGTCGAAGCGCACGGCCTCGGCCTGCAGGCCGAATTCCATCCAGGGCAGCAGGGCCTTGTTCCAGCGCAGGTCGGCGGCGGGCAGGCGGCGGTAGGGCTCGGTGCCCGGCAGCACCAGCGGGTTGGCGATCTGCCAGCGCTGGGCCGAGAGGCTGGCGGTCCAGCCGTAGCCGCGGCCGTACAGGCCGGCGGTGCTGGGCAGCAGGGTGATCGAGGTCGAGGCCAGCGAGTCGTTGAAGTCGTCGAAGTAGAAGACGTCGCTGACGTGGTTGAGGTCGGCGCTGGCGTACCAGTTCGGGCCCAGCGAGGTGGTGTGGCGCAGCGAGGCCACGCCGCGGTCGTAGCCGCGCCCGGGCTCGTCGTCGTTGCCGAGCCAGGTGCCTTCGATCTCGCCGCGGCTGCGCGCGGTGAGGTAGCGGAACTGGGCGCCGAGCATGAGTCCGCGCCGCGCCATCCAGCGCGGCGTCAGGGTGGCGTCGTAGTTCGGCGCGAGGTTGAGGTAGACCGGCTGCTCGTAGTCGAAGCCGTTGCGGTCGTCGAAGCCGATCTTGGGCGAGAGCAGGCCCGTGCGGCGGCGATCGTCCGTGGGGAAGCGGATATACGGCAGCCAGAGCACCGGCACGCCGCCCAGGCGCAGGGTGGCGTTGCGGGCGGTGCCCATCGCCTCTTCCTGGTCGACGTCGATGCGGCTGGCCGAGAACTCCCACTGGCGCTGCCCGGGCGGGCAGGTGGAGTAGGTGCCGCCCGCCATCTCGCCCAGGTCGCCGCGCATCGTGATGCGGTCGGCGCGGCCGTTGCCGGCGTTCTGGTTGAACTGGTACTGCACGCCGTCGAGCACGATCGTGTCGGCCTTCTGGTCGCCCGCGGCCTGGTCGGCGGTGAAGCGGATGCCGTCGTCCTGGAAGCGCACCTGGCCTTCGGTGACGAAGCGTTCGCTCTCGTGCGAATAGGTGAGCTTGTCGGTGCCCAGCCACTGGCCGCCGCGGCGCAGTTCGACGTCGCCCTCGAACACGGTGGTTTCGCGGCCGCTGACGTCGAGGTTTTCGGCGCTGATGTCGGTGGCCAGCGTGGCCGGGTCCGCGGCGCTGGTGGCCGGGTCGGCGAGCGGCTGGAACAGCGGCAGGCCTTCCGGCGAGGGGCACAGCGCCCAGTCGGCGGCCGGGGCGGGATCCTGTGCGCGGGCTGCGCCGGCGATGGCCAGGCAGAGCGGAAGCAGTCGAAGGGCTTGACGGCGCACGGAGGCATCCCTGGAAAAGACGTGATAGCTTGGCCCAAGGCGCCTGATGGGGCAACACGAAGGCACGCGGATGGCCGGCAAGATCGAGAAGACCGACGCAGAGTGGCGGGCCGAGCTGAGCCCCGAGCAATATGCCATCTGCCGCTGCTCGGAGACCGAGCGCGCGTTCACCGGCAAGTACTGGAACCACCACGGCACCGGCACCTATGTCTGCGCGGCCTGCCGCGCCGACCTGTTCTCGTCGGTGGACAAGTACGACTCGGGCAGCGGTTGGCCCAGCTACACCCGGCCGGTCGCGGCCGGCGCGGTGGACGAGCACGCGGACACCAGCCACGGCATGCACCGGGTCGAGGTGCGCTGCGCGGCCTGCGATTCGCACCTGGGCCACGTCTTCCCCGACGGGCCGCAGCCCACGGGGCTGCGCTACTGCATCAATTCCGCGGCGCTGGATTTCAGGCCGGCGTAGTGCCGGCCAGGCCGTGCAGGTGGGCCACGCTGCAGGCCCGCAGCGCCGCCAGGCTGTAGCCACCCTCGAGCATCGACACCAGGCGGCCGCCGGCGTGGCGATCCGCCAGCGCGGCGAGTTCGGCGCTGAGCCAGCGGTAGTCGTCGGCTTCCAGCATCAGGTCGGCCAGCGGGTCGAGCCGGTGGCCGTCGAAGCCGGCCGAGACCAGCACCAGCTGCGGGCGGAAGGCCTCGACCTGCGGCAGCAGGTGCTCGCGCCAGGCATGCCGGAAGGCCTCGCCGTCGGTGCCCGGCGACAGCGTGGCGTTGACCACGTTGCCGACGCCGCGCTCGTGCGCGAGGCCGGAGTTCGGGTACAGCGGGTACTGGTGCGAGCTGGCGTACATCACCCGCGGGTCGCTGGCGAAGATGTCCTGGCTGCCGTTGCCGTGGTGCACGTCGAAATCGATGATCGCCACGCGCTCGAGCCCGTGCGCGTGCACCGCGTGGGCGGCGGCCACCGCGATCGAGTTAAACAGGCAGAAGCCCATCGCCACCGGCCCGGTGGCGTGGTGGCCGGGCGGGCGCACGGCGCAGAAGGCGTGGCGCGTCTCGCCGCGCGTCACCGCGTCCACCGCGGCGATGCCGGCGCCGGCGGCGCGCAGCGCGGCCTCGGGCGAGTCGGGCGACATCGCGGTGTCTTCGTCCAGGCGCAGGCTGGCGTCGAACGGGGTGTCGAGCACGCGCGCCACCAGGTCGCGGGTGTGCACGCGCAGCAGGGCATCGCGGCCGGCGCGCGGGGCCTCGCGCCAGGGCGCGAGCGGGAAATTGGCGCGCACCGCGTGCAGCACCGCCTCCAGCCGGGCCGGGCATTCCGGGTGGCCGGCGCCCGGGTCATGCGCCAGGCAGGCGGGATGGGTATAGAGCAGCACGCCTAGCCTTTCCGGCGCTCGTGGTTCCAGAGCACCTCGCCGTGGCCGCTGGCGCGGGCCAGCACGCGGGCGATCACGAACAGCAGGTCCGAGAGGCGGTTGAGGTAGCGGATGGCCTCGGGCCGCACGGCGTCATGGTGCGATAGCGTGACCGACTCGCGCTCGGCGCGGCGGCAGATGGTGCGCGCCAGGTGGCAGTGCGCGGCGGCCAGGCCGCCGCCGGGCAGGATGAAGTCCTTGAGCGGCGGCAGGTCGGCGTTGAAGGCGTCGAGCTGGTCCTCGAGGCGCTGGATGTCGGCGTCGAAGATGGCCGCATGGCCGGGGATGCAGAGCTCGCCGCCGAGGTCGAACAGCTGGTGCTGCACCGACACCAGCACGGTGCGCACGTCTTCCGGGAGGTCGCAGGCCAGCACGATGCCGATGGCCGAGTTGGCCTCGTCGACGGTGCCGTAGGCAGTGACGCGGGCGGAATCCTTGGCCACGCGCGAGCCGTCGCCCAGGCCGGTGCTGCCGTCGTCGCCCGTGCGGGTGTAGATCTTCGACAGCCGGTTGCCCATGGTGGCCTCAGCGCGCGGTGGCGACGGCGGCGCGGCGGGCCAGGGCCCAGGTCGCCACGACGTGCAGCGTAGCGGCGGCCGCGACGTAAGCGCTGGCGTTGCGCAGGTAGGGCAGGAACCAGTCGGCGTAATTCTTGGCCCAGCCGGCGACGGTGGGCTCGGCGACGGCGCTGGCCAGCCAGTAGAAGCCGCCCTGCGCGAAGAAGTGGCAGGCCGCGACGCTGGCGAACACCGACACCGCCAGCAGCGCCAGCGCGCGCGGCTCCAGGCCGCGGTAGGCGCGGCGCAGCAGGCTGCCGCCCAGCCACATCGACGCGTGCGCCGGCAGCAGGAACCAGTAGCCCGGCGACATGCAGTAGTGGCTCCAGAAGCTCTGGCCGCTGCCGGTGATGACCAGGTAGTCGACCGCCACCGCCAGCGCCATCAGCGCCGGGAACGCCCAGCGCACGCTGCCGCGCAGGTAGAAGCCGGCGACGAAGAACACCGCCCACGAGGCGTCCGGCACCAGGCCGAAATGATTGAGCCGGGTCGCGGCCATGACGGCGGCGAGCGCCAGGAACACGGCCAGTCGCGAACGGAGGGTCAGGGTCATGATGTGCAGGCTTCCGGAGGTCAGGCCGGCATTTTAGACGAACTGCGCCCCGAGGGGGCGTGCATGGGCCTTCACCGGGCGGACGCGTATCATCACGCCATGCCCGGCACCGACGGTTTCGACCACGACATCCTCATCCTTGGCGGCGGCCTGGTCGGCAGCGCGCTGGCCTGCGCGCTCGACGGCCGCGGCTGGCGCGTCGGCCAGGTCGAGGCCAGCCCGCCGCAGGCCGGCGCGCCCGGGTTCGACGAGCGCAAGCTGGCCCTGGCCTTGGCCAGCCTGAACGCGCTGTCGGCCCTGGACGTGCTGCCGCGGCTGGCGACCCCGCCGGCGCCGATCCGCCGCATCCACGTCAGCCGCGCCGGCGATTTCGGCAGTGTGCGCCTGGCCGCGGCCGAGCATGGCCGGGAGCAGTTCGGCGGCGTGGTGCTGGCGCGCGAACTGGGCCTGGCGCTGGAGTCGCGGTTGGCCGACTGCGCGGGGTTGGTGCGCCATCGCCCGGCGCGCGTGGTCGCGGTCGCGCCCGACGCCGATGGCCCGGTGGTCACGATTGAACAGGACGGCGCCACCCGCCGCCTGCGCGCCCGCCTGCTGGTGGCCGCCGACGGCAGCCGCTCGCTGGCGCGCGCGGCGTGGGGCATCGGCGCCGAAGAACACGACTACGGCCAGACGCTGCTCGTGTGCAGCGTCGCCACCGACCGCGCGCCCGACGGCACCGCCTACGAACGCTTCACGTCGGAGGGCCCGGTGGCGCTGCTGCCGATGGCCGGCGGTCACTACGGCGGCATCTGCGGCGTGCGCCGCGAGGCCGCCGACGCGGTGCTGGCGATGGACGACGCGGCCTACCGCGACTACCTGCAGCAGCGCTTCGGCTGGCGCGCCGGCCGCATCACCCGCGTGGGCGCGCGCAGCGCCTATCCGATCCTGCGCGTGGTGGCCGAGCGCCTGACCGCGCCGCGCGGCGTGGTGATGGGCAACGCCGCGCAGACCCTGCACCCGATCGGCGCGCAGGGCTTCAACCTGGGCCTGCGCGATGCGCTGACGCTGGCCGAAGTGCTGACCGGCGACGATCCAGGCGCCGCGGCGTGGCTGGCCGCCTACGCCGAAGCGCGCCGCGAGGACCGCGAGCGCACCCTGGCCTTCAGCGACGGCCTGGCGCGCCTCACCGCCAGCGAAGGTTTCCCGCTGCACGTGCTGCGCTCGCTGGGCCTGCTGGCGCTGGGCCACGTGCCCGGGCTGGCGGATCCGCTGGTGGCCGGCGCGATGGGCTTCCGTGGGCGCGTGCCGTCGCTGTCGCGGGGACGGGCATGAGCCGTCGCGACCTGTACGACCTGGTGGTGGTCGGAGCCGGCGTGGTCGGCAGCGCCACCGCGCTGGCGGCGGCCCGCGACGGGCTGCGCGTGGCCCTGGTCGAAGCGCAGGAACCCGCGGCCTGGTCGCTCGATGACGCCGACCTGCGCGTATACGCCTTCGCGCCCGACAACGCCGCGCTGCTCGATGACCTCGGCGCGTGGTCCGCGATCCGCACGGCGCGCGCGCATCCCTACCGGCGCATGCGGGTCTGGGACGCGGCCGGCGGCGGCGAACTCGATTTCGACGCCGATGCCTTCGCGCGCGATCACCTGGGTCACATCGTCGAGCATTCGCTGCTGGTGGACCGGCTGTGGGCCGCCTGCGGCCGCGAGCCCTCGCTGCGCCGCGTGGTGCCGGCGACCCTGGCGACGATTGAACAGGACGCCGACGCCGCGACCGCGGTGCTCGGCGACGGCCAGCGCCTGCGTGCGCGGCTGGTGGTGGGCGCCGACGGCGCCGCCTCGCGGGTGCGCGCCGCCGTGGGGCTGGACACCGACGCCCACGACTACGGCCAGCGCGGCCTGGTCGCCTACGTCCGCACGCAGTCGCCGCATGAAGACACCGCGTGGCAGCGCTTCCTGCCGACCGGACCGCTGGCCTTCCTGCCCTGCGCCGACGGTCGAAGCTCGATCGTCTGGACTCTCCCCGAAGCCGAGGCGCAACGCCTGCTGGCGACGGACGAGGCGAGCTTCCGGCGCGAGCTCACGCGTGCCTTCGATGCGCGCCTGGGCGAAGTGACGGCGGTGTCGGCACGCGCGGCCTTCCCGCTGCGTCGGCAGCTGGCGAAGGACTACGTGGCGGGCCGCGTGCTGCTGGTTGGCGACGCCGCGCACGCGGTGCATCCGCTGGCGGGGCAGGGCGTGAACCTGGGCTTGCGCGATGTCGCCGCGCTGCGCGCCTCGTGGCGCCGCGCGGCGGAAGTGCACGCCGACTTCGCGGCCCCGCACCGGCTGTCCCGCTGGGAGCGCACCCGCCGCAGCGAGAACGCCGTGGCGGCCCACTCCTTCGAAACCATCAACCGCGTCTTCAGCAACGACGCGATGTGGCCAACCCTGCTGCGCGGCCACGCCCTCGGCCTCGCCAACCGCCTCACCCCCGTCACCCGCGCCCTCTGGCGCCGCGCGGCCGGGGTCTGAAGGGCGTTTTTTTGACGCGGATTTACGCGGATAAACGCGGATAGGGCAAAAGCCGATTGAGTTGAACTGGCCGGATCGGGATTCGCGGCAAGCACGCAGCTGACGCGCGCTCGCCTCGACCCACTCCCGCCTTTGCCCTATCCGCGTTTATCCGCGTAAATCCGCGTCAAAAACGCCCTAGCCTCATGCCGCCTCGGCCTGGGATTTGCGCGGGCCGTGGAGGAGGGCGTGGCGGATGTGCGAGACCACGAGGTCGATCTCGCCGCTGGTGACGCCGAAGTGCGGGGTGAAGCGCAGCGAGTTGGTGCCGCCGTGGATCACGCCGATGCCGCGCTCGCGCATGAACTCCTCGGTGGAGCCGGTGCCGAAGCACTTGAACTGCGGATGCAGCTCGCACGAGAACAGCAGGCCCGTGCCCTGCACCTGGGTGATCAGGCCGCCGCCAAGTTCTTCCTTGAGCGCATTGATCTTGTCCAGGAACTCGCGGCCACGCTCGACGATGTTGCGGCGCAGTTCCGGCGTCAGCAGGCCCAGCACGGTCGAGGCGATGTCGAGCGCGCGCGGGTTGGCGGTCATGGTGTTGCCGTAGGTGCCCTTGCGGTACAGGCCCGCGGCGCGTTCGTTCACCGCCAGCACCGACAGCGGGTACTGGCCGCCGTTGAGCGCCTTGGAATAGGTTTCCATGTCGGGCGCCTCCAGGCCTTCGAAGCCCGGGTAGTCGACGATCGACAGCACGCCGTGCGCGCGCAGGCCGGCCTGGATCGAGTCCACCAGCAGCAGGGTGCCGTGCGCCTTGGTCAGCTCGCGCGCGACGGCGTAGAACTCCGCCGGCACCGCGCGTCCCGGGTCGCCTTCGCCCATCACCGGCTCGAGGAACATGGCCTCGAAGTACCAGCCGTTGGCCTCGGCGTCGGCGAAGGCCTGCTTCAGGCCTTCGATCGAATACGGCTCGATGGTGATCAGCTGGTCGTTGTGGTGGCGGTAGCTGGCCAGGTGCTGCAGGTAGTTCTTGCGCGAGGAATCGGAGTACAGCGCCGGCAGCTCGGTGCGGCCGTGGAAGGCGCCCTTGACCGCGATGCGCTTGACCCGCTTGCCGGCGTGGCGGCCGCCCGGATCCGTGTGGATCTTGGTGTTGACGTCGGCGATGCGGCCGGCCAGCGACACCGACTCCGAGCCCGAGTTCAGGCACAGGAACTTCGCGAACGGGCAGCCGCCGCGGGTATGGCCCAGCTCCTTGCGCAGCGCGCGCACGATGCGCAGCTGCGACAGCGACGGGGTCATGATGTTGGCCAGCACCTGCGGCTTGGCCATCGCTTCGAGCACGGCCTTCGGCGCGTGGCCGAAGCCGAGCATGCCGTAGCCGCCGGAGTCGTGGATCACGGCGCCCTTGAGCGTGACCACCCACGGGCCGCGCGCGGCGATCGCCACGTACGGGTTCACCGCGTCGTCCGGATAGAAGTTGACGAAGCCCGACTGCACGGCCTCGATCTGCGCCTGCTCGTCGAGGTCGAGCAGGTCGGCGAACTCGGCGGCGATGGCCGCGTGCTGCGCGACGGCGGCCTCGACGGCTTCGACCAGCTCGGGATAGCGCCCGGCGAGATCGAGCACGGTGGCGTCGTCCAGGCCGGCGGTGCGGACCTGGCCAGCGTGGCTGCGCAGGGGCTTGAGGGTGTCGATCAGGTTCATGGCGGGCTCCGGACCCAAAGCAAAACGCGAGGAGGGCCCTCGCGCGTCGGGTCTTGCGTTGAAAATCAAATACTTGCGGCGGATGTTACCACCCCGGTGAAGGGCGCGTAACCCCCAAGCGTTTGAATCCGCGGCGGCCGCGGATGACAGCTGTCAGGCGCGATCGCTGACGCCGGCCACTGCGCCGGCGCCTGCCCGGTCGGGACACTGGTCCCGTCCCCGAGGAGCCCCGCCATGCCCGATGATCCGAACCGCCCGACCGTCCTCGCCCGGCTCGAAGCCGCCGGCAAGCGCTACGGCGCCGTCCAGGCCCTGGATGCGGTCGACCTGGCCATCCATGCCGGCCAGGTGCTGGCCGTGCTGGGCGCCAACGGCGCCGGCAAGACCACCGCCCTGGGCCTGCTCACCGGCCGGCTCAGCCCGGACGCCGGCCGGGCGGAGCTGTTCGGCGGTGATCCGCGCGACCCGCGCCGGCGCCGGGGCATCGGCGTGATGCTGCAGGACGGCGAGCTGCCCGACACCCTGCGCGTGGCCGAGCACGTGCGCCTGTTCTCGAGCTACTACCCCTCGCCGCGGCCGCTGGCCGAAACCCTGGCCCTGGCCGGCGTCGCCGACCTGGCGCGACGGCCCTACGGCGCGCTGTCGGGCGGGCAGAAGCGGCGCGTGCAGTTCGCGCTGGCGATCTGCGGCCGGCCGCCGCTGCTGTTCGTCGACGAGCCGACGGTGGGCCTGGACGTCGAATCACGCCGTGCCTTCTGGGCCGTGCTGCGCCAACTGCGCGGGGAGGGCACCGGCATCGTGCTCACCACCCATTACCTCGAGGAGGCCGATGCGCTGGCCGACCGCATCGTGCTGATGGCCGGCGGCCGCCTCCTGGCCGACGACAGCCCGGCCGGCATCAAGGCCCGCGCCGACGGCAAGCGCCTGCGCGCCCGCAGCACCGTCGCGACCGCCGAACTGGCGTCGTGGCCCGGCGTGCTGCGCGTGCACGACACCGCCGCCGGCACCGAGCTGGTGACCCGCGAGGCCGAACAGGTGCTGCGCCGCTGGCTGGCCGCCGACCCCGGCCTGGCCGAGCTGGAAGTCCGCCCGCTGAGCCTCGAGGAGGCCTTCGTGTCCCTGACCCAAGACCCCGTGGCCGCCGGCCGCCTGGAGCAAGCCGCATGAATTCCCTGCCGTCGTCCCCCCACGCCGCCCCCTCGCTGCTGCGCATCCAGGCGCTCGAGGCCTGGTACGAATTGCTGGCGGTGCTGCGCCAGCCTGCCTTCGCCCTGCCGACGCTGATGTTCCCGGTGGTGTTCTACCTTCTGTTCGCGGTGGTGCTGCCGGGCAAATGGGGCGGGCTGGAGCGCGCCGCCTACCTGCTGGCGACCTACGGCGTGTTCGGGGTGATCGGCCCGGCGCTGTTCGGCTTCGGCGTCGGGCTGGCGATCGAGCGCGAGAAGGGCTGGCTCGAACTCAAGCGCGTTTCGCCGATGCCGACGCTGGTGTATTTCCTCGCCAAGATCGCGATGAGCCTGGTCGTCGGCTTCACCGTGGTGTGCCTGCTGACGATCGCCGCGGTGGTGGGCGGCGGCGTGCGGATGGCGCCCGGTACCTGGGGCCTGCTGGTGGCGACGCTGCTGCTGGGCACGCTGCCGTTCTGCGCGATGGGCCTGTGGCTGGGCACGCTGGTGCGCGGGCAGGGTGCGGTGGCGGTGGTGAACCTGGTCTCCCTGCCGATGTCGGTGCTGTCCGGCCTGTGGATTCCGATCTTCGCCTTCCCGGTGCTGCTGCAGAAGCTGGCCGTGGTCTGGCCGGCCTGGCACCTCGGCCGGATGGCGCTGGGCGTCGTGGGGCAGGCGCAGGACGTGCGCTGGGGACTGCATATCGCCGTGCTGCTGGGCACCACGGCGCTGTGCCTGGCCCTGGCCGCGCACCGCCTGCGCCGCGGCTGAGGCGACGGCCGTGGCGCGAAATCCGATAGTCTGGAGAGCGATGGACAACGCCGATTCGCGACCGCAGGAAGACGAAACCTACGACGAGCTCATCGGGCGTCCGTGGCTGGGGCTGGTCTACCTGCCGTTCGTGTTCCTGCCGCTGGGCTTCTGGCCGGAGGCGCCGGCGCGGGCCTGGATTGCCAGCCTGCTGGCAATCGCGGTCTTCCTGCCGGTGTACTTCGCATTCCGCGCCTGGCGTGGACCGCGCCAGCTGGGGCTGGTGGCGCTGGTCGCGGTGCTCGGCCTGGCCCTGATCGCGATCCAGCCCGGCGGCAACACCTTCGTTATCTACGCCTGCGCGATGGCGGCCACGGTGCTGCCGGCGCGGCGCGCGCTGTGGGTGACGGGGCTGCTGGTCGCCGCGATGGTGGCGGCCTTCCTCGCGGTGATGCCGCTGCCGCTGGCGCTGGCCTACGCCGCCATGGCGACGGCGATCTGCGCGCTGGTGGTCGCCGGCGTGCTGATGACGCGCTCCCGCCAGCGCCGCGATGCCGAACTTCGGCTGACCCAGGGTGAAGTGGCCCGCCTCGCCGCGATGGCCGAGCGCGAGCGCATCGGCCGCGACCTGCACGACCTGCTGGGCCACACGCTGTCACTGGTTGCCCTGAAGAGCGAGCTGGCGGGACGATTGGTCGATTCGAATCCCGTCGCTGCGCGCGAGCAAATCGGCGAAGTGGAATCGGTGGCAAGGAAAGCCCTCGCCCAGGTGCGCGAGGCCGTGGTCGGCATCCGCGCCACCGGCCTCGAAGCCGAACTGGCCGCGGCGCGCCTGGCGCTGCTGTCGGCCGAGGTGAGCCTCGACCAGCGGCTGGCGCCGGTGGCGCTGGAGCCCGGGCTGGAATCGGCCTTGGCCCTGGCCCTGCGCGAGGCGGTCACGAACGTGCTGCGCCACGCCGGGGCGCGCCGCGTCGAGGTCGAACTGGTGGCCGATGACGGCGAACTGCGCCTGAGCATCGCCGACGACGGGCGCGGCGGCGCCGTCTCGCCGGGCAACGGCCTGGCCGGCATGCGCGAGCGCCTCGCGGCCTTCGGCGCCGGGCTCGAGGTCGACAGCCCGCCGGGTGCCGGAACGCGCCTGCAGATCACGCTGCCGCGGCGCGCGCTGGAGGCCAGCGCATGATCCGCCTGGTGCTGGCCGAGGACCAGGCGATGGTGCGCGGCGCCCTCGCCGCGCTGCTCGGCCTCGAGACCGACCTGCAGGTCGTGGCCGAGGCGGGCGACGGCGAGGCCGCCTGGGTCGCGGTGGCGAAGCAGGCGCCCGACCTGCTGGTGACCGACATCGAGATGCCCGGCCTCACCGGCCTGGACCTGGCGCTGCGCGTGCGCGACGCCGGGCTGTCGACGCGCGTGGTGATCATCACCACGTTTGCCCGCGCGGGCTACCTGCGCCGTGCGCTGGATGCCGGCGTCCGCGGCTACCTGCTCAAGGACGCGCCCTCGGGCCAGCTCGCCGCGGCCCTGCGCCAGGTCCACGCCGGCGGCCGCGTCATCGATCCGCAGCTGGCCGTCGCCGCCTGGGGCGAGGAGGACCCGCTGACCGAGCGCGAGCGCCAGGTGCTGCGCCTGGCCGGCGAGGGCGCGCGCAGCCTCGATATCGCCGACAAGCTTCACCTCTCGCACGGCACCGTGCGCAATTACCTGTCCGAGGCGATCGGCAAGCTGGGTGCCGCGAACCGGATCGAGGCCTACCGGGTGGCGCGGGCGAAGGGCTGGCTGTGAACGAGTTTCCTTCCGTGACTTCAATCCAAGGAATGCATGTAGTGGAAATGTCAGTAACGCAAGCGCAGGCCGACATGCGGCAGGGTTACCACAGCGGAGCCACGGGGATCCTGGCCTCCGCGCTGGCCTGGTCGGTCGCGGCGGGCTTCGCGGCTCTCGCCTCGCCCCAGCAGGCCGTCTGGGCGTTGCTGGTCGGCGGCATGTTCATCCATCCGGTCGGCCTGCTCGCGTGCAAGCTGCTGGGCTCGCGCGGCGCGCACGCCAAGGGCAATCCGTTCGGCCTGCTGGCGGGGGCGAGCACGTTCTGGCTGATCTTCTGCCTGCCGATCGCCTACCTGCTCAGCCTTCACTGGCCGGGCCTGTTCTTCCCGGCGATGCTCCTGGTCATTGGCGGTCGCTACCTCGTGTTCGCGACCATTTACGGCATGCGGTTTTATTGGATCCTGGGCTTGGTGCTGGCGGCCGCCGGCTTCGCCCTTGCCGCCCTCGGCGCCCCGCTGTTGGCGGGCGCGTTGGCGGGCGCCTTGCTGGAAGCCCTCTTTGGCATCGCCTGCCTGGTGCTGCATCGGCGCGGGGCGGGGCCCGAGGCTGAGACCCGCCTGCACGGCGCCTAACGGCCCGGCGACATTCCCGGCGATAATGCGGCCCCCGCCGCTGCAGCCGTCTCCATTGAAAAAGTCCGACTTCCATTTCGACCTGCCGCCCGAGCTGATCGCGCAGGCCCCGCTGGCCGAGCGTTCGGCCAGCCGGATGCTGGTGGTCGGGCCCGACGCGCCGCCCTACGCCGACCGCCAGGTCCGCGACCTGCCGGAGTACCTGCAGGCGGGCGACCTGCTGGTGTTCAACGACACCCGGGTGATCCCGGCGCGCCTGTTCGGCACCAAGGACAGCGGCGGCCGGGTCGAGATCCTGCTCGAGCGGCTGGTCGGCGGGCGCGAGGTGCTGGCCCAGGTCGGCGCCAGCAAGTCGCCCAAACCGGGCGGCCGGATCACGATCGACGAGGGCACCGCGCTGGAGGTGCTGGGCCGCGAGGGCGAGTTCTACCGCCTGCGCTTCCTCACCGACGAGCCGCTGGAGAAGCTGTTGCTGCGCGCCGGCCGCATGCCGCTGCCGCCTTACATCCAGCGCGAGGCGGGCCACGACGACCTCGAGCGCTACCAGACCCTGTTCGCGCGCCACACCGGCGCGGTGGCCGCGCCCACCGCCGGCCTGCACTTCGACCAGCCGCTGCTGGCGGCGCTGCAGGCCAGGGGCGTGCAGACCGGGCACGTCACCCTGCACGTCGGCGCCGGCACCTTCCAGCCGATGCGCGTCGAGTCGCTGCACGAGCACAAGATGCACAGCGAATGGCTGAACGTCGGCGCCGAGCTGTGCCAGCAGGTGGCGCGCACCCGCGCCGCCGGCGGGCGCGTCGTCGCGGTCGGCACCACGGTGGTGCGCGCGCTGGAAACCGCCGCGCAGGACGGCGAGCTCAGGCCCTACGCCGGCGACACCAACATCTTCCTGTTCCCCGGCAAGCGCATCCGTACGGTCGATGCGCTGCTGACCAATTTCCACCTGCCCGAAAGCACGCTGATGATGCTGGTCTCGGCCTTCGCCGGCCGCGAGCGCATCCTGGCGGCGTACGCGCACGCGGTGCGGGAAAAGTACCGATTCTTCAGCTACGGCGACGCCATGCTGCTCTACCCGGAGGCCGCGCCGTGAGCCGGATGCGTTTCGAGAAACTCGGCCAGGACGGCCGCGCCCGCCGCGGGCGCCTGCACTTCCCGCGAGGCACGGTGGAGACGCCGGCCTTCATGCCGGTCGGCACCTACGGCACGGTGAAGGCGATGCTGCCCGAATCGCTGCGCGCGATCGGGGCCGAGATCATCCTGGGCAACACCTTTCACCTGTGGCTGCGGCCGGGCATGGAAGTGATCGACCTGCACGGCGGCCTGCACGGCTTCTGCCAGTGGAACGGTCCCATCCTCACCGACTCCGGCGGCTTCCAGGTCTGGTCGCTGGCCAAGCGCCGCAAGATCACGGAGGAGGGCGTCACCTTCGCTTCGCCCACCGACGGCAGCAAGGTCTTCCTGTCGCCGGAGGTGAGCATGCAGGTGCAGCGCTCGCTCGATTCCGACATCGTGATGATCTTCGACGAGTGCACGCCGTACCCGGCCACCGAGAAGGTGGCGCGCACCTCGATGGAGCTCAGCCTGCGCTGGGCCGAGCGCAGCAAGCGCGCGCACGAGGGCAACGACGCGGCGCTGTTCGGCATCGTCCAGGGCGGTACTTACCCCGAGCTTCGGGCGCGCTCGGCCGAGGGCCTGAAGGCGATCGGCTTCGACGGCTACGCGGTCGGCGGCCTGGCCGTGGGCGAGCCGCCGGAGGAGCGCGACGCCACGCTGGACGCGCTGGTGCCCCTGCTGCCCGAGGACCAGCCGCGCTACCTGATGGGCGTGGGCAAGCCCGAGGACATCGTCGAGGCGGTGGCGCGCGGCATCGACATGTTCGACTGCGTGATGCCGACCCGGAACGCGCGCAACGGCCACTACTTCGTCCGCGGCGGCCAGGTGCGCATCCGCAACGCGCAGTACGAGAAGGACCTGCGCCCGATCGAGGAAGGCTGCACCTGCTACACCTGCGCCAGCGGCTACACCCGCAGCTACCTGCGCCACCTCGACCGCTGCAACGAGATCCTGGCCTCGATGCTGGGCACCATCCACAACCTGCACCACTACCAGCAGCTGATGCGCGACATCCGCGCCGCCATCGACGCCGGCACCTTCGAGGCCTGGCGCGCCGCCTTCCACGCCGCCCGCGGCGTCACCCTGTAGGAGGGGCTTCAGCCCCGAAGCCTTACGGCCAGAGGCTTCGGGCCTGAAGGCCCTCCTACAGGGGGTGGGGTGGGGTATGGCATACTTGCGCGCTTGATTCCCTACGCAGACGGTAAAGCCATGTCCCTGCTCGATATTTTCGTTTCCCCGGCGGCCGCCCAGGCCGCGGGTGGTGCCGCCGGCCAGCCCAGCATGCTCGGCAGCATCCTGCCGCTGATCATCATCTTCATCGTGTTCTGGTTCCTGCTGCTGCGCCCGCAAATGAAGCGCGCCAAGGAACACCGCGAGCTGCTGGCCAAGCTGCAGAAGGGCGACGAAGTGATCACCAGCGGTGGCCTCGCCGGCCGCATCGAGGACCTGGGCGAGAGCTTCGTCACCGTCGAGATCGCCGACAAGGTCAGCATCAAGGTCCAGCGCGGCGCCGTCACCGCGGTCCTGCCCAAGGGCACGTTGAAGTCCGCCTGATCCGTCCCCATCCGAATCACCCACGGCCCTGACCGGGCCGCCAACGGTTGTCGCCCATGCTGCAGTTCCCCACCTGGAAATACGTCGTCGCCGCGCTCGTGATCGCGCTGTCGGTGTTCTACTCGCTGCCCAACCTGTACCCGCAGGACCCGGCGGTGCAGATCGCGGCCAACCGCGGCAGCACCATCGACGACTCGCTGGCCCTGCGGGTCCGCGGCGTGCTCGAGGCCGCCAAGGTCGAGGCCAAGTCGGTCGCGGTCGAGGGCGAGAACCTCGTCGTCCGCACCGCCAACCCCGACGTGCAGACCCAGGCCGCCGACCTGCTGCGCACCGAGCTGGGGCAGGGCTACACGGTCGCGCTCAACCTCGCTTCCACCGTGCCCTCGTGGCTGACGGTGATGGGCGCCGACCCGATGTCGATGGGCCTGGACCTGCAGGGCGGCGTGCACTTCCTGCTGGAAGTGGACCAGCAGGCGGCCATCGACAAGCGCACCAATGGCTTCGCCGACGAGATCTCGGCGATCCTGCGCGACGGCAAGTTCGCCTACACCAGCGTGTCGCGCACCGCCGAGGGCATCCAGGTGCTGCTGCGCGACGGCGCCGACATGGCCCGCGTCCGCGCCGCCATCAGCCGCGACGCGCCCGAGCTCGAGCTGGTCTTCGACGAGGCCCAGCCCGAGCGCCTGCTGGCCCGGGTCACCCCGGCCCAGATCAAGGCGATCATTGACGGCGCCATCGAGCAGAACCGCACCACGCTCGACAACCGCATCAACTCGCTGGGCGTCGGCGAGCAGGTCATCCAGCGCCAGGGCGAAAGCCGCATCGTGGTGCAGCTGCCCGGCGTGCAGGACACTGCCGAGGCCCGCAAGCTGATCGGCGCCACCGCCACCCTCGAGTACCGCCACGTGGTGGACAACGGCGCCCAGGCCGTTGAAGCCGCGCGCACCGGCGTGGTGCCGGCCAATGCCCGCCTCTATTACATGCGCCAGCTGGGTCCGGACGGCAAGCCGATGCCGATCCTGCTGTCGCGCCGGGTCATCGTGTCCGGCGACCAGCTGGTCAACGCCACCTCGAACCCGGATCCGCAGGGCGGCGGCCCGGCCGTGCAGATCGAGCTCAACAACGCCGGTGGCAACCGCATGCTGGCGCACACCCGCGACAACGTCGGCCAGTTCATGGCCGCCGTCTACATCGAGACCATCCCGGAAGTGCGGATGGTGGATGGCCAGGAAGTGCGCACCTCCCGCGTCAGCGAGGAAGTGATCAACGCCGCGGTGCTGCAGGGCGTGTTCGGCAAGAACTTCCAGACCACCGGCCTCGACAGCCAGGAAGAGGCGGCCAGCCTGGCCCGCCTGCTGCGCGCCGGTTCGCTGGCGGCGCCGATGGTGATCATCGAGGAGCGCATCATCGGCCCGAGCCTCGGTGCGGAGAACGTCGAGCGCGGCCTGTCGGCGGTGTTCTGGTCCTTCGTGTTCGTGCTGGTGTTCTTCCTCGTCTACTACAAGATGTTCGGCATCGTCACCAACCTGGCGCTGCTGCTGAACCTGCTGATGGTGGTGGCGGTGATGTCGGTGATCGGCGCCACGCTGACGCTGCCCGGCCTGGCCGGCATCGCGCTCACCGTGGGCATGTCGGTGGACGCCAACGTGCTGATCAACGAACGAATCCGCGAGGAGCTGCGCAACGGCAACACGCCGCTGGCCAGTATCGCCAACGGCTACGACAAGGCCTCGGGCACCATCACCGACTCCAACACCACGGCGCTGCTGGCGGGCGTGGCGATGGCGGTGTTCGGCTCCGGCCCGATCCGTGGCTTCGGCATCACGCTGATCATCGGCATCCTGACCTCGATGTACACCGCGGTCTCGGTGTCGCGCGGCATCGCCACCCTGATCTATGGCAAGCGCAAGAAGCTTGCCAAGGTCTCGATCTAACGCATTCCTGGAGGCGGCGTGGAACTCTTCCCGTCCAATAGCAACATCAACTTCATGCGCGTCCGCTACGTCTCGCTGGCGGTGGTCGCGCTGCTCATGCTGGCGTCGCTGTTCTTCCTCGGCACCAAGGGCTTCAACTACGCGCTCGACTTCACCGGCGGCACCGCCACCGAGATCGAGTTCGCCCAGCCGGTGGACGTCGAGCAGGTGCGCCAGCGGCTGGAGACCGCCGGCTACACCGGTGCGGTCGTGCAGACCTTCGGTGCCGGCAACGACATCGTGATCCGGCTGCAGCCGCAGGAGCCGGGCGCGGAAGGCGAGGGCACGCAGCGCGAGTACAGCGGCGCGGCGATCCTGGCTGCGGCCCAGCCCGAGGGCAACCCGGGCAAGGTGCTGCGCAGCGATTTCGTCGGCCCGCAGATCGGCAACGAGCTGGCGCTCAACGGCGTCTACGCGGCGATCTTCGTGGTGCTGGGCTTCCTGGCCTACATCTGGGCGCGCTTCGAGCTCAAGTTCGCGATCGCGGCCATCCTCACCACGCTGGTCGACCTGCTGGTGGTCTGCGGCTGGTTCGCGCTCAGCCAGCACGAGTTCGACCTGACGGTGCTGGCCGGCATCCTGTCGGTGATGGGCTTCTCGATCAACGACACGATCGTGGTCTTCGACCGCGTGCGCGAGAACTTCCGCACGCTCAAGCTCGAGCCGCGCGAGATCCTCAACAAGTCGGTCAACCAGACGCTGTCGCGCACCATCATCACGTCGTTCGTGGCCTTCCTGACCATCCTGGCGCTGTACCTCTACGGCGGCCAGTCGCTCAAGGGCATGGCCGAATCGCAGATGATCGGCATCGTGTTCGGCACGCTGTCCTCGATCTTCGTGGCCTGCCCGCTGCTGCTGCTGATGGGCGTCACCAAGCAGGACCTGATGCCGCGCGCCAAGGACGACATCGAAGCAGAGCTCGCCCGCCGGCCGTAACACCAGCATTCGCTGGTGTTATCCCACGACCTGCTTCGCAGATCGCGGGCCCCGGGCTCATCACTTCCGATCCCCCGCGCCTTCGGCGCGCCCCCCTTACCAAGGGGGGCTTCGCACTTCCGGAAAGGCCCGCTTCGGCGGGCCTTTCATTTTGGAGCGTTTGACGCGGATTAACGCGGATAGACGCGGATAGGGCAGAAGCGACTGGATTGGAGTTTCGCGGGGCCATCCGACGCGCCGTGCGCCACACTTTCCTTGGCTCTATCCGCGTACATCCGCGTTAATCCGCGTCAAAAGTTCCCGGCCACAAGAAAGGGGTCAGAGTGGATATCCGATGGAAACGGATAAACACTCTGACCCCTTTTTCGAAGCAGCGATGGCGGGTTGGATCAGACCGAGAAGGCGGCCGCGTAGTTGGAGTTCACGATGGCCTTCTGCAGGTGCTCGGTGATCTTGAGGTTGCCCGCGACGATCTGGCTGGACATGAGCAGCTTGTCGCCGCCGCCCCGGAAGTCGCAGACCCGCCCGCCGGCCTCGCGGACCAGCAGCAGGCCCGCCGCGATGTCCCAGGGCTTCACGCCCGCCTCGAAGTAGGCGTCGGCCCGGCCGCAGGCCACGTAGGCCAGGTCGAGCGCCGCGGAACCGGTGCGGCGGATGTCCTCGGCCTCGCCCAGCACCGCCTCCAGCGCCGCCAGGTGCGGCGCCACCCGCTTGCGCTCGCGCGGCGGGAAGCCCGTGATCAGCATCGCGCCGTTGAGGTCCTTGCGCTCGCCGATCCGGATCTTCTTGTCGTTGAGCACCGCGCCCGCGCCGCGCGAGGCGGTGAAGAGCTCGTTGCGCAGCGGGTCGAAGATCACGCCGTGCACCGGCTCGCCGCCCTCGCACAGCGCGATCGACACGCAGAAGTGCGGGAAGCCGCGCAGGAAGTTCGAGGTGCCGTCCAGCGGATCGATGACGAAGGTGTGGCGGCCCGAGCCCATCGCGCCCGATTCCTCCGCCAGGATGGCGTAGTCCGGGAACGCGCGGCGCAGCTCGCGTATGATCTCCGCCTCGGCCTGGGCGTCGACTTCGCTCGCGTAGTCCTGCTTCGATTTCTCGAAGACGCTCAGGCTGTCGAGCTTGCTCATGTGGCGCAGGATCAAGTTGCCGGCCGAACGGGCCGCCTTGACCATGACGTTGACGACAGGTTTCTGCATATGCCCGTCCAAAGGTCCGCTGGATTGTGAAGAGAACAAGGGGCCGGTCGAGCCGGCGCGGCGCAAAGGATAACAGGTTGCCCTGAACAGGGCCTCTAAAACGATGATCGACGGCCTTCCCAACCTCCGCATCGTGCTGGTCGGCACCCAGCACCCGGGCAACATCGGCTCGGCCGCGCGCGCCATGAAGACCATGGGGCTGTCGGCCCTGCACCTGGTCGCCCCCGAGCGCTTCCCGGACCCCGAGGCCAACACCCTGGCCGCCGGCGCCGACGACCTGCTGGCAGCGGCCCCCGTGCACCCGGACCTGGACGGCGCCCTGGCCGGCTGCCACCTCGTGCTGGGCACCAGCGCCCGGCGCCGGCACGTGCCGCTGCCGGAGCTTAGCCCGCGCGAGGCCGCCGAAACGCTGGTCGAGGCGGTGGGCCGGGGCCCGGTGGCCCTGCTGTTCGGCCGCGAGCGCACCGGGCTCGAGAACGCCGAACTGCAGCGCTGCCACTACACGGTGGGCATCCCGACCGACCCGGGCTTCAGCTCGCTCAACCTCGCGGCCGCCGTGCAGGTGCTGTCCTACGAACTGCGGCTGGCCGTGCTGGCCCGGGCCGGGGACGCCCTGGCCTCGGGCCGGCCGATGCCGCCGCCGGAGGTCGAGCCGCCGGCCACCGCCGACGAACTCGAGGGCTATTTCCGGCACCTCGACCAGGCCCTCCACGACATCGACTTCCACAAGGGCAAGCCGCCCGAGATGGTCATGTCGCGCCTGCGCCGCCTGTACCTGCGGGCCGGGCTCGACGCGCGCGAGGTCAAGATCCTGCGCGGCATCCTGGCCGAGGCCCAGCGCATGGCCCGGCTGGCCCGGGGCGGGGCCGCCTAGCGCGGTCGCCGTGGGGCGAATAGAGTAGGCCCCCAGTAGTCCTGACGCCCCCGAGCCCGAAGTGACGCCCAAGCCACCCCGCAACACGTCCGGCGCCCGGCGTCTGCTGTTCCTCCTGTTCCTGCTGCTGGCCGGCCCGGCCGCCGCCGCCGACGGCGTGCTGGTGCTGGGCCGCATCAGCGACGATCCCCGCCGCCACCACGAGCAGCTCAAGCCGCTGCTCGACTACGTGGTGCCGCGCATGCGCACCGTCGGCATCACCGAGGGCCGGGTGCTGATGGCCCGCGACCCGCAGCAGATGATGAGCTACCTGCGCCGCGGCAAGGTCGACTGGGTCACCGAGACCCCGGGCACCGGCCTGCTGCTGGCCGATCGCGCCGGCGCCCGCCCGCTGCTGCTGACCGAACGCAGCGGCGCCCGCGAGTACCGCAGCGTGGTGTTCGTGCGCCGCGACAGCGGCATCACCGATCTCTCGCAGCTGCTGGGCAAGACCATCGCCTTCCAGTCGCCGTCCTCCACCAGCGCCTACCTGGTGCCGGCCCTGGCCCTGCGCGAGCGCCGCCTGCCGATGGGCCTGATGGTGTCGCCGCTGGAAGGCCGCGAGCCCGGCAGCGTCGGCTACGTGTTCGCCAACACCGATGCCAACCTGGCGGCCTGGGTGCACAAGCGCCTGGTGGACGCCGGCGGCTTCAGCGACCAGGACTGGGACCAGCTGCAGCGCGTGTCGGAAGCCTTCCGGCGCGACCTGGTGGTGATCCACACCACCGACCCGGTGCCGCGCGCGATGGAGCTGGTCAACGGCAACATGTCCCCGGCGGTGGAGGCGCGGCTCAAGGAAGTCCTGCTCGGCGCCAGCACCGACCCGCAGGCGCGCGACGCACTGCGCCAGTTCTTCCGCACCACGGGCTTCTACGAGGCCGACGCCGCCACCCAGGTCCGGCTGGACAACCTGCGCCGCGGCGCCCGCGAGATCCGCGAGGCGCTGGAATGAAGCTGCCCGTGAAGCTCGGCCTGCGCGTCGAACTGCTGCTGATCATGTGCGGCGTGATGCTGGTCATCGCCGCGCTGGTGGCGGCGCTCTGGCTGCACGAGAAGGCCAGCAGCCGCGACGCCCGCGAACTCAGCGCCAGCGCCATGCGCGAGCTCGCGCGCGAGGGCCTGCTCGGCCGCGGCCAGACGCTGTCGAGCCAGCTGGCCGACGCAGCCACGAATCCACTCTATTACCTCGACCTGGCCAAGCTGGGCGAACTGGCCCGCGCCACGCTGCGGCAGCCCGACGTGGTGTACGTGGTCATCCACGACGCCGAGGGCCAGGTGGTGCACGACGGTTCCGGCGACATCCCGGCCTTCGGCCAGCCGATGTCCGACCCGATGGCCTACGAGGCGCTCAATGCCGAGGGCGTGCACGGCCAGTGGAGCGACAAGCTGCTCGACGTCGCCAGCCCGATCCGCATCGGCGGCGAGCGCATCGGCGGCGTCCGCGTCGGCCTCTCGCGCGAGAGCGCCAACCGCCGCGAGCAGGAGATGCTCGAGCCGCTGGCCGAGCGCCTGCAGGCCGCGAGCAACGAACACCTGGGCTGGATCCTGGCGCTGATGGCGGCGCTGGTGGCGATGGGCGTGAGCGCGATGGGCCTGCTGCAGCGGCGGATCGTGACGCCGATCAGCGGCCTGGCCGAAGCCGCCGCGCGCATCGAGCAGGGCCGCTACGCCGACGTGAAGGTGTCCTCGGACCGCCAGGACGAAATCGGCGAACTGGTGCGGGCCTTCGCGCGCATGAGCGAATCGGTGGCGCGCCACGACCGCGACATCCGCCGCATGGCCTACACCGATTCGCTGACCGGCCTGTCCAACCGCCTCGCCTTCCGCGAAGCGCTGGACGACCGCCTGCTGACGCTGCAGGCCAGCAGCGGCGAGCTGGCGCTGCTGTTCGTCGACCTCGACGACTTCAAGCGCGTCAACGACACCCTGGGCCACGAGGCCGGCGACGAAGTGCTGGGCCAGCTGTCGATGCGCATCCGCATGGCGGTCGAACGCCTGGGTGGCGTCGGCGCCGAGATCGCGCGCTTCGGCGGCGACGAGTTCATCGTGCTGTTCATGGCCGAGGACATTCGCGCCAGCTCCGGCCACCTGGCCGAGTCGCTGATCGAGGAGATCCAGCGGCCGCTGGTGCTGCGCGGGCGGCAGGTGTTCCTGGGCGCGTCGGTGGGCATCACGCTGTTCCCGTTCGACGCCTCCAGCGCCGGCCAGCTGCTCAAGAACGCCGACATCGCGATGTACCAGGCCAAGGTCGCGGGCAAGGGCTGCTACCGCTTCTACTCCAAGGCCATGGACCAGGCGGTCGAGCGCCGCGTGCAGCTCGAGGAAGAGCTGCGCGGCGCCTGGGAGCGCGGCGAGCTGAGCCTGCACTACCAGCCGATCTACCGCCTGGCCGATCGCCGCCTGATGGGCGCCGAGGCGCTGTGCCGCTGGCAGCATCCGCGCCTGGGCGTGGTGCCGCCGTCGGTCTTCATCGAAGTGGCCGAGCAGAGCGGCCTGATCGAATCGCTGGGCCGGCACGTGCTGGTGCAGGCCTGCCAGGACGCGGCCGCGTGGTCGCAGCCGGGCATGGAGCCGCCGTTCGTGTCGGTGAACATCTCGCCGCGCCAGCTGCGCACGGGCGACCTGCCCGATGTCGTGGCCAGCGCGCTGGCCGCCACCGGCGTGCTGCCCAAGCAGCTGCACCTGGAGCTCACCGAGACCGCCGTGCTCGGCGACGAGGTGCAGGCCAGCGCGCTGCTGTCGCGCCTGCGCGCGACCGGGGTGAAGGTGTGGCTGGACGACTTCGGCACCGGCTTCTCGGGCCTGAGCCACCTGCGCCGCGTGCCGGTGGACGGCGTCAAGATCGACCGCAGCTTCGTGGCCGACGTGCTGCGCGATCCGGACGACCTGGCGCTGACCTCGGCCATCATCGCGATGGCGCACTCGCTCGGCATCACCGTGGTCGCCGAGGGCATCGAGGCCGAAGGCCAGTACGAAGTGCTGCGCGAGCGCGGCTGCGACCAGGGCCAGGGCTTCTGGCTGGGCCGGCCGATGCCGGCGTCGGAGATGCAGCGCCGCTTCCGCGAGTAGTCAGCGGAACAGGTCGCCCACCCAGGTGGCGATCTGCCCGGAGAAGAAGCCCACCACCACCAGCTCGGCCAGCCCCAGCGCCCAGGCCGCGAGCATCAGCCGGCCGTCGCGCTCGATCAGGGCAATGGCGAAGGCCAGCAGGATCAGGCCGAAGGGATAGTTGGTGGCCGGCAGCGGCAGCGCCAGCAGGGCGCCCAGCAGCACCAGCATCAGGCCGGTGAAGGTGCGAGCGGCGGGATGGTCGATGATCGCCTCGGCGCGCGGGCGGCTGATCTTTTCCAGCCAGCCCAGCAGGCGCGAGGTGCGGTTGCGGAACTTCTCGACGCCCTCGCGCGAGAGCTCGCGCCGCGACAGGAAGCCGGGGATCCAGGGATGGGCCAGCTGGAACATCAGCTGCAGCCCGATCAGCGACACCAGCGGGCCGCTGATGGCGCCCGCGCCGATCGGCAGCGGCACGAAGGCCGGCAGCACCGCGATCAGCAGGAACACGCCGAAGGCCCGGGCCCGGAACTGGTCGAGCAGGTCGCCCAGCGTCAGCGAATGCCCCGCGCGCCCCTCGGCCAGGGCATGCAACAGGGCGCGCGTGCTGATTTCTGGGCTCATCGGGGCCGGAGTCTGTGGGGGGCCGGCTTTATCGGCCCTAAATTGCCGGGGAATCGTCGGCGTCCGGCAGCCTTGAAATCAGCAGCTTGTCGATCCGGGCGCCGTCCAGGTCCACCACTTCGAAACGCCAGCCTTCCCAGTCGAACAATTCGCCGGCGTGGGGGATGCGTCCGAAGCGCGCGATCACCATGCCAGCGACGGTGTGATAGTCGTGTTCTTCCTCGCCGGGCAGGGCGTTGACCGAGAGCACCTCGCGCAGCTCCTCGGTCGAGAGGCGGCCGTCCACCAGCAGCGAGCCGTCGGCGCGGGTGACCACCAGGGCTTCGTCGTCCTCGGTCTCCGTGGCCTGCACGCGGCCCAGCACGGCGCCCAGCAGGTCGTTGGCCGAGACCATGCCCTGGATGTCGCCGTACTCGTCCACCACCAGGGCCATCGTCTGCTGCTCCTCGCGGAAGATCTCGAGCAGCTTCAGGGCGTGGGTGGACTCGGACACGAACAGCGCCGGGCGCAGTTCGCGGAACAGGTCGGGGGTGGTGGTGGCGCCGGCGCCGAGCAGGCCGGTCAGCGACTTCACCTCGAGGATGCCGAGCACGTCGGCGTCGCTGCCGCGGTAGACCGGGTAGCGCGCGAACGGCGTCTCGCGCATGGTCGCCAGGTTCTCCTCGGTGCTGGCGGCGGCGTCGAGCCAGACGATGCGGGTGCGCGGCGTCATCAGGCCGGCGCTGCTGCGGTCGCCCAGGCGCAGCACGCGGTTGATCATGTTGCGCTCGTCGGCGTCGATCACGCCCTGCTCGTGGCTCTCGGCCACCAGCAGGCGGATCTCTTCTTCCGTCACCTGGTTGTCGCTGCCCTGGTTCAGGCGCAGCAGGCGCAGGATGCTGCGCGTGCTCAGCGACAGCAGCCAGACGAAGGGCATGGCGATCTTCGAGACCCAGGACATGGGCAGCGAGACGCCGGCGGCGAACTTCTCCGGGGCCAGCAGGGCGATGCGCTTGGGCACCAGCTCGCCCAGGATGATCGAGACGTAGGTGATCAGGATCACCGCCATCGCGGTGCCGATGGCCTGGTTCACGTCCAGGTCCACGCCCATCCAGGCCAGCACGGGCTCGAGCCAGCCGCCGACCAGCTGCTCCAGGCCCAGCGGTTCGATCCCGGCCGCGATGCCGTCGCCCAGCGCGTCGCCGCCGAACATGCCGGTCAGGATGCCGATCGAGGTGATGCCCACCTGCACCGTGGACAGGAAGCGCTCGGGATGCTCGGCCAGGGCCAGGGCGGCCTCGGCCCGGCGGCTGTCCTGGGCCATCTGGCGCAGCTTGGGCTTGCGGGAGGCGACTACCGACATCTCCGACAGGGCGAAGAAGCCGTTGCAGATGACCAGGAACAGGACGATGGCGAGGGCGAGGGTCATGGGCTGCCGGGACGGGCCGGCACGGGATTCCGTTCAGGGAGGGGCGGGCGGAGCGTGAACTATGCCACAGCGGCCCGGCCCGGCCGGGGCTCCGGGGGCGCCGTACGCCTGCCTGGCGGGCGCCCGGGCGTCATGCCGTTGTAATATTGCCGCCACATTCGACATCCACGGCCGGGGCTTCCCGGCCAGCCAGGGGCCCGCATCCATGTTTTCCCTCCAGACCATCTTCGGCAAAGGCGACAAGTTCTACGGCCTGCTCGAGGCCAGCGCCGCGGCCGCCCGTGAAAGCGCCCGCGCCCTGGGCGAGCTGCTCGCCACCCCGCCGGCCCAGCGCTCGCTGGAGAAGTTCAAGCTGGCCCGGCAGCGCGAGAAGAACCTCGCCGCCCAGATCAGCCAGGAGCTGGTGAACACCTTCGTCACCGCGCTCGAGCGCGAGGACATCGAGGCCCTGAGCAACGTGCTCTACAAGATCCCGAAGGTGGTGGAGAAGTTCGCCGAGCGCTACATGCTCGCCGCCGAGCGCATCGGCGACGTCGAGTTCGTCTCGCGCGCCGCCATGCTCGAGCGCGCCTGCGTGGTGCTCGAGGAAATGGTCGGCCTGCTGCGCAAGGGCATGAACCTCGAGACCACCAAGAACCTCAACGACAAGCTGCAGGCGATCGAGGCCGAGGCCGACCGCCTCATCCTCGAGCTCTACCGCGACACCTACACCAATGAAACCGATCCGATGCGCTACCTGATCCTCAAGGACCTGTTCGAGATCCTCGAGAAGGCCATCGACCGCTGCCGCGACGCCGGCAACGTCATCTACGGCGTCGTCCTCAAGAACGCCTGAGCCATGACCACCGCGCTCATCCTGGTGCTGGCCGTCATCCTGACGGCCCTGGTGTTCGAGTACATCAACGGATTCCACGACACCGCCAACTCCATCGCCACCGTGGTGGCCACCAAGGTCCTGAACCCGACCCAGGCGGTGGCGCTGGCGGCCTTCATGAACCTCATCGGCGCGCTGGCCGGCACGGCGGTGGCCAAGACCATCTCCTCCGGCCTGATCGACGACCAGGTGGTGCTGGTGACTTCCCAGCTGATCATCTGCGCGCTGGCGGGCGGCATCATCTGGAACCTGATCACCTGGTGGTTCGGCCTGCCGTCCTCGTCCAGCCACGCGCTGATCGGCGGCCTGTGCGGCGCGGCGCTGGCCGCCTCGGGCGGTGACCTCGATGCGCTGATCTGGGCGCGCGAGGCCGAGCACTGGACCAAGAACCAGGGCATCTTCTGGAAGGTGATCGTGCCGATGATCAGCTCGCCGGTCGCGGGCTTCACCCTCGGCCTGCTGATGATGGGCGGGCTGATGGCGATCATCAGCGCCATGAACGGGGCCGGCGGATGGCTGGCGCGCATTTCGCGCCCGCGCTGGATCAACGCCGTGTTCGGCAAGTCGCAGATCGTGTCGGCGGCCTACATGGGCTTCGCCCACGGCACCAACGATGCGCAGAAGACCATGGGCATCATCGCGCTGGCGCTGATCGGCGCCGAGGCGGCGGGCACGCTCGACAACCTGCCGGGCTGGCTGGCCTTCATGCACCCGGGCGACAGCGAGGGCATCGAGACCTGGATCATCGTCACCTGCGCGCTGGTGATGGCGGCCGGCACGGCGGCCGGCGGCTGGCGCATCATCAAGACGCTGGGCCACAAGATGGTGAAGCTGCATCCCATCCACGGCTTCGCGGCGGAAACCAGCTCGGCCACGATCCTGACGCTGGCGGCGCACTTCGGCATGCCGGTGTCCACGACCCACAGCATCTCGACCGCGATCATGGGCGTGGGCGTGGCGAAGAACCCGCGCGCGCTGCAGTGGTCCGTGATCCAGAAGATCGTCTGGGCCTGGATCCTCACCATCCCCGCCTCGGGCGGCCTCGCCTGGCTCCTCCTCAAGGGCGTCACAGCGATGGGGTGGGGGTGATGGGAGAGCGGTTTTTTTGACGCGGATTAACGCGGATGAACGCGGATAGATCAAAAACAGATTGAGTGGATTTTCGCCGACTGCGGCGCACGGCGAAGATCCAACTTCGCCTTTGCCCTATCCGCGTTTATCCGCGTTAATCCGCGTCAAAAAACACTCTTACAGAAGATCGCCGCCGGCGGAGAGCATGCGTTCCATCTGGTCGCCGAGGCCGCCGATTTCGAGCACGAGGCGGTCGATCTCGGCCGCGGTGAGGGTGTCGTAGGGGCGGTTTTCGCAGAGCTGCAGGTAGGGCACCGAGTCGAGTTCGCCGATGGCGAGGTAGCCCACGCGGCTCTGCCAGTTGAACTGCAGCATGCGGCGGGCGTCGATGCCGGTCATCGGCGCGATCACGGTGCTGACCCGCAGGTAGGGGCGCTCGTCCTCGCCGACCATCTCCGACAGGAAGATGCTCTGGTGGCGCTTGCCCTTGTCGAGCGAGAGCTGCACGCAGGCCAGGTAAGGCTCGCTGGCGGTGAGCTTGTACTTGCCCTGGAGGTGGCTGCGGATCTGTTCGAAGTTCTGCATGGCGGCGTGGAAATCTGCGGGAGGGGTATCCTAAACCCCCATGGCCCCAAAGCCCAACGCCAGCGATACGCCCGCCGCCGCCCGCCAGCGCATCCTCGCGGCGGTGCGCGCCATTCCCGCGGGCGAAGTGGCGGGTTACGGCGAAGTGGCGCGGCGCGCCGGGCTGCCGGGACGGGCGCGGTTGGTGGCGCGCATCCTGTCGGCGGGCGACGAGCCGGGGCTGCCCTGGCATCGGGTGCTGCGTTCCGATGGCCGCATCGCCTTCCCCGAAGGTTCCGAAGGCTTCGACGAGCAGGTGCAGCGGCTGCGTTCGGAAGGCGTGCGGGTCGAGGCGGGGCGGGTGCGCGGGCAGCGCGCGGCGCCGACGCTGGACGAGATGCTGTGGGCGCCGCCGGCGGTGAAGCGCTGAGCCTCAGGCCCGCGGGCGCTGGCGGAACCAGGCCGCGACGCTGAAGCGCGGCTGCGTCGCCGGCAGCACCTCGTGGTCGACTTCGGCGCTCAGGAAAATCGCCACCGTGCCCAGGCGAGGCGCGATGTCCACCGGGCCCGCCGGCAGGTGCAGGCGCAGCTGGCCGCCGGCGGCGTCCGGCCAGTCGGGATTGAGGTAAAGCACCAGCGACAGCACGCGCGCATCGTCGCTGCGGAAGCGGTCGCGGTGGCGGGCGTAGCCGGCGCCGGGCGGGTAGTGCGCGAAGTGCGCCTCGACCTCCTCAAGCCCCAGCAGCAGACGGCGGTTCAGGCCGCTGCGAAGCGCATCGAGCGAGGCGAGCAGTTCCCGCGCCGCCGGCCCGCAGGCGGGGTCATCGAGCCAGAGCGTGGCGTCGCCGCGCAGCCCGGCGAACTGGCGGCCGTCGGCGCGGCCGGTGGCGGCGGGCACCAGGCGGCCAGCGGCGGCGTGGGCGCGCGCTTCATCGGCGGCGGCGTGCAGGCGGGCATCGGTGGCGTCCAGCGCCAGCGTGGCCCAGTCGCGCGTGCGCAGCACGCCGGCCAGCGCGTCGAGCGCATCGTCACCGGGGATCAACGGAAGGGGCGGGGCCATGCCGCTATGATACGGGCTGGCTCCCCACCGGCACTTCCCCATGCGACTGCCTCCGGCCACCGCCGGCCTGCTCTGGGCCCTCGGCATCGGCTTCCTGCTGCAGCAGTTCCTGCCCGAACCGCTGCTGATGTACTTCGCGCTGTGGCCGCTGGGCGAGTACTCCGCCGGCTTCGCGGCCGACGGCTCGCCGATCACCGTGGGCTTCCTGCCGTGGCAGGTCCTCAGCTACGGCTTCCTGCATGGCAGCTTCGGCCACGTGTTCTTCAACGGGCTGGCGCTGTACATGTTCGGCAGCTCGCTGGAGCAGACCTGGGGCACGCGCCGCTTCCTGGCCTATTTCTTGATCTGCGTCGTCGGCGCCGGCCTGATCCAGCTGGCGGTGGTGACCTCGGGCATCACGGGGCAGGGCGTCTATCCCACCATCGGCGCCTCGGGCGGCGTGTTCGGCCTGCTGCTGGCCTACGGCATGCTGTTTCCGAACCGGCAGGTGATGCTGCTGATCCCGCCGATTCCGATGAAGGCCCGCACCTTCGTGATCGTGTTCGGCGCGATCGAGCTGGGCATGGGCGTGTTCGCCAGCAACTCCGGCATCGCCCACTTCGCACACCTGGGCGGCATGCTGTTCGGCTGGCTGGTGATCCGCTATTGGCGCGGCCAGCCGCCGTTCCGCCCGCGCGGCCCGAGGCTCGTCCGCTAGCCGAGAAAAAGGGGTCAGAGTAATTATTCGTTTCAAAAGAATAATTACTCTGACCCCTTTTTCTTGTCAGCGGCGGAGCTGGAGGAAGTCGGTGCTGGCGACGAGGCGGAGGCTGTCGAGGCGGGGGCGGGCGGTGGGGAGGATGGCGAGCAGCTGCTCGCGCTCCTGCTCCAGCGCGGTGATTTCCTCGTGGCGCACGGCCGGGTTCACCTTCGCCAGAGCGCGCAGGCGGGCGATCTCGGCGCCCAGCAGCGCGTCGGCCTTCGCCACCGCTTCGGCCACGCGTTCCTGCGCACGCAGCAAGGCTTCCTCGCGGGCGCGCTCGAGCATCGGCGGCACCAGCGCGGCCAGCACCTTGCGCTGGGGTGAGAGGTCGAAGACGCGGTCGCCGGCGCGCAGGCGGGCGCGTTCGCCCGGGGCGAACTCCGCGCGCACCTGCAGGCGGGTATCCACCGCCACGCTCAGCGGCGCGGGCGGCAGGTAGCGCTCGACGTCGAGGCCGCGCGGGGCGACGCACTCGATCACGTTCACGGCTTCCATCACCACGGTGCGCGGCGGCAGGCTGTCGTCGACCAGGAAGGCGGCGTTGCCGGTTTCGCCCGACACCAGCAGCTCGTTGGCCGAGAGCAGCAGCGGGTGGTCGTCGCGCAGGTAGAGCAGGTCGTCGCGGCCGAGCGCGGTGGCGCGGTCGAAGGTGACGGCACGCGGGCCCTGCTTGAACTCCTCGAAGCCGTCCACCGTGAGGTGCTCGGGATCGAGCAGCCACTGGTTCGGGCCCAGCGGCTCGTTGTGCACGCCGAAGGCCTCGAGCAGGCGCAGCGCGTGGTCGTCCATCGCGGCGTGCTGGTCGTCGCCCTGCAGCGCGGCCAGCAGCTCGCCGCCGTCGGTGCCGCGGCTGCCCAGTTCGAGCAGGCGGTCGCGGCCCTCGGCGATGATGCGCGTCAGTTCGGCGTGCTTGTCGCGGCTGCGGGCGATCAGTTCGGTCAGCGCGGGTTCGCGCGCATCGGCGTCCTGTTCGGCCAGCTGCAGTAGCTCGGCGCCGAAGCTGCGCAGCAGTTCGCGGCCGTCGGCCAGCACGCCGCGGAAGGCGTCCAGCCCCTCGTGCACCCAGCGCAGCAGCACTTCCTGCGCGCTGCCGGCGACGGCGGCGGCGTGGATGTTGACGTCGCCCTTCTGGCCGATGCGGTCGAGGCGGCCGATGCGCTGCTCGAGCATGTCCGGGTGCAGCGGCAGGTCCCACAGCACCAGGTGCTGGGCGAACTGGAAGTTGCGGCCCTCGGCGCCGATCTCGCTGGCGATCAGCAGGCGCGCGCCCTCGGGGTCGGCGAAGAAGGCGGCGTTGCGGTCGCGCTGCAGGAGGTTCATGTCCTCGTGGAAGCGCGCGACCTGCAGGCCGGTGCGCAGGCGCAGCGCTTCCTCGAGCGCCTGCACCTTGGCGCGCGATCGGCAGAGCAGCAGCACCTTGGCCGGGGCGACCTGGTCGAGGATGCCGAGCAGCCAGTCGGTGCGCGGGTCCCTGGCGTAGTCGTGTTCGGGCTCGTCGTCGCTGTCGCCGACGTCGTGCGCGAACTCGGCGCGCAGGCGGCCGAGCACGGTCGGATCCCCGGGCGCGTCGAGCGTGGTGACGGAAGGCAGGCGGGTGGGGAAGCCGCCGACCGCGGCGCGCCGGTTGCGCACCATCGCGCGGCCGGTACCGTGGCGGTCGACCAGGTCGGCCAGCAGTGTCTCGCGCTCGGCGGCATCGCCGGCGGCGATGCGGCCCAGGCGGGCGACCAGCGCGGCTTCATCGCCCGGGAACAGGCCCGACAGCGTCGCCATGTCGGCGGTGGTCAGCGACTGGCCTTCGAGCAGGCGCTCGGCCAGCGCGGAGAGTTCAAGGTAGCCGCGCGATTCGGCGCGGAACGCGTCGAGGTCGGTGTAGCGCGCGGGGTCGAGCAGGCGCAGGCGCGCGAAGTGCCCGCCCAGGCCCAGTTGTTCCGGCGTGGCCGTGAGCAGCAGCAGGCCCGGCGTGCGCGCCGACAGTGCCTCCACCAGCGCATAGCCCGGGCTGGAGAACTCCGGCGTCCACACCAGGTGGTGCGCCTCGTCCACCAGCAGCAGGTCCCAGCCGGCGGCCAGCGCC
>NZ_AVCK01000064.1 GCF_000747155.1 Arenimonas metalli CF5-1 | reverse complement strand
CTGGGGAGCCAGTCCACCGAGGCGATCACGCACTGCTCGTCCTCGAAGGGGTTGGCCTTGGGCTCGGTCATCTCCAGCGATTCGCAGCGCTCTTCGTCGTAGATGGCGAAGGGCAGGTTGAAGCGGCGCAGCAGCTCGACGAACCATTGGTTCACCAGGCTCTCCGGCACCAGCACCAGCACGCGCTTCGCGCGGCCGCTGGCCAGCTGCTGGGCGGTGACCAGGCAGGCTTCGATGGTCTTGCCCAGGCCCACTTCGTCGGCCAGCAGCAGGCGCGGCGGGCGGCGGCGGCCAGCCATCTCGGCCACGCGCAGCTGGTGCGGGATCAGGTCGATGCGCGCGCCCAGCACGCCCCAGCCCGGGTGCGCGCGCGCGTCGGCGCGTCGCTGCAGGCATTCGCGGCGGAACTCGAACTGGTCGTTGCGGTCCACGCGCCCGGACAGCAGGCGCGAATCGGCCTGCGACACCGGCTGCTCGGCGTCGAGCTCGCCCTCGGTGTGCACCTGGCCGTCGCAGGTGTAGTGGATCAGCGCGTCGCGCAGCTCGGCGCGCTCGACCGTCTTGTCCTGGCCGCCGATGCGCACGCGCTCGCCCGGCCGGAACACGGCGCGCAGCAGCGGCGCCGAACCCAGCGCGTACATGCGCACCACGCCGGTGCCGGTGAAGACGATCTGCACCTGCCGCCCCGCGAGGCGAAGCACCGTGCCGAGCCCGAGTTCAGGCTCGGCGCTCGAGAACCAACGTTGTCCGGGAGCGAAACTGTTCATCAGCGCCAGAGGGCGACCTGCTCCTTGGAGGGCCGCTGCATCGCGACGCGACCCTTGCAGCCGAAAGCCTCGGCGAAGGCGGGCAGGTTGGCCAGCGGGCCGTTGACGCGCCACTTGGCCGGCGCGTGGATGGCGCTGGCCTGGGCCGCGGCGAGCGCGGTGGCCACGTCCTGGCGCGGCCACAGGCCGGCCCAGCCGGTGAAGAAGGCTTTGGCGGCGTTGGCGTCGGGCTTGCCCTGCGCATTCAGCGCCGCCCAGGCGATCTCGAGGCCGGCGAGGTCGGCGGCGTTCTGCGCCAGCGAGCCGGCACCGTTGACGCGCGTGGCGCCGCCGGTGGCGGAGTAGGCGGCGTACTGCGGCACCAGCGGCGCGATGCGCTTGTCCCAGGCGGCCTTGTCGGCGCCTTCGAACGCGAGCGCCAGGCTCATCTGCTGCGCGACCAGCCCCCCCAGGCTGCCGAAGTCGGCGGCGCTGCCGCCGTCGTCGAGCACCGGCGGCTGCAGGGTGGCGGCGGTGACCAGCAGGCGGTTCTCCTTGGGCAGGTAGGCCACCATCGGCTGCCACTGCTCGGCCGGCCAGGCGAAGCGCGCGCGCACCAGCGCGTACTTCATCAGCCACTTGCGCAGGGTGATCACGTTGCCGGCGAGGTTGTCGCGGCTGAAGCGCAGGTCGTCGAAGACGTTGTCCGGCACTTCGGTGCCCAGCTGCACGCCCATCGACTCCAGGCGCTGGCGGGCGCTGGCTTTGCCGGCCTCGCTGAGCCAGGCGGCCTGGCCGACGCGCTCGATGGCGGCGGCGCGCACGGCGGCGGCGATGGCCTGGGCGCGCTCCTGGCGCGGCACCGGCAGGAAGCGCTGGGTGTAGGCCGCGTCGATCAGCTCGGGCACGCGCGCCTCGAGCACCCAGCGGGCGCGCAGGGCGCGCGGCGTCGGCGCGTCCTGGCCGCGCAGGGTGACGTCGTAGAGCTGGGCCCACGGGTCGTTGAAGGCCTTGCCCAGCGTCGGCGCCATGTCGCGGGCGATGTGCGCGCGCAGGTAGGTCTTCCACTGCTCGGGCTTGGTGCGGGCGATCAGTTGGTCGAGGGCCACGAAGAATTCGGGGCCGGTCATCGCCACTTCGGTCGCCTTGAGGCCGTGCGCGGCCAGCAGGTTCTTGAGGCCGAGGCCGGCGGCCAGCTTCTCGGCTTCCGCGGTCGGCATCACCGTGAAGGACACGCCGGGCAGGGTGGCCTTGGCCAGCTGGCGCTCCATCTGCAGTACCGCGGCGGCTTCGGCGGCGGCCTTGGCCGGAGCCGAGCCGGTCAGCTTCAGCCACTCGGCGACGGCGGCCTGGTAGCGCGCCTCGACCGGCTGCACCAGCGGATCGGCATTGCCATAGAAGCCGGGGTCGGGCAGGCCCATGCCGCCCGGGCCGACCTGGGCGTAGGGGTTGCCGCGGGCATCGCGCAGCACCTGCAGGTCGACGATCAGCGGCATGCCGGCGGCGTGCAGGGCGGCGATGGCCGGGGCGATGTCGCGCGGGCGGCGGATCTTGTTGACGATGGCCAGCATCGGCTCGATCGGGCGGATGCCCTGGGCTTCGATGGCGGCCTCGTCGCCGGCGCTGGCGAACAGGTCGGCCAGGCGAACCGAGACGGTGGCATTGGCCGGGGCGGTGGTCGCGGCCAGCACCTGGTCGCGCTGCTGCACGCCCAGCGCATTGAGCTGGTCCCAGCGGCTGAACGAGGCCGTGCCGGCGGGCAGCTTGTTCTGCGCCAGCCAGGCGGCATTGGCATGCCCGTAGAAGTCGGCGCAGGCCAGCGGGGCCCGCTGCTGGGCGGCCACGGGGCCGGCGGCCAGCAGGGCAATCAGGAGCGACGGGAACAGGGGGCGCATGCGAAGGGGCATGGCGGACTCCGACTTGGGGGACCGCGATTCTACCGCCTGCGCCGCCCGCCCTGTAGGAGGGACTTCAGTCCCGAAGCTTTTCGCGAAGGGCTTCGGGACTGAAGTCCCTCCTACAGGGAGCGGGGGGCGGAAAGGAAAAGCCCGGCGCGGGGCCGGGCTTTTCGGGGTAACGCGGCGCAGAAGGCTTACCAGATGGCGACCTTGGCCTCGCCGCTGCGGACCATCGGGTCGCCTTCCTTGCAGCCGAAGGCGTCGGCGAAGGCCGGCAGGTTCGAGGGCGCGCCCATCGCGCGGAAGCGGGCCGGGGCGTGCGGGTCGGTCTGCAGGCGGACCTTCAGCTCTTCCGGCTTGTAGTTCACGCGCCACACCGTGGCCCAGTTCATGAAGAAGCGCTGGTTCGGGCCGTAGCCGTCGATCTCGGCCACGCGCTTGTTCTCCAGGGCCTTCTGCAGCGCGTCGTAGGCCACGGCCAGGCCGCCCAGGTCGGCGATGTTCTCGCCCAGGGTCAGGTTGCCGTTGACCTTCATGTCGTCGCCGTAGCCGTACTCGTTGAACTGCGACACGAGGCGGCCAGTGCGCTCCTGGAAGCCCGCCATGTCGGCCTCGGTCCACCAGTTCTTGAAGTTGCCGGTGGCGTCGAAGCGGCTGCCCTGGTCGTCGTAGCCGTGGATCATCTCGTGGCCGATCACGGCGCCGATGCCGCCGTAGTTCACCGCGTCGTCGGCGGCGAGGTCGAAGAACGGCGGCTGCAGGATCGCGGCCGGGAACACGATCTCGTTCGCCAGCGGGTTGTAGTAGGCGTTCACCGTCTGCGGGCTCATCTGCCACTCGGTCTTGTCCACCGGCTGGCCGATCTTGGCGAGGTTGAACTTGTGGTTGAACTCACCCGCGGCCATCAGGTTGGCCACGAAGCTGTCGCGGCTGGTCTGCAGGCCGCTCCAGTCGCGCCACTTGTCCGGGTAGCCGATCTTGGGCGTGAACGAGGCCCACTTCACCAGCGCCTGTTCCTTGGTCTCCGGGCTCATCCACTCCAGGTTCTCGATGCGCGCCTTGAGCGCAGTGCTGAGGTTGCCCACCAGCTCCTGCATGCGCGCCTTGGCTTCCGGCGAGAACGCGACGTCGACGTACTCCTTGCCCAGCGCCTCGCCCATCTGGCCGTTGATGGTGTTGAGCACGCGCTTCCAGCGCGGCTGCTGCTCTGCCTGGCCGCGCAGGGTCTTGCCGTAGAAATTGAAGTTCTCCTGCGCGAACGCGTCGGACAGGAACGGCGACAGGCCGTCCACCGCCTGGAAGCGGAGGTAGGCCTGCCAGGTCGCGGCCGGCACGTCGGCCAGCATGGTGCTGACTTCCTTGTGGAAATCAGGCTGGGCGAGCGAGAACATCGCCGGCGCCTCGAGGCCCTGCGAGGCGAAGAAGGCCGACCACTTGAAGTTCGGCGTCAGCGCATCCGCATCGGCCACGCTCACCGGGTTGTAGTACAGCGACACGTCGCGCGAGAGCTGCTCGCTCGAGGCCGAGACCTTGGCCAGGCGGGTCTCGAAGGCCATCACGTCGGCGGCCTGGGCCGTGGCGGTGGCTTCGTCGGCGCCGGCGAGCTGCAGCACCTTGGCGATGTGCGCCACGTAGGCCTCGCGCACCGCGGCGTGCTTTTCGTCGAAGTAGTAGTCGCGATCCGGCAGGCCGAGGCCGGCCTGGCTGGCGTAGGCGATGTTGACGCTGGAATCCTTGAAGTCCGGGCTCGGACCGAAGCCGAACACGAAGCCCTGGCCCTTGGCGTAGCTGGCGGCGATGAAGGCGGCGATCGCTTCCGGACCCTCGAGCGCGGCGATTTCGTCGAGCATCGGCTGGATCGGCGCGATGCCGGCGGCGTTCACCGCGGCCTCGTCCATGCCGGTGGCCCAGACGTCGCCGATCAGCTTGGCGGTGCCGGTGGCGCCTTCCTGCGCGGCGAGGTTCTCGACCAGCTTCTGCTGGATCTCGAGCGAGCGCTCGGACAGCACCACGAACGGGCCCCAGGTGGTGCGGTCGGACGGCACCGGGTTGGCGGCCAGCCACTTCGAGTTCACGAAGCCGTCGAAGTCCTGGCAGGCGGCGATGTTGGTGTCCACGTCGCTGGCCTGCAGCGAGATGGCGGGGGTCTTGAGGGTGGCCAGGTCGACCACGGGCGCGGCGGCGACCGGGGCGGCGGCCGTGTCGGCCGGGGCTTCGGTCTTCTGGCAGGCGGCGAGGGCGACGCCGACCGCGAGGGCCAGGCCGAGGGGCTTGAGGTTGCGAGGATTCACGGGAAGCTCCAGGCCCGTCCGGGCCATCAGGAAAAGTGGGCCGCCCGCGGTCGCGGGCAACCCCGCGATTCTGGACCCCTCCCCCCGTCCCGGCATAGGCCACTCGTCACCCTTGCACGTGCGCCTTGCGCACGAACCGCCGCACTTCGGAACGTCCCGGCAGCTCCGCCCAGCAACGATAGGGTTCGCCGCCCGCCCCTCAACACGGCGTCCTGCCCATTGAGGGGCGGCCGTTCCGGCCTCCTGCCTCCACTTCGTCGAACCCTATCGTCGCAGGGCGGCGCTCCGACCGTCCGTGGCACACCGGCTCAAGATCAAGAACGAGCGCAAAAGCAAAGTCGACAGCCAGGGCACGGCCCGGAGCGAGGGCAGCCGCGAGCCAGAACGCCGATGTTCCGGCTTCGCTCTTGATCTCGATGCGGTGTGCGACGGACTCCCGGGGCGACGTCGCACAATCAACCAGTACTTCTGAAGTGAAGGGCAGGAGGCCCGTAACGGCCGACGTTTGCTGCCAGGGATGGCGCTAGCAAGACGGCGGGCAGAAGTACTGGTTGAGTGGGCGGCGGCGCTGCCGAGAAGTCCCGGTGTGAAGCCGTTCGTGCGCAATGCGCACGCCGGCGGCAGGGCGGGAAACGAAAAGCCCGGCGCGGGGCCGGGCTTTTCAGGGTCACGCGATGGTGCAGGGGGTTACCAGATGACGACGCGGTCTTCGCCCGAGCGGACCATCTTGTCGCCTTCCTTGCAGCCGAAGGCTTCGGCGAAGGCCGGCAGGTTGGAGGGTGCGCCGACCGCACGGAACATGCCCGGCGAGTGCGGGCCGACCGTCAGCTGCTGCTTGAGCTGCGCCTCGGTGAAAGCGATGCGCCAGACCGTGGCCCAGTTCATGAAGAAGCGCTGGTCCTGGCTGAAGCCGTCGACCATCGGATCGCTGAAGCCTTCGCCCTGGGCGCGCTTGAGCGCGTCGTAGGCGACCGTGACGCCGCCGAGGTCGGCGATGTTCTCGCCCAGGCCCAGGCGACCGTTGACGTTCATGCCCGGCAGCGCCTCGTAGCCGCTGTACTGCTCGGCCAGCTTGTCGGTGCGCGCGTTGAAGTTGGCGCGGTCGGCGTCGGTCCACCAGTTGGCCATGTTGCCGGCCGCGTCGAACTTGCTGCCCTGGTCGTCGAAGCCGTGCAGCATCTCGTGGCCGATCACCGCGCCGATGCCGCCGTAGTTGAGCGCGTCGTCGGCGTTCACGTCGAAGAACGGCGGCTGCAGGATCGCGGCCGGGAACACGATCTCGTTGGCGGTGGAGCGGTAGTACGCGTTCACCGTCTGCGGGCTCATGCCCCACTCGCTGCGGTCGACCGGCTTGCCGATCTTGTCGAGGTTGTAGCGGTAGTTGAAGGCCGCGGCGCGCATCAGGTTCTGCGCGTAGCTGTCGCCGCCCACTTCCAGGCCGCTCCAGTCACGCCACTTGTCCGGGTAGCCGACCTTCGGGGTGAAGGTGGACCACTTCTCGATCGCCTTGACCTTGGTCTCCTCGCTCATCCACTCGAGGTTCTCGAGGCGGACCTTGAGCGTGGCCATCAGGTTCTGCACCAGGGCCTCCATCTTGGCCTTGGACTCCGGCGGGAAGGCCTGGGCGACGTAGAGCTGGCCGAAGCCTTCGCCCATGCTGCCGTTGAGCGCGCCGAGCACGCGCTTCCAGCGCGGCTGCATCTCCTGCTGGCCGGAGAGCGTCTTGCGGTAGAACTCGAAGTTGGCCTGCTCGAAGGCGCTGCTCAGGTAGGGCGCGGCGCTGTCGATGGCGCGGAACTGCAGCCAGGTCTTCCACTGCTCCACCGGCACGTCGGCCAGCATCGCGTCGAATTCCTTGAAGAAGCCCGGCATCGCCAGCGAGAAGCTGGCCGGGGCGTCGACGTCGAGCGCGGCGAAGAACGCGGTCCAGTCGAAGTTCGGCGTGCTGGCGTTGGCGTCGGCCAGGCTCACCGGGTTGTAACGGGTGGCCGGGTCGCGCAGCTCGACGCGGCCGAGCGAGGACTTGGCGATGCGGGTCTCGAAGTCGAGCACCTGCTGGGCCTGGGCCTTGGCGGTCTCGGCGTCGGCGCCGGCCAGCGTCATCAGCTTCTCGACGTGGACCAGGAAGGCGGCGCGGGCGGCCTTGTAGTCCTCGCGGTCCTCGAGGTAGTAGGCCTTCTCGGGCAGCGACAGGCCGCCCTGGGTGGCGTAGGCGATGTTGGTGTTGGAGTCGTTGTAGTCGGCCATGGCGTAGAAGCCGAACAGCATGCCGTTGCCTTCGGCATAGGCTTCACCGAGGTAGGCCGGGATGTCGGCGTTGCTGGCGATGGCGGCGATGCGGTCGAGCTCGGGCTGGATCGGCGTGATGCCGGCCGCTTCGATCGCGGCCTCGTCCATGCCGGCCTTGAAGAAGTCGCCGACCTTGCGCTCCATGCTGCCTTCCGGGAAATCACCGGCGGCCGCGGCCTTGGCGATTTCGTGCTGCACCTGCAGCGAGCGCTCGCCCAGCGCCGGGAAGGCGCCCCAGGTCGTGCGGTCGGCCGGCACCGGGTTGGCGGCGAGCCACTTGGCGTTCACGTGGCCGTTGAAGTCCTGGCAGGCCAGGATCTCGGGGCTGATGTCGTCGGCCTTCAGCGCGATCGGCTGCTGGGCGACCTGCGAGAGGTCGACGGTGAGCTTCGGGGCCTCGGCGACCGGCTCGGCGGCCGGCGTTTCGGCCTTCTGGCAGGCGGCCAGGGCGACGGTGATGGAGAAGGCGAGGGCGAGTGGCTTGATCTGGCGCAGGTTCATGGAATCCCCGGGGTTTGGGCAACGGACGCCGAAGCCTAGGGCATCCGGGGTGAGCATGGTGTAGGCCAGAGGTCATGGCCGGGCCCGGCCGGGGCGATTGCCAGCCCGGGCGCGATTGCGTACCTTGGGGTCGTTGGTCCTGGACTCCCATGCTCATGAAGCCCCGTCTCCAGACCCGCAGTCACGCCGGTGGCGTCGTTCCGCATCGGCTTTCTGAAGGTCACAGCGCAATCGCGCCATCCGATCGCCCCCGGGCGTCGATGCTCCTTGCCCGCACGTCCGTGCGCCGGCAGACGGTGGAATTCCTGCGTATCCCCCCGGCCGCTCCCGCGGTCGCCGGCGTGTCCGTGGCCTGAATCCGGGCGCGTCGCCGCGTCCCGGCAACGGGGCGGGGCGGCGGGCTCCCACCGCTGTTGATCCGAGGAGATGGCAATGCGCGTTCTGGCCTGTGATGGCATCCATGAAGACGGTCTGGCCCTGTTCAAGCAGGCGGGCTGGACGGTCGAGGTTTCCGATCCGATCAAGGACCCCAAGGTCCTCGCCGGCAAGCTCGAGGGGTTCGACGCCGTGCTGGTGCGCTCGGCCACCCAGGTCCCGGCCGAGGCGCTGGCCAGCGCCGGCAAGCTGCGGGTGATCGGACGTGCCGGCGCCGGCGTGGACACCATCGACGTGGACGCGGCCACCGCCCGCGGCATCGCCGTGATGAATGCGCCCGACGGCAACACCCTCGCCGCCGCCGAGCACGCGCTGTCGCTGCTGTTCGCGCTGGCCCGGCACGTGCCGCGCGCCGATGCCGGCATGAAGGCGGGCGAGTGGCCCAAGGCCGGCCTCACCGGCTTCGAGCTGGAAGGAAAGAAGCTGGGCGTGATCGGCCTGGGCCGCATCGGCGCCACCGTGGCCCGCAAGGCGCAGGGCATCGGCATGGAAGTGGCCGCGCACGATCCCTTCCTGCCGGCCTCGGCCGCGGGCAAGGGCAGCGTGCCGCTGATGTCGCTGCCGGACCTGCTGGCCTGGGCGGACGTGGTCACGCTGCACATCCCGCGTACCAAGGACACCACCAACCTGCTCGACGAAACCCGCCTGCGCGGCATGAAGCCCGGCGCCTTCCTCATCAACGCCGCCCGCGGCGGCCTGGTGGACGAGGACGCGCTGCTGCGCCTGCTCGAGGAAGGCCACCTCGCGGGCGCCGCGCTCGACACCTTCGTGACCGAGCCGCTGCCCAAGGACTCGCCGCTGCGCGGCAATCCCAAGCTCATCCTGACCCCGCACCTCGGCGCGAGCACCGGCGAGGCGCAGCAGGCGGTGAGCACCATCCTCGCGCGCCAGATCATTGATTTCGTCGCCACCGGCGCCGTGGCCGGCTGCGTCAACCTGCCGCCGCTGACGCCGGAAACCGCGCGCGAAGTCGGCCCGTGGATGCCGCTGATGACCGCGCTGGGCAAGCTGGCCGCGCGGCTGGTGCCGGCGCCGACGCGCCTGCAGGTCACCTACGCCGGCCGCACCGAAGGCCTGGACACCCGGCCGCTGACGCGCCTGCTGGTGGCCGCGCTGCTGGGCCCGGCCTCGGGCCGCGTGACGCCGGTGAACGCGCTGCACGAGGCCGCCGCGCGCGGCCTCGAAGTGGCGGAAACCTTGGGCGGCGACGGCGACGGCTTCGACCGCCTGCTGCGCATCCGCGTCGAGGGCGGCGGCACCGTGCGCGAGATCGAGGCCACGCTGCACCGCGGCCCGCGCGTGGTGCGGCTGGACGGCGTCGAGCTCGACTTCGACCCGCTGGCGCACATCCTGCTGATGCGCAACGAGGACAAGCCCGGCGTGATCGGCCTGGTCGGCTCGCACCTGGGCGCGGCCGGCGTGAACATCGTGAACTTCTCGCTCGGCGCCACCGGCGACGGCGGCGCCATCGCCGCGATCACGGTGGACCGCGAAGTGCCGGCGCCGCAGCTGGCCTCGCTGCGCGGCATCCCGGGCATCCTGGCGATGGAGCAGGTCTGATGAAGGTCCTGCTCGCCCGCCACGGGGAAACGCCGTGGAATGCCGAAGGCCGCTACCAGGGCCAGCGCGACATCGCCCTCTCGCCGGTCGGCGAAGAGCAGGCCCGCAAGCTTGGCCAGCGCCTGGCCGGGGTGGACATCACCCGCGCGGTGGCGTCACCGCTGTCGCGCGCGCGCCGCACCGCCGAGCTCGCACTCGGCGAGGCGCGCGCGGCGTCGCTGGCGTTCGATCCCGGTCTGCAGGAAATCGGCCACGGGGAGTGGGAGGGCCTGCTGGCCGCCGAGATCCGCGCGAAGGACCCGGTGCGCCTGAAGGCCTGGCGCGACGCACCGGAGACCGTGCAGATGCCGGGCCCGGGCGGCGAGTCGATCGTCGAAGTGCTCGACCGTGCCTGGCCCGCCTTCCAGCGCGCCTGCGAAGGCCTGGGCGCCGACGACACGCTGCTGGTGGTCGCCCACGACGCGGTGAACCGCGTGATCCTGTGCCGCATCCTCGGCCTGCCGCTGTCGCGGATGTGGAGCTTCCGGCAGGCGCCGACCACGCTGAACCTGCTCGAGGGGGAGTCCGCGCTGTCGCTGGACGTGGTGCGCCTCAACGACTGCAACCACCACACCGGCTTGTTCGGCGAAGCGGTGCACCGGGCGCTCTAGCGCCCGGCCTCGGGGTCAGTCGGCGGACGGGGTGGTCTCGTTGCCTTCGTCCGCATCGGCGTCGTCCTGCGCGTCGGCCGGCTGGCCGGCGCGCTTGCGGGCGGCCTTCTCGGCTTCCTTTTCGGCCTTTTTCTTGGCCTTGGCGAGCTCGCGCTGGCGCTTTTCGAACGAATAATTGGGCTTGGCCATGGGCGGGCTCGGTGCGGGAAGGCGTCCAGTCTAACCGCTGGGATGCGCCGGCGGCCCGCGCGCGGCGGATAATGTGGCCATGAAGCGAACCCTCGAGCAGTGGCTGGCGTACCAGCAGCAGGTCCATCCCCGCGACGTGGCCCTGGGCCTGGAGCGCGTGGGCGAGGTCTACCGGCGGCTGGCGCCGGGCCGGCCCGGGCGCCAGGTCGCGGTGGTCGGCGGCACCAATGGCAAGGGCTCCACCGTGGCCTTCCTCGAGGCGATGGCGCGGGCCGCGGGGCTGCGGGTGGGCGCGTTCACCTCGCCGCACCTGCTGCGCTACAACGAGCGCATCCGCATCGACGGCCGCGACGCCGATGACGCGGCCCTGGTCGATGCCTTCGAGCGCATCGAGGCGGCGCGCGGCGCGATCGCGCTGACCTATTTCGAATTCGGCACGCTGGCGGCGCTGCTGCTGTTCGCCGAGGCCGGGCTGGACCTGGCGATCCTCGAGGTCGGGCTCGGCGGGCGCCTGGACGCGGTGAACATCATCGATGGCGACGTCGCGATCATCACCACCGTCGACCTGGACCACCAGGACTACCTCGGCCCGGACCGCGAGGCCATCGGCGCCGAGAAAGCCGGCATCCTGCGCGCGGGCAAGCCCGCGGTGCTGGCCGAGAAGGATCCGCCGTCCTCCGTGCTGCGCCGTGCCTACGCGATCGGCGCCTTCGCAATCCGCGGGCACTCGGACTACCTCATTGATGACCTGGGCGCCGAGGGCTGGCGCTGGCGCGAGCCCGGCTACGAGATCGTGCTGCCGAATCCCGGCCTGGAAGCGCCCGCCCAGCGCGGCAACGCCGCGGCGGCGATCGCGGCGCTGCGGGCGCTGGACCTGCCGGTGTCCGACGAGGCGCTGCGGGAGGGCGTGCGCGACGCGCGCGTGCCTGGCCGCCTGCAGCGCCAGCCCGGCCCGCCCGAGCGCGTGCTGGACGTCGCCCACAACCCGCAGGGCGCGCGCCAGCTGGCCGAGTGGCTGGCGGCCAACCCGCGCCCCACGGTCGCGGTGTTCAGCGCGCTGGGCGACAAGGACATCGCCGGCATCGTCGGGCCGGTGGCGCCGCACGTGCAGGCCTGGCACCTGGGGCCCATCACCGACGCCGGTCCGCGCGGCCTGCCGGTGGCTGAACTGGCAAGGCGCGTCGCGGAGGCCCTGCCGGACGCCGCCGTCCAGCCGCACGAAAGCCAGGGCGCCGCGCTGGCCGCCGCCGCCGCGGCCTGCGGGCCGGACGGGCGCGTGCTGGTGTTCGGTTCATTCCACACCGTCGCTGAAGCCCTGGCCGCGCGCTGAGCCGGAGCGGGCGGCAACCCGGCTATAATTCGCGCCACTCCCCGGCCGGACCGCGCCCCGATGGATTCAGCCCTGAAACAGCGCCTGATCGGCGCCGCCGTGCTGGTGGCGCTGGCGATGATCTTCCTGCCCATGCTGCTCAAGGGCCCCGACACCACCGAACCCGACGCCGCGCGCGTGCCGCTGGAAATGCCGGGCGCGCCCGACCAGGCCTTCGAGACCCGCGAAGTGCCGCTGACCCTGCCGGCGCCCGAGGCCCCGGAGGGCGGCGTGCTCGGCATGGATCCCCGCCCGGCGGCCAGCGACGACCCGAACGCGGTGGCCACGGTCGACCAGACCGGCCTGCCGCCCGCGCGCACCGACGTCGAACCCGAGCCCGAGGACGCGCCCGCGCTGGCGGTCGATGCCGCCACCGGCCTGCCCGAGCCGGCGCCCGCGCCGGCGCCGGTAGCCACCGCACCGGCCCCCGCGGCCGCGACGCCGACGCCCGAACCCGCGCCGGTCGCCGCGCCCGCGCCGGTCGAACCCGCGCTGCCTGCCACCGCCGCCGGCGGCCGCTACGTGGTGAACGTGGGCAGCTTCTCCAACCTCGCCAACGCCCGCAGCCTGGCCGACAAGCTGCGCTCGCGCGGCCTGCCGCTGACCAGCGAGTCGGTGGATGTCGGCGGCAAGCCGGCGATGCGCCTGCGCGTCGGTCCCTACGGCGACCGCACCGCCGCCGAGGCGGCGCGCCTGCGGGTGGAGTCGGTCACCGGCGGGTCCGCCGCCGTGGTCGCGCTCGACGCCGCGCCGGCGGCTGCCTCGTCTACTCCCGCGCCGGCCCCGGCGCGCGCCAGCACCGCGCCCAGCGTCGGTTTCGCCGTGCAGCTCGGCGCGCTCAGCTCCGAGGCCGACGCCAATGCGCTGCGCGACCGCGCCCGCGCCGCCGGCTTCGTCGCCTTCCACCAGCGCGTGAACACCGACCGCGGCGCCGTCTGGCGCGTGCGCGTGGGCCCCGAGGCCGACCGCGCCGCCGCCGACCGCCTGCGCGACGCCGTGCGCAGCCAGCTCGGCCTGCCCGACGCGATCGTCGTGCCGCACCCGTGATCCTGCGCGCGCGCCACCGATGAACTGGGCCGACTACGCACTGCTGACCGTGCTGCTGGTGTCGATGGGCGTCGGCCTGTGGCGTGGCTTCGTGGTCGAGGTGCTGTCGCTGACGGTGTGGGTCGCCGCGTTCTGGCTCTCGATGGGTTTCGGCGCCGACGTGGCGGCGTGGTTCACGGGCGTCGGGGAACCTTCGGCCCGCCTGTTCCTGGGCTACGCCGGCGTGTTCGTGGGCGTGCTGCTGCTCGGCGGCCTGGTCACCTGGGCGCTGGGCAAGTTCATCGCCAACACCGGGCTGTCGGCCACCGACCGCGTGCTGGGCGTGGGCTTCGGCCTGCTGCGCGGCCTGGTGCTGGCCTGCGTGGCGGTGCTGCTGATGGGCTTCACCTCGCTGCCGTCCGAACCCTGGTGGCAGTCCTCGAAGCTGATGCCCGGCGTGCAGCTGGGCGCGGAATGGATGCAGGGCTTCCTGCCCGCCAGCGCCGCGGAAGAACTGCGTTTCGCGCCGCCGGCCCCGGCGACGCCCGAAGTGATCGACCTGGTCGTGCCGCATGAAACGGCCGATCCCCCTGTTCCGGAGAACTGAACCATGTGCGGCATCATCGGAATCGCCGGCGCCACCGACGTGGCGGCCGCCCTGTACGACGGCCTGACGGTGCTGCAGCACCGCGGCCAGGACGCGGCCGGCATCGCCACCATGGACGGCAACCGCGTGCACCTGCACAAGGGCAACGGCCTGGTGAAGGAAGTGTTCGACGAGCGCGCGATGGCGCTGCTCACCGGCCGCGTCGGCATCGGCCACTGCCGCTACCCGACCGCCGGCTCGGAGGGTTCCGATGAAGCGCAGCCGTTCTACGTGAATTCCCCCTACGGCATCGCGCTGGCCCACAACGGCAACCTGATCAACACCGACGCGCTGCGCCGGCTGGTGTTCGAGGAAGACAAGCGCAACGTCAACACCGAGTCCGACTCCGAAGTGCTGCTCAACGTGTTCGCGCACGAGCTGGCGCAGCAGGGCGCGCTGACGCCGCAGGCCGCGGTGGCCGCGGTGGCTGGCGTGCACCGCCGCTGCACCGGCGGCTACGCGGTGGTGAGCATGGTGCTGGGCCTGGGCCTGGTGGCCTTCCGCGACCCGCACGGCATCCGCCCGCTGGTGCTGGGCAAGCGCGTCGGCCCGAACGGCACCGAGTACGCGGTGGCCTCCGAATCGGTGGCGCTGGACATCCTGGGCTTCGTGCGCGAGCGCGACGTGCAGCCGGGCGAAGCCGTGGTCATCAACTTCCGTGGCGAGCTGCACGCCGAGGTCTGCGCCGCGCCGCGGCCGCATGCGCCCTGCATCTTCGAGTACGTGTACTTCGCGCGCCCGGACTCGATGATCGAGAATATCTCGGTGCACAAGGCGCGCATGCGCATGGGCGTCACCCTCGGCCAGAAGATCCTGCGCCTGCGGCCCGACCACGACATCGACACGGTGATCCCGATCCCCGACACCTCGCGCGACGCCGCGCTGGAGATCGCCAACGTGCTGGGCGTGAAGTACCGCGAGGGCTTCATCAAGAACCGCTACGTCGGCCGCACCTTCATCATGCCGGGGCAGGGCGAGCGCGTGAAATCGGTGCGCCGCAAGCTCAACCCGATCCCGCTGGAGTTCAAGGACCGGGTGGTGCTGCTGGTGGACGATTCGATCGTGCGCGGCACCACCAGCCAGCAGATCGTGCAGATGGCGCGCGACGCCGGCGCCAAGAAGGTCTACCTGGCCTCGGCGGCGCCGCCGGTGCGGCACCCGAACATCTACGGCATCGACATGCCCTCGGCCGACGAGCTGGTGGCGCACGGCCGCACCGAGCAGGAAATCGAGACGCTGCTCGGCTGCGACTGGCTGATCTACCAGGACCTGGCCGACCTCGAGGCGGCGGTCGCCGGCCCGAAGTTCCCGAACCGCCCCTTCGACAGCTCCTGCTTCAGCGGCGAGTACGTGACGGGCATCGAGCCGGGCTACTTCGAACGCATCCAGCAACTCCGCTCCGACGACGCCAAGCGCAAGCGCCGCGCGCCCTGAGCTGGATTTTTGTTTCTTCAGACGCGGATTAACGCGGATAAAAGCAGGTCGAATGGGTCGAGGCCGGATCATTCCGATCGACCGTGACTTGAATCGATAGGAGCAACGGTGCGCCATGAGCAACATCTGCCTTCGCTCGATCCGCGTTTATCCGCGTTAATCCGCGTCTAGATATCTGGTCCCCGAACGTGCCTAGTCCCTCGCCCACGCCATCGCTGCACGAAGCTGCCCTGGCCTGCCTGATGGCGCGGGAGCCGGGGGAGAAGCTGCGGATGACGCATGCGGTGGCGGCGGCGTTTCGGGCGGGGGAGTTGGCGGTGCCGGACGAGGCGCCGGCCGCCGAGGTGATCGCGGTGCCCGGGCGGCCGGACGCGCCGGTGCTGGTGTCGCCGCGGGAAGTGCCGCAGCGCGGGCTGGGCAGCGTGGCCGGGCGGGCGGCGTTCCTGCATGCAGTGGCGCACATCGAGTTCAATGCGGTGAACCTGGCCTGGGACGCGGTTTACCGCTTCCGCGGGATGCCGCGCGATTTCTACGCCGATTGGGTGGCCGTGGCCGACGACGAGGCGCGCCACTTCGCGATGCTGTCCGCGCGGCTCACCGCGCTGGGCGCGGCCTACGGCGACCACCCGGCGCACAACGGGCTGTGGGAAATGGCCGTGGCCACCGCCGACAGCTGCCTGCGGCGGATGGCGCTGGTGCCGCGCGTGCTCGAGGCGCGCGGGCTGGACGTGACGCCCGGCATGATCACGCGGCTGCGCCTGAATGGCGACGACGCCTCGGCGGACGTGCTCGAAGTGATCCTGCGCGAGGAAGTGGCGCACGTCGCCGCCGGCACCCGCTGGTTCCACTGGTGCTGCGAGCGCGAGGGGCTGCCGCCGGGGCGCGAGTTCATCCGGCTGGTGCGCGAGGCCGCGCGCGGCTCGCTGCGCGGCCCGTTCAACCGGCCGGCGCGGCACGCCGCCGGCTTCGATGATTACGAAATGAGCGAACTGGAAGCGATGGAGCCCGCGCGATGAAACGACTGCTGCTGCCCGCCGTGCTGCTGCTGGCTGCCTGCCAGCCGCAGGAAGTGGATCCGGCCTACGACGAGGCCAAGGGCGCCGAGCTGCTGGCCGCCTACGAGGCCGCGCGCGCCGACGGCGACTTCGAGATCGCGGAGGCCCGCGGCGACGAGCTGCGCCAGCGCCACGGCGAGACGAAGGCCGCGGCGACCATGCGCGAAACCCTGGAGCAGGTGCGCGTGGAGGCCGAGGCCATGCGCGAGCGCCGCCGGCTGGTGCAGCTCTGGGATTACCAGGCCAACCCGGCGGCCGGCGGCATCCAGCACACGGCCGGCCTGTACAGCCGCGTGGCCGTGGACCCCGAGACCGGCCGCGGCCTCGCCATTCCCGACGCCCAGCTGATCCTGCGCCGCCACCCGGAATGGGGCGAGAGCGCCTACCTCGTGCTGACGCAGAAGACGCTGCAGTGCGGGCCGCCGTGCCGCCTGAAGATCCGTTTCGACGACGGCGAAACGCTGTCCTTCGAAGGCGACCCGGCCGATACCGGCACCGGGCCGGCGCTGTTCATCGTCGACCGGGACCGTTTCCTGGCCGCGATGACCGAAGCCACGCGCGTGCGCATCGAGCTGCCGCGTTCGGGCGCGCTGGTGCCGGTGTTCGAATTCGAGGTGGGCGGCTTCCAGCCGGCGCGGCACCTGCGCGACTGAGCTCAGCTGGCCGGCGCGAGCGCCTCGAGCCGCAGCCCGTCGCCGTCGAGGCGCAGCACGCTGCCCTGGTCGTACCAGTCGCCGAGCACGATGCGCTGGGCGCGCCGGCCCGCGATTTCCAGCGCGTGGATCGCCGGCCGGTGCGTGTGGCCATGGATGAGCCGCGTCACGCCGTGGCGCGCCATCACGGCGTCCACGGCGTCCGGCGTGACGTCGGTGATGGTTTCCGACATGCCTTTCTGGTGCTGCTGGCTGGCGGCGCGCGCCTGCGCGGCGAAGGCCTGGCGCGCGGCCAGCGGCTGGGCCAGGAAGTTCGCCTGCCAGGCCGGGTCGCGCACCTGGCGGCGGAAGGCCTGGTAGGCGGTGTCTTCGGTGCAAAGCAGGTCGCCGTGCATCAGCAGGGTCGGCACGCCGTGCAGGTCCACCACGCAGGGGTCGGGCAGCAGCGTCGCGCCGCAGCGTTCGGCCATGCGCTGGCCGTACAGGAAGTCGCGGTTGCCGCGCATCAGGAATACCGGCACGCCGCTGTCGGCCACCGACTTGAGCGCCGCGCAGACCGAGGCCCCGGGCTCGCCCGGATCGTCGTCGCCGACCCAGGCCTCGAACAGGTCGCCCAGCACGTAAAGCGCTTCCGCCGAGCGCGCTTCGCCGGCCAGGAAGTCCAGGAACAGCCGGGTGATGCCCGGGCGCGCGGCATCCAGGTGCAGGTCGGAAACGAAGAGCACGGTCATGGCGTCGCGGCTTCCGCGTCGGCCGGCGCGGCCGCGTCGGCGGGCGCCGGGCGGGCGGGCAGCGGGTCGAGCACCTGCACGCGTTCGATCACCACCGGCACCACCGGCACCCAGGCCGCGAACGGGCCCTCGGCCCCGGTGGGCACTGCGGCAATCCGGTCGATCACCTCAAGCCCCTGCAGCACCCGCCCGAACACCGCATAGCCGGCGGTGTAGGGATCGCCCGGCGCGGTCTGGTCCAGCTTCGGGTTGTCGACGAGGTTGAAGAAGAACTGCGACGTCGCCGAATCCAGCACGCCGCGATCGCGCGCCGCCGCGACGGTGCCGCGGCGGTTCGACAGCCCGTTGCCGCCTTCGTGCGGCACCGGCGCCCGGCTCGGCTTCTGCTGCAGGTCGGGCGTGAACGCGCCGGCCTGCACCAGCAGCCCCGGGATGACGCGGTGGAACACGGTGCCGTTGTAGTGGCCGTCGCGGGCGTAGTCGAGGAAGTTCTCGACCGTCTTCGGCGCCTCGGCGGCATCGAGCTCCAGCGTGATCTCGCCCAGCGTCGTCACCAACAGCACCCGCACGGGCGGCGGTGCCGGCGCGAACTCCGGCGTGGGAAGAGCAGGACTCGCCTGCGCGCTGCAGGCCATCAGCGATAGAAACAAAGTCAGGGCAAGGCGGAAAGGCATCGGCACACCGGTTCAAAACCCGCCGCCATGGTACCCCACCCCTGTGGGAGGGACTTCAGTCCCGATGCTTCCGCGGATGGGACAGCCCGGCCCGGATTGCCCGCGGTCCGTCGTGCGCGAGGTCACTTTCCCGGGGTTTCGAAAACATGGACGTTTTCGAAAAGCCTACATGGACGTATTCACGGCGTCCCCGGGAAAGTGACCTCGCGTACGGCGGACCTTCGCGACGGACGAGCCCGGCACCAGAAACCTGGAGGCATCGGGACTGAAGTCCCTCCCACAGGGGTGGGGTGGGGCGGGGGCGGGTGGGGAAATGGCGTAAAATGCGGGGCCCTTTGATCCCGAGCCCGGCCCGATGACCTGCCGCACCCGCTTCGCCCCCAGCCCGACCGGTTTCCTGCACATCGGCGGCGCCCGCACGGCGCTGTACTGCTACCTGGAGGCGCGCCGCCGCGGCGGCCAGTTCATCCTGCGCGTGGAGGACACCGACCGCGAGCGCAGCACCCAGGCCGCCATCGACGCCATCCTCGAGGCGATGGACTGGCTGGGCCTGGAGTACGACGAAGGCCCGGTCTTCCAGACCGCGCGCCTGGACCGCTACCGCGAAGTGGCCGAGCAGATGGTCGCCGCCGGCACCGCCTACTACGCCTACGAGACCAAGGAAGAGCTGGAGGCGATGCGCGAGGCTGCCATGGCCGCGAACCTCAAGCCCCGCTACAACGGCTACTACCGCGACCGGAACGAACCCTTCCGCGACGACCCGAACCGCGTGATCCGCTTCAAGAACCCGATCGGCGGCACGGTGGTGTTCGAGGACAAGATCAAGGGCCGCATCGAGTGGAGCAACGACGAGCTCGACGACCTCGTCATCTTCCGCTCCGATGGTTACCCGACCTACAACTTCGCCGTGGTGGTGGATGACCTGGACATGGGCATCACGGACGTCATCCGCGGCGACGACCACGTCAACAACACCCCGCGCCAGATCAACATCTACAAGGCGCTGGGCGCGACCGTGCCGCACTTCGCGCACATGCCGATGATCCTCGACCCCGAGGGCGCCAAGCTGTCCAAGCGGTCCGGCGCGGCCAACGTGATGTCGTACAAGGAAGAGGGCTACCTGCCGCACGCGCTGGTCAACTACCTGGCGCGCCTGGGCTGGTCGCACGGCGACCAGGAGATCTTCAGCCGCGACGAGCTCAAGCAGCTGTTCGCGATCGAAGACGTGAACCAGAAGGCCTCGCGCCTCGATCCCGCCAAGCTCGGCTGGCTCAACCAGCACTACCTCAAGACCGACGATCCGGCGGAGGTCGCGAAGCATTTCGAGCCGCAGCTGCTCGCGCACGGCTACGACCTGTCCAAGGGTCCGAAGGCCGCCGACGTGGTGGTGGCCCTGCGCGACCGCGTGCAGACGCTGAAGGAAATGGCCGAGCGCGCTGCCGTCTGGTACCAGCCGCTGACCCAGTACGACGAGGCCGCCGTGGCCAAGCACCTGGTGGCGGCCGCCAGGGTTCCGCTGGAAACGGTGCGCGGCGAACTGGCCAAGCTCACCGACTGGTCGGCGGCTTCCGTGCACGGTGCGCTCGAAGCCACCGCCGCGGCGCTCGGCATCGGCCTGGGCAAGATCGCCCAGCCGCTGCGCGTGGCCATCACCGGCACGCAGGTCAGCCCGTCGATCGACCACACGGTGTTCCTGGCCGGCCAGGCCGAGGCGCTGGCCCGCATCGACGCCGCGCTGGCCCGTTTGCCCGCCTGAACCGCGGCCGCGCCTTCACCCGCCGCGAATTGATTTCGCGCCGGGCAGGGGCCACCCTAGCGCCATGCCCAAGACCGCCCGCGAGCACGACTGCACCAACCCCGAGCATCACGTGCACGATGCCGGCGGTTACCTGCAGGCGGTCGAAAAGGCCTGCGAGGAGCGCGGCGTCCGCCTGACGCCGCTGCGCGCCCAGGTGCTGGGCCTGATCGCCGAGGCCGGCCGCCCGGTGAAGGCCTACGACCTGCTCGATTCGATGAAGGCGCTCAATGGCTCCAGCGCGCCGCCCACCGTGTACCGGGCGCTGGACTTCCTGCTCGAGCAGGGCTTCATCCATCGCCTGGCCTCGATGAACGCCTTCGTCGGCTGCCACCACCCGCACGAGCGCCATTCGGTGCCTTTCCTGATCTGCGACGGCTGCCACTCGGCGGTCGAGCTCGAGGACGAGCGCATCACCCGCCTGCTCGACGCGCAGGCCAAGGCCATGGGCTTCTCGCCCCGCGCCCAGACCCTCGAGGTACACGGCCTGTGCGCCCACTGCTCCGCGGCCTGAGCCACACCCTGCTGGCGACCGCCGTGGCCCTGGCCGCGGCCGGCGCGCAGGCGCAGGACTATCCGATCGATCCGCCGGGCACCGGGCCCGGGCAGGGGCCGGTGCCGCCCGTCGGCATCGCGGCGCCGGAGCTGCTGGCGCCCCCGCCCGAGCTGGTGACGCCGCTGGCCCTGCTCGATCGCCTGGTGGTGCCGGGCACGCGCCTGCAGCTGGAATGGCGCCCCGGCGGCGGCATCAGCAATGCCGAGATCCCCAGCCCGGTGATCGTCGCCCGCGGCGCCAAGGCCGGCCCCGTGCTGTGCCTGGTGGCTGGCATCCATGGCGACGAGATCAACGGCGTCGAGATAGTCCGCCGCCTCTCGCACGGCGTCGATCCGACCCGGCTGTCGGGCACCGTGATCGGCGTGCCGATCGTCAACGTGTTCGGCTACTCGCGCGGCAGCCGCTACCTGCCGGACCGGCGCGACCTCAACCGGCACTTCCCGGGCAGCCGCAGCGGCTCGATCGCCTCGCGCATCGCCAACGCCTTCTTCCAGGACATCGTGCGCCACTGCGACGTGCTGGTGGATTTCCACACCGGTTCGTTCGACCGCAGCAACCTGCCGCAGGTGCGCGCCGACCTCACCAACCCCGACGTACTCGAGTTCACCCGCGGCTTCGGCGCCACCGTGGTGCTGCACAGCCCGGGCAACCGCGGCATGCTGCGCGTCGCCGCCACCAAGGTCGGCATCCCTTCGGTCACGTTCGAGGCCGGCGCGCCGACCCGGCTCGAGCCGGCCGAAATCGCGCAGGCCGTGGCCGCCATCGACCGGCTGATGATCAAGCTGGGCATGCGCGAGGATCCGAGCGCGGGCCAGCTGGTCACCGTCGACGCCCCGCTCGTCGTGGCGGAAGCGCCCGAGCCGGCGCCGATTTTCCTGGACTCACGCTGGGTGCGCGCCAACTCCGGCGGCCTGCTGATCAGCGACGTGTCGCTGGGCCAGCGCGTGCTGGCCGGGCAGCGGCTGGGCAAGGTGATTGATCCGGTCAGCAACGTCGAGCGCTACATCCTGGCGCCGGTGCCGGGCCGCGTGATCGGCATGGCGCAGAACCAGGCCGTGCTGCCCGGCTACGCCGCCTTCCACCTGGGCACCGAGACCAGCGAGCAGCAGGCCGTGCAGGAAGCCGCCGCGCCGGGCCCCGCGCCGGCCGAAGCCGTGGCCGAGGATCCCGAGGACCGGCCCGAGGCCGTGGACGTCGAGGACGGCGAGGACTACGAGTAGCCCCCGCCGCGCCGCGCGTCAGAAGTCGACGCGCACGCCGACCGCGATGTTGCGACCCGCCAGCGGCGCGACGTCCTTGAGGTAGGACGTGTGTGCGCGCGCTTCCTCGTCGCCGAGGTTGCGGCCTTCGACGAAGGCTTCCCAGCCGGCGCCGCCGACGTCCCAGTGATAGGTCAGTCCCGCGTCGAACAGCGTGTAGCCGTCGGTCGCCGATTCCAGCGCGGCCACGTCGTCCTGGTCGGCGACGCGGATGGCGCCGACGCGGGCGCGCCAGTTGCCGCGCGTCCACGACAGGTCGGTGCCGACGCGCGAGGGCGCGATGCGCGGCAGCTTGCCACCGGCGTCGAGCTCGGCGTCCACCGCATCGGCGAACACGCGCAGCGTCCACAGGCCGGTCGCGTTCTCGACCAGGTCCACCTGGCCCTCGGCTTCCCAGCCGGTGAAGGTGGCGTCGCCCTGCACCCAGGCGCGAACCGGCAGCTCGTCGAGCTCGAGGCCGGTGTCGGCGAGGTAGATGAAGTCGTCGAAGCGCGACTGGTACACCGAGACCTTGCCCTCGAAGCGGCCGGCGTGCACGTGCAGGCCGAGCTCGCCGCTCAGCGCGGTCTCGGTGTCGAGGCCGGCGTCGCCGATCTCGTAGCTCTGGGTGGCGATGTGCGGGCCGTCCGAGAACAGCTCCTCGGCCGAGGGCGCGCGCTGGGCGCGGTCGAGGTTGGCGCTCAGGTGCATGTTCTCGCTGAAGCGCCAGAGCGCGCCGACGGCGAGGCTGGTGGCGTTCTGGTCCACGGTCGGCAGGTCGCCGGCCGGGTCGATGCTGACGCGGTCGTGGCGCGCGCCGAGCTCAAGCTTCACGTCGCCGAAGTCGCGCTCCTGCACCACGAAGACACCGAGGTCGCGGCTCACCGACGGCGGCACGAAGGCCTCGTCGCCGATCGCGGAGAAATCGCGGTCGCCGTACTGCAGGCCGAAGGCGCCGCGCCAGCCGTTGATTTCGTTCTGCACGGCCTCGAGGCGCGCCTCGGTGCCGCGGTTCTCGAACACCGTGCCCACTTCCTCGCCCTCGAACTCGGTGTGCTCGTACTGGCTGCGGGTGACGCGGTAATTCAGCTCCTGCAGTGGGCCGATACCGCGGATGCCGCCGCGCACGTCGAGGCGGTCCTGCAGCATGTCCAGGCGCACGACTTCCTCTTCTTCCTCCTCCCCGCCGCCGTGGTCCTCGCCTTCCTCCTCGTGCGCATGCGCGCCCGGCGGGATGCCGTAGTCGGTGCGATAGGTGCTGACCGAGGCACCAAGCCAGCTGCGCTCGCCGAACCAGGTGGCGCCGACGGCACCGCCCAAGGTCGAGAGCGAGCTGTTGGGCAGGCGGCCCTGGGCGAGCTCGTCCGGCGACACGCCTTCCTCGATTTCCTCGGCCACCAGCTCCGGCGAGTAGGCGAAGCCCGGGATGCGGACGTCGCTGGCCTCGCGGCGGAAGCCGTCGGCGTGGAAGGTCCACGGGCCGGCGTCGGCGTCGAGGCGGAACATCGCGGTGTTCTCGTCGGCGGCGCTGCCGTGGCGGACCTCGGCGCGGCCGGCGACGTCGCGGCCGACGCGGCGGGTCGGCACGCGCCCGTCCACCACGTTCACCGCGCCGCCGATGGCGCCGCTGCCGTAGAGCAGGGTGGCCGGGCCCTTGAGCACTTCGATCTGCTCGGCCAGGAAGGGCTCGATGGTGACCGCGTGGTCGACGCTGACGGTGGACACATCGAGCGAGCCGGTGCCGCTGCTGAGCACCTGCACGCGGGCGCCGTCCTGGCCGCGGATGATCGGGCGGCCGACACCGGCGCCGAAGAAGGAGGACTGCACGCCGGTCTGGCGCTCCAGGGTTTCGCCGAGGTTGCCGGCCTTGCGGGCGTCGAGCTCTTCGCCACGAAGGACGTCGACCGGACGGGTCAGGTCGTCGATGGCGTTGCGCAGCGGGGAGGCGGTGACTTCGACCGCGTCCAGCACGCGGGCGTCTTCATGCTGGTGGCGGTCGGCGCGCTCGTCGGCCTGGGCGAACAGGGGCAGGGCCAGCAGGATGGCGGCGGTCAGCGGAGCGTGGCGGGGCATCTCTGGGGTCCGGTTGATTGGCGTCGGGCCGCAATGTTATATTGTTCCAACCTCAGCGCAAGCCCCCAAGCCATGGTCGCGATCGTCAAACGCCGCAAGCTGCAGCTGCCGCCCTGGGCCGACCGCCTGGGCGCGATCGGCGCCTTCATCTGCGCCCTGCATTGCGCCCTGATCCCGATCGCGCTGGCGCTGATCCCGACGCTGGGCCTGGGCCTGGTGGCCTGGCACGGCGCCGAGATCGGCTTCAGCGTGCTGGCCACGGTGCTGGCCATCACCAGCCTGGTGCTGGGCTACCGCAACCACCGCGCCTACCACGCCTGGCTGCTGGTGGCGCCGGGCCTGGCCCTGATCTGGGGCTCGCTGCTGTACCCGCCGCTGCACGCCTCGGTGCTGCCGCATGCGGTGGCGATGACCGTGGGCGGCGTGCTGATCGCGCTGGCGCACCTGGTCAACCTGCGCCTGTCCTACGGCCACACCCACTGAACCCCGCGCCCCGGCTTGGTGGGGCGGGCACGCGGTGATAGGCTACGCGCCTCACCGGACACCACTTTCAAGGAATCACCATGGGTAGGGGCGACAAGAAGACCGCCAAGGGCAAGCGTTTCACCGGCAGCCACGGCAATGCGCGACCGCAGACCAGCAAGAAGCCGACCGCCGGCAAGACCGCGGCCACGGTGAAGGCCCCGGCCAAGGCCCCGGCCGCCGCCAAGGCGCCCGCGAAGAAGGCCCCGGCCAAGAAGGCCGCCGCCGCGAAGTAATTCGCCGCGCACCGGCTGCACCGCACGAAGCCCCGCCATCGCGGGGCTTCGTCGTTTCGGGGCGTCGGCGTCAGGCGCCCACGCGGCGGCCGGCGATGTGCACGGCGTGCACGAGGTCGCCGCCGAGCCAGTAGGCCAGTTCGGCGGGGTGCGCGATGTTCCACTGCACGAAGTCGGCGCGCTGGCCGGGCAGCAGGCGGCCGCGGTCGTGCAGACCGAGCGCGAGCGCGGCGTTCACGGTGGCGCCGCGCAGCGCTTCCTCGGGCGTGAGGCGGAAGTGGGTGCAGGCCAGGCTCATCGCCAGGCGCAGCGACTGCAGCGGCGAGGTGCCGGGATTGAGGTCGGTGGCGACGGCCATGGGCACGGCCTGCTCGCGCAGCGCCGCGATCGGCGGCAGCTTCGTTTCGCGCAGCACGTGGAAGGCACCGGGCAGCAGCACGGCGACGGTGCCGGCGGCGGCCATCGCGCGCACGGCGTCTTCGCCGGTGTATTCGATGTGGTCGGCGGAGAGGCCGCCGAATTCCGCGGCGAGCGCCGCGCCGCCGAGGTCGCTGAGCTGGTCGGCGTGCAGCTTCACCGGCAGGCCGAGGGCGCGCGCGGCCTCGAACACGCGCCGGGTCTGCGCGGGACTGAAGCCGATGCCTTCGCAAAAGGCGTCGACGGCATCGACCAGGCCTTCCGCGTGCAGGCGCGGCAGCCAGGCGCAAACCTCGGTGATGTAGTCGTCGGCGCGGCCGGCGAACTCGGGCGGCAGCGCGTGGGCGGCCAGGTAGGTGGTGCGCACCGTGAGTCCGAGCGATTCGCCGACGTCGCGCGCGACCTGCAGCATCTTCCGCTCGTTGTCGAAATCCAGGCCATAGCCCGATTTGATCTCTAGCGTGGTCACGCCGTCGGCACGCAGCGCGCGGGCGCGGGGCAGGGCCGCGGCCAGCAGCTGTTCGCGCGAGGCGGCGCGGGTGGCGCGCACGGTGGAGACGATGCCGCCGCCCTCGCGTGCGATCTGCTCGTAGCTGGCGCCCTGCAGCCGGCGTTCGAATTCGGGGGCGCGGTCACCGGCGAACACGAGGTGGGTGTGGCAGTCGACCAGGCCCGGCGTGATCCAGCGGTTGTCGGCGGATTCGATGCGGGCGGCCAGCGCGGCGGGTTCGCCGGGCAGGTCGGCGCGCGGGCCGGCGTAGGCGAGCAGGCCGTTCTTCCAGGCCAGCGCGGCGTCTTCGATCGCGCCCCAGGCACCGAGATCGTCGCGCAGCGTCACCAGCCGCGCATCGAGCAGCAGCTTGTCCCAGGGCGGCGCGAGGCGGCCGATCATCGGATCGCACCTTCGTGGCGCAGCAATTCGGGCACGAAGCCGTACTCGCGCGCGATCTCGTCGCTGTGCTGGCCCAGGGTCGGCGGCGCGCGCTCCAGCCGCAGCGGCGAAGCCGACAGCCGCAGCGGACTGCCCACCATCGGGATGCCGTCGATCACCACGCGCATGCCGCCGGCGGTGGCCACCGGGTGGTCGAGCGCCTGGCGCACGGTGTTGATCGGCGCCGCCGGCACGCCGGCCTGGCTGAATAGGTCGAGCCAGTGCGCGGCGTCCTCGGTGGCGAACAGTTCGGCCATCGCCGCGCACAGCGCCTGCCGGTGCTGCACGCGCGCGGCGTTGTTGCCGAAGCGCGGGTCGCGCAGCCAGTCCTCGCGGCCCAGGGCCTGGCAGGCCTGGATCCACAGCTTCTCGCTGGCGACGGCGAGCACGAACTCGCGGTCGCGCGCCATGAAGGCCTGGTAGGGCACGATGCTGGCGTGCGCATTGCCCTGGCGCGGCGCGTCGGCGCCGGTGAACAGCGCATTGCTGCCGACGTTGGCCAGCATCGCCAGCTGGCTGTCGAACAGCGAGACATCGATGCGCTGGCCGCGGCCCGTGCGGTGCCGCTGCAGCAGCGCGGCCAGGATGGCCGTCGCGGCGTTCTGGCCGGTGGCGAGGTCGGCCACCGCGACGCCGGCCTTGTAGGCGCCGCCGTCGGCCGGCCCGGTGATGGCCATCATGCCGGCCTCGGCCTGCACCACGTAGTCGTAGCCGGGCAGCTTCGCGCCGGGGCCGGTGCGGCCGTAGCCCGAGATCGAGCAGTAGACGAGGCGCGGGTTGATCGCGGCCATCGCCTCGTAGCCCACGCCCAGCGCCTCGGCGCCGCCGGTGCGGTAGTTCTCCACCAGCACGTCGGCTTCGCGCACCAGGGCTTCGAGCAGGGGGCGCGCGGACGGCGCGCGCAGGTCGATCGCCAGCGAGCGCTTGTTGCGGTTGCAGCAGGCGAAGTAGGCCGACATGCCGTCGAGGAAGGGCGGGCCGAGGCCGCGGGTGTCGTCGCCGTCGAAGGACTCGAGCTTGATCACGTCGGCGCCGAGGTCGGCCAGCACCATGCCGCACCACGGGCCGGCCAGCACCCGCGACAGCTCCAGTACCCGGACACCGGTCAACGCATTCATGGCCGGGATTGTATGCGCCCCGCGCGGCCGCATGCGAAACTCGCGGCCATGCCCGCCGCCGCCGCCCCGACTTTCCCGACCGCCGCCGGGCCCGACGGCCACTGGCGCCTGCCGGGCCTGCCGAACCTGCATTCGCATGCCTTCCAGCGCGCCATGGCCGGGCTGGCCGAGCGCCAGAGCGACCCGCAGGACAGCTTCTGGACCTGGCGCGAGCTGATGTACCGCTTCGCCGGCCGCGTCGACCCGGACTCGCAGTACGCCATCGCCACCCAGCTCTACGCCGAGATGCTGGAAGCCGGCTACACCAGCGTCTGCGAGTTCCACTACCTGCACCACGCGCCGGACGGCCAGCCCTACGCCGATCCCGCGGCGATGTCGCACTCGCTCATCGCCGCCGCGCGCGACACCGGCATCCGCCTGACCCTGCTGCCGGTGCTGTACATGAGCGGCGGCTTCGACGGCCGCCCGCTCGGCGAACGGCAGCGCCGTTTCGGCCATTCGCTCGAGGCCTACCTGGCGCTGCTGCAGTCGCTGCGCGCGCAGGAGTCGGCCACGTTGAAAGTCGGCGTCGCCTTCCACAGCCTGCGTGCGGTGCCGCCGCCGGCACTCTCCGCCGTGCTGCAGGCGATCGGCGACGCGCCGATGCCGATCCACATCCACGTGGCCGAACAGGTGGGCGAAGTGCAGGACTGCCTGGCGCTGCGCGGCGCCCGCCCGGTCGAATGGCTGCTGGCCAATGCGCCGGTGGACGCGCGCTGGACCCTGGTGCACGCCACCCACCTCGAGCCCGCGGAAGTGCAGGGCATCGCCCGCAGCGGCGCCACGGTGGCGATCTGCCCGACCACGGAAGCCAACCTTGGCGACGGCCTGTTCCCGCTGCGCGACTACCTGCAGGCGGGCGGGCACTGGGGCATCGGCTCGGATTCGCATGTGTCGGTGTCGCCGGTCGAGGAGTTGCGCTGGCTGGAGTACGGGCAGCGCCTGGTGACGCGCCGCCGCAACATCGCCGTCAGCGCGGACCAGCCCAGCACCGGCGCGCTGCTGTACGCGCAGGCCCTGGCCGGCGGGCGGCGCGCCTGCGGCCAGGGGTCCGACGCCGCCGCCGACACCGTCGTGCTGGACGGGCAGGCCCCGGCCCTGGCCGGCGCGCGCCCGGCCGACCTGCTTGATCGCGTGGTCTTCGGCGGCAACCGCCCCCTGGTGCGCGAAACCCATGTCGCCGGCCAACGCGTGGTCGCCGACGGCCGCCACCGCGACGGCGAGGCCATCGCCGCGCGCTATCGCCGCACCCTGGCCGACCTGCTGGCCTGACCGGCTCGATTTTCCTGAACGTCGCCGGTCAGCCGAAAGCCAGCTTTCCGGCGCGGGCGGGCGTAGTCTGGCGGCAACGATCCACCGGGAGCCCGCCGTGAACCGTGCCGTCCTGACCCTGTTGTTCGTGCTTTCCCCGCTGGCCGTGCTGGCGCAATCGCCCGCCGCGCCCGCGCCCGAAGCTCCGGTGCCGACCCCTGCGGCCGGGCGCGTCGCGGTCACCGACGCCACCCCACCGGCCGAACCCGCGGCCGAAGGCAACGCCGAAGCCCGCCCCGAATCCGAAGACCTCGCCGAATCCGAGGCCACGCACGACCGCCACTGCCTGCGCGACACCGGCACCCGCATCCAGCGCCGCGACCGCCGCGGCTGCACCCCGGGCATCGGCGAGTCCTACACCGGCGAGGAGCTGCGCCAGACGGGCGCGACCTCCACCGCCGAGGCCCTGCGCCTGCTGAGCCCGCGCGTCGGCGGCTGAACCCCTGGGCGCGCCGCGCCCGCACGGGAACCTATAATCGGCGCCTGCCTTCCCGGAGCCGCCGATGCCCACGTCCCCGCGCCACGATCCCTCCCGCCTGGTCCGCGCCCCGCGCGGCAACCAGCTCAGCTGCCGCAGCTGGCTGACCGAAGCGGCCTACCGGATGCTGCAGAACAACCTCGACCCCGACGTGGCCGAGAACCCGGCCGGCCTGGTGGTGTACGGCGGCATCGGCCGCGCCGCCCGCGACTGGGCCTGCTACGACAAGCTCCTCGAAACCCTTCGTACGCTCGGCGACGACGAGACCCTGCTGGTGCAGAGCGGCAAGCCCGTCGGCGTCTTCCCCTCGCACCCCGATGCGCCCCGCGTGCTGATCGCCAACTCCAACCTGGTGCCGCACTGGGCCACCTGGGAGCACTTCAACGAACTCGATGCCAAGGGCCTGATGATGTACGGCCAGATGACGGCCGGCAGCTGGATCTACATCGGCTCGCAGGGCATCGTCCAGGGCACCTACGAAACCTTCGTCGAGATGGGCCGCCAGCACTACGGCGGCAGCCTCTCTGGCCGCTGGATCCTCACCGCGGGCCTGGGCGGCATGGGCGGCGCGCAGCCGCTGGCCGCCTCGCTGGCCGGCGCCTGCTCGCTCAACATCGAATGCCAGCAGAGCCGCATCGACATGCGCCTGCGCACCCGCTACGTGGACGAGCAGGCCACCGACCTGGACGACGCCCTCGCGCGCCTCGAAAAGTACTGCGCCGCCGGCGAGGCCAAGTCGATCGCGCTGCTGGGCAATGCCGCCGAGATCCTGCCCGAGCTGGTGCGCCGCGGCGTGCGCCCCGATGCCGTCACCGACCAGACCAGCGCCCACGACCCGCTGCACGGCTACCTGCCGGCCGGCTGGACGCTCGAGGAGTGGTTCAGCGAGCAGAAGAACAACCCGCAGCGCGTCATCGACGCCGCCAAGCACTCGATGCGCACCCACGTGGAGGCGATGCTCAACTTCGAGGACATGGGCATCCCCACCTTCGACTACGGCAACAACATCCGGCAGATGGCCTTCGATGTCGGCTGCAAGGATGCGTTCGATTTCCCGGGCTTCGTGCCGGCCTACGTGCGGCCGCTGTTCTGCCGCGGCATCGGGCCGTTCCGCTGGGTCGCGCTCAGCGGCGACCCGGAGGACATCTACAAGACCGACGCCAAGGTGAAGGAGCTCATCCCCGACAACCCGCACCTGCACCGCTGGCTCGACATGGCGCGCGAGCGCATCGAATTCCAGGGCCTGCCGGCGCGCATCTGCTGGGTCGGCCTGGGCGATCGCCACCGCCTGGCGCTGGCCTTCAACGAGATGGTGAAGAACGGCGAAGTCAGCGCGCCGATCGTGATCGGCCGCGACCACCTCGACTCCGGCTCGGTCGCCAGCCCCAACCGCGAGACCGAGGCCATGATGGACGGCAGCGACGCCGTGTCCGACTGGCCGCTGCTCAACGCCATGCTCAACGTCGCCGGCGGCGCCACCTGGGTGTCGCTGCACCATGGCGGCGGCGTCGGCATGGGCTACAGCCAGCACAGCGGCGTGGTGATCGTGGCCGACGGCACCGCCGCCGCCGCCGCGCGCCTGGGCCGCGTGCTGTGGAACGACCCCGGCACCGGCGTGATGCGCCACGCCGACGCCGGCTACGACATCGCCAAGGCCTGCGCCCGCGAGCAGGGCCTGAAACTTCCCATGCTGTAAGCACCGGAGCATCCCGATGATTGGCTACGTCACGATGGGCACCAACGACCTGCCGCGCGCGGTCGCGTTTTACGACGCGCTGTTCGGCGCGATGGGCGGCAAGCGCTTCATGGAGCACGAAGGCGTCTTCGTGGCCTGGGTCACCGACCCCAAGGGCGCGGGCCTCAGCGTCACCAAGCCCTTCGACGGCCAGCCGGCCACGGTGGGCAACGGCGTGATGGTGGCGCTGGACGCCCCCAACCCGGCCGAAGTGGACCGCCTGCATGCGCTGGCGCTGTCGCTGGGCGGCACCGACGAGGGTGCGCCGGGCCCGCGTGGCGACAGCTTCTACTGCGCCTACTTCCGCGACCTGGACGGCAACAAGCTCAACTTCTTCTGCTTCACGGGCGGATAAGCCCGCCGCGTCCCCGGCTCAGCCGGGGATGACGTGGATCTCGATGTCGTCCAGGCGCACGACCTGGCCGGCGCGGATCTTGGCGGTCTTGCGCAGTTCCTGGACCTCGTCCACCGTCACTTCGCCGGTGGCGACGATCTGCTTGCCCATGCCGCCACTGTCGCAGACGCCCGCCAGCTTCAGCAGCTGGTTGAGCTCGACAAACTCCCGATCCAACTCGAAATCAATGCGCGGCATGGCGACCCAAACTCCCGGTGGGCCGCCATTGTGCGCCACCGCGCCAAACGCGGGGCAAAAAAATGGCAGGGCCGCCTGTCCCGAAAACAGTCGATTGCCCTGCCCAAGGTCGTCAACGCCAGGGGGCTGTTGAACGTAAAACCACCGGCCCGAATCGACGAGGAAGAAGTCGTGCCGGCCGCGTGGGAGGCAATGGACCACCGACCCGGGGTCACCGGCAAGGGGGTGGGGCAATAGCCGGGGGTGTTGGCTGTCCTTGCCTGCTCAAAGCCACTAACGACCCGGTCTTCATGCCCCGTTTATCCGGGCGAATCGCTCGAACTAGCAGTAAATCAGGACAACTTGTGCCTAGTGCTGCTTACTACGTCCTGTTTTGCTGACATCCGCGGGTCGGTTGCGCGTTTCCATCAAGCGCTTGAAGTTGCCCTTGGCCGGGACCGCCCACACAATACAGTTGTCCTCCAGGAGCCCCGATGAGTAATCCCGCCGAAGCCTCGCCCCAGACCGTCAACCTGCGCCAGCTTTGCGCGCAGTTCGCGAAACCCCAGCTCGGCAAGGCCGTCTGGCAACTCATCAACACCCTGCCGCTGTTCGCGGCGATCTGGGCCCTGATGGCCTGGAGCATCCACGCCGGCTGGCACTACGGCTTCACCCTGCTGCTGGCGCTGCCGGCGGCGGGCCTGTACGTGCGCACCTTCATCATCCAGCACGACTGCGGCCACGGCAGCTTCTTCGCCAGCACCCGCGCCAACAACATCGTCGGCGGCGTGCTCGGCCTGATCACCCTGTTCCCCTACGGCTACTGGAAGAAGACCCACGCCGTGCACCACGGCACCTCGGGCAACCTCGACCGCCGCGAGATGGGCGACATCGACACGCTCACCGTCGCCGAGTACCAGGCGCTGCCGGCGTTCAAGCGCTTCTGCTACCGGTTCTACCGCAGCACCCCGGTGCTGCTGGGCATCGGCCCGGCCTACCAGTTCGTGATCAAGCACCGCTTCCCGTTCGACCTGCCGTTCACCTGGAAGAAGGAATGGGCCAGCGTGCTGGTCAACAACCTGATGCTGCTGCTGGTCGGCGGCCTGATGGGCTGGGCGATCGGCTGGAAGACGGTGCTGATGGTGCACCTGCCGATCGTGCTGATCGCCGGTGCGCTGGGCGTGTGGCTGTTCTACGTGCAGCACACCTTCGAGAACGCGTACTGGAAGCGCGGCCACGAGTGGGATTCGAACGAGGCCGCCATCAACGGCAGCTCCTACTTCGACCTGCCGCGGGTGCTGCACTGGTTCACCGGCAACATCGGCTACCACCACATCCACCACCTGGCCAGCCGCATCCCGAACTACCGCCTGCGCGAAGCCTTCCTGTCGCATCCGCTGCTGCAGGCGGGTCCGCGCGTCACGCTGTGGAGCAGCTTCAAGTCGGCGAAGCTGAAGCTGTGGGACGAAGAGCTGAACCGGATGGTCGGCTTCCCCAAGCGTCGGCGCGCCAGCGCCTGATCAGTCGCGCGGCAGCGCCCGTCGCTGCTGCGCCTTCGCCAGCGACCAGCCGGTGAACGCCCAGGCCACGGCCAGGGCGGCACCGGCCACGGCCACTACCGCCGGGTTGGACGCGAGCGCGTCGATGCCCGCCTTCACCCAGCCGCTCACCGCGTCGGCACCGCGATAGACCGCGGTGTCGATGACGTTCTTGGCTTTGTACTTGGCCTCCGGCGGGACCACGGTGAACAGCATCTCGCGGCCCGGGCGGGCGAGGGCGTATTCGCCGGCGCGGCGCGTCACCATCACGATCGCGAACACCGCGAAGGTCGGCGCCAGCGCCAGCCACAGGAAGCCGAAGGCCATCACCACCGGCACCGTGACCAGCAGCACGGCCAGGCCGAGGCGCTGGACGATGCGGCCGGTGATGAAGACCTGGGTCAGGATCGCCAGGCCCTGCACGATCGCATCCAGGATCCCGAACACCCGCGTCTGGTCGACCCGGTCGGGGAAGTGCAGCGCCACCAGCCGGGCCTGCTCGAAGTACAGGAAGGTGGTGACGCTGGCCAGCAGCACCACGAACAGCGCGATGCCCATCAGGTAGGGCGAGCGCAGCACCGTGGAAATGCCCGCGAAGGGATTGCCGCCCAGCGGCACCCGCGGGGCCGCCTGCTCACCGGGCGGCAGCGGCTGGCGCTCCCGCCAGCGCTGCAGCACCAGCGCGCAGCCGGCCGACGCCAGCAGGAAGGCCGTGGCCATGACCATCAGGCCGGCCTGTCCGATCCATCCCACCAGCGCGATGCCCAGCAGCGGCCCGGCCAGTCCGCCGGCGCTGGCGCCCGCGGCCATCAGCGCGAACAGGCGCTTGGCCTGGCTGATCGCGAACACGTCGGCCAGCACGCTCCACGCCACCGAGATCGCCAGCAGGTTGAACACCGACAGCCAGATGTAGAACGCCCGCGCCAGCCACGGGTTCTCCGGCCACGCCGCGAGGGCCGCGGCGAAGCCGAGCAGGTTGCTGGCGAAGAAGCCGTAGGTCCACGGCAGGATCCGCCGCCGGGGCGCGACCGTCGCGATCGCGCCGAACAGCGGGATCGCCAGCAGGGTCGCGACGAAGGTGCCCGTGAACAGCCACTGCAGGTTGTCGACGCCGCCCGCGATGCCCATCGTCTCGCGCACCGGCCGCAGCATGAAATAGCCGGTGAACAGCAGGAAGAACATCGCGACGCCGGCCAGCACCGCCGGCGCCTCGCCGTCCTCGAGGTTGAACAGCCGGGCCAGCCGGCGTACCCCCGGCCCGGTCGCCATCAGGCGAACATCGCCACGAGTTCGGCCTGCTGCGCCGCGCTCAGCAGCGGGCCAACGCCGCCCTTGAGGTTGTCGTCCTGGCGGTCGGGCTTGCCGGTGGCCGGGATGACCACGGTGACGGCTTCGTGGCTGATGGCGAACTTCAGGAACATCTGCGCCCAGGACGTGACGCCGGCCTCGGCGGCCCAGCCCGGCAGCGCCTTGCCGGCGACGCGGGCGAACAGCCGGCCGTCGTCGAAGGCGCGGTTGATCATCACCGCCGTGCCGCTGTCGCGGGCCACCGGCAGCACGCGCTTGGCCGCGTTGGGTGCGCTGACGGAATAATTGATCTGCACGAAGTCGGGCTTCTCGGCCGCGACGATGTCGGCCAGCGCGTCATGCTGGGCGTCCATGAAGTGCGTGAGGCCGACGTACTTCACCTTGCCCTGCGCCTTGAGTTCGCGCGCGTAGGCCAGCTGGGTCTTCCAGTCGCGCAGGTTGTGCACGGCCAGCAGTTCGAAGCGGTCGGTGCGCAGGCGCCGCAGCGAGTCGGCGAACTGGGCCTCGCCGGCGGCGCGGTCGTCGGCGGCGAGCTTGGTGGCGAGCCAGATCCGGTCGCGCAGGCCGAGCCCGGCCATCAGGTCGCCGAGCACGTCCTCGGCGTTGGAATAGTTGGGCGAGGTGTCGATGACCGAGGCGCCGCCGGCGACGAAGCGCCGCAGCACTTCCTCCAGCGGGGCGCGGCCGGCGGCATCCACCTCGAAGCTGCCCGAGGTGCCCATGCCGATCACCGGGATCAGCTCGCCGGTCGAGGGAATCGCCCGCCGCAGCAGCGTGGGAGGCGGCACGGTCAGTGCGAGGGCGGGCAGGGGACGCAGCGCGGCGGCGGTGGCGGCGACCGCGGCGGCGGCCAGGAAGGAGCGGCGGGTGGTCATGGCGAGCCTCCGTTGGACGGGTGTGGCGCGAGGGTGCCCAAGCCTGCGTGAACTTCCCGTTCACCGTCCCCTGCCAACGGTCACGGCGGCCCGGCGATGGGTCCGCCGGGCGGATCATCCCGGAACTTGCGCGCCGCGAGCTGGCGGGTGAACCGCAGCACGCCCTCGCGCACCACCCGGGTCAGGCGCAGGTCGATGATCGTGGTTTCGTTGGGGCGCACCAGGTCGAGCAGGCTGGCGACGTCGGCGCCCAGTTCGGCGAGCCAGTGTTCGACGAGCTGCTCGTCCTGGCGCGGCAGCAGCCGCAGGCCGTAGGGCGGGCGCGGCACCAGGGCCTCGCGCACCAAGCGCTCGCCGTCGCGGATCTCCGGGCAGCCGGCCAGCGCGGCGTGGTTGAGGAAGAAGCACAGGTTGCCCGGCGCGCGCCGGTTGCCCTGGCGGTCGGTGAGGAAGCCCTGCGGCAGCTGGTTCGGGTCGGCCGACGGGCCGGCGGTCAGCAGCAGGTTCATCTCGGGCACGCGCGCGCCGCTGTCGTCGAGCAGGCGGAACAGCACCATCGCGTGCGGGTCGTGCACGTAGCGGCGGTCCGGCAGCACCGGCACCTTCTCCACTTCGACGCGGCGCGCCGGCGCCTGGTGCTCCGCGTTCTCGCGCTCGAACTCGCAGCACAGCGCAGCGTAGCCGCGGGCGTCGCGCACGCCCAGGCAGCGCAGGATCGCGTCCACCGTGGGGTGGGGGCGGGCGTCGTTGCCCACGCTGCCCATGATTCCCATGCGCTCGCCGCTATGCGAGACGCCCGGCACGATCTTGAAGGCGGTGGCCGGCGCGCGATGGGCGGACACCTTATCCAGCGTGCGCAGCCGCTTGCGCGCGGCCGGCAGCGCTTCGCCCGGCGCCAGCGCCGGCTGGGCCAGCACCAGGTGGCTGGCGTTGAGGTTGGCCGCGGCCAGGCGCACCACGCCGTCGCCGCCGGTCTCGCCGGTGTAGGCGTTGACGTGGTCGTAGAGCTTGCGGTCGATGGCGTCGCCGCTGAGCACGAAGGGGAACACCGGCCGCGGCCGCGACGGCAGGTCGAGCGCGGGGTAGTCGTGGATCCAGCGCAGGTTGAGCGCGATCGATTCCGGGCTGGCCAACTCCAGCCAGTCGAGCACGCCCTGGCCCGGCTCGATGCCGCCGAACCAGGCCTTCATCGCCCCGAGCCGGCTCTTGCCCAGCTGCGCCAGGGCGGAGCCGAAGTTGGCCGGGGCCAGCATCACCAGGTGGCTCATGGGGCAGTCGTCGAGGCGGCCGGTGCGGACGTAGTGCCGGTCCAGCCATTCCCGCACCACCGGCCCGCCGGTGCTGTGGGTGATGCAGGCGAAGCGCCGGCCGCGCCCGGCCTCGGCCAGGACCGGCCCGAGCGCGGCTTCGAAGGCGCGCGCGATGTCGTCGATCCTCACCTCGTCACGGAAGCTGACGTACTGGCCCAGGTGGACGTGGGCCACGTCGATGCCGGGACCGCCTTCACGCGCCGCCTCGGCCTTCAAGCGGGCCGGCAGGCCGCCATAGGTGCCGGTGCTGGTGACGCTCCAGCCATGGACGAAGACCAGCAGGGGCTTGGGCATGGCGGGGGGTCAGCGGGGGGCTGGGGGCATGCTAACTTAGCCCGGCGACACAGGTCACAGGGGCGTTGCAGATGGCGCTGGAAGAGCGGCGGATGCTGGTGGGTCTGCTTGAAAAGGGGATGTTCGTCAGTCGCCTCGACCGCGACTGGGTCGGTACGCCGTTTCCGTTCCAGGGCTTCTTCATCGAATCCGAGAAGGACGTCGAGCTGCTGGGCAACTACTGCACCAGCGTCTTCATCGACGTGATCAAGTCGAACGCGCCGGCCGAGCCGCTGCTGACGCTCGGGCGCAACGGCAAGTCGGTGTTCCCGCCGCGCGTGCAGGAGTACCGAAACACCGTCGACCTGCACGACGAGCTCCCGCGCGCGCGCGAGGCCCACGCCAGCGCCCGCAAGCTCGCCGAACGGCTCGAGGCCGACGTGCGCGGCAGCCGGCGCCTGGTCGCCGGCGACATCCATGAGGCGGTCGAGCCCATGGTCGAGAGCCTGATCCGCAACGTCGACGCCTTCTTCTGGCTGATGGCGCTGCTGCGCCGCGACGACTACGCCTACAGCCACGCCGTGCACTGCAGCGCGCTGGCCGCCGCGTTCGGCCGGCACCTGGCGCTGCCGCGCGAGGTGCTGGTGGATCTGGCCACCGGCGGCATGCTGCTCGACATCGGCAAGGCCGCGCTGCCGGAGGAATTGTTCAAGCATCCCGGTCCGCTGTCGCCCGAGGCGGTGGTGGCGATGCGCAGCCACGTCGCCGAGGGCCTGAAGGTGTTCGACGAGTCCGGGCTGCACGGCACCTGGGCCCGCGACATCCTGGCCGGCCACCACGAGCGGCACGACGGCAGCGGCTACCCGAACGGCCTCAAGGGCGACCAGATCCCGCTGGCCGCGCGCATGGGCGGCATCATCGATACCTACGACGCCATTTGCAGCGACCGGCCGCACGCCAAGGGCGCGTCCCGCCACGTCGCGCTGCAGGCGGTCTACCGGGCCAGCGACAAGCTCTACCAGGGCGAAGTGGTCGAGCAGTTCCTGCAGTGCCTGTGCGTGTATCCCACCGGCTCGCTGGTCGAGCTCAGCTCGGGCGAGGTCGGCATCGTGATGGCCCAGAACCAGGCCCGGCGCCTGCGGCCGCGGGTGATGCTGCTGCTCGACGCCGACAAGCGCGCCTACAAACCCTATCGCGACATCGACCTGATGGCGGTCGAGCGCGACGCCGGCGGCAGCACCGCCGTGCGCATCGTCACCTCGCTCGAGCCCGGCGCCCACGGCCTCGACCCGGCGGCGCTCTTCCTGGCATGAACGCGCCCCTGGCCCTGCGCGGCGCCGAGCTGCTGGCCCACCTGCAGCCGCACGTGCGCGGCAGCCTGCGCAAGGGCGAGCCGATGGCGCTGCTGCGGATGAGCCTGCTCGGCTCGCGCGCCTTCAACATCCAGCACGGCCCGGCGGTGGCCGACGAACTCGCGGCCCGGATGCAGGCCCAGGCCCAGGCTGCGCTGCGCCCGGGCGACGAAGTGATCGCGCTCGGCGCCAGCGATTTCGCGGTGTTCCTGCCGACGGTGAGCGACGGCAACCATGCGCTGCTGGCGGCGGCCCGGCTGCTGCGCCAGTTCGAGCAGGCGCTCGAGCTCGACGGCCGCCCGGTGATGACGCCGGTGGCGGTGGGCGTGGCGGTGACGCCCGACCATGGCGACGACGCCGAGTCGCTCTGCCGCAGCGCCGAAGCGGCGCTGGCGCTGGCCGAGTCCTCCGCCGACCGCATGTCGCTGGCGCCGCCGCGCGACGCGACGCCGCTGATTTCTCCGTCCGACCTGCGCGACGCCATCCACGCGGGCCAGCTCGAGATCCACTTCCAGCCGATCTGGGACCTGCGCGCCGCCCGCATCACCGGCGCCGAGGCGCTGGCGCGGTGGACGCACCCGAAGCTGGGGCCGATCAGCCCGGCGCAGTTCGTGGCCATGGCCGAGACCAGCGGCATGATCGCCGAGCTCACCCGCTGGAGCGTCAACGCCAGCCTGCAGCACGCGGTCGAGGCGCGGAAGGCGGGCCTGCGCCTGCCGGTGTCGATCAATCTTTCGGTGGTGGCCTTCGCCGAGCGCGGGCTGGTCGAGCACCTGCTCGATGCACTCAAGCTCTGGGGCGTGCCGCCGCGCGACCTGGTGATCGAAGTGACCGAGACCGCGATCATCGCCGACCTCGACAAGGGCGCGCACATCCTCGACCGGCTGGCGAAGGAGGGCGTGCGGGTGTCGATCGACGACTTCGGCGTGGGCAACTCGTCCTTCGCCTACCTGCGCGAGTTCCCGGCCACCGAGCTCAAGATCGACCGATCCTTCGTCACCGGCATGGTGCAGAACGCGCGCTCGGCCAAGCTGGCCAAGGCCATGATCGACTTCGCCCACCACCTCGGCATGCAGGTCGTCGCCGAGGGCGTGGAGGACAAGGCCACGCTGGGCAAGCTGGCCGAACTCGACTGCGACTATGCCCAGGGCTACGTGCTGGGCCACGCCAAGCCGGCGGCGCAGTTCGTCGCGGCGATGATCGCCACGCGCGGGCCTTCGGGCTAGCCTTCGGTTTCCGCCGCGGCCTGCGGCTGCGCGGGCAGGCGGCGCGGCACGGAGTGGGCGTCGAGCAGGCGCTCGATGCGCGCGAACACCTCGGCCCGCGCGAAGGGCTTCTTCATGAAGTCGTCGGCGCCGATGCGGTGCACGTAGAACTGCTCGGTGGCCTGTTCGTTGCCGCTGATCATGATCACCGGGATGTCGCGCGTGGCCGGGTCGCGGCGCAGCTGGCGCAGGGCGGCGAAGCCATCCATGCCCGGCAGCACGATGTCGAGGAAGATCAGCTCGGGCGCCTGGGTGCGTGCGATCTCTAGGCCGGACTCGGCGTCGGCGGCCTCGAGCACGGTGTAGTCGTTCTGGCGCAGCATGCGGCCCAGCAGGGCGACGATGGTCGGGGAATCGTCGACCACCAGCATGCGGGTGCCCGCGCGCGCGTTCATGCGCGGCTTGCCGCGGCGTTCGGTGCCCTTGGGGCCGGTTTCGGCGGGCGCCGCCGGCGCGGCGGGCGGCATCGGCGTGTCGTCGGCCAGCAGCGGCTCGCTGGAGGCCTTCGGACTCACCGGCCGGGTGTCCCAGCCGAACATCAGCTTGATCTTGTCGTAGAAGGACACCGTGCGCTCCCCAACGCGGAATGGGCGATAGTGTCCCTGTCGCGCGCCCCGCTGGCAATCGCGGCCGGCGCGGGCTGGACATGGCGGCCCGCAGCGCGCACCCTGCCGGCCCGAACGTCGCCCCCGAGGAGCGCCCGTGGCCCCGAAGTCCACCGTCTACAAGGCCCAGCTGCAGGTCAGCGACATGGACCGGCACTACTACGCCGGCCACGACCTGGTGCTGGCCCAGCATCCGTCCGAAACCGAGGAGCGGCTGATGCTGCGCCTGCTCGCCTTCGCCCTGTTCGCGCACGAGCGGCTGGAGTTCGGCCGCGGCCTGAGCACCGAGGACGAGCCCGACCTGTGGCGCAAGGACCTCACCGGCCTGGTGGAGCAGTGGATCGAGCTGGGGCATCCCGACGAATCGCGCGTGCGCAAGGCCGGCGGCCGCGCGGCCGAGGTGGTGGTGCTGACCTACGGTGGCCGTGCCTCCGACCTGTGGTGGGAAAAGAACGAAGCCGCGCTGGCCCGCTGCCGCAACCTCACCGTGGTCGACGTGTCGCCCGAGGATGCGAAGGCGCTGGCCGCGCGGCTGCGTCGCGGCATGGACCTGCAGGCGATGGTGCAGGACGGCGTGCTGCAGCTGGTGGACGGCGACGTGACGCTGGAGATCACCCCGCGCCTGCGCCGCGGCCCGGGCTAGTCGACCGTCTTGGATTCCGCGGTGCCCAGCGGCATCGGGTCGGCCCGGTGCGGCGGCCGCCGCACCAGCAGCGGGTGCGCGAACACGCCCACCAGGATGATGGCCACGCCGGCGTAGAACATGCCGCCGAGCTCGCGCTGCTCGCCCAGCAGCACGATGGCGAGCAGGATCGCGTACACCGGCTCCAGGTTCACCGCCAGCTGCGCCGCGAACGCGCTCAGATGCCGCAGCGCCACCAGCGACAGCGCGAACGGCAGCAGGGTGCAGGCCATCGCCAGCACCAGCAGGAGGATGCCGTCCTGCAGCCCCGGCAGCACCAGCGGCGAGCCGAACCACGGCAGCAGCGGCGTGCACAGCGCCAGGAACAGCCCGCCGGCGCCCAGTTCGACGAAGGTGACCGTGAGCGGGTCGCCGCGCTCGACGTGGCGCTTGTTGAGCGCGCCGAAGAAGGCCACCAGCAGCGCCGACACCGTGCCCACGACGATGCCCAGGTACATCTCGGGAGGCACGCCGCCGACCACCAGCGCGACGCCCGGCACCACGGCCACGCCGATCAGCAGTTCGCGCGGCTGGAAGCGCTGGCCGGTGATCCAGGGTTCGACCAGCGGCACGAACACCGTGGCCAGCGCGATGCAGGTCACCGCCACCGAGGCGTTCGCCAGCTTGATCGCGCCGTAGAAGGTGAGCCAGTGCAGCGCCACCAGGAAGCCGATGCCGGCGTAGATCGCCAGCTGCCGCGCCGGCATCGCCCGAAGCCCGCGCCACACCCGCGGCACCAGCAGCAGCGCCGCGGTGACCAGGCCCATGCGCCAGACCACCAGCGCCATCGCGTCGAGCGTGATCGCCTTGCCCAGGATCGCGGTGAAGCCCCACAGCAGCACGCAGAAATGCATCTGCCACTGGGCCTTGGCCACCGGCGTCATGCGCCGGCCCCGGCGACGAGCGCGCGCTTGGCCTCGGCCGGCAGCTGCTTGATGGCGTACTCGGCCTTCAGCGCGCTGGAGCGGTCGGGGTGTTCGAACCGCGCCAGCAGCCGGCGCGGCGGATGCGAGCGGGTGTAGCGCGCGCCCTTGCCGGCGGCGTGTTCGGCGTAGCGTTTGTCCACGTCCACGGCGATGCCGGTGTAGATGCTGCCGTCCTGGCATTCGACCAGGTACACGAACCAGGCCACGTCAGCGCAGGCTCAGCGCGATGCGGCGCCAGTCGTCGCGCACTTCGGCGCAGTCTCCGCCGCCCATCGCGAACTCTCGGCAGACGAAGGGGCGCTGCTCGTAGATGCCGCAGCACATTTGCTCGCGGTCGAGCGCGACGCACCAGCCGTCGTCGGCCTTGGCCATGATCAGGTAGCCGTCCTCGTCCTCGTCGAGGAAGTGCTCGGGCGGCGCGTCGCCCGGCAGCACGCGCACGGGCAGCTGGCAGCAGCAGGCCTGGCAGTCGCTGCACTGGATGGCGGGGTCGGTGTCCACGCGCGCATTGTCCCACGCCGGCGCGGCCGCGGGACCCTTTGGCCCCGCGAGGCCAGGGCGATGCCGGCGGTCCCGCCCGGGCGCGGCGGGCGGTACCTTACGGGGTGACGGCGGCGCGCACCGGCACCGGCACGTTGCACAGGTCGATGTGGCCGGCCGGGTGCACGTACCAGTCGTCGCGGCGGTTGCGGCGCGATTCCACCAGCCTGGCGAAGGCCGGGCGGTCGGTGCGGAAGACTTCGAGCCGGGTGCGCTCGGCTTCGGGCACGTCGGCGGCGAGCTTGATCGACAGCATCGGCACCCGCTGCTCCGGCTTCTCGTAGAAGCCCAGCGGGCCGGTGCCGCGCGGCAGCACGCTAAGCAGCTCCATCCCCTGCACGACGCGGCCGACGGTGGTGATGTTGCGGTCGAGCTGGCGCGGCGACTGGCCGGTGACCACGTAAAGCTGGTTACCGGTGCTGCTGTCCGCGGCCGTGGCGCGGCCGGCGCCGACGGTGGCGTAGCAGTGCGCCAGCCAGGCGATGCCGGCCTTCGGGTCGCGCGCCGCCGGGAAGCCCTGCACGAAGCCGACCTCCGGGGCCCAGCCGTCGGCGTCGGGCAGGCGGGCGAATTCGAGGCCTTCGCTGGTGCGGGTGAACTCGGCGGGCAGTTTCGCCTTGGCCTCGCCCATTGGGCGTGCCTTGGCCGGGTCCTCGCCCTCGGCATCGCCCCACTGCACGACGAAGTTGTCCTGCGAGCGGTTGATGGTGAGCCCGTCGAAGTAGCCGGCACGCACCAGGGTACGGATGTTGGCGACGTGCTGCGGCGCGAACTCGGGCGCGAGTTCGATCACGACCCGGCCGCCGGCCAGTTCGAGGTAGAGGGTGTTCTCGGGATCGAGCGCGCGCCAGTCGTCCGGCGTCGAGGCGTCGAGCACTTCCTGCATGGTCAGCGCCTTCTGCGGCGGGCTGGTGGCGCTGGCGCTGCCCAGCGGCAGCACCAGGGCAAGGGCAAGCAGGGCAGGGCGCAGCGTCATGGCTCGTCTTCCTCGTCGGGGTTCTTGGCGCAGCGTAACGTATCCGCATGGGTGGGGATCAGAGCCTTCAACGCGGATCAAAGCGGATGAACGCGGATAAACACGGATAGAGCAAGGACGAAAACGGTCAGGAAGCGAAAAACCACTCCCATCGCTTTTGCCCTATCCGCATTTATCCGCGTTCATCTGCCTTGATCCGCGTTCAAATTGTGCTCTCCCACCCCGCGCCGAATCGCCTCGGTAACCTCAGGTCGGATCGGGCGGGGGTTCGTGGAGGGCGGCGAGTTGTTCCTGCATTTGGGTGATGACGGATTCCCAGTGGCGAGGGGCTTCGAACCAGGGGAAGGCGGCGGGGAAGGCGGGGTCGTGCCAGCGGCGGGCGATCCAGGCGTTGTAGTGCAGCAGGCGCAGGGTGCGCATCACTTCCACCAGGTGCAGCTCGCGGCGGTCGAAGCGGCGGAACTGCTCGTAACCTTCCAGCAGCCAGCGCAGCGGCGCGGCGCTGTCCTCGCGGCGGCCGGCCAGCATCCACAGGTCCTGCACCGCGGGGCCCGACAGGCAGTCGTCGAGGTCCACGAAGTGGGCCTGGTGCTCGCGCCACAGGATGTTGCCGGGGTGGCAGTCGCCGTGCAGGCGCAGTTCGTGCACGTCACCGGCGCGCGCCCAGGCGTCGTCCATCGCATCCACCAGCGCATCGGCCAGGGTGGCGAAATTGTCCTCGAGCTCGGGCGGGATCCAGTGGCCTTCCAGCAGGAAATCCACCGGCGCCTCCGCGTGGCTTTCGATGCCGATGCGCCCGCGATGTTCGAAGCGGGCACCGTCGCCGACCGCGTGCATCCGGCCCAGCACGCGCCCGAGGTGGGTCAGCACCGCGCGGTCGCCCAGCTCCGGCGCGTGGCCGCCGCGCAGCGGGAACAGCGCGAAGCGATGGCCCTCGAACGGGTGCAGCGTGCGCCCCTGGTGCACGATCGGCGCCACCACCGAGAGGTCGGCGGCCAGCAGCTCGGCCGAGAAGGCGTGCTCCTCCGCGATCGCCGCGTCGGTCCAGCGGCCGGGCCGGTAGAACTTGGCCACCAGCGGCGGGCCGCCCTCGATGCCGATGCGGTAGACGCGGTTCTCGTAGCTGTTGAGCGACAGCACGCGCCCGTCGCTGGCCAGCCCGAGCGATTCCACGGCATCGAGGATGCGGTCGGGGCCGAGGTCGGCGTAGGGCGTGTCGCTGGGCGCGTCGGTCATGGACGCAGGTTACCTGCGGAAGCAGTCGCGCGTGCAGCTATCGAGTCAGCGCGGCAGTTCGAGCGCGGTGGCCGCCGCGGCGACCGGGGCGCTGAGGTAGGTGTGCGAGCCGACCGCGGTGAACCCCGCGCGGGCGAAGGCGCGGCGGTACCAGGCCGCGGGTCGGCGCCGCATCTCTTGCAGGTCGCCGATGATCTCGTCGCCCTCGGCGAACACCTCGAGGAAGGCGACGCCGTCGCAGAGGCGCGCGAACTCGGCCAGGCCGCGCTTGAGCTCTTCGTCCGACAGGTAGTGCATCACGTCCGAACACACCAGCAGGTCCACGGGCTTGATGGGCGGCAGCGCGGCCAGGTCGCCGAAGGGCAGCCAGTGCAGGTTGCGGCGGGCGCCGTGGCGGGCGATCGCATATTCGCTCGAATCCAGCCCCATGTAGTGCAGCTTCGGCCGCAGCGCCAGCAGCGGCGCGCGCCAGGCGCCTTCGCCGCAGCCCACGTCCAGCACCGATCGGACCGGGCGGCCCAGGTGGTATTCCGCCAGCGCGACGGCCAGCGCCACCTTGCGCGCCAGCGCTGCCTTGCCGCCGAGGTCGCGCTGCCGGTACCAGGTGTCGAAGTAGCGCTTGTCGTAGGCCTTGCTCACTTCACGCGCTTCCGGCGGTGCAGCAGCCAGGCGGCGAACAGCGCGCCGGTGAGGTACATGCTCAGCGAGTAGATCGCCGGGGCGATGGTGGCCTGGGTGCGGCCCAGCACTTCGATGGCGATGAAGATGGCCAGCGTCCCGTTGTGGATGCCGATCTCGAAGCCGATCGCGATCGCCTGCGGTTCGGCCAGGCGTGCGCCCTTGGCCGCGAAGTAGCCCGACAGCAGGCTGGCCAGGTTGAAGCTGATGCAGGCCAGCCCGACCACCGGCGCGAAGGCCCGAACGGTGTCCCATTCGGAATAGAAGGCCAGCGCGATCAGCACGCCCAGCAGCAGCGAGGACAGCGAGCGCACGGGCTTCTCGGCGGCATCGGCCAGCTTCGGGTACCAGGCGCGCAGCGCCATGCCCAGCGTGACCGGGGCGATCACCAGCACGGCCACTTCCAGCACCTTGCCCACCGGCGGCGGCACGTGCGCCTCGGCGCCGAGGAACCACGACAGCGCCAGCGCGGTCCACAGCGGCAGCGTCAGCAGCGCGAGCAGGCTGTTGATGGCGGTGAGCGTGATGTTGAGCGCGACGTCGCCGCGCGTGATGTGGCTGAACAGGTTGGCGGTGACGCCACCCGGCGACGCGGCCAGCAGCACCAGGCCCAGGGCCAGCTCACCCGGGAGCGCGAAGGCCAGGCACAGCCCGATCGCCACCGGCGGCAGCAGCAGGGTCTGTACCACCAGCGCCACGGCCACGGCGCGCGGCACCTGCAGCACGCGCCGGAAGTCGGCCAGCGTGAGGTGCAGGCCCAGCCCCGCCATCACCACGGCCAGGGCGATGGGCAGGAAGACGACCAGGAGTTGATTGTCGGCCATGCGTGCTCAGGCGCCGATCAGCACGGAGCGCATCGAGATCGAGCTGGCCACGCTGTCGTTGAAGAACTCGACCGCGTCGTCCTGGCGCTGCAGGGCCAGGATGTAGAGCAGGGGCAGGTAGTGCTCGGGCGTCGGGATGGCGAGAAGCGCATCCGGGCCCAGGGTTTCGTAGCCGAGCATGCCCTCGTGGTGGCCCTCGGCGATGCGGTCGGCGATGTCTTCGTCGAAGCGCTGGGCCCAGTCGTAGGGATCGGCCTGGTTCTGCTTCCAGTGGCGCAGGTTGTGCACGATGTTGCCGCTGCCCACCACCAGCACGCCCTCGTCGCGCAGCGGCGCCAGCTGGCGCGCCAGGTCGTAGTGCCACGCGCCCGGCTGCAGGCTCGACAGGCTCAGCTGGACCACCGGGATGTCGGCTTCCGGGTACATCGGGCGAAGCACGCCCCAGGCGCCGTGGTCGAGGCCGCGGTGGCTGTCGAGATGCACGCGCGGCTGGGGGATCAGTTCGGCGACGCGATGCGCCAGCGCCGGGCTGCCCGGGGCCGGGTAGCGCACGTCGAACAGCGCCCGCGGGAACCCGTGGAAGTCGTGGATGGTCTCGGGCTTCTCGGTCGAGCTGACGTACACGCCCTGAGTTTCCCAGTGCGCCGAGATGCAGAGGATGGCCTTCGGCCGCGGCAGGCGCTGGCCCAGGGCCTGCCAACTTCGCCGCCAGGCGTTGTCCTCGATGGCGTTCATTGGCGAACCGTGCCCCAGGAAAACCGCGGGCATCGGGCCGTTCATGGACGCAGCGCTCATCGAGGACTTCTCCGGTCGGGGGTGGCTTTGGACAAGACATTACCACCCTGACTTCCGGCACTGCGAAGCCCCCGGGCAGTTTGCCTAGTATTGACTCAACGATACCGTCAATGGCGCTATACCCAGCGCCCGGAGAGTGCGATGAGCGACACCGAGCCGCACCTGAAGAAGTTCCAGAAGGAGCTCAGTACCGGGACCGTTTCCCTGGTGCTGCTGGCCGTCCTGGCCCAGTCCGGCGAGCCGCTGTACGGCTACCAGATCGCCAAGCGCCTCGAGCAGACCGGCGACCCGCTGCTGGGCGGCAAGCAGAGCGCCCTGTACCCCGTGCTGCGCAACCTCAGCGCCGCCGGCCTGGCCGACAGCCACGTCGAGCCCTCGGTCAGCGGTCCGCCGCGCCGCTACTACCGCATCACCCCACTGGGCCGGCGCGTGCTGGCCGAGTGGCGAACGAGCTGGGACACCACCCGCCAATCCGTCGACGCCGTGCTGGAAGGACAACTGCGATGAATACCGCCACCCCGGGCACCATCCCCGAATACCTCGACGCGCTGCGCCGCGAGCTGCGCGGCGCCGATCCCTCGCTGGTGCAGGACGCGCTGTACGACGCCGAGGAATACCTGCGCTCCGAGCTGGCCGAAAACCCCGGCACCGACGAGGCCACGCTGCTGGCCAGCATCGCCGGCAGCTACGGCGACCCGGCCGAAGTCGCCGCGATCTACCGCGACACCGAAGTCCAGGTGGCGCAGGCGCTGCGCACGCCGCCGCCGGCGCCGCGCGCCAGCCTCGCCGGTCGATTCTTTGGCGTGGCGGCGGATTCGCGCGCCTGGACGGCGCTGTTCTACATGCTGCTGTCGCTGGCCACGGGCATCGTCTACTTCACGACGGTGGTGACCGGCCTGAGCCTGTCGGCGGGCATGGCGATGCTGGTCATCGGCATCCCCGTCGTGATCCTCTTCGTCGGCATCGTGCGGCTGCTGGCGCTGGTGGAAGGGCGGCTGGTGGAAGCGATGCTGGGCGAGCGCATGCCGCGCCGGCCGCTTTACGTGGGCCGCGGGCTGCCGTGGCTGGAGCGGATCGCGGCGATGTTCACCGATCCGCGCACCTGGTCGGCCATGCTTTACCAGGTGCTGATGCTGCCGCTGGGCACGCTGTACTTCACCGCGGCGATCGCCGGGCTGTCGGTGTCGCTGGGCCTGGTGGTCGGCGGCTTCGCCGCGCTGCTGGAGGGCCTGGGCCTGCTGGATTTCGACGGCACGCTGCACGTGTGGCCATTCGCCAGCCCGCTGGTGGCGGGGCCGGTGCTGGTCGTGGTGGGCGTGCTGGGCCTGTTCGTGGTGCTGCACCTGGCCCGCGGCGTCGGCAAGGTGCACGGTGCGCTCGCGAAGCACCTGCTGGTGAAGACCGCGCAGCACTGATTCCGGCGGGGTGGATCGCGGGGCCGCCGGCCCCGCGGTCCGGGCAGGACTCAGCCGGCCAGCAGCAGCGTCCAGGTGAGGCCCCAGGAGGCCATCACCAGCAGCACCGCCAGCGCCAGCAGGCTGATGGCGAAGCCCGGGCCGCGGTTGCGGCCCGGCACGGCGTAAGCCGCCGCGTACCAGATGCGCCCGGCCAGCCACACCGCGCCGGCCAGCGCCGCCCACTCCGGATTGCCGAAATACGCCGCCAGCCACAGCGTCGGCAGGAACATGATCGCGCCTTCCTGAGTGTTCATCTGCACGCGGAACGCGCGCTCGAAGCCCTCGTGGCCGGTGGTGGCCGGGGCCTGGATCTTGTACTTGCCGCGGGCGCGGCCGACCAGGATCGTGCAGGCGATCATCAGGACGATCGTGAGCAGGGTGACGAGGGCGATCAGCGGGTGCATGGCGGGCCTTGGCGGTGGAGTGGCGCCACTCTAGCCCGGCCCGCGGCGCGCGTCGTGAATCCGGTATCTTGGCCGTCCCGAACCGGCCTGCGAACCCGTGATGAACGATCCCCTGGCCCAGCCGCTGGAACTGCCCTGCGGTGCCGTCATCCCCAACCGCCTGTGCAAGGCGGCGATGACCGAAGGCCTGGGCGACGCGCGGCTGCGCGCGACCGAGCGCCACGTTCGCCTCTACCGCGCCTGGAGCGAAGGCGGCGCCGGCCTGCATATCACCGGCAACGTGATGATCGACCGGCACGTGATCGAGCGCCCGGGCAACGTCGCCATCGATACCACGCATGCGCCGAGCGTCGATGCCGAGGCGCGCGCGCGGCTCCGGGCCTGGGCTGCCGCCGGCACGGTCGGCGGCAACGGGCTGTGGATGCAGGTATCGCACGCGGGCCGGCAGTCGCCGCGCTACGCCACGCGCCAGCCGGTGGGGCCGTCGGCGGTGCAGCTGGAGCTGCTGGGCAATTACGCGCGCCCGCGCGCGCTACGCGAGGACGAGATCCTGGACCTCGTGCAGCGCTTCGCCGCGGTCGCGGTGATCGCGCGCGAGACCGGCTTCACCGGCGTGCAGGTGCATGGCGCGCATGGCTACCTGCTCAGCAGTTTCCTTTCGCCGGTCACCAACCAGCGCACCGATGCCTGGGGCGGATCGCTCGAGAACCGCGCGCGCTTCCTCGTCGAGGCCGTGCGCGCGGTGCGCAAGGCGGTCGGCGCGGATTTCCCGGTGTCGGTGAAGCTCAACTCCGACGACTTCCGCAAGGGCGGCTTCAGCCATGCCGACTGCCTGGGCGTGGTGCAGCGGCTCAATGGTTGCGGGATCGACCTGCTCGAGATCTCCGGCGGCAACTACGAGCAGCCGCGCCTGCTTGGCGTGTCGGGTCGCGACGGCGACGCGGTGGCGGTGCGGGAAAGCACCAAGGTCCGCGAGGCCTATTTCCTCGATTACGCCGCCGCCATCCGCAAGGTGGCGACGATGCCGATGATGGTGACCGGCGGCTTCCGCACCCGCGCCGGCATGGAGGCGGCGCTGGCCAGCGGCGATACCGACCTGATCGGCCTGGCCCGCCCGTTCTGCACGCATCCGGACGTGGCGCGGCGCCTGCTGGCGCGCGAGATCGACGAGCTGCCGGCCTTCGAGCGCGGCCTGCACCTGCGGCCGCGCGGCTGGCTGTCGCCGGCCAGCCCGTGGCTGCTGCCCAAGATGGTGAACGTGCTGGGCGCGCAGGGCTGGTATTACCAGCAGATGGACCGCCTGGCCGACGGGCGCGCGCCGGACCTCGGGCGTGGCATGCTGCGCTCGTTCGCGCGCTACTGGTGGAACGACCTGGGCAAGGCCGCCCGGCTCACGCGTTAGGAGGCCCGATGCACACCCACGATCCGATGCATGGTGACGAGCCGCTGGCCGACGAGGCGGTGGTGGCGGCGATGCGCGACTGGCTCGAGAAGGCCGTGATCGGCCTGAACCTGTGCCCGTTCGCCAAGGCGGTGCACGTGAAGCGGCAGATCCGCTACGTGGTCAGCCAGGCCGAGACCGAAGAGGCGTTGATCGAGGACCTGCTGCACGAACTGCAGCTGCTGGCCTCGGCCGACCCGGGCGACATCGAGACCACGCTACTGGTGCACCCGCGGGTGCTGGGCGATTTCCTCGACTACAACGATTTCCTGGACGTCGCCGACGCGGCGGTCGAGGAGCTCGGGCTGGACGGCGTGCTGCAGGTGGCGAGTTTCCACCCGCAGTACCAGTTCGCCGACAGCGACGCCGACGACATGGCGAACTACAGCAACCGGGCGCCGTACCCGACGCTGCACCTGCTGCGGGAAGACAGCGTCGACCGGGCGGTGGCCGCGTTCCCGGAGGCGGACCGGATCTACGAAGCCAACATCGAGGCGCTGCGCGCGCTCGGGCCGGACGGCTGGAAGAAGCTGTTCCCGCGCTAGGCGGGGGAGGGCGGCGGGGCTCGCCGCCCGTCTCCGGGGTTCGCTCGCTTATTTTTCGTTGCTCGGGGCGTCGGCTGCGTCGTCGGCGCCGGAGGCACCCGCTTCCTCGGCCAGGCGCGCGTCCTCGGCCTGCAGCGCGGCAACCAGCTCGCCCATGTTCTCCATCACCTGGCGCTGGCCGAGCTCGCCGCCCAGCTGCATCATCCGCGGCATCTTGGCCAGGAAGGTCTTGCCGGCCGGGGTGGAATAGAAGTCGCTCGCGGCGCGCATTTCGTCGGCGGTGAATTCCTGCGCGTAGAGTTCGACCAGCGGCTCGCGCAGCGCGTCGTAGCTCATGTGCTTGGCGAAGAAGGCCTCCATCACGCTGCGATAGCGCACCAGCTCGGGCTTCTCCTGCAGCTGCATGTCCATCATCACCTTGAGGGCACCGGCGAGCTGGGTGTCCATGTCCATGGCGTCGAGCAGGCGCAGGGCTTCCTTGCGCGTTTCGGCATCGGCGGCGGGCGGCGCGGCGGCCTGGGCCGCGGCGGCCAGCGGCAGGGCCAGGAGGAGGGTGCAGAGCAGGCGGCGGACGAGGGTCATGGGATTCCAGTAGTGCGTGGGGTGGCCGCGAGTGTGCCAGACGGACGCGCGCGGGCGCGACCGCCGGCGTCGTCAGAAGTCGTCGGCGGCGATCGCCATCAGGGTGGCGGCGCCGGCGCGGGCCGCCCTGAACTGGTGCGCGGTCTCCGGCAGCAGCCAGGCGAAGTAGAAGCGCGCGGTCGCCAGCTTGGTGCCGTAAAACCCTTCGCCCCCGTGCTGCAGCGACGCGGCCGCCATCCGCGCCCACATCCACGCGTAGGCGAGGTGGCCGATGATGCGCAGGTAGGGCACCGAGGCGGCGCCGACTTCATCGGGGTTGGACTGCGCGCGCGCGCCGAGTTCCTGCGTCAGCGCCACGGTGTCGGCCAGCAGCTTGGCCAGCGGGCCGTTGAACTCCGCCATCGCGGCGTTCGCAGCGTGCTCCTTCAGGAAGCCCTGGATGAGCGCCGCGAAACGGCCGAACTTCTTGCCGCCGTCCATCAGCACCTTGCGGCCCAGCAGGTCCAGCGCCTGGATGCCGTTGGTGCCCTCGTAGATCATGTTGATGCGCGAATCGCGCACGAACTGGTCCATGCCCCACTCGGCGATGTAGCCGTGGCCGCCGAACACCTGCTGGCACAGCGTGGTGGTTTCCCAGGCGTTGTCGGTGATGAAGGCCTTGACCACCGGCGTGAGCAGGGCCATCAGCTCGTCGGCCTCTTCGCGCACGGCCGGGTCGGGATGCGCGTGCTCGCGGTCGATCAGCAGCGCGGTCCAGGTGGTGAAGGCGCGGCCGGCCTCGGTGTAGGCGCGGCTGGTGAGCAGCATGCGGCGCACGTCGGGGTGCACGATGATCGGGTCCGCGGCCTTCGACGGCTGCGCGGCGCCGGTCGGCGCGCGGCCCTGCAGGCGGTCCTTCGCGTAGGCCACGGCGTTCTGGTGCGCGGCCTCGGCCTGGCCCAGCGACTGCATGCCGACGCCGAGGCGGGCCGAGTTCATCATCACGAACATCGCCGCCAGGCCCTTGTGCGGCTCGCCGATCAGCCAGCCGCGGGCGCCGTCGAGGTTGATGACGCAGGTGGCATTGCCGTGGATGCCCATCTTGTGTTCGATCGAGCCGGCCTTGATGGCGTTGCGCTCGCCGGGCTGGCCGTTCGCGTCCGGGATGAACTTGGGCACGAGGAACAGCGAGATGCCCTTGGTGCCCGCGGGCGCATCGGGCAGGCGGGCGAGCACCAGGTGCAGGATGTTCGGAGCGAGGTCGTGCTCGCCGGCGCTGATGAAGATCTTGGTGCCGCTGAGCGCGAAGCTGCCGTCGCCGTTGGGCTCGGCCTTGGTCTTGAGGATGCCGAGGTCAGTGCCGCAGTGCGGCTCGGTCAGGCACATGGTGCCGGTCCACTCGCCCGAGACGATCTTGGTCAGGTACACCTGCTTCTGCTCGTCGGTGCCGAAGGCGTGCAGGCACTCATAGGCGCTGTGCGACAGGCCCGGGTACATCAGCCAGGCCTGGTTGGCCGAGTTCCACATTTCGTAGAGGCGGTTGTTGACGATCGCCGGCAGGCCCTGGCCGCCGAAGTCCGGATCGCAGCTGACCGAGGGCCAGCCGGCTTCGACGAACTGCGCGTAGGCCTCCTTGAAGCCGGGCGGCGCCGTGACCACGCCGTCGCCGTGCCAGGTGCAGCCCTCGCGGTCACCGACCTGGTTGAGCGGCTGGATCACCTGGCTGGCGAACTTCGCGCCTTCCTCCAGCACCGCCTCGATGGTCTCGCGGTCGACCTCGGCGTAGCGCGGCAGCGCCTTGAGTTCATCCTCGACCTTGAGCAGGTCGAACAGCACGAAGTGCATGTCGCGGAGCGGAGCGGTGTACTGGGGCATGGTCGATGGCGCCGGCTAGTCAGGGGAGGCCGGACTCTACCATACCCGCCCGTACGGGCCGGGTGAACAAGCCTTACCGGGTTCATTTTCTTTCTCGGTGAGACTGAGTCTCACCGAGAAAGAAAATGAACCCGGTACGGCTTTGGTTACTCGACGATCAGGGGGCGGGTGGCCAGGACGGCGCGGTTGTCGCCGTTGTAGTAGCGCAGCTGGTAGGTGCCCGCCGCCTTGGGGGTGCGCAGGGTCGCCTCGCGGCGGGCGAAGCCCGGGTCGGTGGTGACGCGGCGGTTGACGACCAGTTGGCCCTCGCCGTTGCGGGCGGCCGGGTCGTGGATCTCGATGTTGTCGAAGGGGGCGCCGGGGCCGGTCCAGCGCACGGTGATCAGGCTGTCGACGGGCACGCGATCGGGTGCCTGCAGGCTGACGTCGATCGCGGTCACCGTGATCGGACGGGTCGCCAGGACAGTGCGGTTGTCGCCGTTGTAGTAGCGCAGCTGGTATTGGCCGGGGACCGCCGGCGCAACCACCGTGGCCTGCTTCTGCGCCGCGCCCTTGTCGGTGGCGACGCGCTGGTTGTCGACCACCCGGCCATCGCCGCCCTTGGCCGCGGGGTCGAACAGCTGTACTTCGTCGAAGCGGGCGCCGGGGCCGGCCCAGCCGACGGTGATGCGCGAGGCCATCGGCGCCGACGCCGGTGCGTCGAGCGATACTTCGGCGGCCACCACGCGCAGTGGCCGGGTCACGAGCACTTCGCGGTTGTCGCCGTTGTAGTAGCGCAGCTGGTAGTCGCCCGGCACCGCGGGCGCGACGACCGTGACCTGCCGCTGCGCGGCGCCGGGGTCGGTCGCGACGCGCTGGCTGTCGAGCACCTGGCCCTGGCCGCCGCGCGCCGCCGGATCGAACACCTGCACGTCGTCGTAGCGCGCTCCCGGGCCGGTCCAGCCCACGGTGATGCGCGACGCGATCGCGACTTCATCCGGCGCGGACAGCGCCACGTCGGTCGCCACCACGTCCAGCGCACGCGCGGCAATGACGCGACGCAATTCGCCGTGGTAGTAGCGCAGCTGATAATCGCCCGGCACGGCCGGCGCGACGACGGTCACTTTCTTCTCGCCGAAGCCTGCGTCGGTGCGGACCCGCTGGCTGTCCAGCACCACGCCCAGGCCGCCGCGCCCGGCCGGGTCGAAGACCTGCACGTCGTCGTAGCGGTCGCCCGGGCCGGTCCAGCCGACGCTGAAGCGCGACGACATCGGCACGCTGTCCGGCGCGTCCAGGCCCGCGGGGGGCGAGGGCGCGGCGGGCGGCGCATCGACCACGGTCCGGGCGATCGCGGCCGCCAGCGACGAGGCGTCGTTCGCGGCGAAGTAGCGGCCGCCGGTGTTCTCGGCCAGGCAGGCGACCTGCTTGCCCTCCTCGGCGCTGAGGCCGAAGCCGACCACGTGCGCGGTGAAGTCGACGCCGGATTCTTCCAGCGCCTTGGCGACGGCGCAGGGATCGGCCTTGCACGTTTCCAGGCCGTCGGTGACCAGCACGACGGTGGCGCGGCGCTCGGTGTGGCGAAGCTCGCGCGCCGCGGCCGTGACGGCATCGGACAGCGGGGTCATGCCGAGGAACTTCATCTTCGCCACTGCGTCGTTGATCGCGGGCGCGGTGCCGGCCCCGGGGCGGATCACCAGCTCGATGTCGCGGCAGTCGCCCTTGCTGCGGTGGCCGTAGGCAACCAGGCCCAGCTCCGTCCCCGCCGGTGTGTCGGCCAGCACGGTGGCCAGGGTTTCCCGCGCGATCTGCAGCTTCGGCTTGCCGTCGATCTGGCCCCACATCGAACCCGACGCGTCGAGCACGATCATCACCTGGCCATCGTCTGCGGCCGCTGGCAGCGCAGGCGCCAGGGAAAGTGCAAGAAAACCGGCCATGCCCAGGGAATTCCTGTCCATCGTTCCGCAGCTCCGCGTAGGGTTCGTCATGCAGTGAACGCCAGAACCACCCCCATCAGGTCGCAGGGCGGGAAAAACAAATGAACCGGGTTCATTTGTCTCAGGCGGACTGGCCGGCGGCGTGGCCGGAGGCCCAGGCCCACTGGAAGTTGTAGCCGCCCAGCCAGCCGGTGACGTCTAGCACTTCGCCGACGAAGTACAGGCCGGGCGCCCGCATCGATTCCATCGTGGTCGAGGAGACCCCGCGGGTGTCCACGCCACCCAGGGTGACCTCGGCGGTGCGGTAGCCCTCGGTGCCGCTGGCCACGATGGGCCAGTCGGCCAGCTTGCGGGCGATGTCGGGCAGTTCGCGGTGGGTGTACTGGCGCATCGGCTTGTTGGCGAACCAGACCTCGCACAGTCGCTGCGCGAAGCGCTGCGGAAAGGCTTCGCCCAGCACGGTCTTGAGTTCGGCGGCCGGCTTGGCGGACTGGCGTTCGAGCAGCCACGCTTCGGCGTCGCGGTCGGGCAGCAGGTCCAGCCGCAGTTCGCGGCCCGGCTCCCAATACGAAGAGATCTGCAGGATGCTGGGTCCGCTGAGCCCGCGATGGGTCACCAGCAGCGCATTGTCGAAGCGCGCCTTGCCGCAGCGCGCCGACACCGGAAACGACACCCCCGCGAGCTCGGCATAGTGCTCCTGGTGCTTGCCGCTCAGCGTCAGCGGCACCAGCCCGGCGCGCGTGGGCAGCACCTCGTGGCCGAACTGCCGCGCCAGCTCGTAGCCGAAGCCGGTGGCGCCCATGCTCGGGATCGAAAGCCCGCCGGTGGCCACCACCAGCGAGGGCGCCGTGAGCGGGCCCTGCGAGGTACGCACGCGGTAGCCACCGCCCGCCATTGCCTCCACCGATTCCACCGCGCACGACACCTGCACCACCACGCCGGCGCGCGCGCATTCCTCGAGCAGCATCGCCACGATCTGCTTCGAGGACTCGTCGCAGAACAGCTGGCCCAGCTCCTTCTCGTGCCAGGCGATGCCGTGCGCGTCGACCATGGCGATGAAGTGCTCGGGCCGGTAACGGGCCAGCGCCGACTTGCAGAAGTGGGGGTTGGCCGAAAGGAAATTCGCGGGCGTGGTGCCGGTGTTGGTGAAGTTGCAGCGGCCGCCACCCGACATCAGGATCTTCTTGCCGCAGCGGTTGGCGTGCTCGACGACGTGCACGCGGCGCCCGCGCCGGCCGGCGGTCAGCGCGCACATCAGTCCCGCGGCGCCGCCGCCGATCACGATCACGTCGGTTTCCATGCCAGGCACTTTAGCCGCCGCGCACGGGGCTGGCGACCGTTCCCGCGGCCGCCCGGCGTGGCTATGCTGGGCCGGAATCCCAGACGGAGGCCGCGATGGCCGCAAAGAAGCTGCTCACGGGTTGCCTGGTCGTGGTGCTGGTGCTGGTGGTCGGCGCGGGCGCCGCCTGGTGGTTCCTGCTGCGACCGATGTGGAACGCGGGCGGGGAGATGCTGTCGGGCGCCAAGGACTGGGCCTCCAGCCTGGACCTGGGCAGCGGGATCACCAACCAGGCGCCTTACGATCCGCCCGCCGACGGCCGCCTGACGCCGGCGCAGGTCGCGGCGCTGGTCACGGTGCAGGAGGTCGTGGTGCGCGAGATGGGCAGCGATCTGCGCGCGCTGGCCGAGCGTGCGCAGCAGGCGCAGGCGGCGCGCGCCGCCGACCAGCCGCCCAACCTGCAGGACCTCGCCAGCGCCTATCGCGAAACCAGCGCGCTGCTGGGTCGCCTGAAGGCGGCCCAGGCCGCGGGCGTGAACGAGGCCGGCCTGTCGCGCGATGAATACGCCTTCGTGCGGCGGCAGGCCTTGGCCGCGCTGCCGCTGCTGGTGGACGTGCAGGGCATGCCGGGCCTTCCCGGCATCCCCGGTCTGGACGCGGTGGCGCCGCGCGACGACGCCGAACGCGAAGCGGCCCGCCACAACGCCGAACTGCTGCGCCCGCACCTGCCGCTGCTGCGGCAGACCCTGGGCGCCGGCGCGCCGGCGCGCTGAGCCCGGACAGCAGAACGCCCGGCAGGGCCGGGCGTTCGCAGGCGTCGCGCGGGGCAGGGCTCAGTCCTGCGACGGGCCCTTGCGGTGCGGCTTCTTGAAGCCCGGCTTGTCACCGCCGAACTTGCGCGGGCCGAACTCCTTCTTGCCGCCGGCGAAGGGCTTCTTGCCAAAGCCCGGCTTCCCCGAAGCCTTGCCGGCGGTATCCGGCGCCTCGCCGTCGCGGGTGATGCGCAGCTGCTGGCCGGCGCACCAGACCGTCTTGAGGTGCTGCATCACGTCCGGCGGCATGCCGTCGGGCAGGTCGAGCAGGGTGTGGTCCTCGAAGATCTCGATGCGGCCGATGTGCTTGGCGTCCAGCCCGGCCTCGTTGGCGATCGCGCCGACGATGTTGCCCGGCTTCACGCCGTGGTCGTAGCCCACTTCGATGCGGAAGGTGCTCTTGCCCTCGTCGGGCGTGCGCGGCTCGCGGACCTTCTTGGCGAAGGCCGGCCGCTCGGGACGCTCGGCGCGCGCCGGGCGCTCGCCGCGCTCGGGCTTGTCGAAGCGCGAGGGCTTGGCGTACTTGTCGGTGGCGGCCTGCACGTCGCGGTCGAAGGCGCGCTTCTTGGCCTCGAACTTCGGCGGCTCCATCAGCAGCGGCACGTCGCCGCGTGCCATCTTGGCCAGGGCGGTGGCGATCTCGATGGCCGGCACGTTCTTCTCGCGCTCGTAGTCCTCGATCAGCTTGCGGAACTCGCCCAGTTCGCCGGCGGCCAGGGTGTCGCTGATCTGCTGCTTGAACTTGGCGATGCGCACGTCGTTGACCGCGGCCACGGTGGGCAGCTCCATCGGCGTGATCGGCTGGCGGGTGGCGCGCTCGATCGCGCGCAGCATGCCGCGTTCGCGCGGGGCGATGAACAGGATCGCCTCGCCGCTGCGGCCGGCGCGGCCGGTGCGGCCGATGCGGTGCACGTAGCTCTCGGTGTCGTAGGGCACGTCGTAGTTCACGACGTGGCTGATGCGGTCCACGTCCAGGCCGCGGGCGGCGACGTCGGTGGCGACCAGGATGTCGATCTTGCCGTTCTTGAGCTGCTCGATGGTGCGCTCGCGCTGCGCCTGGACCACGTCGCCGTTGATCGAGGCGGCGGAAAACCCCCGGGCGCACAGCTTCTCGGCCAGCTCGTCGGTGGCCTGCTTGGTGCGGGCGAAGACGATCATGGCGTCGAAGGGCTCAGCCTCGAGGATGCGGGTGAGGGCGTCGAGCTTGTGCAGGCCGGACACTTCCCAGCTGCGCTGGCGGATGTTCTCGGCGGTGCGGGTCTTGGCCTCGATCGTGACCTCGACCGGATCCTTGAGGTAGGTCTGGGCGATGCGGCGGATCGCGTGCGGCATGGTGGCCGAGAACAGCGCGGTCTGGCGCGTGGCCGGCATCTTCTTGAGGATGGCCTCGACGTCGTCGATGAAGCCCATGCGCAGCATCTCGTCGGCTTCGTCGAGCACGAGGTTCTTGAGCAGCGACAGGTCCAGCGAGCCCTTGTCGAGGTGGTCGATGATGCGGCCCGGGGTGCCGACCACGACGTGCACGCCGCGGCGCAGCGCCTGCAGCTGCGGGCCGTAGGGCTGGCCGCCGTACACCGGCAGCACGTGGAAGCCCGGCATGTGCGCGGCGTAGCGCTGGAAGGCCTCGGCGACCTGGATGCCCAGCTCGCGGGTCGGCGCCAGCACCAGGGCCTGCGGCTTGGTCTGGGTCAGGTCGATCTGCGCCAGGATGGGCAGCGCGAAGGCGGCGGTCTTGCCGGTGCCGGTCTGGGCCTGGCCCAGCACGTCGCGGCCGCCCAGCAGGTGCGGGATGGTCGCGGCCTGGATCGGCGAGGGCGACTCGTAGCCGACCTCGGCGAGCACCTTGAGCAGGGGCTCGCCCAGGGCGAGGTCACGGAAATGCAGCGGCGCGCTGGGCGCCTCGGTCGTCTGGGCGGTCATGGGGAGTCCGTAGGTCTGGGTCCGATTGAATCGGGAAGACTTCGCATACCGGCACACCACGGACACGAAGAAGGCGCGCGATTGTACCCCAGCGGCGCTTCAGGCACCTGAACCGCGCCCGGCTTGCGGCATCCGGGCGATGCGCCAATCATGGGGCCCGGTCCTAGCAAGGAGTCTCCCCATGCGCCTGCGCCCCGCGAAACTCGCCGCCCTGCTGACCCTGGGCCTCGCCGCTGCCTGCAGCACCACGCCCACCGGCCGCTCCCAGCTGATCCTGGTCGGCGACGCCGACATGGACCGGATGGGCGCCACCGCCTTCGCCCAGGTCAAGGCCGGCGGCAAGGTCTCCGGCGATGCGGCATCCACCCGCTACGTGAACTGCGTGGCCCGCGCCCTGATTGCCCAGCTGCCCGAGCCCGCCCGCAGCAAGCCCTGGGAAGTGGCCCTGATCGACGACGCCAGCGCCAACGCCTTCGCCCTGCCGGGCGGCAAGGTGGGCGTGCACACCGGCCTGCTGAAGGTGGCCGCCAACCAGGACCAGCTGGCCTCGGTGATCGGCCACGAGCTGGGCCACGTCACCTCGCGCCACGCGGCCGAACGCGTGTCCAACCAGTTCGCCACCGACACCGCCCTGCAGGTGCTCAACTCCGCCACCGGCGGCCAGCGCCAGCAGCTGCTGGGCCTGCTCGGCCTGGGCGCGCAGGCGGGCATCGCGCTGCCGTTCTCGCGCCAGCACGAGACCGAGGCCGACGTGCTCGGCCAGCGCTACATGGCCAGCGCCGGCTTCGACCCGCGCGCCGCCGCCACGCTGTGGGAGAACATGCAGAAGCAGGCCGGCGGCAGCCGCCCGCCGGCCTGGCTGTCCACCCACCCGGACCCGCAGCGCCGCATCCAGACCCTGGCCGCGGCCGCGCCCGGCCTGATGCCGGCCTACGAGCAGGCGCGCAGCGCCGGCCGTCGCCCTGCCTGCCGCTGACCCTTTCCCTCCCACGCCGAGACCCGTCGCCCCATGGCCTACCTCTGGACCAAGCTCTTCCACGTGCTGTTCGTGATTTCCTGGATGGCGACGGTGTTCTACCTGCCGCGCATCCTGGTCAACCTGGCCGAGGCCGGCGCCGAGCCGGCGGTGCGCGCGCGGCTGGCGCTGATGGGCGCGCGGCTCTACCGCTTCGGGCACGTGATGTTCGGCATCGCGCTGCTGCTGGGCCTGGCGCTGTGGCTGCACTTCGACCGCAGCGGCGGCTGGGTGCACGCGAAGCTGACGCTGGTGGCGCTGATGCTGGCGCACTTCATCGCGACCGGCCGCTGGATCAAGCGCGCCGCCACGGGCGCGCCGCTGCCGTCGCCGACCGCGCTGCGCTGGTTCAACGAAGTGCCGCTGGTGCTGGTGGTGCCGATCCTCTGGCTGGTCTACTTCAAGCCGTTCTGAGGACGGTTGGCGCTAGGCCCGCCGACGCGTGGCGGGCCATGCCGGTGCGGGCCGCGCGCGGCGTCAGGCCCGGCGGCGGCGGCGCCGCAGCTCGCGCACGACCACCACCGCGAGCGTGATCACCGTCAGCGGGATCACCACCGCGCGCATCACCAGGCTGTATTCGTCGAGCGCGTCGTGCTCCTGCGCGTACAGCACGAGGTAGGTGGTGTAGGCGACGTAGTAACCCAGGAACACGGCGCCTTCCCAGCGCGCGATCAGGTGCCCGGTGAACAGCACCGGCAGGCAGGCCACCGCCACCGCGATCATCACCGGCAGGTCGAAGGCCAGCAGCGAGGGCGGCACGGTGAGGCCGCTGCCCGACACGATCGAGCTGATGCCCAGCACGGCGCCGAGGTTGAAGATGTTGCTGCCCAGCACGTTGCCCACCGCGATCTCGCGCTCGCCGCGCAGCGCCGCGATGACCGAGGTGGCGACCTCCGGCAGCGAGGTGCCGGCGGCGACGATGGTCAGGCCGATGACGAGCTGGCTGACGCCCAGCATCTCGGCGAACGTGATGGCCGAGTCCACCAGCCAGCGCGACCCGAGCACCAGCATGCCAAGGCCGACGAGGATCAGCGCCAGCTGTGCCGGCAGCCGCGACAGCCAGGCCGGGCCGGTGGGCAGCAAGTCGTCGGTGACTTCGCTGGCCGGGGCGTTCTTGCCCTGGAAGTAGAGCAGCAGCGTGTAGCCGGCGATCAGCAGTACCAGCAGCGCGCCCTCCGCCGCGGACAGCCTCAGGTCCAGGACCATGCCGCCGACCAGCAGGCTCAGGCCGATCACGATCGGCACTTCCTGGCGGATCAGCTGCCGGTCCACGACCAGCGGCGCGATCAGGGCCGACAGGCCGAGGATGAACAGGATGTTGAAGATGTTGCTGCCGACCACGTTGCCCAGCGCGATGTCGGTCTGGCCGTCGAGCGCGCCCTTCACGGACACGGCCAGCTCCGGGGCGCTGGTGCCGAAGGCGACCACGGTCAGGCCCACCACCAGCGGGGCGATGCCCAGCGACAGCGACAGGCGCGAGGCGCCGCGGACGAGCAGGTCGGCGCCGACGATCAGCAGGGCCAGGCCGGCGAGGAACAGGATCAGGGTCATTGGGGGCTCCGGGGACAGGCCGCCATTATCTCCCGGAACGCTGCGTTTCCGGGCGTGAAGAACCGGATGACCCGGTGGGCGCCTCCCGGTATCGTCCGTCCACGCTCTTCGAGGCAAGCCTGATGTCCCTGGTCTCCCGCTGGTTCCGCATCCCCTTCTGGCAGCGCGTGCTCGCCGGCTTCGTCCTGGGCGCCCTCGCGGGCTGGGCCATTGGCGAGACGGCCGCGGCCTGGTTCCAGCCGCTGGGCACGCTCTACGTCACCCTGATCAAGATGATCGCGACGCCGCTGGTGTTCTTCGCGGTGATCAACGCCGTGGCCAGCCTGCACGGGCAACAGTCGGTGGCGGCGCTGGGCGGGCGTACCTTCGCCTGGTTCGCGGCCACCGCGGCGCTGGCGGTGGGCGTGGCCCTCGCGGTGGGCGCGGTGATGCAGCCAGGGCTGGGCCTGGGCGAGCTGGCCGTGGCCGAGAGCTATGTCGAGAAGGTGGTGCCGGGCCCGGTGGCGGTGCTGCTGGACGTGGTGCCGGCCAATCCGTTCGCGGCCCTGGCCGAGGGCAAGATCCTGCAGGTGATCTTCTTCGCGGGCCTGGTCGGGTTCGCGCTGGTGAAGCTGGGCGAGAAGACCGCGAAGCTGCGTGCGCTGGCCGGCGAGGCCAGCGACGTGATGATCCAGGTGACGCGCTTCGTGCTCGAGGTCACGCCGATCGGCACCTTCGGCCTGATCGCGGCGCTGGTGGGCAGCTACGGCTTCGAGCGGCTGCTGCCCTTGGGTGGCTTCGTCGTGGCGTTGTACCTGGCCTGCGCCCTGCACATCGTGTTCGTCTACGGCGGGCTGCTGCTGGCGCACGGGCTGAACCCGCTGCGCTTCCTGCGCGGGGCGCTGCCGGCGATGCAGGTGGCCTTCGTCGCCTCGTCCAGCTTCGCGGCGCTGCCGGCCTCGCTGCGCGCGGCGACCCACGCGCTGGGCGTGAAGCAGGAATACGCGGCGTTCGCGGTGCCGCTGGGCGCCAGCATCAAGATGGACGGCTGTGGCGCGATCTTCCCCACGCTGACGGCCATGTTCGTGGCGCAGTACTTCGGCATCGAGCTCAGCGCCTCGCAGTACTTCGTGATCCTGCTGGCCTCGGTGCTGGGCAGCTTCGGCACCGCCGGCGTGCCGGGCACGGCGATGGTGATGGCCACGGTGGTGCTCAGCTCGGCCGGCCTGCCGCTCGAGGGCATCGGTTACCTGGTCGCGATCGACCGCGTGCTGGACATGATGCGCACGATGACCAACGTCACCGGCCAGGTGCTGGTGCCGGTGCTGGTGGCGAAGGAGACCGGCCTGCTCGACCAGGCCGTGTACGACCGCGCCACCGGCGACATCGGCCTCGACGACGCGGCGCCGCGCGCCTGATGACGCCGCGCCGCGCCACCCTCGCCGGGTTCGCGGCCGTGCTGCTGTGGTCCTCGCTGGCGGTGCTCACCGGCGGCACCGCCGGCATCCCGCCGTTCCAGCTGCTGGCGATGGGCTTCGGCATCGCAGGGCTCGCCGGCTGCGCGCTGCTGCTGCGGCCCGGCGGGCCCGGG
>NZ_AVCK01000063.1 GCF_000747155.1 Arenimonas metalli CF5-1 | reverse complement strand
TGCGGCAGCCGCTGGCCGCCGGCGCGCTGGGCATCGCGGCGCTGTTCGGCTACCACGCGCTTTACTTCATCGCGCTGAAGAATGCGCCGGCGGTGGAGGCCAACCTGATCAACTACCTGTGGCCGCTGCTGATCGTGGTGTTTGCCGCGCTGTTCGGCGGTGCGCGGGTCCGCGCCGGGCAGTGGCTGGGCACCGCGCTCGGGCTCGCGGCCGCGGTGTTGCTGGTGACGCGCGGCGGGCGGGTGCAGGTCGATCCCTCGCACCTGCCCGGCTACGCGGCGGCGCTTGGCGCGGCGCTGGTGTGGGCGCTGTATTCGGTGCTCAACCGTCGGTTCGAAGCGGTGCCCAGCGCCGCGATGGCGGGCTCGTGCCTGGCGGTGGGCGTACTGGGCGGCATCGCGCATCTCGCGCTGGAAACCACGGTGCTGCCCACGGCGGGGCAGGGCGCGCTGATCCTGCTGCTGGGCCTGGGACCGACCGGCATCGCCTTCTGGCTCTGGGACATCGGCACCAAGCGCGGCGACATCGCGGTGCTGGGCACGCTGTCCTACGCGGCGCCGCTGCTCTCGACCGGCCTGCTGCTCGCCTTCGGCCAGGCGACACCGCACTGGACGCAGGCCGTCGCGGTCGCCCTCCTGCTGCTCGGCGCCTGGCTCAGCGTCCGCGCCAAAAAGGGGTCAGAGTAAATATTCGTTTCAAACGAATATTTACTCTGACCCCTTTTTTCTTAGCGGGCCAGGCGCCAGCCGAGCAGGGCGAAGGGGATCGGGATGGCCAGCCCAGCCACCACCATCCACGCCGGATGCGGGATCACCGAGAAGTTCAGGGTCACCAGGGCCAGCATCACCACGCCGACCACGATCGCGACGCCGCGCTTGTGCGCGCGGCTGATCGTGGTGGCGGTGAAGGCGCCGAGGAAGGTGCCGAAGGCGTAAGCGACCAGCACCATGCCCAGCGCCATCTTCGGCATCTGCGAGATGAGCGCGACCATCGCGTCATGGTCGGTCGGGTCGATGCCCGGCGGCGGCGGGTACAGCGAATGCCCCAGCCACTGCACCGCCGCCACGGTGATCCCCATCACCAGGATGCCCGCCAACACCGCCAGGATGCTCCGCACCATGTCCGCCCCTCCCCGTTGTATGGCCAAAGCTTCTGCCTGCGCGGGTCCGGACGCAAGCAGAGCGTTTTTTAGCCACGGATGAACACAGATGAACACGGATAAAGCGAATGAAGACTGAGTCCCGGCGGCTCAAATTCCCGCCTTTGCCCTAGCGGTGTTCATCCGTGTTCATCCGTGGCTAAAAAAGAAAAAGGGCCGCGCGAGGCGGCCCTTTCCTTGGCAACGCGGCGCCGGATCAGCGCGCGGTGCGGGCCTCGCCGCCTCGGCCGCGGCCGCCGTCGCGCGGGCTCTTCGGGCCCGCGTGCGCGTGGCGCTCGCCGTTGTTGACGTGCGGGCGGCGCGCGTGGCGCTGCGGCGGACGCTGGCCGCCGGCCGGACGGCCCGACGGGGCGTCGTTGCCCATGCGGATCGGGCGCTGCGGCGAGTAGCCCTCGACTTCAACCATCTCGATGTCGGCCTTCAGCACGCGCTGGATCGCGCGCAGCAGGCCGCCCTCGTCGTGCGAGACCAGCGAGATCGCCTCGCCGGACGCGCCGGCGCGGCCGGTGCGGCCGATGCGGTGCACGTAGTCTTCCGCGACCATCGGCAGGTCGAAATTGATGACCATCGGCAGCAGCGGGATGTCGAGGCCGCGCGCGGCGACGTCGGTGGCGACCAGCACGCGGGCCTTGCCGGACTTGAAGTCCTTCAGGGCCTTGAGGCGCTGGGCCTGGCTCTTGTTGCCGTGGATGGCGACCGAGTTGATGCCGGCCTTGTCCAGCTGCTCCGACAGGCGGTTGCAGCCGTGCTTGGTGCGGCCGAACACGAGCACCTGGTCCTGGTAGCGCTTGGACAGGATCTCGAGCAGCAGGTCGCGCTTACGGCTCGCGTCCACCGGGTGCACGATGTGGGTGACGTTGGTGGCGACCGCGTTGCGGACCGAGACCTGCACTTCCTTCGGCTCGCGCAGGAATTCCATCGCCAGCTTCTTGATCGCGTCCTCGAAGGTCGCCGAGAACAGCAGGGTCTGGCGGCGCGACGGGATCTTGGCCATCACGCGCTTGATCGCGGGCAGGAAGCCCATGTCGAGCATGCGGTCGGCTTCGTCCAGCACCAGGATCTCGACGTGCGAGAGGTCCACGCTGCGGCGCTCGAGATGGTCGAGCAGGCGGCCCGGGGTGGCCACCAGGATGTCGACGCCGCGACGCAGCGCGTCGATCTGCGGCTGCATGCCGGCGCCACCGTAGATGGTGGTGCTGTTCAGGCGCAGGTGCTTGCCGTAGGCGCGCAGGCTGTCGAACACCTGCACGGCCAGCTCGCGGGTCGGCACCAGCACCAGCGCGCGCGGCTTGCGCGGGCCGGACATCGGGCCGGCCTGGGCCAGGCGGTGCAGCAGGGGCAGCGAGAACGCGGCGGTCTTGCCGGTGCCGGTCTGGGCGCCGCCCATCAGGTCGTTGCCGGCCATGACCAGCGGGATCGCTTCGGCCTGGATCGGGGTGGGGTTGGCGTAGCCGAGTTCGGCCAGCGCACGGGTGATCTCGGGCGCGAGCCCAAGGGTTTCAAAAGACATGGTTGTACTCCGTTCGTGTAACCCGGAGCGTTCCCTGAAACCGCGCTGCGAGCTGGTGAAGCTGGTTTTACGGCAGGTACCGAAGCGGTCCTGACGGGTTTGCGCAGCGAAAGGCGTGCGGAGTGGGGCCAGACGCAGGGCGAGCAGCGCTCGGGGCCTGGGTGGCGGGCATACCGGGGGAAAACGGTCAGCCGTGCAGCAAACGGGGCAGATGCTACGCGAAACCGGGGGGTTCGGCCAGCGCCGCTGAACCCCGCGTTCATCCCGCCCCCTGTAGGAGGGCCTTCAGGCCCGAAGCCTTTTGGCGAAAAGCTTCGGGCCTGAAGGCCCTCCTACGGTCCCTCCCACAGGGGGCGGTGGCGTGAAGTAGGATTGCGGCGTGAAGATCACCTTCGAACTCGAACCCGGCGACATCGAACGCTTCCACGAGGCCCTGGCCCGGGCCGAGCGGCGGGTGGCCTGCGCCGACGAGTGCGACATCGTCGCCGCCGCCCGCCACGCGCTCGAGACCCTGCCGATCGCCTGCGCCCCGGGCTACATCCGCAAGACCCTGCTGTCGGTGGTCCAGCTGATCGAGATGCTCGAGGACGAGGCCTGGTCGCTGCCCCAGGTCGAACGGGCCGAGCTGCTGAGGCTGCTGGCCTACTTCAGCGACCCGGAGGACATGATCCCGGACGACGTGGCGGTGATCGGCCTGCTCGACGACGCGATCATGCTCGAGCTGCTGCTGCAGCGCAGCCGGCACGTGCTGGAGGCCTACGCGGAGTTCCGCGGCGTGCGCGAGTCGCAGCCGGCCGCGGCCGACGCCACCGGCCGCATCGGCCTGGCCCGCGAACTGGCCGGGCACCGCGACCGCCTGCACGAACGCATGCGCCAGCGCGCGGTGTGCGACGCCGTCGCGGGCGCCACTTCGGGAGCCCCGGCATGAGCGGTGAACAGCGCGAACTGACGTTCCGCTTCCTGGCCGAGCCCACCGACGTCAACTACGGCGGCAAGGTCCACGGCGGCGTGGTGATGAAGTGGATCGACCAGGTCGGCTACGCCGCCGCGGTCGGCTGGAGCGGCCGCTACAGCGTCACGGTGGCCGTGGGCGGCATCCGCTTCGTCGCGCCGATCCGCACCTCCGACCTCGTCACCGTGACCGCGAAGCTCGTCTACACCGGCACCTCGAGCATGCATTTCGCGGTGGACGTGCGCGCCCGCGACCCGATGCAGGACGGCGGCGACCGCCTTTGCACGCACTGCGTCATCGTCTTCGTGGCGCTTGATGGCGTCGAGGGCAAGCCCGCCAGCGTGCCGCCCTGGCGCCCCACCGATCCCGACGACCAGCGGCTGGCCGAGTACGCGCTGAAGGTGATGGCGCTGAGCAAGGACATCGAGCAGGCCGTGGCGGGCCTGCGCGCCGAATGAGCCTGGGCCGCCGCGCCCGGCGCTGGCTGTGGCTGCTGCTGGCCTATGCGGCGCTGGGCCTGGGCATCGTCGGCATCTTCCTGCCGGGCCTCCCGACCACGCCGCTCGTGCTGCTGGCGGCCTATGCCGCGGCGCGCGGCTCGGACCGCCTGCACGCCTGGCTGCTCGCGCATCGCCTGTACGGCCCGATGATCCGCGACTGGCAGGCCACCGGCTCGGTCAGCCGGCGCGCCAAGCAGTGGGCGATCGGCAGCATGGCCGTATGCGCCGTGATCTTCTTCCTGACCGCCCCGAAGTGGTGGATGGCCGCCCTTGGCACAGGAATCATGGCCATCGTCGGAACCTGGCTCTGGCTTCGGCCTGAGCCTGCGGCTTAGTCCAGCAGGCGCCGCGCGCCGTCGTAGTGGCGGCCCCAGTAGGGGCCGTCGAGGCGGTCGAGGCGCACGGTGCCGCCGGTGCTGGGGGCGTGCACGAAGCGGCCTTCGCCGACGTAGATGCCGACGTGGAAGGTGGGCTTGCCGAACAGCACCAGGTCGCCCGGTGCCAGCCGGTCGCGCGGCGGCTTGTCGGCGCGGACCTGGGCGATCTCGCGGGTGGTGCGGGGCAGGTCGAGCCGGGCCGCGTCGCGGAACACGAAGCCGACCAGGCCGCTGCAGTCGAAGCCGCCGGCCGGCGTGTTGCCGCCCCAGCGGTAGGGCGTGCCGACCAGGCCCAGCGCGCGCATCAGCACGTCGTTGGCCCGCATCGGGTCGGCCGGGGCCACGTCCACCACGCGGATCGCGGGCGCGGCCACGCGGGCAGGTGCATCAGGGCGCCTGGGGCCGGAGGAGCAGGCCGCCAGCGCCAGCAGGGACGCGAGCCAGAGGCCACGAAGCAGCGGTGTCGCCGGCGGAAGGCCGCCGTTCCGGGGAACTGGCGCCGGGCGGGGGTGGCCGGGATAATGCGCGCTCGCTGTCACGGGCCGAGTGTGCCCCATCCCGCCGGTCGCGTCACCGGCCCAACCCGGAACCAAAATGAAGATCGAGAAGAACCGCGTCGTCCGTTTCCACTACACCGTGTCCGAAGTCGGCCAGCCGCCGAGCGAGACGTCCAAGGATCGCGAGCCGCTGGCCGTGCTGATCGGCGCCGGCAACATCATCCCGGGCCTCGAGGCCGCGATGATGGACAAAGCCGCCGGCGACAGCTTCGAAGCCACCGTCACCCCGGACCAGGCCTACGGCGAGCGCCGCGAGGGCTTCGTCCAGCGCGTGCCCAAGAAGCACTTCCGCGAAACCCGCCTGCAGCCGGGCCAGCAGGTCGTGCTGGGCACCAACATGGGTCCGCGCGCGGTCACCGTGGTCAAGGTCGGCGCCACCGTGGTGGACGTGGACCTGAACCACCCGATGGCGGGCAAGACGCTCAATTTCGAAGTCGAGATCGTCGACGTGCGCGAGGCCGAGCCGGTCGAGATCGAGCACGGCCACGTGCACGGCGACGGCGGCGTGCAGCACTGACGCGCACGGCCACCGGCTGACCCGCGGGGCCCGCTTCGGCGGGCCCCGTTTCGTTTCCGGGCGGCTTGCGGCCGCGGCGGGCTGGCCGGATGATCGGGCCATCCCCCCGCCCGCGAGTGCCCCGCATGTCCGATCCGCTGCCGCCCGACCTCCTTGCCGCGAACGGGCGGATCGACGCCATGGACGTGCTGCGCGGCTTCGCGCTGCTGGGCATCCTGCTGATGAACATCGAGGGCATGGTGGCGCCGCTGCAGGCCGCCATGACCGGCGTGAACCCGGCGCTGGCCGGCGCCGACCGCTGGGCCGACGCCGCGGTCTACGTCCTCGTGCAGGGCAAGTTCTACCCGCTGTTCTCGATGCTGTTCGGCATGGGCTTCGCGGTGATGATGATGCGGGCCGAGGCGGACGGGCGCGCGTTCCTGCCGGTCTATTTGCGCCGCATCCTGGCGCTGCTGGCGATCGGCCTCGCGCACGCCCTGCTGGTCTGGAGCGGCGACGTGCTGGTGTCGTACGCGCTGCTGGCCTTCCCCCTGATGTTCCTGTTCCGGCGCACCCCGGTGTCGCGCCTGCCCAAGTGGGGCATTGCCTTCATCCTGGCGCCGTCGATCTTCTTCGTGCTGATCGGCAGCCTGGTGACGATGCTCATGCTCACCCCCGCGGGCGCGGCCTCGATGGAGGCGGCCATGGCCGAGCAAGGCGTCGCGATGGCCGCCGAGCTCGAGGCGCAGCGGCAGGCCTACGGCTTCGGCACCTGGGCCGAGGCGGTGGCGCAGCGGCGGGAGGACCTGGTGCAGATGCTGGGCTACCTGGTGTTCATGGGCTGGCAGATCCTGGGCCTGTTCCTGCTGGGCGCGTGGTTCGTGCGCAGCGGCGCGATCGCGCGGCCCGAGGCCTTCGAGCCGTTTTACTGGAAGCTGCGCTGGGTGGCGCTGCCGGTGGGGCTGGCGATGGTGCTGGCCTCCTGCGCCATCACGCCTTACATGGATTTCACCCGCTCCGACCTGCCGGTGACGGCGGCGATGGGCCTGTTCACCCTGGGCGGCACGCTGATGGCGCTGGGCTACCTGGCCTGGATCCTGCGCGGCCTGCGCTCGTCGCTGGCGCCGCGGCTGATGTGGCTGGCGCCCGCCGGCCGGATGGCGCTGACCAACTACCTGCTGCAGTCGCTGGTGTGCTCCTGGATCTTCTCGGGCTGGGGGCTGGGGTATTTCGAGCAGCTGCCGCGCGCCTGGCAGGTGCCGTTCGTGGTCGCGTTCTTCGCCGTGCAGGTGGTCCTGAGCCAGGCCTGGCTGGCCCGCTTCCGGATGGGGCCGATGGAATGGCTCTGGCGGGCGGCCACCTACCTGCGGCTGCCGCCGATGCGGCGTTGACGGGCGGCCCCGGGCCGGCGGGTAAACTAGCGGCATGAACGAGAGCGGCGATGCGGATGTCCTGATCCTGGGCGGTGGCGTGATCGGCCTGGCCTGCGCGCACTACCTGCTGGCCGAGGGCCGCTCGGTGCGCATCCTCGACCAGGGGCGGGTCGGCGGCGGAGCCTCGTGGGGCAACTGCGGCACGCTCACGCCCAGCCACGCGCCGCCGCTGGCGGCGCCGGGCATGGTGGGGCAGGCGCTGCGCTGGATGCTCAGCCCGTCGGCGCCGCTCTACATCAAGCCGCGCTGGGACCCGGCGCTGATGCGCTGGCTGATGCGGGTGGCCGGCCGCTGCAACGCCGCCGACTGGCGCCAGAGCGGCGTGGCCAAGGGCGCCTTGCTCAACCTCTCGCGCGCGCTCACCGAAGACCTCGTCTATGGCCAGGGCCTGGACTGCGGCTTCGAGGCCTCGGGTTTCCACTACGTCTTCCGCAGCGCGCGCGCGCTGGAGAAGCAGCAGCGCGACCTCGGCCTCCTGGCCGAGCTGGGCATCCCGGCCCGCGTGCTCGACGGCGCCGCGCTCGCGGCCGACGAGCCCGCCCTGAAGCCCGGGATGGCCGGCGCCATCCATTTCCCGGGCGACGCCCAGGTGCGCCCCGACCGCTACACCGCCGAGCTGGCGCGTATCGTGCGCGAGGCCGGCGGCGTGATCGAGGAAGGCGTGCTGGTGGGCGGCCTCGAGCGCGGCCGCAACGGCATCGAGGCGGTGCAGACCAGCGAAGGCCGGCGCAGCGGCGGCAAGGTGCTGCTGGCGATGGGCGCGTGGTCGCCGCGCTTTGGCCAGATGCTCGGGCTCGACATCCCGGTGCAGCCCGGCAAGGGCTATTCGATCACCTACGATCGCCCCGCGGTGGTGCCGCGCCGGCCGCTGGTGCTCAAGGAGCGCAGCGTCTGCGTCACCGCCTGGGACGATGGCTTCCGGCTGGGCAGCACGATGGAATTCAGCGGCTACGACGATCGCCTGAACGAAACCCGGCTCGCTGCGCTCGAGCGCGGCGCGGCCGAGTACCTGGCGTCGCCGCCGGGCGGCGCCAGGCGCGAGACCTGGTGCGGCTGGCGTCCGATGAGCGTGGACGACCTGCCGCTGCTGGGCCGCTCGCCCAAGCACAGCAACCTGTGGCTGGCCACCGGCCACGGCATGATGGGCATGGGCATGGCCGCGGGCACCGGGCGGCTGGTGGCCGACCTGATGCTGGGCCGGTCGCCGCCGATCGACCCGGCGCCCTACGCGCCCTCGCGCTTTCCGGGCCGCGGCGCATGAGCGCCTGCACCCTGCACCGCGGCGACTTACCGCTGCTGGTGAGCCTGCCGCACGACGGCATCGAAGTGCCCGCCGACATCGCGGCGCGGCTGCAGCCCGCGGCGCGCGCGGTGCCTGACACCGACTGGTTCGTCAGCCGCCTCTACGCCTTCGCGCGCGAACTGGGCGCGTCGGTGCTGGTGCCGCGGTACTCGCGCTACGTGGTGGACCTCAATCGTCCCCCCGATGACGTGTCGCTTTACCCGGGGCAGAACACCACCGGCCTGTGCCCGGCGGTGCGCTTCGACGGCGAGCCGGTCTACCTGCCGGGCCAGGCACCCGGCGCGGACGAAGTGCAGGCGCGCGTCGAGACTTACTGGCGCCCGTATCACGTTGCGCTGGCGGAGGAGCTCGCGCGCCTGCGCGAACGCCACGGCCGCGTGCTGCTGTGGGAAGGCCATTCGATCCGAGGCACCGTGCCCTTCCTGTTCGAAGGCCGGCTGCCCGACCTCAACCTGGGCACCGCCGCCGGCAGCAGCTGCGCGCCCGGGGTGCAGGCACGCCTGGAGGCGGTGCTGGCGGCGCAGGCGGACTATTCGTGGGTGGCCAACGGCCGCTTCAAGGGCGGCTACATCACCCGGCACTACGGTCGCCCGGCGCAGGGCGTGGACGCGGTGCAGCTCGAGCTGGCGCAGTCCACGTACATGGACGAGGACGCGGTGCGCTACGACGAAGGAAAGGCCGCGGCGCTGCAGCCGCTGCTGTCGGCGCTGCTGAACGCCGGGATGTCCGCCGCCGGCTAGGGCGCCGTCGCGCCGGCGACGAGGCGCCGGCTGCCGGCCGGGCGGTGGCGCGGGTCGAAGAAGCACACCGCCTGGCGCGGCTTCACGCGGTCGGGCAGGTCGCATCCGGCGAGGCGCGCGGTGCGGCCGTCCAGGCCCTGCAGCCCGATCGTGGCCTGCGCCGCGCGGCTGTCGTCCACCGAGGCGTACTGCAGCGCGATCGCGTGGCTGCGGTGGTAGAGCACCGCCTGCGCGCGCAGCGGCTGGCTGCTTTCCAGCGCCGTGGCGCGCTCGAAGCGGTTCCACTCCACCACCGTGCAGGGCTCGGCCTCGCCGCTCGCGGCCGCGCGCGGGCAGGCCGGGAAATAGGCGTGGCGGACGTGGCCGCCGGCCTGCGCGCGCAGGTCGTCGTGGTAGACGTAGACCCGGTCCTGTACCGCCGCGGCGTTGTCGGCGCGCGCCGGCAGGCGGCAGTCGTTGCTGAAGTCGGCGCCGTCTTCCTGCGCCAGCGAAGCGGCGGCGGCCAGGTAGCCGTTGGACGACACCACCAGCGACTCGTTGGGCAGCTGGTAGAACTCGAAGGGTTCGGCCAGCGGCAGCACCGCGGCGAAATCGTCGCTCGCGGCCGCCGGATGGCCGGGCCGCAGCGCCAGCACTTCGGCATCCTCGCCCAGGTCGACGTAGTCGTAGCCGCAGGTCGGGCCCATCGGGCTTTCCACCAGCGAATAGCCGTACAGATCGGCGCCGCCGCTGGCGCGCTCGCTGGCCTGCAGGCCCACGGCGATCGCCGCGGCCACCGCCAGGCCGATCAGCCGCACCAGCAGGGAGGTCTTGTCGTGGTTCATCGCTGGCGCCTCGCGCCGATGTCGACGCGCGTGGTTTCCCGCACGACGACCTCGATGGATCGCCGGTCGGCCTGTTCGTCGAGGAACCAGGGCAGGGGCAGGTTGTCGGGGACGACCTCGACCTGGTGGCTGCCGACGGCCACGCGCGGGAATTCGAAATTGCCCTGGCTGTCCGTGCGCACCGCGAAGCGGCCATCGAGCAGCACGGTGACGTTGGCGGCCGGCAGCTCGGACGCGGAGCGCTGGCCGTCGTCGTTCTCGTCCAGGAACACGCTGCCCTGCACGCTGCCCGCGGCGCTGCCGGGGTTGCCGCCGATCACGGCGGCACTGGTGCCGGCCTGGCGCTCGTAGCGCAGGCTCAGGAACACCGACCGGTCGCGGGGCAGGTTCACGAAGGGCTGCTCGGTCGCCAGCGGGTCGATCACGAAGGGCGAGCGGCGCGAGCCGCGGTTTTCATAGAGCGTCGCCACCAGCCACCAGCGGTTCGCGACCCGCCAGGCCAGGTTGAGGTTGATGTCGGCGCCGCGGAAGGCGTCGGGGCCATCGCCCTGGGTCCAGCGCGCGGTGCCGTCCAGCGTCAGGCGATCGGTGAGGTCGATGCCGCCGTAGGCCGCGACCGAGTAGGTGCCGGTGGCCGGACGGTCGTCGTAGGACAGTTCGCCGTAGGCCGCGGTCAGCGTCAGGCGCTTGCCCTGCTGGAGCTGCAGCGACTGGTCCAGCGACAGCTGCCAGCTGTCGTCCTTGGCGCCGCCGGTGCTGCCGGCGTACTCCAGCTGTGCGCGGCTGTTGCCCCACCGGTTGGTTCGATCCAGGAACAGCTGGGTCGCCAGTGCATCGCTGTCGCCGGCGTCCCGCAGGGCCACGCTGGCGCCGTAGCCGGTGGCGGTGCTCGCCTGGTAGCGCGCGAACGCGGTGCCGTACCAGCCGTCGAAAGTGTCCCCGCTGATGCTGGTGATGCGGTCGAAGCCGGCGTTCCAGGTCCAGCGCGCGTGCTGGTAGTTGAGGCGGTAGTAGGCGCCGCGGTTGTCGTTGTTGATCGGCTGCGCGCCCCAGGCCAGGTCGGGCTGGAGGTTGAAGGCGCCGTAGTTGTGCGTGTAGCGCCCGCGCTCGTGCTGCACGTCGAGCCAGGCGCCCCAGGCGTTGCCGAAGTCGCCGTTGCTGGCCTGCAGGTTGGTGTTGACGGAGTTGCGGCCGTCGTCCCAGCCGGTCGCGGCATGCAGGGCGCGGGTGCGGCCGTCCTGGAAGAAGGTGCCGCCCTGTTCGTCGGGCACGATGCGGCCGTCGGTGGCGAGCACGGACGCCGCGGCCCGCCAGCGGCTGTCGAGCCGCCACTGGCCCGAGACGCTGCCGACGTTGCCGTCGGCGAGCTCGAAGCCCACCACCCGGGCACCGTTGAAGACGCCGGCGCGGCCGAGCGAGGCCTGCAGCTGGAGGTCGTCGCGGCCCTGCAGCCACTCGGTGCTGGCGCCGGCGAACGGCACGCTGGGCAGGAAGAAGCGGTACTGCTGGCGGAGCAACTCGGGCGAGGGCGTGTTGAGCACGCCGAGGCCGTTGTTGGCGCGCCAGCCGCCGTCCATGTACAGCCCGCGCTGCCAGAGCGTGGCCTTGCCGCCCCATTCGGCGTCCCGGCCCTGGCGGCCGTCGGCGCGCTGCACGGTGGCGTCGAGGGAGAAGGTGCCGTGCATCTCGGTGTCGCGGAAGCCGCCAAGGCTGGCGCCGGTCTCGGTGAAGGTCTCCGCGCCGCGCTCGGTGCGGCTCATCAGCAGCTCCATGCGGAAGGAGCGCGGCAGGCCGTCGGCATCGAAGCCGGCGTCCTCGTCGGGAGGCAGCGGTTCGAGGTCCTCGGGCGCGATCACCTGGTCCTGCCAGGCGGCTTCCTCCGCGGACTGCGCAAGCGGACGCGCCTGGGCATCGAGCGCGAGGATCGAGATCGCCAGCCCCACGGCCAGGCAAGAGCGGGCGGGCGCCGGGATGTTGCTCACTGGCCGGCGCTGGCGTCGACGTCGAGGCGCAGGTCCCGCCAATCCAGCCGCCCGGTGATGCGCACCGGGAACGCGAGGGTGGACGGTTCGCCCTCGGCGACCACGGGCGTGAGCGTGATCTCGCGGGTGGTGCCGGGAAGGATGGGCAAGCTCGCCGGCAGCAGCGTCCAGCGCTCGCCCGCCGCGTCGATGGCATCGAGCAGGCCGTTGAGCCTGGCGTGTGCGTTGCCGGTGTTGCGGACCGAGATCACGGGGAGGGTCTGGCCGGCGACGACCTGGGTGGCGGTGCCCGCGATCTCGAGCTCCGCGCGTGCGTTGCCGATATCCAGGTAGACGATCACGCCGATGCGCCCCGCGACGGGCAGCGCGATGCCTTCGACGGAGGTCGGCTCGCCCTCGAACATCAGGCCGAAGCGGCACTGGCCGTCGGTCGCGTCCGCGGGCACGCGCACTTCGAACCGGAAGCGGCGGCGGCCGTTCGGCGGCACTTCGAGCTGGGTGGCTTCCAGCGCCGTCCACGGGCGGCAGCTGCCCGGCGCCAGCGGCCCGGAGAACTGCGCGGTGCCGGTGGCGTCGAGCACCCAGTCCGCGGTGCTGACGGTGAGGCGCATCGGCGTGGGCGAGGCATTGGAGATCTCGACCACGTTGCGATACACGGTGCCTGGCTTGGCGGTGTCCTCGAAGCGGGGCGGCGAGATCTGCGCCTGGAAGCCCTGCGCGGCCGCGCCCGCCCACGGCGCCGCGGCAATGCAGGCCAGGCCGGCCAGGAACCAGGCGCGCAGGTCCATCAGCCGCCCTCCGGCTCGAATTCGAAGCTGAATTCCAGCTGCTCCAGGCGCGAGAGCTGGTCGGCGTTGGCGGTCAGCGTGAGCAAGAACGTGTCCTCGATCAGGTCGTGGGTCACCAGGCCGGCGTACACGAGGGTGCGTTCGCCGTCGCGCACTTCGCCGGGCAGCAGCGCGCCGCGGGTGGTCCAGCTGACGGTGACGGGGTTCCCCTGGCGCGACAGCTGGTGGTAGATGCGGCCACGCCGGCCCTTCCAGGGAGACATGTCCAGGCGCACCAGCACGGTGATCTGGCCGACGAGCAGGTTGGGTTCGCCGGGCTGGGGCGCGGCCTTCTGCCACTTCAGGCGCACCAGGCTGCCCAGCACCTGGGTGCCGCTGTCGTCGATGCGCTCGGCCCGTGCGCCGGCCGGCAGAAGCAGGGCGAGCAGGACCGCCAGCGTGGCGAGGATGCGAAGGCTCATGGCGAGGCCAGGGTGAAGGTGACGCGCGCAGTGTAGGTGCCGCCGGGCACGACGGCGCTGTTGGCGTAGCGGAAGGTGAGGCAGCTTTCGCGCCAGGTGTTGCGGCGGAAGGTCTCGCTCGGGAACGGCGTGGTCCCCGGGTTGAAGCTGCCCGACGGGATCGGCTGCGCGGCGGCGCCGTCGCCATTGCCGCTGGAGGTCCAGCTCAGCTGCGACATCGGGATGGTGTCGCCGGATTCGTTGACGAGGTTGGCCGGCACCGTGACGCTCAGGGTGGCGTTGAAGTTGCCGTTGTTCGGCCGGCGGTAGAAGCCGCCGATGTAGAGCTGGCCGGGCTCGCAGAACAGGAAGTTGTCCCAGTCGCTGGTGAGCCGCCCGTTGGCGCTCATCACCTGGGGCGTGCCGTTGCCGACGCTGGCCTGGGGCACGGTGACGCTGACGCGGCTGATGGCGCCGGTGACGCCTTCCACCGGGGTGCCGCCGTTGGCGTAGGTGCCGACGAAGGTGCCGTCGCCGACGCGCAGGTACACCGCTTCGTCGCCGGCATCGATCGGCACGATGTAGGCGGCGGCGCCCGGCGCCCAGGCCAGGGCGGCCAGTACCAGCAGTCGTCGGAGGGCGGCGGGGAAGGGCATGGCGGCGCGATTCGGGAGGCTCCATCGCGGGCCGCCCCGGAGGGTGGCGCCGCGATGGAAGCTTGCCCGGGGCGGTCCTGGATTACGGGGCCGAGGCGGTGTAGGTGACGGTACCCTCGTAGGTACCGGCGCCGACCAGCGCCGAGTTGGCGTACTCGTAGCTCCAGGTGGTGCTGCGGTTGACGATGCGGCCGGCCGTCGGGGTGACGGTGACGGCGGCGATCGGACCATTGCCCAGGACCGGGGCCGGCAGGTTCACGGCGTCGGTGCTGGTGGTGTCGATCTCGGCCCAGTCGAGGGTGTCGGCGGACACGGCATCCTGCAGCAGGGTGGTGGTGGTGGTGATCTCGATGTTGCCGACGTTGCCCAGGATGGCCACGTCGAGCGCGCCGCCGTTGCTGCGGGCGACCGCGGTGCCGCTGTTCGGATCGGCCACGTCGAACTGGACCAGGTCCACGTTGGCGCCGGCGGTGCCGACCTGGAACGAGATGAAGCGCGGGATCACCACCTCGAAGTCGACGCGGGCCGCGACCGACGGATCGGTGCCGATGTCGAAGTCGGACTCGGCGAAGGCGGGGGTGACAGCGATCAGGCCGAGGGACGCCAGGCTGGTCAGAGCAAGGCCTCGGATGGCACGGACGTTCTTCATGATGCGGTTTCCTTGGTTAGCGCCGGAAGGCGTTGGTTTGGTGTGGCTGGACAATCCGGGCCGGAGGGCCGACCAGGGGCGCGCAGTTGCGGGCAGGAGGGTGGAAGCAGGAAGCGTGCCAACGGCGCCGCCGCGCCGGGTCCCGTTCGGGCGGAGCTCGGAAATGGCGATTCCGTCACATTTGTGAAGGTTCGCGGCCGACGCAGTCCGGGCGCGATACCGGCCATCGCCGCCCGTCGGGGCCGACGAACGGCGGCATTTCGGGAGCGAGCGGGCGCGGAATGTGACGCGGTGCGTCACATTTCTGGAGACTGGGTCACGGTTTCGGCCCGGGTGCCGGCGCGGGCCGGCCGGCGCGGCAGGCGGCTCAGACCTCGAGCGAGGCCAGGTCGCCCTTGGCTTCCAGCCAGGCCTTGCGGTCCGAGGCGCGCTTCTTGGCCAGCAGCATGTCCATCAGCGAACGGGTCTCGTCGGCGTCGTCGACCGTCAGCTGCACCAGCCGGCGGGTATCCGGGTGGATGGTGGATTCGCGCAGCTGCACCGGGTTCATTTCGCCCAGGCCCTTGAAGCGGGTGACGTTGACCTGGCCGCGGATCTTCTCTTTCTCAATCCGGTCGAGCAGGATCCGCTTCTCTTCCTCGTCCAGCGCGTAGAAGACCTGCTTGCCCACGTCCACGCGGAACAGCGGCGGCATCGCCACGAAGATGTTGCCGGCCCGCACCAATGCCGGGAAATGGCGCAGGAACAGGGCCGAGAGCAGGGTGGCGATGTGCAGTCCGTCGGAGTCGGCGTCGGCCAGGATGATCACCTTGCCGTAGCGCAGGCCGTCGATGTTCTCCACGCCCGGGTCGCAGCCGATGGCCACGGCCAGGTCGTGCACTTCGTTCGAGGCCAGCACGCCGCTGGATTCGACTTCCCAGGTGTTCAGGATCTTGCCGCGCAGCGGCAGGATGGCCTGGAACTCCTTGTCGCGGGCCTGTCGGGCGCTGCCGCCGGCCGAGTCGCCCTCGACCAGGAACAGCTCGGTGCGGCCCAGGTCCTGGCTGATGCAGTCGGCCAGCTTGCCGGGCAGGGCCGGGCCCTGGGTGATCTTCTTGCGGGTGACCTGCTTCTCGGTCTTCAGGCGCGCCGCGGCGCGGTCGATGGCGAGCTGGGCGATCTGCAGGCCGGTCTCGACGTGCTGGTTCAGCCAGAGCGAGAACGCATCGTGCGAGGCGTTCTCGACGAAGGCCGCGGCCTGGCGCGAACTCAGCCGCTCCTTGGTCTGGCCGCTGAACTGCGGGTCGGTCATCTTGATGCTGAGCACGTAGCTCACGCGGTCCCAGACGTCCTCGGGCGCCAGCTTCACGCCGCGCGGCAGCAGGTTGCGGAAGTCGCAGAACTCGCGCAGCGCGTCGGTGAAGCCCGAGCGCAGGCCGTTGACGTGGGTGCCGCCCTGCGCGGTCGGGATCAGGTTGACATAGCTTTCCTGCACCAGCTCGCCGTCGGGCACCCAGGCCACGGCCCAGTCCACGACCTCGGTGTCCTTGGCCACGTGGCCCACGAACAGGTCGGCCGGCAGCAGCTCGCGGCCCACCAGTTCGCCGCGCAGGTAGTCGCGCAGGCCGTTCTCGTAGTACCACTCGTTGCGCTCGCCGGTGGCCTCGTCGTACAGCTTCACGGTCAGGCCGGGGCAGAGCACGGCCTTGGCGCGCAGCAGGTGGCGCAGCGACTTGGCGTGGATCTTCGGGGTGTCGAAGTACTTCGGATCCGGCCAGAAACGCAGGCGGGTACCCGTGTTGCGCTTGCCCACCGTGCCCACGACCTCGAGCGCCGAGCTGCGGTCGCCGTCGCGGAACTCCATCCGGTGCTCCTGGCCTTCGCGCCGGATGAACACCTCGACCCGCTTCGACAGCGCGTTCACCACGCTCACGCCGACGCCGTGCAGGCCGCCGGAGAAGGTGTAGTTCTTGCCGCTGAACTTACCGCCCGCATGCAGGCGGGTCATGATCAGCTCGATGCCCGGGATCTTTTCCTCGGGGTGGATGTCGACCGGCATGCCGCGGCCGTCGTCGATCACCTCGCAGCTGCCGTCGGCGAAGATCGTCACCTCGACCGTCTTCGCGTGGCCGCCCAGCGCCTCGTCCACCGAGTTGTCGATCACTTCCTGGGCCAGGTGGTTCGGCCGGGTGGTGTCGGTGTACATGCCGGGGCGGCGCTTGACCGGGTCCAGGCCCGAGAGGACTTCGATGTCGGCGGCGTTGTAGCGGGTGTTCATCCGGGGGTGGGCTCGGGTGGGGCAGGGCGGCGGGAGGCCGCAGGATGGGCGTCGCGCCCCGGTCGGTCAAGGCGGGGCCGCCGGCCTGCCGTTTCAAGTCATTGATGCGAAAAAGTTTCTCGCCCCGGGGCGGCCGAGCCGGTAGAATGCGGTTTTCCAGCGCCCCCACATCCCATGACTCGTCTTATCTTCGTTACCGGTGGCGTGGTGTCCTCGCTAGGCAAGGGCATCGCCGCGGCCTCGCTGGCCGCCATCCTGGAAGCGCGCGGCCTGCGCGTGACCATGATGAAGCTCGATCCCTATATCAACGTGGACCCGGGCACCATGAGCCCGTTCCAGCACGGCGAGGTCTACGTCACCGACGACGGCGCCGAGACCGACCTGGACCTGGGCCACTACGAGCGCTTCCTGCGCGTGCGCCTGAGCCGCAAGAACTCGGTCACCACCGGCCGCATCTACGAGAACGTGATCCGCAAGGAGCGCCGCGGCGACTACCTCGGCGGCACCGTGCAGGTGATCCCGCACATCACCGACGAGATCAAGCGCGCCATCTTCGAGGCCACCGACGGCTTCGACGTCGGCCTGGTCGAGATCGGCGGCACGGTCGGCGACATCGAGTCGCTGCCCTTCCTCGAGGCCATCCGCCAGATCCGCACCGAGCGCGGCCCGGACCAGGCGATCTTCATGCACCTGACCCTGGTGCCCTACATCGCGGCCGCCGGCGAGCTCAAGACCAAGCCCACCCAGCACTCGGTGAAGGAGCTGCGCTCGATCGGCATCCAGCCCGACATCCTGGTCTGCCGCAGCGAGAAGCCGCTGCCGGACTCCGAGCGCCGCAAGATCGCGCTGTTCACCAACGTGCACGAGAAGGCCGTCATCAGCTGCGTGGACGTGGACAACATCTACAAGCTGCCGCTGTGGCTGCACAGCCAGCAGCTCGACCAGATCGCGGTCGAGCGCCTGCGGCTGGAAGACAAGGCCAGGCCGGCCGACCTGTCCGAGTGGCAGGCGGTGGTGGACGCGGTCGAGCATCCGGTGGATGAAGTCACCGTGGCCGTGGTCGGCAAGTACATCGACCACCAGGACGCCTACAAGTCGCTGTCCGAGGCGCTCAAGCACGGCGGCCTGCGCCAGCGCACCCGCGTGCGCCTGAAGTGGCTCGAGTCCGAGCAGGTCGAGAAGGAAGGCGTGGGCGTGCTGGCCGGCGTGGACGCCATCCTGGTGCCCGGCGGCTTCGGCGACCGCGGTTTCGAGGGCAAGGTGCTCACGGTCAAGCACGCGCGCGAGCAGGGCATCCCGTACTTCGGCATCTGCTACGGCATGCAGGCGGCGGTGGTGGACTTCGCCCGCCACGTGGCCGGCCTGGCCGGCGCCAACAGCACCGAGAACGACCGCAACTGCGCGCACCCGGTCATCGGCCTGATCACCGAATGGCGTACCGCCAGCGGTGAAGTGGAGCGCCGCGACGAGAAGTCCGACCTCGGCGGCACCATGCGCCTGGGCTTGCAGGACCAGCGCCTCAAGCCCGGCACCCGGGCCCGCGAGATCTACGGCAAGGACGTGGTCGGCGAGCGCCACCGCCACCGCTACGAGTTCAACAACCGTTACCGCACCCAGCTCGAGGACGCCGGCTTGGTGATCAGCGCCAAGTCGATGGACGACCTGCTGGTGGAGATGATCGAGCTGCCCTCGCACCCGTGGTTCGTGGCCTGCCAGGCGCATCCGGAGTTCCTCTCCACGCCGCGCGACGGCCATCCGCTCTTCATCGGCTTCATCCGCGCCGCCCGCGAACACAAGGCCCGTGCCCTTGTAGGAGGGCCTTCAGGCCCGAAGCCTTTGGGCCAGAACGCGGCATTCGCGGCTGAAGCCGCTCCTACAGGAGGCAACTGACTAATGGATCTTTGCGGCTTCAAGGTCGGACTCGACCAGCCCTTCTTCCTGATCGCCGGCCCCTGCGTGATCGAATCCGAGCAGCTGCAGGTCGACGTGGCCGGCCAGCTCAAGGAAATCACCGGCCGGCTCGGCATCAACTTCATCTTCAAGTCCAGCTTCGACAAGGCCAACCGCACCTCCGGCACCAGCTTCCGCGGCCCCGGCATGGAAGCGGGCCTGAAGGTGCTGGCCGAAGTGAAGCGCCAGCTCGGCGTGCCCGTGCTCACCGACGTGCACGAATACACCCCGATGGACGAAGTGGCCTCGGTGGTGGACGTGCTGCAGACGCCGGCCTTCCTCTGCCGCCAGACCGACTTCATCCAGAAGGTCGCCAGCGCCGGCAAGCCGGTGAACATCAAGAAGGGCCAGTTCCTCTCGCCCTGGGAGATGAAGCACGTCACCGACAAGGCGCGCGCCACGGGCAACACGCAAATCATGGCCTGCGAGCGCGGCGTCAGCTTCGGCTACAACAACCTGGTGTCCGACATGCGCTCGCTGAGCGTGATGCGCGACACCGGCTGCCCGGTGGTGTTCGACGCCACCCATTCGGTGCAGCTGCCCGGCGGCATGGGCGGCAAGAGCGGCGGCCAGCGCGAGTTCGTGCCGGTGCTGTCGCGCGCGGCGGTGGCCGTCGGCATCAGCGGCCTCTTCATGGAAACCCACCCGGACCCGGACAAGGCCCTTTCCGACGGCCCCAATGCCTGGCCGCTGCCGAAAATGGAAGCGCTGCTCACGACCCTGCTGGAGCTCGACCGCGTTACTAAGCAGGCCGGATTCCTCGAGATGACCGACCGCTGAGTATTGAACGCGGATAAAGGCGGATGCGCGCGGATAAGAGCGGATAAAGCCTGAAATTTTAGTTGATTCATCCGCTTTTATCCGCGCGCATCCGCCTTTATCCGCGTTCGGACACGTAAACCCACACCTTGCCAAGAGCCAACATGACCACGATCAGCAAAGTCCACGCCCGCGAAATCCTCGACAGCCGCGGCAACCCCACTCTTGAAGCGGAAGTCACGCTGGCCGACGGCAGCTTTGGCCGCGCGATGGTGCCCTCGGGCGCGTCCACCGGTACCAAGGAAGCCGTGGAGCTGCGCGACGGCGACAAGAGCCGCTACCTCGGCAAGGGCGTGCGCAAGGCCGTGGCCAACGTCAACACGACGATTGCGGACGCGCTCAAGGGCTTCGACGGCGCCGACCAGGCCGGCCTGGACGCCAAGCTCATCAACCTCGACGGCACCGAGAACAAGGGCCGCCTGGGCGCCAACGCGCTGCTCGGCGTGTCCATGGCCAACGCGCACGCGGTGGCGGCGTCGAAGCGCCAGCCGCTCTGGCAGCACCTGGCCGGCAGCCGCGCGGTGTCGCTGCCGGTGCCGATGATGAACATCATCAACGGCGGCGCGCATGCCGACAACAACGTCGACATGCAGGAGTTCATGGTGCTGCCGGTGGGCTGCGACAGCTTCGCCGAGGCGCTGCGCTGCGGCACCGAGGTCTTCCATTCGCTCAAGGCCGTGCTCAAGGGCAAGGGCCTGGGCACCGCGGTCGGCGACGAGGGCGGCTTCGCGCCAGACCTGCGCTCGAACGAGGAAGCGATCGAGGTCATCCTCGAGGCGATCGGCAAGGCCGGCTACAAGGCCGGCGAAGACGTGCTGCTGGGCCTGGACGTAGCCAGCTCGGAGTTCTTCGAGAACGGCAAGTACAACCTGGTGGGCGAGGGCAAGCGCCTCACCCCCGAGCAGTTCGTTGATTTCCTGGCCGGCTGGAGCGCGCAGTACCCGATCATCACGATCGAGGACGGCATGGCCGAGAACGACTGGGCCGGCTGGAAGCTGCTGACCGAGCGGCTGTCGGGCAAGGTGCAGCTGGTCGGCGACGACCTGTTCGTGACCAACCCGAAGATCTTCAAGGACGGCATCGACCAGGGCGTGGCCAACGCCATCCTGATCAAGGTCAACCAGATCGGCACGCTGACCGAGACGCTGGAGGCCATCGCGATGGCCGACGCGCACCGCTACGCCGCGATCGTGTCGCACCGCTCGGGCGAGACCGAGGACACGACCATCGCCGACATCGCGGTCGCCACCACGGCCACCCAGATCAAGACCGGCTCGCTCTGCCGCAGCGACCGCGTGGCCAAGTACAACCAGCTGCTGCGCATCGAGGAAGCGCTGGGGGCCCAGGCCCGCTACGCCGGCCGCGACGCCTTCATCAGCCTCAAGCGCTGAGCCGACGCGCTTGCGCCGCTGGTGGCCCTTCGCCCTGCTGCTGCTGGCCCTCGCGGGCCTGCAGTTCAAGCTGTGGCTGGGCGAGGGCGCCCTCGGCGAGGCGCGGGTGCTGGAAGAGCGCGTGGCGGACCAGCGGCGCGAGAACGCGCGGCTGCAGCAGCGCAACGACGCGCTGTCGGCCGAAGTCGAGGACCTCAAGTCGGGCGAGGCCGCGGTCGAGGACCGCGCCCGCAGCGAGCTGGGCATGATCAAGCCCGGTGAAACCTTCTACCGCGTGGTGGAGCCGGCGGGCGCGACGCCGCCGGCGGCAGAAGCGCCGCGCGATGCCGGCGAGGGCGGGGAATGACCTGGGCCATCGTGCCCGCCGCCGGCCGGGGCACGCGCTTCGGCGGCGAACGCCCCAAGCAATACCTTCCGCTCGCGGGCCGCACGGTGATCGAACACAGCCTGCGCGCCGTGCTCTCGCACGACGACGTGGACGGCGTGGTGGTGGCGCTTTCGCCGGAAGACGCCGACTGGCCGGGATGGCGGGAGATCGGCGGCAAGCCGGTGCTCACCTGCGTCGGCGGCGCCGAGCGCGCCGACTCGGTGCTGGCCGCGCTGCACGCGCTGCCGGCCACGGTGGATGCCGACCAGTGGGTACTGGTGCACGACGCGGCGCGGCCCTGCCTGCGCGCGCAGGACCTGGCGCGCCTGCTGCAGATCGGCCAGGCCGACCCGGTGGGCGCGCTGCTGGCGGCGCCGGTGCGCGACACGCTCAAGCGCGCCGACGACCTCGGCAAGAGCCAGGCCACCGAACCGCGCGAGCATCTCTGGCGCGCGCTCACGCCACAGCTGTTCCGCCGCGGCGGCCTGACCCGCGCCCTCGAGGCCGCCCTGCGCGCCGGCGTCCGCCCCACCGACGAAGCCATGGCCATGGAACGCCTCGGCCTCCGCCCCTGCCTCGTCGAAGGCCGCGAAGACAACCTCAAGATCACCACCCCCGCCGACCTCGCCCTCGCCGAGTTCCTGCTGTCGAACGGGGCCTAATTTTTTTGCCACGGATGAACACAGATGAACACAGATTCATTCGCTCTTATCCGTGTTCATCTGTGTTCATCAGTGGCTAAAAGAAAACAATGAAAGACATTCGAGTAGGCCAGGGTTACGACGTGCACGCATACGGCGAGGGCGACCATGTCGTGCTCGGTGGGGTGCGGATTGCGCATGAGCGCGGGGTGGTGGCGCATTCGGATGGCGACGTGGTGATCCATGCGCTGTGCGACGCGCTGCTGGGTGCGCTGGCGCTGGGCGACATCGGCGTGCATTTCCCGCCGTCGGATGATCGCTGGAAGGATGCCGACAGCCGCCAGTTCCTGCGCCACTGCCGCGCGCTGCTGGCCGAGCGCGGCTGGGAGGTGGGAAATGCGGACGTCACCGTGGTCTGCGAGCGGCCCAAGGTCGCGCCGCACGCCGCCGCGATGCGCGCCAACCTCGCCGGGGATCTCGGCGTGGACGTCGACGCCATCAGCGTGAAAGCCACCACCTCGGAGAAGCTCGGCTTCACCGGCCGCGGCGAAGGCCTGGCCGCGATGGCCGTGGCGCTGCTGGTGCGCGCGTGAGCGGGCTGCCGCGCGCCCACGGCGCGCCGGTGCTGCAGGCCCGCTTCCGGGTCGAGCCCGAGGATTTCCAGGTCGAGGAGATCGACGGCTTCGAGCCGACCGGCGAGGGCGAACACCTGCTGCTCACCGTCGAGAAGCGCGGCATGAACACCGCCTTCGCCGCCAAGCGCATCGCGCGTTGGGCCGGCATCCCCGAGATGGGCGTCGGCTACGCCGGCATGAAGGACCGCCACGCCGTCACCCGGCAGCGCTTCTCGGTGCATTTCCCCAAGCGCGTGGCGCCGGCGCTCGACGCGCTCGTGTCCGACGACCTGCGCGTGCTGGCCTCGCACTGGCACAACCGCAAGCTGCCCAAGGGCGCGCTGAAGGGCAACCGCTTCGTGCTGCGCCTGCGCGACGTCATTGGCGATCGCGACGCCATCGAACGGCGCCTGCAGGCGATCTCGGCACACGGCCTGCCCAACTACTTCGGCGCGCAGCGCTTTGGCCGCGAAGGCGACAACGTCGAGGCGGCGCGCCGGATGTTCGCCGGCCAGCGGGTCCAGCGCGAGCAGCGCTCGATCTACCTTTCGGCCGCGCGCTCGGAGATCTTCAACGCCGTGCTCGCGGCCCGTATCGCCGCGGGCACCTGGGCCACCGGCGACGCCGGCGAGGTCTGGATGCTCGACGGCAGCCAGAGCGTGTTCGGCCCCGAGCCGATCAATGACGCCACCCGTGCCCGCGCCGCGGGCCAGGACATCCATCCGACCGGCCCGCAGTGGGGCCTGGGCGAGCTGCGTTCGCGCGATGCGGTGCGGGCGCTGGAGGAAGCGGCGGTCGAACCCTTCGCCGACTTGCGCGCAGGCCTCGAGGGCGCCGGCATGAAGCAGGAGCGGCGCGCGCTGCGGGTGCGCGTGCACGACCTGCAGTGGCAGTGGCCGGCGGCCGATGAACTGGAGCTGCGCTTCGCGCTGGCCCCCGGCGCCTACGCCACCGGCCTGCTGGACGAACTGGGCGCGGTCACCGACGCCAGCGGCGGCCGCTGAGGCCTCAGCCCAGGCCCAGGCGCTCGCCGGGCCGCTTCTTCGCCAGCAGCACCAGCACGGCGCCGGTGCCGCCCATCGCCTCGGGTGCCGAGGCGAAGGCCAGCACGTCGGCCCGGTGGCGCAGCATCCGGTCCACCATCGCCTTGAGCACCGAGCCGCCTTCGGCGGTGCGCAGGCCCTTGCCGTGGATCACGCGCACGCAGGCGTGGCCCAGGGCCCGCGATTCGTGCAGGAACTCGCGCAGCCAGCGCTCGGCCTCGACCGCCCGCAGCTGGTGCAGGTCGAGCTCGCCGCCCAGGCTGTACTGGCCGCGCTTGAGTGCCTTGAGCACCTTTTCCGGAACCTCGTCGCGGCGGTAGGCCAGGGCCTCGGCGGCATCAATCGTGGCCTCCAGGTAGCTGGCGGTGCGCGACTGCACCAGCGCCAGTTCCTCGTCGCGGGCCTGCATCCGCGGCACCGGCGCCGGCCGCGGCCGCTCGGGCGCGGCCGGCGGCGGCGCGATCTCCCGCACCTCGCCGATCGCCTCGCGGAACAGCGCGACGTCTTCGGGGGCCACGGCGGGCGGGCGGGGCGGCTTGCGCTTCATTGGGACAGACTACCCCGCGCCGCGGTGATGGCAAGGTGGCCGCGGGTGCGGGTGCATCCGTTATCATGTGGACTTTCCGCGGGACCCCGAATGCGCGTACTGGTTAGCAATGACGATGGCGTGGAAGCCCCGGGCATCCGGGTGCTGGCCGAAGGCCTGAGGGCCGCCGGCCACGACGTGACCGTGGTGGCCCCCGACCGCGACCGGTCCGGCGCCAGCAATTCGCTGACGCTGGACGCGCCGATCCGGGTCAAGGACCTGGGCGACCGCGTCTGGCGCGTCGGCGGCACGCCCACCGACTGCGTGCACCTCGCACTCACCGGCCTGCTGGCCGATGACCCGGACATCGTGGTCAGCGGCATCAACTCCGCCGCCAACCTCGGCGATGACGTCATCTACTCCGGTACCGTCGCCGCGGCGATGGAAGGCCGCTTCCTGGGCCTGCCCGCCGTGGCGATGTCGCTGGTGACCAGCGAGCACTCCGGCCGCCACTACGACACCGCCGCCCGCGCCGCGCTCGAGATCACCGCGCGCCTGCTGGTGGACCCGCTGCCGGCCGACACCATCCTCAACGTCAACGTGCCCGACCTGCCGTGGGAGCAACTGCGCGGCTACGAAGTCACGCGCCTGGGCCACCGCCACCGCGCCGAGGCCTGCATCGAGCAGGTGGACCCGCGCGGCCGGCCGCTGTGGTGGATCGGCCCGGCCGGCCCCGAGCAGGACGCTGGCCCCGGCACCGATTTCCACGCCGTGCGCACGGGCCATATTTCCATCACCCCGATCCACGTCGACCTCACCCGCTACCAGGCCCTCGAGAAGGTGGCCAGCTGGGTCGGCGGCCTCGGCGAAGGCATGAAGCCCGGCGCATGACCCCTCGTTTCCACACCCAGCCGGCCGCCCACGGCCTGGGCATGACCTCGCCGCGCGCGCGCGACCGCATGATCGAGCGCCTGCGCGCCGAGGGCGGCATCAGCGACGAGCGCGTGCTGACCGCGATGCGCACCGTGCCGCGGCACCTGTTCATCGACGAAGCCCTCGCCAGCCGGGCGTACGAAGACACCGCGCTGCCGATCGGCAACGGCCAGACCATCTCCCAGCCCTGGGTGGTGGCGCGCATGACCGCCGCCCTGATCGAGCACGGCCTGCCTTCGCGCGTGCTCGAAGTCGGCACCGGCTCGGGCTACCAGGCCGCGGTGCTGGCCACGCTGGGGCTGGAAACCTACAGCGTCGAGCGCATCGAGGAACTGCTGCGGGTGGCGCGCCGCCGCTTCCGCAACCTCGGCCTCAACATCCGCACCAAGCACGACGACGGCCGCGCCGGCTGGCCGGAGTACGCGCCGTTCCCCGGCATCATCGTCACCGCCGGCGCCGCGGCGCTCGAACCGGCGCTGTTCGAGCAGCTGCCGGAAGGCGGCACGCTGGTCGCGCCGATCGGCGGCGCCAGCGGCCAGCGCCTGCTGCGCGTGCGCCGCATCGACGGCGCGCTGGTGCAGGAAGACCTCGGCGGCGTCGTCTTCGTGCCGCTGCTGCCCGGGACGCTCTGAGTGAGGTCGCCCCGGCCACTGCGCTCCGCCCGCCGCGTTGTGCCGGCAGTCATCCTGGGCGGCATCGACTGGACGAGCATGCACGAATGAAGCCTTCGCCCGCCCGCGCCCTGGTCTTGCTCGCTGCCGCGCTGGTGCTGGCGGCCTGCGGCCATTCCCGCGTGGTCAAGCGCGAAGGCCCGGCCAGCGCCGCGCCGGCCCAGCGGTCGGTGCAGGCGCCGCCGCGCAGCGGCGACTACCGCGTGCGCGCCGGCGACACGCTTTACGGCATCGCGTTCCGGCACGGCCTCGATTACCGCGAGGTCGCGGGCTGGAACCGGATCCCCGCGCCTTACACGATCTACCCCGGCCAGACGCTGCGCCTGGCGCCGGCGGGTGGCCGCGGCGCCGCCACCGCCTCCGTGACCGGCATGCCCGCGCCGCGACCCGCGGCGACCCAGGGCTTCGAAACCGTCAGCCCGGCGCGGCCGTCGGCCGGCGCTTCTGCGACGGCCACGGCGCCGACGCGACCCGCTGCCACCTCGCCAGCCAGCACGCCTGCGGCCTCGCCGTCCGCCGGTGCGGTGGCTGCGGCGCCTGCGACACGACCCGCGGTTCCGGCGTCGTCGGCCGGCGCCGGCACGGTGCAGGGCACGCCGGTGGTGGTGCCCTCGGCGCCGGTGGTGCCTGCCGCGGTCAGCGCCGGCGGCTGGCGCTGGCCCACGCGCGGCCAGCTGATCGGCCGCTTCGCCGCGGGCGACCCCAAGCGCCAGGGCATCGACATCGCCGGCACCGCGGGCCAACCCGTGCTGGCCGCGGCCGACGGCGTGGTGGTGTATTCCGGCGCGGGCCTGGTCGGCTACGGCGAGCTGATCATCGTCAAGCACAGCGACGAGTGGCTCTCGGCCTATGCCCACAACCGCCAGCGCCTGGTGGGCGAGGGCACCGCGGTCACCGCCGGCCAGCAGATCGCCGAACTCGGCCGCAGCGGCACCAGCCGCGACATGCTCCACTTCGAAGTCCGCCGCAACGGCAAGCCCGTCGACCCGCTCACCGTCCTCCCGCCGCTGTAGCGTCCCCCTGTGGGAGGGACTTCAGTCCCGATGGGGTTCGCCGAAGAGCATCGGGACTGAAGTCCCTCCCACAGGGGAGCTTAGCCGGGGACGAGGAAGGCGGCGACGACCTTGCGGCCTTCGGTGGCCAGGACGTTGAAGGTGCGGGCGGCAGCGGCGCTGTCCATCACTTCGAGGCCGATGCCGCGGGTGAGCAGGGCGGCCATCACCGCGGGCGCGGGGAAGCGCTGGCGGGGGCCGGTGCCGAGCAGCACCAGCGCGGGCTGCAGCGCCAGCACGGCGTCCATGTCCTGCGGCTGCAGGTCGTCCACCGCTGTCGGCCGCCAGTCCTGGACCAGCTGGTTCGGGGTCAGCACGAAGCTGGTGGCCAGGGTTTCCTGGTTCACCAGCACGCCGGCGGGGCTGATGCCGCGCAGCACGTAGATGAAGTCCGGGTTTTCCTGGGAAAGCTGCACGTGGGCGGCGGGCTCAGGCCTTGGGCAGGACGATCAGCGGATTGTCCTGGCTGCGGCGATACAGCACGGCCATGTTGCCGATGCGCGCCACCAGCGCGGCATCCGCGCGGGTGCAGAGCTCGGCGATCCACTCGTCGCGCAGCTCGCGGTCGCCCGCGGCCACGTGCACCTTGATCAGCTCGTGGCGCTCGATGGCCAGGCCGGTCTCGGCGACCAGGCTGTCGGTGATGCCCTTGGCGCCGACCAGGATGACCGGCTTGAGGTCGTGGGCCAGGCCGCGCAGGTAACGCTTCTGGGGGTTGCTGAGGGCGGCGGCCATGACATTCCGGACGGGTTCGAAAGGGGGCGTAGGGTATCATGGCGGCCACTTCCGCCTCTCCCGAGGCCGTCCGGCCGCCCCATGGCACGCAGCAAAAGCAGCCCCCGCTGGCTCCAGGAACACTTCGCCGACCCCTTCGTGAAGAAGGCCCAGGCCGAGGGCATGCGCTCGCGCGCGGCCTACAAGCTCGAGGAGCTGATCGAGCGCGACCGCCTGCTCAAGCCCGGCATGGTCGTGGTGGACCTCGGCGCCGCCCCGGGCGGCTGGTCCCAGGTGGTGCGCCGCGACCTGGGTGACAAGGGCCGCGTGATCGCCCTGGACATCCTCGACATGCCGCCGATCGCGGGGGTCGAATTCATTCACGGCGATTTCAGAGAGGACGGGCCATTGTCCCAGCTGGAATCCCTGCTCGGCGGCAAGCCGGTGGACCTTGTCCTTTCCGACATGGCCCCCAACATGACGGGTGTGGATACCGTGGACCAAGCCCGGGCGATGTACCTGTCCGAACTGGCCCGCGATTTCGCGGAAGGCCACTTGAAGGTGGGCGGCAACTTCCTGATCAAGCTGTTCCAGGGCGAGGGCTTCGATGCCTACGTCAAGGACCTCAGGACCCGCTACGACAAGTTGGTCATCCGCAAGCCGGCGGCCTCCCGTCGCCGATCGAACGAAGTCTATGCGCTGGCTTTGGGCAAGCGCCGAGGAAGCACTAAATGAATGACCTGGCCAAGAACCTCCTGCTCTGGTTGATCGTCGCCGTCGTGCTGATGGCGGTGTTCCAGAGCATGTCCGCGCCCGTGAACGCCCCGTCCAGCGAACTGACCTACAACCAGTTCATCGACGAGGTGAAGGCCGACCGCGTGGCCAAGGTCAACATCGACGCCAACAACATCGGCATCGTCGGCGAGCGCAAGGACGGCAGCCGCTTCACCACCGCCAACCCGCGCGACCCGCTGCTGGTGGACACGCTGTTCGAGAACGACGTGGTCACGGTCCAGGAGAAGCCTTCCGAGCGCTCGCTGTTCTGGAGCTTGGTCACCAGCTTCCTGCCGATCCTGCTGCTGATCGGCGTCTGGATCTATTTCATGCGCCAGATGCAGCAGGGCGGCGGCAAGGGCGCCATGAGCTTCGGCAAGTCGCGCGCCAAGATGCAGGGCGAGAACGAGGTCAAGGTCACCCTGGCCGACGTCGCCGGCTGCGACGAGGCCAAGGAGGAAGTGGGCGAGCTGGTCGAGTTCCTGCGCGACCCGGGCCGCTTCCAGAAGCTGGGCGGCAAGATCCCGCGCGGCGTGCTGATGGTCGGTCCGCCGGGCACCGGCAAGACCCTGCTGGCCCGCGCCATCGCCGGCGAGGCCAAGGTGCCGTTCTTCTCGATCTCGGGCTCCGATTTCGTCGAGATGTTCGTGGGCGTCGGCGCCAGCCGCGTGCGCGACATGTTCGAGACCGCCAAGAAGCACGCGCCCTGCATCATCTTCATCGATGAGATCGACGCCGTCGGCCGCCACCGCGGTGCCGGCCTGGGCGGCGGCCACGACGAGCGCGAGCAGACCCTGAACCAGCTGCTGGTCGAGATGGACGGCTTCGAGGGCGGGGAGGGCGTGATCATCATCGCCGCCACCAACCGCCCGGACGTGCTCGACCCGGCCCTGCTGCGCCCGGGCCGCTTCGACCGCCAGGTCACCGTGGGCCTGCCGGACGTGCGTGGCCGCGAGCAGATCCTCAAGGTGCACATGCGCAAGGTGCCGCTGGACGGCGACGTCGAGGCGATGACGATCGCCCGCGGCACCCCGGGTTTCTCCGGCGCCGACCTGGCCAACCTGGTCAACGAGGCCGCGCTGTTCGCCGCCCGCGAGAACGCCAAGACCGTGCGCATGGAGCACTTCGACCGCGCCCGCGACAAGATCCTGATGGGCACCGAGCGCCGCTCGATGATCATGAGCGAGGACGAGAAGAAGCTCACCGCCTACCACGAGGCCGGCCACGCCATCGTCGGCCGCGTCGTGCCCGACCACGACCCGGTGTACAAGGTCACGATCATCCCGCGCGGCCGCGCGCTGGGCGTCACCATGTACCTGCCGGAAGGCGACAAGTACAGCTACAACCGCACCCACATCGAGTCGATGCTGAGCTCGCTGTACGGCGGCCGCGTCGCCGAGGAGCTGATCTTCGGGGCCGACAAGGTCACCACCGGCGCCAGCAACGACATCGAGCGCGCCACCAAGATGGCCCGCAACATGGCCACCAAGTGGGGCCTGTCGGACGAGCTCGGCCCGATAGCCTACGGCGACGAAGAGGACGAGGTGTTCCTGGGCCGTTCGGTCACGCAGCACAAGTCGGTCTCGGACGACACCGCCCGCAAGATCGACGAAGTGGTGCGCGGCATCCTGGACCGCGCCTACGCGCGCACCAAGACGATCCTGACCGAGAACATGGACAAGCTGCACATCATGGCCGAGGCGCTGCTGACCTACGAGACCATCGACGCCGTGCAGATCGACGCGATCATGGAAGGCCGTCGCCCGGGTCCGCCGGCCGACTGGGCCAAGTCCGGCCGCATCTCCAAGGACGACCCGGGCCCGGGCAGCGCCGCCGGCCCGCTCGGCGGCCCGATGCCGCAGACCTGATCCCGGCGGCAACGCTTGTGTAGGAGGGCCTTCAGGCCCGAAGCTCTCCGCGAAGAGCTTCGGGCCTGAAGGCCCTCCTACATTTTGGGACTACGCCATGTTTGATCTCACGCCGCAGCTCGACTGCGCCGGCCGCCTGCTCAAGCTCGACCGCCCGCGGGTCATGGGCGTCGTCAACGTCACGCCCGACTCGTTCTCCGACGGCGGCCACCACGCCGACGTCGACGCCGCGGTCGCGCACGGCCTGAAGCTGGCGGAGGAGGGCGCGGACCTGCTCGACGTCGGCGGCGAATCCACCCGCCCCGGCGCCACGCCGGTGTCGCTCGAGGACGAGCTGCGCCGCGTCATCCCCGTCATCGAGCGCCTGGCCCGCGAAACGTCGCTGCCGATCTCGGTGGACACCTCCAAGCCCGAAGTGATGCGCGCCGCGGTCGCCGCGGGCGCCGGCCTCATCAACGACGTGTACGCCCTGCGACGCGAAGGCGCGCTCGATGCCGCCGCCGCGCTGGGCGTGCCGGTGGTGCTGATGCACATGCAGGGCGAGCCCGGCGGCATGCAGGCCGCGCCGCAGTACGACGACGTGGTGGGCGAGGTGCACCGGTTCCTCGCCGAACGCATCTTCGCCTGCGAGATGGCCGGCATCCCCAAGGCGCGGATCGTGCTCGACCCCGGCTACGGCTTCGGCAAGACCACCGAGCACAATTTCCTGCTGCTGCGGCAGCAGTCGCGCCTGCTTGACCTCGGCCTGCCGCTGCTGGCCGGCCTGTCGCGCAAGCGCAGCCTGGGCGAAGTGACCGGCCGCGAGGTGGGCGAGCGCCTGCACGCCTCGGTGGCCGCGGCGGTGCTGGCGGCGGAATACGGCGCGCGCCTCCTGCGCGTGCACGACGTCGCCGCCACCGTCGATGCCGTCAAGGTCTGGGCGGCGGTGGCCGCGCATCCGGCGCCGAAGCCGGCAGCCGCCAAGGCCACGATCCGCTGGCCGGACGAGGATTAGTCACACGCTGGTCATGAATTGACCAACCCGGTTGACACCCGCGCCCCGCGGGCCTCGCGTGAATCCGTCCACAGGACTTCTCCCACACTTGTCCACAGGCTGTGTGGACATCGCGCGCCTCAGCCGGCGGCGGCGCGCCGGAAGGCCTGCACCCGCGGATCGATCACGCGGTGCCAGAGCGGCGGCACCAGCGCCAGCACGAACATCGCCGAGTAGCCGCCCGGCAGCTGCGGGCTGTCCGGATGGTGGCGCAGGATGGCGTAGCGGCGCTTGGGGAAGGCGTGGTGGTCGGAGTGCCGCTGCAGCTGGAACAGCAGCAGGTTCGACAGCGCGTAGTCGGAATTCCAGCTGTGCAGGTGGGTGGTGCGCTCGTAGCGCCCGTCGGCGCCGCGCCGGCGCTCGAGCCCGTAGTGCTCGATGTAGTTGATGATCTCCAGCGACCCGGCCGCGAACAGCCCCTGCAGCAGGAAGAACGCCAGCCCCACCGGCCCCAGCCACAGCGCGAACGCCGCGGCGAAGCCCAGCCACAGCACCGTCCAGCCGATCATCTCGTTGCGCCAGTGCAGCGCCGGCAGCCCCAGCCCCTGCAGCCGCCGCGCCTCCAGCCGCCAGGCGTTGAGCGTGTTGCGCCACATCGCCCGCGGCAGGAAGTGCCACAGCGACTGGCCGAAGCGCGCGCTGGACGCATCTTCCGGCGTCGACACGTGCACGTGGTGCCCGCGCAGGTGCTCGATCTTGAAGCCGTGGTAGCCGACGCTGGCCAGCAGCATGCCGCCGACGAAGGGCTCGAGCCGGCCGTCCTTGTGCACCAGCTCGTGCGCGGTGTTGATGGCGAGGATGCCGCCGACGATGCCTTGCGACAGCAGCCAGCCCGCCACGCCGGTGGGCCCGAAGCCGGCATTCGTGAACCAGTGCGCCGACCACGCCAGCAGCGCCAGCTGCACCGGCAGGCAGGCGAGGGTGAGCGCCCTGAACCAGGGCCGCAGCGCCAGTTCGCGTTCGCGCTCGGCCGGTACGTTCACCGAGTCGTGGCCCAGCGCGTAATCGGCGGCGGGCAGCAGCACGAACAGGAAGAACAGCGGGAACCAGGCCATGGCGTCGGGCCGGCCCGTGGCCAGGCCCAGCCAGGCGGCGGCCGGCATCAGCGCCGGCACCAGGAACACGAGCAGGAAGGCGAGGGCCTTGGTGCGTGACATGGTCGCTCCCGGAGTCCGCGCCCAGCATAGGCCAGCCGCGGCCGGACTGCATCGGGCAGGCTAAGCTTGCCGTCCCCGCCGCCGGAGCCCCGCGCTTGCACGACACCCGCCCGCTCGCCATCGCCCTGATGGGCCCGACCGCGTCGGGCAAGACCGCGCTGGCGCTGGACTGGGCCGCGCGGCTGGACACCGGGGTGGTCAGCGTGGACTCGGCCCTGGTCTACCGCGGCCTCGACATCGGCGCCGCCAAGCCATCGGCCGAGGAGCTGTCCCGGGTGCGCCACCACCTGGTCGACGTGCGCGATCCGCACGAAATTTTCTCGGCCGCCGACTTCGCCCGCGAGGCGCTGCCGCCGATGCAGGCGCTGGCGGCTCGCGGCCGGGTGCCGCTGCTGGTGGGCGGCACGGGGCTTTACTTCAGCGCGCTGCTCGAGGGCCTCTCCGACCTGCCCACGGCCGACCCGGCGCAGCGCGCGGCCATCGCCGCCGAGGCTGCGGCGCGCGGTTGGCCGGCGCTGCACGCCGAAATGGCCGCGGCCGATCCCGCCGCCGGCCGCCGCATCCAGCCGCAGGACGCCCAGCGCATCACGCGTGCGCTGGAAGTCTTCCGCCTCACCGGCCGCCCGATCAGCGTCTGGCAGGCCGAGCATGCGCCGCGGCGTTTTCCTTTCCGCGTGCTGAAGCTGGTGCTGGCCCCGGCCGACCGCGCGGTGCTGCACGCACGCATCGCGCGGCGCTTCGACCAGATGCTCGTGGCCGGATTCCTCGACGAAGTGCGGCGCCTGAGGGCCGACCCGCGCCTGCATCCGGACCTGCCGTCCATGCGCGCGGTCGGCTATCGGCAGGCCTGGCGCCATCTCGACGGGCTCACCGACGCCGGCAGCTTCCGCGACGAAGCCATCGCCGCGACCCGCCAGCTGGCCAAGCGCCAGCTGACCTGGCTGCGCGGCCAGCAGGACGCGCGCTGGCTCGACCCGGGCCGCGACCAGGCTGAACTGGAGCAGGCGCTCGCGGCCTTCATCGCCCGACCCTGACGCCCACTGCTGCTAGAATCCCGGCATTCGCGGCCACGGACCCTTTTGGCCGCAAATCGCGCCAGCTGGCGCGCCACAACAAGAAAAACGGAGTCCGTATGTCCAAAGGCCAATCCCTGCAGGATCCTTTCCTGAACGCCCTGCGCCGCGAGCGCATCCCCGTGTCCATCTACCTGGTCAACGGCATCAAGCTCCAGGGCACCATCGAGAGCTTCGACCAGTTCGTCGTGCTCCTGCGCAACACCGTCAGCCAGATGGTCTACAAGCATGCGATCTCCACCGTGGTGCCGGCGCGCAACGTGCGCGTGGGCCCGGGCGGCGGCGCCGTGGCCGGCAGCGGCGACGAGGACGAGGCGGGCCAGGACGATTGACCGCCCTGGCTCCCGGCGTGACCGCTGATGTTTGAGCGCGCCCGCAAGGGCGAACGGGCCCTGCTGATCCAGCCGTATGCGCCGGGCCAGCAGGACCCGGCCCTGCTCGAGGAATTCTCGGAGCTGGCCCGCTCGGCCGGCGCCACCGTGGTCGGCACGCTCACGGCGCGCGTCGAGAAGCCCAACGCCGCCTATTACATCGGCACCGGCAAGCTCGAGGAGGCGCAGTCGGCCTGCGAAGCGACCGGCGCCGACCTCGTGCTGGTCAACCACCTGCTCACGCCCGGCCAGGAACGCAACCTCGAGCGCGCGCTCAAGCGCCGCGTCGTGGACCGCACCGGCCTGATCCTGGATATCTTCGCCCAGCGCGCCGCGACCCACGAAGGCAAGCTGCAGGTCGAGCTGGCCCAGCTCAAGCACTGGGCCACGCGCCTGGTGCGCGGCTGGACCCACCTCGAGCGCCAGCGCGGCGGCGCCATCGGCCTGCGCGGCCCCGGCGAAACCCAGCTCGAGCTCGACAAGCGCATGCTGCAGAAGCGCCTGGAATCGCTGCAGGCGCGGCTGGACAAGGTCGAGGTGCAGCGCACCCAGATGCGGCGCGCGCGCATGCGCAACGAAGTGCCGCGCGTGGCCCTGGTGGGTTACACCAACGCCGGCAAGTCCACGCTGTTCAACGCGCTCACCGGTTCGGGCGTCTATGCCGACGACCGCCTGTTCGCGACGCTGGACCCCACCGTGCGGCGCGTGGAGGGCGTGGCTCCGCTGGTGCTGTCCGATACCGTCGGTTTCGTTCGCGATCTTCCCCACGAGCTCGTGGCCGCGTTTCGATCGACCTTGGCCGAGGCGCGCGAGGCCGACCTGCTGCTGCACGTGATCGACGCCGCCGACGAACTGCGCGACGAGCGCATCGGCCAGGTCGACAAGGTGCTGGAGGAAATCGGCGCCGGCGACATTCCGCAGGTGCTGGTGTTCAACAAGATCGACCGGATCGAGGGCGCCACCCCGCGCCACGACCCGGAAGTGGAGGGGCGCGAGCGGATCTGGCTCTCGGCCCGGACCGGCGACGGCCTGGAGCTCCTGCGCGATTTGCTGGCCCGCCGCTTCGTCGACCGGCGCCTGTCCGGCCAGCTGCGCCTGGGGCCGGCCGACGGCCGGCTGCGCGCGCGCCTGCACGCGCTCGGCGCGGTGAAGGCCGAGCAGGGCGACGAGTCCGGCTGGGTGCTGGACCTGGACCTGCCGCTGGCCGCGGCGGAGCGGCTGGCGGAGGAATCCGGCGGCCATCCGCTTCACGCGCTCTTGCTTGTGGCCCCCGGCGCCCCTACCTACAATCCGGAAGACTGATAAAGCACGCCGCCTCCCGCGGCGCGCGACGGAGCAAGCATGGCCTGGAACCAGCCTGGAAAAGGCAACCAAGATCCCTGGAAGGGGAAAGACCCCGGCAACGAGGTCGACGCCTTCGTGAATCGCCTCAAGGGCATGTTCGGCGGCGGCAGTGGCGGCGGTTCCGGCCGCGGCGGCCCCGCGGCGGGCGGCTTCAACCCCGTGCCCTGGGTGATCGGACTGGTCGGCATCTGGCTGGTGTTCAACAGCTTCAAGCTGATGGACGAGCGCCAGCGCGGCGTCGTGCTGCGCTTCGGCGAGTTCAACCGCATCATGACCCCGGGCCCGAACTTCAAGTGGCCGTGGCCGATCGAGACGGTGACGATCGTGGACGCCACCCAGGTGGTCGAGCTCAGCGACCAGGTGCGCGTGCTGACCCAGGACGAGAACCTGATCGACATCAAGTTCAACGCCCAGTACCGCCGCGACGACCCGCGCCTGTTCCTGTACGGCTCGGTCAACCCCGAGCAGACCCTGCGCGACGCCGCCGAGAGCGCCGTGCGCGAGGTCGTGGGCCGCAGCACCATGGACACGGTGCTGTTCGACCGCGCCGCCCTGGTGATCGCCTCGCAGGAGCGCCTGCAGGAGTCGCTGAACTTCTACCAGACCGGCCTGACGGTCGTGAACTTCAACCTGCAGGACGCGCGCCCGCCGGAAGAGGTGAAGGAAGCCTTCGACGACGCCATCAGCGCCCGCGAAGACAAGAACCGCATCGAGAACGAAGCCCGCGCCTACGCCAGCAAGGTGCTGCCGGAAGCCCGCGGTGTCGCGGCGCGCCTGCGCACCGAGGCCGAGGGCTACCGCGTCGCCACCATCGCCCGCGCCGAGGGTGACGCCGAGCGCTTCAGCCTGCTCGCCGCCGAGTACCGCCAGGCACCGGAAGTGACCCGCAAGCGCCTCTACCTCGAGACCATGCAGCAGGTGATGGCCAGCAACCAGAAGGTCGTCGGCGGCAGCGACAACATCCTGTACCTGCCGATCGGCGGCACCCCGGCCCGCGCTGGCGCGCCGATGGAGGCGCCGGTGGTGCGCCTGCCGGCCACCCAGGCCGCGCCGGCCGCGCCGGAAGACGCCGCGCCCACGCGCAACGAACGCCGTCCGGGAGGCCGCTGAGATGACGCGCAATTTCACCCTGATCGTCCTGCTCGCCGTCGCCGCGCTGCTCGCCGCCATGGGCTCGGTGTTCGTGGTCAACGAGTCCCAGACCGCGATCGTGCTCAACCTCGGCCGCGTCGTGCGCGCCGACCTCGAGCCCGGCCTGCACTTCAAGTGGCCGCTGGTGGAAGAGGTGCGCCGCTTCGACCAGCGCATCCTCTCCCTCGACGACGCGCCCGAGCGCTACCTCACCTCCGAGAAGAAGGACGTCAGCGTCGACTTCTTCGTGAAGTGGAAGATCGCCGACGTCGCCACCTACTACCGTTCCGCGAACGGCGGCAACGAGGACGCCGCGCGCCAGCGCCTGACGCCCATCGTCAAGAACGCCCTGCGCAACGAGATCAACCAGCGCACCCTGCAGGAAGTGGTGTCGGCCGGCCGCGCCGAGCTCTCCGGCAGCTTCCTGGAGGTCGTCAACCGCGGCGCCAAGTCGCTGGGCATCGAGGTGGTGGACGTGCGCATCAAGCGCATCAACCTGCCCGACGACAGCAACATCCTGCGCACCGTCTACAGCCGCATGAGCACCGAGCGCACGCAGGTGGCCAACCAGCTGCGCGCCGAGGGCGTCGAGCAGAGCGAGACCATCCGCTCCGAGGCCGACCGCCAGCGCCAGGTGACCATCGCCGAGGCCGAGCGCGATGCCCAGAAGCTGCGAGGCGAGGGCGACGCCAAGGCCGCGGAGATCTACGCCCGCGCCTACGGCCAGGACGCCGAGTTCTACGGCTTCTACCGCAGCCTCGAGGCCTACCGCGAGTCCATGGCCGACGGCCAGACCGTGCTGGTGCTGGACCCGGAATCGGAGTTCCTGCGCCACTTCGGCACCGACAAGCGCTGAGCCGGCGGGCGGCCCCCCGGGGCCGCCACGCGGGGCTGGCCCCGGCCCGCCATTCCGAGGATAATTTCGCAAAGCCGGGGCGACCTCCGGCTTTTTGCACGTCTGGGCCCCGCGAAGGCGCCCGGCGACCGTCGCCCCCGGGTCTCAATTCACTCTTGGAGTCAGGGTCATGGGTCAGTCGGTGGTGGTGCTGGGCGCGCAGTGGGGCGACGAGGGCAAGGGCAAGATCGTCGACCTGCTGACCGAGGAGATCGGCGCGGTCGTGCGCTTCCAGGGCGGCCACAACGCCGGCCACACCCTGGTGATCGGCGGCAAGAAGACCGTGCTGCACCTGATCCCGTCCGGCATCCTGCGCGCCGACGCGCTCTGCCTGATCGGCAACGGCGTGGTGCTCAGCCCCGCGGCCCTGCAGAAGGAAATCGCCGAGCTCGAGGGCAACGGCGTCGAGGTGCGTTCGCGCCTGAAGATCAGCCCGGCCACGCCGCTGATCATGCCGTACCACATCGCCCTGGATCAGGCCCGCGAGAAGGCCGCCGGCGGCGCCGCCATCGGCACCACCGGCCGCGGCATCGGCCCGGCCTACGAAGACAAGGTCGCCCGCCGCGGCGTGCGCGTGGCCGACCTGGCCTACCCGAAGGAGCTGGCCGAGAAGCTGCGCACCACGATGGACTACCACAACTTCGTGCTCACGAAGTACCTGGGCGTGGACGCCGTGGACTACCAGAAGACGCTGGACGAAGCCCTGGCCTTCGGCGCCTACGTGGACCCGATGAAGGCCGACGTCGCCGGCATCCTGCACGAGCTGCGCAAGCAGGGTAAGCGCGTGATGTTCGAAGGCGCGCAGGGCTCGCTGCTCGACATCGACCACGGCACCTATCCCTACGTCACTTCGTCGAACACCACGGTGGGCGGCGCGATGGCCGGCACCGGCGTCGGCGCCGACGCGATCGACTACGTGCTGGGCATCGCCAAGGCCTACGCCACCCGCGTCGGCGGCGGCCCGTTCCCGACCGAGCTCAACGACGCCACCGGCGAGCTGATCCGCCAGAAGGGCGCCGAGTTCGGCGCCACCACCGGCCGCCCGCGCCGCTGCGGCTGGATGGACATCGTCGCGCTCAAGCGTGCCGTGGCCATCAACGGCATCACCGGCCTGTGCATCACCAAGCTCGACATCCTCGACGGGATGGAGAAGCTCAAGATCTGCATCGCCTACGAATACCGCGGCAAGCGCACCGAGTACGCGCCGCTGGACGCCGCCGGCTGGGACGAGTGCACGCCCGTGTACCTCGAGTTCCCGGGCTGGGAGGAGTCCACCGCCGGCGTGACCGAGTGGGACAAGCTGCCGCCCGCCGCGCGCGCCTACCTGCGCGCGCTCGAGGAGCTGGCGGGCTGCCCGCTGGCGATCGTCTCGACTGGCCCCGGCCGCGAGTCGACCATCGTGCTGCAGGATCCGTTCGCCTGAGGCGAGCGGTCCCCTGCCGGGTGGTTCGAGGGCCCGGCTTTCCCAAACCAGGAGCCCGGGCCATGCCCTTGCTGCGAACCCTCCTTACGTCATGCCTGCTTCTCGGCGGCGGCGCGATCGCGTCGGAGCCCGTGCTGCCCCAGCTCAAGGCTTACGAAACCGTGGACAGCTGGCGGCAGCCGGTGCCGCCGTTCGCGCTGGCCGACAGCAGCTGGTACATCGGCACCGAAGGCCTCAGCGCGGTGCTGGTGAAGACGCCGGACGGCGCCGTGCTGATCGACGGCGGCCTGCCGCAGGCGGCGGACATGCTGCTGCAGCGCATGCGCGCGCTGGGCGTGGCGCCGGCCGACCTCAAGCTGATCCTGCACAGCCATGCGCACATCGACCACATCGGCCCGCTGGCGGCGGTGAAGCGCGCCACCGGCGCGCGCATGGTGGGCAGCGCGGAATCCGCGGTGCTGCTGGCGCGCGGCGGCGGCGACGACATCCACTATGGCGACGAGCTGGTGTTCCCGCCGGTGGCGATTGACCGCATCGTCATGGATGGCGAGGTCGTCTCGCTCGGCGGCATGGCGTTCACGGCGCACTTCACCCCTGGCCACACGCCCGGCAGCACCAGCTGGACCTGGCAGGACCAGCGCGACGGCCAGCCGCTGCGCATCGCGTATGTCGACAGCCTGAGCGCGCCGGGCTACCGGCTGCTCGAAAACCCGCGCTATCCGCGGATCGTCGAAGACTACCGGCGCACCTTCGCCGCGGTGCGGGCGCTGCCCTGCGACCTGCTGCTGACGCCGCACCCGGGCGCCAGCGGCTGGACGCCGGCCGAGACGCGCGCGCCCCACGCCCGGCCGATGGGTTGCGCGGCCTACGCGGATGGCGCCGAGCGCGCCCTGGATGCCGAACTGGCGAAACAGCGCGAGGCTTCGCCCTGACGAAGGCCCGGCGCCGGCGCGTGCCGCGGGCTAGCGCGGGTAGCCCAGCCTGAGGGCGTGCGCGTCGAGCGCCGGCAGGACCGACGCCAGGGGCTCGCGATAGCGCAGCCAGTGCGGCTCCGATGCATTCGTCGCCGGCCGGCGGCCGGCTTCGAGCCGGGAGCGCGCGCCGGCCAGCCAGTCGTCATCGGCGTCCAGGCCCAGGAATCCGCAGATCGCCGCCAGCGTTTCCGACGGCGCGGCCACGACCTGCTCGTGCCGGATCGCATGCACCGGCAGGCGCAACGACGCCTGCAGCGCCTGCCACGCGGCTTCGTGCGCCTCGTACAGCGCGGCGGCGCCCTCGAGGGTCTGGAAGGCGGGGAAGGCCGCCGGCGTGGCCTGCGGCTCCATGACATTGCGCAGCACCGCATCGCGCGGGTCGCGCAGCGTGTGCAGCAGGCGCGCGCGCGGGAACAGCGCCTGGACCAGGCCGACATGCGCGGCGCGCAGCGAGGCGATGTCCACGACCGCCTGCCCGGGCTTCGCGCCGGCGCGCTCCAGCGCCAGCCGATACTTCCGCCTGAGCACCTGGCGGTCGGCCTTGTCGAGTCCGGCGATGGCGTCGGGGTAGCCGCCCGGCAGCCCGGCCACCGTGCCCACCACGCCCTCGAGCGTGCCCGCTTCGCTGGCCAGGGCCAGGCCCGGATGCCCGCGCAGCAGGCGTTCGACCAGGAACTGGCCGGTGCGCGGGAAGCCGACCAGGAAGCACAGGTCGGCGCCCAGGTCGCCGCCGTCCTCGCCCGCCTGCGCCCCCGGTGCACCGGCGGCCGCCCAGCGGGTGATCGAGGCGAACTCCCGGGCCAGCGCCTCCGGCGCACGGCGCGGACCGCGCACTTCCTGCACCGCCAGCGCATTGGCCTCGGCGAAGGAGGCGAAGGCCTCGGCGCCCGCGCCCGCGCCGGACGCATCCAGCGCCTTGCCGCGCTCGTAGTGGAAGCGCTGGCGCACGCGCGGGATCAGTCGCCGCGGGTCCACGGCAGTGAGGCGGCGCAGCGCCTCGGCCGGCTTGCCGGCGCGACGCTCGATGCGCGCGGCCTCGAGGTTGAGCACCGCGTGGTGTGGCGCCAGCGTCAGGCCGGTGTTCACCGCCATCGCGGCCTGGGCCGGGTCGCCGGCTTCCTCGGCCACTGCGGCCAGCGCGGCCCAGGCGTCGGGGCTGCTGGAATGGATCTTCAGCGAGCGCTGCAGCGCGGCGCGCGCGGCCGGCAGCTCGCGCAGTTCGTGCAGCAGCAGGCCGAGGCAGTAGTGCGCCCAGGGGTTCTGCGGGGCCAGTTCGACCGCGCGTTCGAAGCGCTGGCGCGCCTTGGCCGGCATCGCCAGCGCCTGCAGGCTCAGCGCGGAATGCAGCAGGGCCTCGGCGTGGTCGTGGTCCCGGCGCAGCACGTCGTCGAAGGCTTCGAGCGCCTCGGCCGGGCGATCCATCGCCAGCAGGGTCACGCCCAGGCCCTGGCGCGCCGACAGGTAGCCCGGCGCGATCTTCAGCGCGCGCCGCAGCGCCTCGCAGGCGCGCTCGAACTGGTTGACCGCGCGCAGGGCGTGGCCCAGGTTGTGCCAGGCCTCGGGGTAGTGCGGATCGATCGCGACCGCGCGCTCGAACTCGGCGATCGCCGCCGGGGTGTCGCCCAGATTGTGCAGGGCGCGGGCGAGGTGGTTGTGGCCCGGCGCATGCGCCGGCGCCAGCGCAAGGGCCTGCCGACAGGCGGCCACGGCGCCGGCATAGTCGCTGCCCAGGTGGCGCTCGATCGCGGTGGCCACCCAGCCCGCGGGGCTGGGCGGCTGCCGCGGCACGCGCTGGAGCAGGGCCAGGGCCTCGTCGTTGCGGCGCTGGCCCACCAGCAGTTCGCGCGCGCGCTCGTTGCACAGGGCGTCGTCGGGGAAGTCGGCGAGCGCGGCCAGCGCGCCGTCGGTGTCGCCCTGGCCGATCCGCAGCCAGGCCAGGTGCCAGGCCGCCATCGGGTCGCGGAGCTCGCGGGCGAGGTGGGCCAGCAGCGTGTCGGCCTCGTCGTGCCGTCCGGCCTCGGCCAGGGACAGCGCGTGTTCCACTCGTTTGGAATCAGGGGGCATCGGCACGTCCGTCCCGGCGGGTCGGCCCGATTGTAGGGCAGGGCATGTGCGCGACGGGCAAAGAAAAAGGCCCGCCGAAGCGGGCCTTTCTGATTTGGTGCCCAGGAGAGGACTCGAACCTCCACGGTTTTACCCGCTAGTACCTGAAACTAGTGCGTCTACCAATTCCGCCACCTGGGCAGGTGCTTCCCGGCGAAGCCGCGAGGAAGCCGCATAAGTTAGTCGCGGGCGCGGGGCTTGTCAATTGTTCCGTGCATCCGCGCGGTCCGGTACAGGCGGCCCGGTGTACCATGGCCGCCATGACACCCCCTGCCAAGAAGCGCGGCACCGGCGGCAAACTGCCGCCGTGGATGCCTGAAAGCGCAAGCACGTCCGCCCCGGGAAAGAAGCCGGCCGCGAAATCCACCGCCGGGAAGCCCGGCAAACCCGGCAAGTCCGGGAAGCCGGCCGGCCCCAGGCCGCCGCGGCCCGGCAAGCCCGGCGCCGCGCCCGCGGGCCGCGGCCCGAAGCCGGCCAGGGCCGGCGGACCCGGCGGCCGCAACCCCGGCGCGCACGCCGCACGCTCCGCGCAGGGGCCCCACGACCCCTTCGCGGCCCGCGAGGCGCAAAAGTACGAGCAGCCGATCACCAGCCGCGAGGCCATCGCCGAATTCCTGAGCGACAGCGACGGCCCGCTCACCGCCGAGGACCTGGCCCGGGCCCTGGACCTGACCGCGCCCGACCGCTTCGATGCGCTCTCGCGCCGCCTCAACGCCATGGTCCGCGACGGCCAGCTGCTGATGAACCGCCGCGGGGGCTACGCCGCCGCCCGCAAGCTCGACCTGATCGCCGGCACCGTGATCGCCAATCCCGACGGCTTCGGCTTCATGAAGGCCGACGACGGCGGCGAGGACCTGTTCCTGCCGCCCGCCGAGATGCGCAAGGCCCTGCACGGCGACCGCGTGCTGGCCAGCGTCACCAACATCGACCGCCGCGGCCGCCGCGAAGGCGCGATCGTCGAGGTGCTCGAGCACCGCCTCACGCGCCTCACCGGCCGCTATTCCGAGCGCTCGCGCATCGGCATGGTGGTGCCCGACGACCGCCGCGTGCTGACCGAAGTGCTGATTCCGCCTGAGGAGCGCAACGACGCGCGCGAAGGCCAGCTGGTCGTGGTCGAAGTGACCGCGCCGCCCGAGAACGGCCGCCCGCCGATCGGCCGCATCCTGCTGGTGCTGGGCGACAAGCTCACGCCCTCGCTGGTGGTGGAGGCCGCGATCCACGGCCACGACCTGCCGCACGTGTTCCCGCGCGAAGCGCTGGCCGAGGCCGCGCTGGTGCCGGTGGAAGTGCCCGCCGCCGAGACCCGCGACCGCGTCGACCTGCGCCAGGTCCCGCTGGTCACCATCGACGGCGAGGACGCCAAGGACTTCGACGACGCGGTCTGGTGCGAACCGAACAAGGACGGCTTCCGCCTGATCGTCGCCATCGCCGACGTGTCGCACTACGTGCGCCCCGGCACGGCGCTCGACGACGAGGCCATCAAGCGCGCCACCTCGGTCTACTTCCCGGGCTTCGTGGTGCCGATGCTGCCCGAGACGCTGTCCAACGGCATCTGCTCGCTGATGCCCAAGGTCGAGCGCATGTGCTTCGCCTGCGACATGCAGGTGGACTTCGAGGGCAACGTCACTTCCTCGGAGTTCTACGAGGCGGTGATGAAGTCGCACGCGCGCCTGACCTACACCCAGGTGTGGAAGGCCGTGGGCGAGGCCGATACCGAGGCCGGCGCCGAGGCCATTGCCCAGATCGGCTCGCTGATGCCGCAGGTCCAGCGCCTGCACCAGCTCTACAAGGTGCTGGCCAAGGCCCGCAGCCGCCGCGGCGCGATCGAGTTCGAGTCGGGCGAAGTCCGCTTCGTGCTCGACAACAGCGGCGAGGTCATCCAGGCCGGCATGCTCGAGCGCAACGACGCGCACAAGCTGATCGAGGAATGCATGATCGCGGCGAACGTCGAAGCCGCGAAGTACGTCACCGCCAAGCAGATCCCGGCGCCGTTCCGCGTGCACCCGCGTCCGCCGGAAGGCAAGTACGCCGACCTGCTCGAGTACCTCAGCGAGTTCGGCCTGAGCCTGCCGCCGTGGTCGAAGGTCAAGCCCAAGGACTTCACCCAGCTGCTGCGCAAGATCCGCGAGCGCCCCGACGCGCCGCTGCTTGAGACCGTGCTGCTGCGCTCGCAGAGCCTGGCCGTGTACCAGACCGAGAACCTCGGCCACTTCGGCCTGGCGCTCGAGGCCTACGGCCACTTCACCTCGCCGATCCGCCGTTATCCCGACCTGCTGCTGCATCGCTCGATCAAGCACGCGCTGCTCAAGGGCGACCCGGACGGCTACCGCTACTCGGCCAGCGAGATGTCGTCGCTGGCGCTGCACTGCTCGACCATGGAGCGGCGCGCCGACGAGGTGGAGCGGGAAGTGGACGAGCGCTATCGCGGCGCCTGGATGGAGAAGCACGTCGGCGACGAGTTCGACGGCGTGGTCAGCGGCGTCACCAACTTCGGCCTGTTCGTCGAGCTGGCCGGCTCCAAGGTCAACGGCCTGGTGCACGTGACCCAGCTGCCGCACGATTTCTACCACTTCGATCCGCTGCGCCGTTCGCTGGCCGGCGAGCGCCAGGGGCTGAAGTTCCGCCTGGGCGATCCGGTGCGGGTGCTGGTGCTCAAGGCCAGCGTCGAGGACAAGCGGATTGATTTCAAGCTGGTGGTGCCGGACGGCCCGCCGAAGAAGCGCAAGAGGATCGGATGAGCAAGAAGGACAACTGGATCGCCGGCATCAACGCGGTGGCGTCGGCGCTCGAGCATGACCTCGAGCACGTGCGCGAGGTGCTGATCGAGGCGGGCGGCAAGAACGCGCGGCTGACCGAGATCGAAGAGACCGCGCGCCGCCGCGACGTCTCGGTGCGGCGCATCCCGCTGCAGTCGCTGGAAGGCATCGTCGGCAACCTGCGCCACCAGGGCGTGATCGCCCGCTACGAGGCGGCGAAGCCGACCGACGAGAAGGAACTGCCGGGCCTGGTGGAAGCCGCCGGCGGCAAGGCGCTGGTGCTGGTGCTCGACGGCGTGCAGGACCCGCACAACCTCGGCGCCTGCCTGCGCAGCGCGGCCGCTGCCGGCGTCACCGCGGTGGTGATCCCGAAGGACAAGGCCGCGCCGATCAACGCCACGGTGCGCAAGACCTCGGCCGGCGCCGCCGACCGCATCCCGGTCGTCAGCGTCACCAACCTGGCGCGCACGCTGCGTGCGCTGCAGGAGCTGGGCGTGTGGATCTACGGCCTGGACGGCGCCGCCACCCAGTCCATCCACGCGATCGACTTCACCGGCAACGTCGCCATCGTGATGGGCGGCGAAGGCGAGGGCATGCGACGCCTCACCCGCGAACACTGCGACGGGCTGGTGAAAATCCCGATGCCGGGCGAGATGGAGAGCCTCAACGTTTCCGTGGCCACCGGCGTGGCCCTGTTCGAGGTGGTCCGCCAGCGGGGAGCGAAGGCATGAGCCTGCAGTGGTACGACTTCGTGGGCCTGGCCGGCGTCGGCTTCGTGCTGGGCTCGTTCTTCCTGCTGCAGGCCGGCAAGCTGGCCAGCGATGCGCTGGGCTACCAGCTGGCCAACCTTTTCGGCGCCATCTTCATCCTGGTGTCGATCTTCGGCCCGTCGCCGGATTTCCGCGACGTCATCTCGACCACCATCATGCAGCTGGCCTGGATCGCGATCAGCGTCTACGGCCTCTGGCGAGGCCTCAAGGCCCGCGCCGCCCGCTTCCGCAAGCCCAAAGATCCGGCGTAATCGAAGGGCTGTTTTTTGCCACGGATGAACACTGATAAACACAGATAAGAAGCAGCTCAATTCGCTTTATCCGTGTTGATCTGTGTTCATCAGTGGCTAAATTAAGGCTCTAAAGCGCGGCGGCCCAGTCTTCGTCGGTGCCTTCGTTGATGCCTTCGAAGAGGAAGGTGCTGAGGTAGCGTTCGCCGGTGTCGGGGATCATGGCCAGCACCACGCTGCCCGGATCCAGCGTCCTGGCCACTTCCAGCGCCGCCGCGAAGGTGCCGCCGCCGGAGAGGCCGCAGAAGATGCCTTCCTGCGTCGCCAGCGCGCGCGCCGTGTCGCGGGCCAGTACGTCCGTCACCGGCACGATCAGGTCGAAGATGTCGCGGTTGAGCACCGCCGGGATGAAGTCCGGGGTCCAGCCCTGGATCTTGTGCGGCTGCCAGTCCTTGCCGCTCAGCAGCGCGGCGCCGTCGGGCTCGGTGACCGCGATCTTCAGGTCGGGGCGCGCGGCCTTCATCACTTCGCCTACGCCGGTTAGCGTGCCGCCGGTGCCGTAGCCGGTGACGAACCAGTCCAGCCGCCTCGCCGCGAAGTCGCGCAGGATCTCGGGGCCGGTGGTGCTGCGGTGGTAGGCGGGGTTGGCGGGATTCTCGAACTGGCGCGCGAGGAAGGCGCCGTGCTTTTCGGCGAAGGCCGCCGCGCGCTTCACCATGCCGCTGCCGCGCTCGGCCGCCGGCGTCAGGATCACCTTCGCGCCCAGCGCCCGCATCAGCTTGCGGCGCTCGACCGAGAAGGTCTCGGTCATGAAGGCGACGAAGGGATAGCCGCGCGCCGCGCACACCATCGCCAGCGCCACGCCGGTGTTGCCGGAGGTGGCTTCGACCACCATTTGCCCGGGTTTGAGCTCGCCGCGCTGTTCGGCGTCGAGGATGATGGCCAGCGCCAGCCGGTCCTTCACCGAGGACATCGGATTGAAGTACTCGAGCTTGGCGTACATCGTGATGCCCGCGGGCGCGAGGCGGTTGATGCGGACGATCGGCGTGTCGCCGACGGTGCCGAGGATGCTGTCGTGGATCATGGCGTGACTCCCGGTGGGGGTGCGGCGATCAATCCTCGTGCGCGGCTTCCAGGTCCTTCTCGGCGAACTGGCGCCAGCGGTTGAGCACCGCGCAGAACAGCTGCGCCGTGCGCTCGGTGTCGTACACGGCCGAGTGGGCCTGCTCGCCGTCCCAGGGCAGGCCGGCGGCCTGCACGGCACGGCTGAGCACCGTCTGCCCGTAGGCCATGCCGGCCAAGGTTACGGTGTCGAAAGTGCTGAAGGGATGAAAGGGATTGCGCTTGTGGCCCACGCGGTTGACCGCCGCGTTGAGGAAGCCGAGGTCGAAGTGGGCGTTGTGGCCCACCAGGATCGCGCGCTGGCAGCCGTGGCGCTTCGCGGCGGCGCGCACCGGGGCGAAGATGTGGTCGAGCGCGGCGCGCTCCTCCAGCGCCCCGCGCAGCGGCGAATCAAGGCGGATGCCGGTGATCTCCAGCGAGCGCGGGTCGATGACGGCGCCTTCGAAAGGCTCCACGTGCGTGCTGACGGTTTCGCCGAGCACGTACCAGCCGTCGCCGTCGAGTTCGATCGGCACCGCGGCGATCTCGAGCAGGGCGTGGCGGTTGCAGTCGAAGCCGCCGGTCTCGACGTCCACCACCACGGGGAGGAAGCCGCGGAAACGCTCGGCCATGCGCGGCGGGGAGGAGGAATCCATGCCGCGCAGGATAGCAGAGGGTCAGGCGAGCAGCAGGCGATCCACCGCGACCAGCGCCACGCCGGCGACCAGCAGGGCCATGCCCACGGTGGGCACCAGCAGCGCCAACGGCAGGCCCAGCACCATCGATGCCAGCCCCCAGGCCAGCACGTCCTGCACCGGCTCGCGCGGCGTGGTACCGGTGCGCGCGGCCAGCGCGGCATCCAGGCTCAGCTTGCCGCCGCCCTGGAACACCAGCGGCAGCAGCATCAGCGCGAACAGCAGCGGCAGCTTGAAGTTGCCGAAGCCCTTGTCGGTGATCGCATAGCCGCGCCACAGCTCCGACAGGCTGCCGTAGTCCGCCGGCCAGTGCACCGACACCGTCGCCACCGCCGTCAGCACCAGCAGCGCGAAGGCGAAGAAGCGCGTGCCCAGACCCAGCAGCAGCGCGACCGCCCCGATCAGTTCGGCCCAGGTCGCCAGGGTCCAGCTCAGGTCCACCGGCGCGAGGTTGAAGGGCACCGGGAACTTGTCCTGGATGCCGGCGAACCAGTTCTCGCCGCGATACTTCTGTATCCCGGCCTCCCAGAATTCCCAGGCCAGGACCAGGCGCAGGCCCAGCGGCGCGAGCCAATGGCCGGCGCCGTCCAGCCGTTCGGTCAGGGCGACCCAGCGGTCGCCGAGGGAAGTGCGCATCGGGGTGTCTCCGTCAGGAAGTGGCGGTGCCGGGGACGATGCCCGCGGCGCGGAACTGTTCGAGCATGGCCAGGCCCTGCGCGAGGAAGGCGTCGATGTCGCTGGCACCGGCTTCCGCGGCCAGCGCAAGCAGTTGCTCGCGGCCGCTGAGCAACGGCTCGTCGGCCAGGCGCTGCAGCAGGCGGAAGCTCAGCGCGGTGAGTTCGTTGAAGCGCACGCGATGGTCGGCGCCGCGCTGCACGAGCAGGAAGGTCGGCTGCGGCGGCGGCTCGCTTGGCTGGTGCGACGGCGAGAGGCGGTGCACCGGCCAGGCATAGGCCAGCGGCCAGGCCAGCGGCGACAGCAGCGGCCGACCCTGCAGCAGGTCGCCCGAGGGGTCGTGCGGCGCGACTTCGGCGTCGCTCAGGTCCAGCGCCAGCTCCACCCATTCGTAGTGCGCCAGCTCCAGCAGCCAGGGCGGGTCGCCGGCGTCGCGCGCCTGCAGGTACTGCAGGAATTCGCGCGGCAGCTCCGGGAAGATTGGCGTCGCGCAGCGGTGCTCGCGGTAGAAATCGCGCACCAGCGCCTGCCAGCGCCCGCCGTCGAGGATCTTGCGGATGACCGGGAAGTTGCCCGCCAGCAGGCCCTCGAGGCTGTTGAAGAACAGGTCGCGGTAGACCTGCAGCCGGCGGTCCTCGATGTCCGGCGGTGGCGCCGCGTGTTCGGGGTCGCGGATGTGCGCGGCCAGCGTGAACTGCTGGCGTCGCAGCGCCTCAGGCGCGGGCATGGCGGACCTCGGCCGGCGCGTGGCGGCGCAGCGTGTCGCGCACCGTCGCCACTTCCGCCACCAGCTCGGCGTAGGGCGGGAAATTGAAGTCGCGCTCCAGCAGCGCCGGCCGCGGGCCAAACATGGCGCAGGCGGTGTCGAGCAGCTCCCACACGCCCGGCTTCACCGGCGCGCCGTGGGTGTCGACCTTCAGGTCTTCGGCTTCGTCGTAGTGGCCGGCGACGTGGTAGTAGGCGATGCGCGCGCCCGGCAGGCGGCGCATGAAATCGTGGGCGTCGTAGCGGTGGTTCACCGCGTTGACGAAGATGTTGTTCACGTCCAGCAGCAGGTCGCAGTCGGCCTCGGCCAGCACGGCGTTGATGAAATCGATCTCGGGCATCGCCTGGTAGGGCGCGGCGTAGTAGGAGATGTTCTCGACCGCGATGCGGCGGCCCAGCGCGTCCTGCACCTGGCGGATGCGGCCGGCGACGTGGTGCACGGCTTCCTCGGTGAAGGGGATCGGCATCAGGTCGTAGAGCTGGCCGTCGTCGCTGCAGTAAGAGAGGTGCTCGCTGTAGATCGGCACCCGGTGTTCGTCCAGGAACCGGCGCAGCTTGAGCAGGTAGGTTTCATCGAAGGGTTCGACCGCGCCCAGCGAGAGCGACAGCCCGTGGCAGACCAGCGGGTGCTTCGCGCTGAGTTCGCGCAGGCCCTCGCCGAAGCGCCCGCCGACGCCGATCCAGTTGTCGGGGGCACACTCGAGGAAATCGAAGTCTCCCGGCGCAGCGGCCTGCAGCGGGCCCATCAGGGCCCGCCGCAGGCCGAGGCCGGCGGCCACCGGAGAGAGGGAGGGGATGGCCGTCATTCCGATCTCAGGCCTGGCCGCCGCACTTGCCTTCGCCGCACTTGCCTTCGTGGTCGGCCTTGGCTTCGCCTTCCGCCGCGGCTTCGCCCTCGGCCATGCCGGCGCCGCACTTGCCCTCGCCACACTTGCCTTCGCCGCACTTGCCTTCGCCCTCGGCCTTGTCGGCGCCGCACTGGCCTTCACCGCACTTGCCCTCGTGCTCGCCCTTCTCGGCGCCGCAGTGGCCTTCGCCGCACTTGCCTTCGCCCTCGGCCTTGTCTTCGCCGCACTTGCCTTCGCCGCACTTGCCCTCGGCGTGGTCGCCGTGGTCGCTGGCGGCCAGCGCATAGCCCTGGCCCAGCGGGCTCATCGCGAACGCGGAGTTGGCCAGCGCCATGCTGCCCAGGACCAGGGCACCGGCGACCATCACGACGGATTTGGAGGTTTTGTTCGACATGGTGCTTCTCTCTCTGTGGGTTGCGGGCGGGCCCGCGGGGTGGGTTCAGTCTTTCAGGTATTCGCGCGCGAGTGAACGCGCCCGGTGCAGGCGGGCCTTGGTGGCCTCGCGGGTGAGGCCGAGGCGTTCCGAGAGCTCTTCGATCGTCAGGCCCTCGAGGTCGCGCATCAGCACGATCTCGCGGTAGTGGGCGGGCAGCGACTCCAGCGCGGCGGCCAGGTCGCGGGCCAGGCCGCGGTGCTCGATCACGCAAACCGCGGCGATGTCCTCGGTGATCGGCTCGTGCAGGAAGGTGCGCATGCCGCGCTTGAGCCGGTTGCACTCGCGCTTGACGATGCGGAACAGCCAGGACGCGAAGCACTCGAGCTGGCGCAGGTCGACCAGGCGGCGCGAGGCGGTGAACAGGGACTCCTGCACCGCGTCCTCGACGTCGTTCACGACGCAGTGGTGCTCGGCGTAGCGGCGCAGGTCCTGGCGCGAGCGGGTGAGCACGCGCTCGAGCGCCGGCCGGTCGCCGGCGCGGGCGGCATCGAGGTCGTCGAGCCAGGCCTGGTTTTGCATGGTCACCGCCGGCAAGGTCGTCACGAGCATCGGGGAGGACAATGAAGTCGTCATGACCCCTAAGAGACTACCGCCGCGGCGGAGGGTGCGGCGGGGGTGGTGCCAAATTTATTCCGGGTTCAGTTTCAGGGCTCGCCCGGGGTCAGTCGGCGGCGCCGCCCGGGTCGACCGTGCCACCGGCTGGCCGGGGCAGGGCCAGCACCACCGCCGCCGACAGCACCAGGAACGCCGCCGAGAACCAGAGGCAGGCGGCCAGTCCGAGCTGCTGGTACACCGCGCCCGACAGCACCGTGCCCAGCAGCCGGCCGCCGGCATTGGCCATGTAGTAGAAGCCGACGTCCAGCGACACCCCGTCCTCGCGCGCATGGGCCACGATCAGGTAGCTGTGCAGGGCGGAGTTGACCGCGAAGGCCGCGCCGAAGGCCAGCAGCCCGGCCACCAGCACCGTCTGCGCCGGCCAGCCCGCGCCCAGCGCCCAGGCCAGGCCCGCGGTCAGCACCGCCAGGCCCAGCGCCCAGCCGAAGGCCGCGCCGCCGCCGGGAGGATGCCCGCCGCGCTGGCCGGTCACCGCCGGCGCCAGCGCCTGCACCGCGCCGTAGCCGATGATCCAGGTGGCCAGGAAGCCGCCGATCGCCGCGTGCGACCAGCCCAGCGCGGTGGCCAGGTACACCGGCAGCGCCACCACGAACCAGACGTCGCGCGCCGCGAACAGCAGCAGCCGCGCCGCCGACAGCCGGTTGATCGCCGCGCTCTTGGACAGCAGCTCGGTGAACTTCGGCTTGGCCCTGGCCTTGCCCAGATCCTTCTGCAGCAGCACGAGGCTGAGCAGCCACACCGCGCCCAGCGCCGCCGCCATCGCAATCACCGCGCCGTCGAAGCCCAGCGCCGCCAGCAGCACGCCGCCGAGGAAGAAGCCGACGCCCTTGAGCGCGTTCTTCGAGCCCGTCAGCACCGCCACCCACCGATACAGCCGCGCTTGTTCCGCACCCGGCACCAGCAGCTTGATGCCGCCCTTGGCGCTCATCTTGTTGAGGTCCTTGGCGATGCCGCTCAGCGCCTGCGCCGCCATCACCCAGGGCACGGTCAGCATCGCCGCCGGCACCGCCAGCATCACCAGCGCGCCGATCTGCAGGAACAGGCCGAGGTTCATCGTGCGGTTCAGGCCCAGCCGCGCGCCGAGCCAGCCGCCGACCAGGTTGGTGACCACGCCGAACACTTCGTAGAACAGGAACAGCATCGCCACCTGCAGCGGCGAGTAGCCCAGCTGGTGGAAGTGCAGCACCACCAGCATCCGCAGCGCGCCGTCGGTGAGGGTGAAGGCCCAGTAGTTCCCGGTGATGACCAGGTACTGGCGCGCCATCGTGCGGGCGGCGGCTTCGCTCACGCGCGGCCCACCTTCAGCGCCAGCTCGGCGGTGCGGTTGGCGTAGCCCCATTCGTTGTCGTACCAGGCGAACACCTTCACCTGGGTGCCGTTCACCACCATCGTGAAGTCGGCATCGACGATCGAGGAGCGCGGGTCGGTGCGGTAGTCGATCGACACCAGCGGGCGCGTTTCGTAGCCGAGGATGCCCTTGAGCGGGCCGTCGGCGGCGGCCTGGAACAGCGCGTTCACTTCCTCGCGGGTGGTGGCGCGCTCGACCTCGAACACGGCGTCGGTGAGCGAGGCGTTGGCCAGCGGCACGCGCACGGCGTGGCCATTCAGGCGACCCTTCAGTTCCGGGAAGATTTCGGTGATCGCCGTGGCCGAACCGGTGGTCGTCGGGATCAGGCTCATGCCGCAGGCGCGGGCGCGGCGCAGGTCCTTGTGCGGCTGGTCGAGGATCGACTGGGTGTTGGTGAGGTCGTGCACGGTGGTGATGCTGCCGTGGCGGATGCCGAGGTTTTCGTGGATGACTTTCACCACCGGCGCCAGGCAGTTGGTGGTGCAGGACGCTGCGGTGACGATGCGGTGCTTCGCCGGATCGAACAGATGGTCGTTGACGCCCATCACCACGTTCAGCACGCCGGCTTCCTTCACCGGCGCGGTGACGACAACGCGCTTCACGCCCTGGTCCAGGTAGGCCTGCAGCGCGGCGGTGGTCTTCATCTTGCCGCTGGCCTCGATCACCACGTCGCAGCCGGACCAGTCGGTGTCGGCGATGGCCTTGTTGCGGGTGACCGCGATGCGCTGGCCGTCGATCACGATCGAATCGCCGTCATGGCCGGCTTCGCGCTGCCAGCGCCCGTGCACCGAGTCGAAGTTGAGCAGGTGGGCGAGGGTGGCGGCGTCGCCGCCCGGGTCATTGATGCGCACGAACTCGACGTCGGGCTGATGCCAGGCCGCGCGCAGCGCCAGGCGTCCGATGCGGCCGAAGCCGTTGATGCCGATCTTGAGGGTCATGGTGGGGTCTCTGAGGGGAAAGGGGTCAGCAGCAGCCCGAGGCCTTGGCCGGGCCGTCCGCGGGCGCGCAAAGGGCGGCGTCGCCCCCGCAGCAGTTCTCGGTCAGGAAGCCCACCAGCCCGCGCATGGCTTCGAAGTCGGCCCGGTAGCGGATGTTCCGGCCGAGCGGCTCGGGCTGGATCAGCCCGGCCTGCTGCAGGGCCTTCAGGTGGAAGGACAGGGTGTTCGGCGGGATGGCCAGATGGGCGGCCAGGTCCCCGGCGAACGCCCCGTCCGGACCGAGCTGCACCAGGTGGCGGAAGACGGCCAGTCGATGGGGCTGGGCGAGGGCCGAGAGGGCGGCGAGGGCGGAGTTAGTTTCCATTGTTCGAGAATAGTAGAACAATGTGACGGATTCTTGGCAGTCGCGCGGCCCGGGTCCTCAGTCCTTGCGGCGCAGGCTGCCCGACAGGTCGGTGCCGGGGGCCACGGTGTTGAACACGGTGCCGTATTTTCGCACGTTCTCGTGCAGCAGGGCCAGCCGGTGGTCCGACTCGTCGGTGTCCACGACGATCTCGTAGCGGATCGACTCCAGCTTCGGCGGCACGTCCTGGCGAACGCCCTCGACCCGGACCTCCACGCCGCGGAGCTGGAACTTCAGGATCGGGACCACGCGCTCGATGCCCTTGATCATGCAGGCGGACAGGGCAGCGAGCAGCAGTTCGGCCGGGTTGAACGCGTCGCGGCGGCCGGCGAGGTCGGTGTCGAGGGTGATCCGGGCGTCCTTGCAGTCGGCGTGGCTGCCGTGCGCGTCCTCGCGGCTGGCCGCGACCAGGAAAGTGAGCTTCGGCTTGTTGGTTTCCATGCGTCGCCGCTCCGGTGGACTGGTCCCATGATAGTGCCTGCCGATCTTTGCTAGCTTGACCCCATGTCCGAATCCCGTCCCGCCTCCATCGGCTTTTTCGAGCGCTACCTGACCGTTTGGGTTTTCCTTTGCATGGGCCTGGGCACGCTGCTGGGCCTCGAGGTGCCGGCCCTGGCGCAGGCCGTCGGCGGCATGGAGCTGGCCCGGGTAAACCTGCCGGTCGGCCTGCTGATCTGGGTGATGATCATCCCGATGCTGATGAAGATCGACTTCGGCGCGCTGGGGGAGATCTACGAGCAACGTGCCGGGATGGCGGTGACGTTGTTCGTGAACTGGGCGGTCAAACCGTTCTCGATGGCGCTGTTCGGCTGGCTGTTCGTGAAGCACGTGTTCGCCGGCTACCTGCCGGCCGGGCAACTGGATAGCTACATGGCTGGCCTGATCCTGCTGGGCGCGGCGCCTTGCACCGCCATGGTGTTCGTCTGGAGCAACCTGTGCCGCGGCAACGCCAACTTCACCCTGACCCAGGTCGCGGTGAACGACCTGGTGATGGTGTTCGCGTTCGCGCCGATCGTGGCGCTGCTGCTGGGCGTGTCCTCCATTCCCGTACCCTGGGACACGCTGCTGCTGTCCGTGCTGATGTACATCGTTATCCCGCTGGCGATCGCGCAGGCCCTCCGCGCGCGCCTGCTTCGGACGGGCCCCGCGGCACTCGAGTCGGCGCTTGCGAGGTTCAACCCACTGTCCATCCTCGCGCTGCTGGCGATGCTGGTGCTGCTGTTCTCATTCCAGGGCAAGGCGCTCGTCGCCCAGCCGCTGGTCATCGCGATCCTGGCGGTGCCGATCCTGCTGCAGACATTGTTCATCGCGGCGCTGGGGTACGGCCTGAACCGGAGGCTGCGGGTGCGGCACGATATCGCCGGTCCCTCGACCATGATCGGCGCCTCGAATTTCTTCGAGCTGGCCGTGGCCGTGGCGATAGCCCTCTACGGATTCGACTCCGGCGCGGCGCTCGCCACCGTGGTCGGCGTGCTGATCGAGGTGCCGGTGATGCTGTGGCTGGTGCGGAGCATCAACCGCAGCAAGGGCTGGTACGAGCGCGCGGCGCGCGTGGCGGCGACCTAGCGGGCCCGGAGGCCGGCAGGCCATGGCTGGGGCCGGTCAGCGCGCCAGGAAGCGGACGATGGCCTCGCCCGGCGCCGGATCAGACAGCACGGTGTCGTGGCTGGCGTCTTCGACGGCCACCACGTCGGGCGGGTTGGGCAGGGCGGCGATCAGGGCGTCGGTGCGGGCGGGCGGCACCACGCGGTCGTTGCCGGCGCGGATCACCAGCACCGGCCCCTTGAAGCGCGGCAGGTGCTGGTCCGAGTCATAGCGGTCCTGCATCAGCCAGTCCACCGGCAGCCACGGGTAGTGGCCGGCGGCGACGGCGGCGAGACTGTCGAACGGCGTCACCAGCACGAGTTTCGACACCGGCCGTTCGGCGGCCACGTAGCTGGCCACGCCCGAACCGAGGCTGCGGCCGATCACGGTGACTTCGCCGTCGGGGTGCCGGCGCCGGGCGTGGTCGAACACGGCGAGCGCATCCGCGAGTAGCGCCACCTCGCTGGGCGAGCCGTCGCTGGCGCCGTAGCCGCGGTACGCGACCAGGTAGATGCTTCGGTCGGGGAACCAGCGCGTGAGCCGCGTGCGCATGCCTTCCACCGCCTCGGCATTGCCGCCGAAGTAAACCAGCGCATCGCGCTCGCCCGGCTGGAGCAGCCAGCCGCGGAGCGTGGCGTCCGGGCGACGCAGCTCGAAATCGGTGTGGATCGGGTCGAGCCGCGTGGCCTGCGGGTAGTAAATGAAGTCCCGCTGCTGGCCGTACATCAGCCCGCACAGGGCCAGGTAGCCCAGCAGCGGCAGGGCAAGCGCGGCGAGAAGGAGTTTCCTGGCGCCGCGCTTGCCCGTTGCCATCAGGCCTCGGCCTCGTCCTTGTAGGCATCCACCGGGATGCAGGCGCACATGATGTTCTTGTCGCCGTAGACGTTGTCCACGCGCGCCACCGGCGGCCAGTACTTCACCAGCTTGAGCGAAGGCAGCGGGAACGCGGCCAGCTCGCGCGGGTAGGCGTGGGTCCACTCGCTGGCCGTGACCGAGGTGGCGGTGTGCGGCGCGTTCTTGAGCGGGTTGTCCTCGCGGTCGAGCTTGCCTTCCTCGACGGCGCGGATCTCGTCGCGGATCTGGATCATGGCGTTGATGAAGCGGTCGAGCTCGTGCTGCGACTCGCTCTCGGTCGGCTCCACCATCAGCGTGCCCGAGACCGGGAAGCTGAGCGTGGGCGCGTGGAAGCCGAAGTCGATCAGGCGCTTGGCCACGTCCTCGGCGCCGATGCCGGTGGCGTCCTTGAGCGGGCGCAGGTCGAGGATGCACTCGTGCGCCACCAGCCCGTTGCGGCCGGTGTAGAGCGTCTTGTAGTGCGGGGCGAGGCGGGTGGCGATGTAGTTGGCGTTGAGCAGCGCGACCTGGGTCGCGCGGCGCAGGCCTTCGGCGCCCATCATCACCACGTACATCCAGCTGATCGGCAGGATCGAGGCCGAGCCGAAGGTAGCGCCCGAGACCATGCCCACGTCGCCGGCGCCGAGGCCCTGCGTGCGCAGCGCCGCGTCGTTGAGCGGGCGCGGCAGGAACGGCGCCAGGTGCGACTTCACCGCGCACGGGCCGACGCCCGGGCCGCCGCCGCCGTGCGGGATGCAGAAGGTCTTGTGCAGGTTCAGGTGCGAGACGTCCGAGCCCCACTTGCCGGGCTTGGCCACGCCCACCAGCGCGTTCATGTTGGCGCCGTCGGTGTACACCTGGCCGCCGTGCTTGTGGATGATCTCGCAGATCTCGACGATGTCCTCCTCGAACACGCCGTGCGTGGACGGGTAGGTGACCATCAGCGCGGCCAGGCGGTCGCTGTACTTCTCGGCGGCGCGGCGCAGGTCTTCCACGTCGACGTTGCCGTTGGCGTCGGTCTTGGTCACCACCACGGTCATGCCGCACATCTGCGCGCTGGCCGGGTTGGTGCCGTGGGCCGAATCGGGGATCAGGCAGATGTCGCGGTGGGCCTCGCCGCGGCTGCGGTGGTAGCCGCGGATCGCCAGCAGGCCGGCGTATTCACCCTGCGCGCCGGAGTTCGGCTGCAGGCTCACGGCGTCGTAGCCGGTGCACTCGACCAGCATCGCCTCGAGCTCGGTGATCAGCTGGCGATAGCCTTCGGCCTGCGCGGCCGGGGCCAGCGGGTGGATATTGCCGAACTCGGGCCAGGTCACCGGGATCATCTCGGCGGTGGCGTTGAGCTTCATGGTGCAGCTGCCCAGCGGGATCATGGTGCGGTCCATGGCCAGGTCCTTGTCGGACAGCTGGCGCAGGTAGCGCAGCAGCTCGTGCTCGCTGTGGTGGGTGTTGAACACCGGGTGCTGCATGAACTTGCTGGTGCGGCCCAGCGAGGCCGGCAGCGCGTCCGGGGTATTGGCATCGAGCGCGTCCACGTCGGCCTTCACGCCGAACAGCGCGGCCAGCGCGACCACGTCGTCGCGGGTGCTGGTTTCGTCGAGGCTGATGGCCAGGCTGCTGGCGTCGATGCGGCGCAGGTTGATGCGCGCGGCCTCGGCCTTGGCGTGGATCGCGGCGGCGTCGATGCCGACCACGTGCAGGGTGTCGAAGAAATCCGGGCCCACGGTGATGCCGGCGCCGCGCAGCGCCGCGGCCAGCAGGCTGGCCAGTCGGTGGGTGCGGCGGGCGATGCGGGTCAGGCCTTCGGGGCCGTGGTAGACGGCGTACATCGAGGCCATCACCGCCAGCAGCACCTGCGCGGTGCAGATGTTGGACGTGGCCTTCTCGCGGCGGATGTGCTGCTCGCGGGTCTGCAGGGTGAGGCGGTAGGCCGGCTTGCCCTCGGCGTCGATGGAGACGCCGATCAGGCGGCCCGGCATCGAGCGCTTGAAGGCGTCCTTGCAGGCCATGAAGGCCGCGTGCGGACCGCCGAAGCCAAACGGCACGCCGAAGCGCTGGGTGTTGCCGACCACGATGTCGGCGCCCCATTCACCCGGCGCCTTCACCAGGGTGAGTGCGAGCAGGTCGGTGGCCACCGCGACCAGGCCGCCGCGCGCATGCACCGCGTCGGCCAGGGCCTGGTAGTCGTTGAGCTGGCCGAAGGTATTCGGGTACTGCAGCAGCACGCCGAAGACGTCGTGGTTGCCGGCATCGGCGTCGTCGCCCACCACCAGCTCGATGCCCAGCGGCTCGGCGCGGGTGCGCAGCACTTCCAGGGTCTGCGGGTGCACGCCGCTGGAGACGAAGAACAGGTTGGACTTGCTCTTGCACGAGCGCTTGGCCAGCGTCATGGCTTCGGCGGCGGCGGTCGGCTCGTCGAGCAGCGACGCGTTCGCGATCTCCATGCCGGTGAGGTCGGCGCACATGGTCTGGAAGTTGATCAGCGCCTCCATGCGGCCCTGGGAGATCTCGGCCTGGTAGGGCGTGTAGGCGGTGTACCAGGCCGGGTTCTCGAGGATGTTGCGCAGGATCACGTTCGGCGTGTGCGTGCCGTAGTAGCCCTGGCCGATGAAGCTGCGGAAGACCTGGTTCTTGTCGGCGATGGCGCGGATCTTGGCGATCGCCTCGACCTCGGTGACCGGGGCCGGCAGGGCCAGCGGGCCGGGCGACTTGATGCTGGCCGGCACGATGGCGTCGGTCAGGGCGTCGAGGCTGGGCTGGCCGACCACGCGCAGCATGTGCGCGATCTCGGCGTCGTTCGGGCCGATGTGGCGTTCGAGGAAGGCGTCGTGGTGCTCGAGGGAGCGCAGGCTTTCGCGGGTCATGGCAGGTCCGGACCGATAGGGGAGGGCCGCGCACGGATGCACGGGGGCGCCCCTCTGTCCTTTTGCCTGAGAGTTTTGGGCCGCGTCCTGCGGTCCCATGCCCCTTCGGCGCCGGTCGGTTCCGGTCTCTCCAGAGTTGCTCGCGCGGTACGGTTCCGGGTCCTGAGCGATTACGGGCGTTACGCCTTCGGCGGTGGCTTGCGCCACCCTCTCCCGCACCACGCATCGAGCCCCGCCATTCTACCCCCCGGCCGGGTGAATTTGGGGGCATGAAGCCCCCGGGGCCCTTACTGGGAGGTCAGGTCGCGCTTCTCGCGCTCGCCCTCGGGCTGCTCGCCGTGGACCAGGAACCAGGTGTTCTCGGCGATGTTGGTGGCGTGGTCGCCGATCCGCTCGATGTTCTTGGCCATGAACAGCAGGTGGGTGCAGGCCGTGATCTGGCGGGGGTCCTCGGCCATGTAGGTCAGCAGCTCGCGGAACAGGCCGGTGTACTGGGCGTCGAGCTCGGCGTCCCGGCTGCGCACGGCCATGGCGCGCTCGGCGTCGCGCAGGGTGTAGGCGGCCAGGGCCTCGCGGACCAGGGTGTTGGCCAGGTGGGCCAGGGCCGGCAGGCCGCGGCCGGCCGAGACCGGGGCGGTCTGGTTCAGGACGATGCTGCGCTTGGCCACGTTGGCGGCATAGTCGCCGATGCGCTCGATGTCGGCCGAGATGCGCAGGGCGGCATAGACCTCGCGCAGGTCGCGGGCCATCGGCTGGCGCAGGGCCAGCAGGCGCAGCACGTCGTGGCTGACCTCGTGCTCGAGGGCGTCGATGGCCTCGTCGTTGGCCACCACGCGCATCGCCGCCTGGCTGTCGCGGCGCTGGAACACGTCCACGGCGGCGTCGAGCTGGGCCGTGGCGATCTCGCCCATGCGCTTGATCTCGCCGTCCAGGCGCTTGAGCTCGCTGTCGTAGCTCTTGACGATGTGGTCGTTCATGGCGGTGTCCTGTCCTTAGCCGAAACGGCCGGTGATGTAGTCTTCGGTCTGCTGCTTGGTCGGCTTGGTGAAGATGGTGGAAGTGACGCCGTGCTCGACCAGCTCGCCCAGGTACATGAAGGCGGTGTAGTCGGAGCAGCGGGCCGCCTGCTGCATGTTGTGGGTCACGATCAGGATCGTGAACTGCTGCTTGAGCTCGGAGATCAGCTGCTCGATCTTGCCGGTGGCGATCGGGTCCAGCGCCGAGGTCGGCTCGTCGAACAGGATCACCTCGGGCTTGAGCGCCACCGCGCGGGCGATGCACAGGCGCTGCTGCTGGCCGCCGGAGAGGCCGAGCGCGTTCTGCTTGAGCTTGTCCTTGACCTCGTCCCAGAGCGCGGCCTGGCGCAGCGCGCCCTCGACGCGTGCGTCCATGTCGGCGCGCGAGAGCTTCTCGTAGTGGCCGATGCCGTAGGCGATGTTGTCGTAGATGGACATCGGGAACGGCACCGGCTTCTGGAACACCATGCCGATCTTGCTGCGCAGCTTGTTGAGCGGGTACCTGGCGTCGAGGATGTTCTCGCCGTCCAGGATCACCTCGCCGCTGGCCTTCTGGCCCGGGTAGATCGAGTAGATGCGGTTGAAGATGCGCAGCAGGGTCGACTTGCCGCAGCCCGAAGGGCCGATCAGCGCGGTGACGCGCTTCTCCGGCACCACCAGGTTGATGTCGCGCAGGGCCGCGAAGTCGCCGTAGTGGAAGGCGAGGTTGCGGGCCTCGAGCTTGGCCGCGCGCGGCGCCAGCTCGTCGGCGACCTTCACGGCCGTGTTGAAGGCGATCGAAACGTCAGTCATGGCTCATCTTCTTGCGCAGCAGGAAATAACGGGCGGTGAGGCTGACCAGCAGCACGAAGACCGTGATCAGGAAGGCGCCGGCCCAGGCCAGCTGGTTCCAGTACTCGAACGGGCTGAGCGCGAACTGGAAGATGGTGACGGGCAGGTTGGGCACCGCGCCGGTCAGGTCCATGCTCCAGTACTGGTTGTTGAAGGCGGTGAACAGCAGCGGCGCGGTCTCGCCGCTGATGCGCGCCAGCGCCAGCAGGATGCCGGTGACAATGCCCGGCGCCGCGGCGCGGTAGAGGATCTGGGTGGTCACCTTCCACTGCGGGATGCCCAGCGACAGCGCCGCCTCGCGCATCTGGGTCGGCACCAAGCGCAGCATCTCGTCGGTGGTGCGCACCACCACGGGCAGCACGATGAAGGCCAGGGCCACCGCGCCGGCGAAGCCGGAGAAGCCGCCCGTGGTCCGCACCACCAGCGTGTACACGAACAGGCCCAGCACGATCGACGGCGCCGACAGCAGGATGTCGTTGACGAAGCGGATCACCTCGCCGAGCTTGCGGTGGTTCACGTATTCGGCGAGGTAGGTGCCCGCCGCGACGCCGACCGGCGCGCCCAGCAGCACGGCCAGGCCGCTGATCAGCAGGCTGCCGGCGATGGCGTTCTTCAGGCCACCGACGTCCTGGCCCGGGGGCGGGGTCATCTCAGTGAACATCTGCAGGCTCATCGCGTCCACGCCCTTGGTGAACGTGGTCCACAGGATCCACACCAGCCAGAACAGGCCGAACAGCGCGGCCAGCCCGGACAGCACCAGGGTGAGGCCGTTGATGATGCGGCGCTTGAGGAACAGGCGGTCGGCGACGGCGGACATCAGTTGCCCTCCCGCTTCTTGAGCTGCATGAGCATGAGCTTGGCGATGGCCAGGACGATGAAGGTGACCGCGAACAGCAGGAAGCCCAGGGCCAGCAGCGCCGACTGGTACATCGGGGTGGTGGCCTCGGCGAACTCGTTGGCGATCGAGGCGGCGATCGAGTTGCCCGGCTCGAGCAGCGAGGCCGAGATGCGGTGGGCGTTGCCGAGCACGAAGGTGACGGCCATGGTCTCGCCGAGGGCGCGGCCCATGCCGAGGAAGATGCCGCCGATCACCGCCGAGCGGGTGTAGGGCACCACGATGTCCCACACCACCTCGGTGGTGGTGGAGCCGAGCGCGTAGGCCGACTCCTTCAGGCGGGTCGGCACGGTGAGGAAGACCTCGCGCATCACCGAGGAGATGAAGGGGATGACCATGATCGCCAGCACGATGCCGGCGGTCAGCATGCCGATGCCCAGCGGCGGGCCGGCGAACAGGAAGCCGATGCCCGGCAGGGTGCCGACGTTCTCGTCCAGCCAGGGATAGACGTGGTTGCCCAGGATCGGCGCGAGCACGAACAGGCCCCACATGCCGTAGATGATCGAGGGGATGCCGGCCAGCAGTTCGATGGCGGCGCCGAGCGGCTGCCGGATCCAGGCCGGCGCCACCTCGGTGAGGAAGAGGGCGATGCCGAAGCTCACCGGCACGGCGATGATCATCGCGATGGCGGTGGTGACGACGGTACCGTAGATCGCGACCAGGGCACCGTATTCCTCGGTGACCGGGTTCCAGTCGGTGGAGGTCAGGAAGCCCCAGCCGAATTCACTGAAGGCCTCGCGGCCGCCCCAGTACATCGACATCGCGGCCAGGAACAGCGTGATCAGCACGAACCAGCCGGCGATCGCGACGATGTTCCGGAAGATCCAGTCGCCGGCGCCGTCGATGAAGCGCGAGGGCGGGGCGGGCTTGGCGGTGGCGGTGGTCATTCGCGGCGTTCTCTGGGGTGGGGCGCGGCGTTGCGGTCTTGCTTACAAGAACGCGCGCGCCGGTGAGGGCGCGCGCGTCCGGGTGCGGCGGATTACTTCAGCGACGCGGCCCAGTAGGCCTTGATCTGCTCCACCAGCGGGGCCGGCAGCGGCACGTAGCCGAGGTCGGTGGCCTGCTGGGCGCCATTGGCGTAGGCCCAGGCGAAGAACTCACGGGCGTGGCGGTTGTTCTCGACGTTCTTCGGGCGCTTCGACAGCAGCGCGAAGTTGGTGGCGGTGATCGGCCAGGCCTGCTCGCCCGGGGCGTTGGTCACGACCAGGAAGAAATCCTTGGCCTTGGTCCACTCGGCGCTGGCGGCGGCAGCCTGGATCGAGGCATTCGACGGGGTGATGAAGTTGCCGGCGGCGTTCTGCAGCTGGCCGTACGAGACCTTGTTGGTCAGCGCGTAGGACAGCTCGATGTAGCCGATGGCGCCCTTGATCTGCTTCACGTAGGCGGTCACGCCTTCGTTGCCCTTGCCACCCACGCCCACCGGCCAGCGCACCGAGGTGCCTTCGCCGACCTTGGTCTTCCACTCCGGGCTGACCTTGGACAGGTAGTTGACGTAGTTGAAGGTGGTGCCCGAGCCGTCCGAGCGGTGCACGACGGTGATGCGCTGGGTCGGCAGGGTCAGGCCCGGGTTGATCGCGGCGATCGCCGGGTCGTTCCAGTTGGTGATCTTGCCCAGGTAGATGTCGGCCAGCAGCGGGCCGGTGAACTTGATCTGGCCCGGCTGCACGCCGGCGAGGTTCACGACCGGCACGATGCCGCCCATGACCAGCGGGAACTGCACGAGGTTGGAGGCGGCCAGGTCTTCCGGCTTCAGCGGGGCATCGGTCGAGCCGAAGTCGACGGTGTTGGCCTTCATCTGGGCGATGCCGCCGCCCGAGCCGATGGACTGGTAGTTGATGCGGTGGCCGGTGGCGGCGTTGTAGTCGGCCGACCACTTGGACATGACCGGGAACACGAAAGTCGCGCCGGCGCCCGTGATGTCGGCGGCCTGGGCGGCGGTGGTGAGACTGGCGGCGAGGGCCAGGGTGGCCAGGCTGCGCTTGAAGTTCTTGAGCACGGTAACGACTCCTCGGGATGGTATGGACGGCGTCGGAGGGGGTCCCCCGATGGCGGCCATTACAGGTCGCTTGGGTGACAAGCCTGTTGCTCGAACATGACAGGCGTATGACAGTGACGCTTGGGTCGGCCCCGGGGCCGTAACCCGGCTGTCATGAAAAGCACAACGGGCCGTCACATCCCGGGAGCAGCCTGTGCACGCTTAACCGCCCCGTAACGGTCCGGGGCAGGGGCCGTCGATCACGGCGCTGCGCCGGACTGAACATTACCTACCAGGAGTTACCGTCATGCGTCTGACCACCTTGGCCGCCGCCGTCGCCCTCGCGATCACCGGCCTCAGCACCGATACCGCCCTCGCCCAGAATGCCGGCGCCAGCGAGCAGGAGATCGCCGAACTGCGTGCGCAGGTCGCGGCCCTCATGGCCCGCATCGACGACCTCGAGGCCCGTGACGAGGCCCAGACCGGCATCAACCTCGACACCGCCGAGGCCCTCAAGGCCCAGGCCATGACCCAGCCCAAGGTCGAGACCAAGGGCGGCCTGAAGGTCACCTCGGCCGACAACGCCTTCTCCTTCAGCGCCGGCGGCCGCATCCACTTCGACGGCTACGCCTGGGACCGCGACATCGCCGCCACCACCGGCACCACCGAGTTCCGCCGCGCCCGCCTGACCCTCGGCGGCACCGCCTGGGGCTGGGAATACAAGATGGAGCAGGACTTCGCCGCCGGCAGCAACCTCGACGGCCTGCGCGACCTCTACATCGCCAAGCAGTTCGGCCCGGGCAAGCTCACGATCGGCCACTTCAAGCCCTACCGTTCGATGGAGGAGCTGACCAGCTCCAACGAGATCCTGGTGATGGAGCGCCCGTTTGCCTCCGCCACCGGCCTGTTCAGCGGCCGCCAGTTCCAGCAGGGCGTGGGCTACCAGGTCCAGGGCCTGAACTACTCGCTGGGCGCCACCGCCTTCAACCTGCGCGGCGCCGCCAGCTCGCGCACCGAGGGCATGGGCTTCGCCGGCCGCGGCACTTGGGCGCCGATCATGAACGGCGACCGGATCCTGCACGTGGGCGGCTGGATCAGCCACGAGAACGCCAACGCCGGTTCGGGCAACCTCGCCGCCTCGGCCAACTACGCCGGCCGCCGCGGCCCGTCGCAGACCATCGCCACCACCACCGGCGCCAGCGGTGACACCGTGGACGCCTACGGCCTGGAGCTGGCCGGCCAGTACGGCCCGCTGTTCTTCCAGTCCGAGTACGTCACGTCCACCTTCGCCCAGCCGATCGGCGCGGACCAGGACGTCGAGACCTTCTACGTGCAGGGCAGCTGGATGCTCAACGGCGGCGTGAAGACCTACAAGCCGGGCACCGGCGTGTTCGGCTCGCCCAAGGTCGGCGAAGACGGCCTGTGGGAGCTGACCGCGCGCTACGACCACATCGAGAACAACGACCTCGTCAATCGCGAGGCCACCTCGATGATCCTGGGCGTGAACTACTACATCAACCCGAACCTGCGCCTGATGTTCAACTACACCCAGGGCGAGAACGAAGTGACCGGCGACGAAACCGGCCAGTACGCGATCCGCACCCAGTTCAACTTCTGATCCGCGCGTAAAGGGATGGGTTCCCGGACACCCCCGGCCTTGGCCGGGGGTGTTTTTTTTGACGCGTCAAGAAGCTTTCAGTCCCGGCCTGGCGGGGTCTTGTCGCGGTAGCGGCAGAGGTCGCGGATGACGCACTGGGGGCAGTCGGGCTTGCGGGCCTTGCAGGCGTAGCGGCCGTGCAGGATCAGCCAGTGGTGGGCGTCGAGGCGGTATTCGGCCGGCACGGCCTTGAGCAGCTTGTCCTCGACCGCGCGCACGGTCTTGCCCGGCGCCAGGCCGGTGCGGTTGGAAACGCGGAAGATGTGGGTGTCCACCGCGATGGTGGGCTCGCCGAAGGCGGTGTTGAGCACCACGTTGGCGGTCTTGCGGCCGACGCCGGGCAGGGCTTCGAGCGACTCGCGGTCGCGCGGCACCTCGCCGCCGTGCTGTTCGACCAGGATCCGGCAGGCGGCGATCACATTCGCCGCCTTGGCGTTGAACAGCCCGATCGTCGAGATGTATTTCTTCAGCCCGTCCTCGCCCAGCGCCAGGATCGCGGCCGGCGTGTTGGCGACCGGGAAGAGCTTGCGGGTCGCCTTGTTCACGCCCACGTCGGTCGCCTGCGCCGACAGCGTCACCGCGACCAGCAGCTCGAACGGCGTCGAGTACTCGAGCTCGGTGGTGGGCTTGGGGTTGAGCTCCTTCAGGCGCGCGAACAGTTCGCGGCGCTGGTCCGCCTTCATCATCGCGCGGCCTCCGCGCGGCGCAGTCGCCAGGCCTGGCGGATCGCCACCAGGACCGCCAGCACCACGAAGGCGCCGATCGGCAGCACCGCCAGCAGAAAGCCGGGGTAGCCCGGCACCGAGACTTCCAGCGCCGGCAGGCCCAGCAGTGCGCCGGCACCGGCGAACAGGCTGCCTTCGCCCGCCAGCTCGCGCACGGCGCCGATCGCCAGCAGCACCCACAGGAAGCCGAGCCCGATCGCGAAGCCGTCGAGCGCCGCCAGCCCGGGCGAGTGGCGCGAGGCGAAGGCCTCGGCCCGCCCCATCAGCGCGCAGTTGGTGACGATCAGCGGGATGAACAGGCCCAGCACCGCGTGCAGCTCCGGCAGCCAGGCACGCATCGCCAGCTCGATCGAGGTGACCACGGCGGCGATGATCATCACGAAAGCCGGGATGCGCACGTCGCGCCGCGTCAGCCGCCGCACGCCGGCGACCGCGGCATTGGTGCAGGTGAGCGCGAGCACCGTGGCCAGGCCGAGGCCGAGCGCGTTCACCGCGTTGTTCGAGACCGCCAGCAGCGGGCACAGCCCCAGCAGCTGCACCAGCCCGGTGTTGCCGCTGGACAGGCCGTACTCGAGGATGGCGCGGGGCGAGCTCATCGGGCGCGCGGGGCGTCGGGGGCGGTGGGAAAGCGCAGTGTATCGCCCGGCGCGGCGGCGCGGATCGCGTCGCCGTGGCGCTGCGTGAACTGCAGCGCCCGATGCACGGCACGCACCACGGCGCGCGGCGTCACCGTCGCGCCCGCGAACTGGTCGAAGTCGCCGCCGTCCTTGCGCACGGCCCAGCCGGCGGTGGGCGGGTCGCCGAGCGCGCGGCCCTGGAAGCGCGTGATCCAGTCGCTGCGCCCGGCCTCGATGTCGTCGCCCAGGCCCGGGGTTTCCCGGTGGGTGGTGACCCGCACGCCCAGCACGCGGCCGTCGGTGGCGATCGCCAGCAGCAGCCGGATCGGGCCGCCGTAGCCGTCGGGGGCCACGGTTTCGAACACCAGCGCGCTGGGCGCGCCGGCGAGCGTCGCGCGATGCACGGTGGTGGCCTCGTCGCCGAGCCACGCAGGCGCCTGCACCTGCACAGTGTCGGCGAGCAGGTCGTTGTCGTAGCGCGCGGCCGGCAGCACCACTTCCAGCGCCTGCATGCGCGCGCGGTGCTCGGCCGCTCCGATGCGGTCGCGGGTCAGGAAATAGGTGCCCGCCAGCAGGGCGGTGGCCACCAGCGCCGCCAGCCCGAGCTGCAGGCCGGCGCGCAGCGATTCGCGGGTGGCTTCGTTCACGGCGCCTTGCCTTCGCCGAAGATGCGCGGGCGCGAGACCCGGTCGAGCCAGGGCGCCGCGCAGTTCATCAGCAGCACGGCGAACGCCACGCCATCGGGGAACGCGCCCCAGCGCCGGATCACCAGCGTCAGCAGCGCCACGCCGGCGCCGAACAGCAGCCGCCCGCGCGGCGTCGTGCAGCCGCTCACCGGATCGGTGGCGATGAAGAACGCCGCCAGCACCAGCGCGCCCGAGAACACGTGCTGCAGCGGGAAGGGGTGCAGGTCCGGGTCGTAGAGCCAGAACGGCAGCGCCACCAGCACCACGGTGCCCAGCGTCGCCACCGGCACCTGCCAGGGGATCACGCGCTTCCACAGCAGGAACAGCCCGCCCAGCGCGTAGAAATTCGCCACCCACTCCCAGCCGCGGCCGCCGAAGTCGCCGAACAGCGGCGCACCGCGGATCTCGGCCAGGGTCGCGCCTTCGTTGGCCAGGGTGCGCACGGTGTCGAGCGGCGTGGCCTGCGCCAGCATGTCCCAGCGCCACGGCGCGGGCAGTTCGCCGGTGAGGATGGCGCGCAGCGAATCCAGCAGCCCCGGCGCCACCAGCGCCGGGTCCAGCCCGGCCGGCGGCAGCCACTGGGTGAACTCGCGAGGGAAGCACAGCAGCACCACCGCCACGCCCACCATCGCCGGATTGAACAGGTTGTGGCCCAGCCCGCCGTAAAGATGCTTCGCGAACACGATCGCCGCGAACAGGCCGATCGCCGCCACCCACCACGGCGCCAGCGGCGGCAGGGAAAGCGCGAACAGCACCGCGGTCAGCGGCGCGCTCAGATCGCCGAGGAAGGGACGCAGCGGCCGCGCGCGCAGCTTCAGCATCGCCGCCTCGAAGGCCAGCGCGAACGCGACGGCCAGCAGCGCCTGCACCAGCACGCCGGGCCCGAAGAACCAGGCGTGCGCGGCCGTGCCAGGCACCAGTGCCAGCAGCACCAGGCCCATCAACTCGCGCACGCTGCGGCGCGCGGGCAGGTGCGGCGCGGGGGCGGTGTCGAAGGTCTTCATGCGTCGGTGCCGCCCTCGGTGCCGGCGGCGCGGCGGGCGCGAGCGCGCTCCAACGCGGCCGCCACCGCGTCGGCGCTCGCCGCGCCGGCGCGACGCTCGGCCAGGCGCTGCTCGCGCTCGGCGGCTTCGCGCTGCAGGCGCTGCAGCCGCGTTTCGTAGCGCTCGCGCGCCGCGTGGGCGCGTTCGGTTTCAACGGCGCGGGCGCGCAGCTCCGACTTGCCGTGCCGGAAGTGCGCGGTCAGCGGGATGTGGCTGGGGCAGGCCAGGTCGCAGCAGCCGCATTCGATGCAGTCGAACAGGCCTTGTTCGCGCGCGTCGTCGAGCCGGTCGGCGCGCACCTGCCATAGCAGCTGCTGCGGCAGCAGGCGGGCCGGGCAGGCGGAGGCGCAGTCGCCGCAGCGGATGCAGGGCATCTCGTCGCCGGCGGGGCGCAGCTCGGCGTCGCCCAGCACCAGCACGCAGTTGTCGGGCTTGCCGATCGCGAAGCCGTCGTGCGGCAGCGCCAGGCCCATCATCGGCCCGCCCAGCAGCAGGCGGCGCGCCTGCGGCGTGTAGCCGCCGGCCTGCGCCACGAGGTGCGAAACCGGCGTGCCCAGCGGCACGATGAAGTTGCCCGGTCGCGCGACGCCCGGGCCGGTGACGGTGACGATGCGTTCGAGCAGCGGTTCGCCGTGCGCCACGGCCCGCCACGCGGCGCGCGCGGTGCCGACGTTCTGCACGATCACGCCGAGGTCGCGCGGCAGGCCGCCGCGCGGCACCTCGCGGCCGGTGAGCACGCGGATGAGCTGGCGCTCGCCGCCTTCCGGGTAAATGGTCGGTACGGACACCACCTCGACGACGCCCTCGCCATGCGCGTCGCAGGCGGCGCGCGCCGCCGCGAGCGCCTCCGGCATGCTGTCCTCGATCGCCAGCAGCACCCGCGGCGCGCCGACGATGCGCGCCAGCATCCTTCCGCCCAGCACGACTTCCTCGGCGTGGTGGCGCAGCAGCGCGTCGTCGCAGGCGATCCAGGGTTCGCACTCGGCGCCGTTGAGCACCAGCAGGTCGCGGCCCACCGAAAGCTTTTCCGCGGTCGGGAAGCCGGCGCCGCCCAATCCCACCAGCCCCGCGGCGCGGATGCGCTCGCGCAGTGCGTCCGGCGAGGCGGTCGCCGGATCGAGCGCGGGCCACGGCGCGACGGTGTCATCGCCCTCGCAGGCCAGCACGAGGTGCGCGCCCTGGCGGCCCGGCGGGGCGGACGGGTCACCCGGTGCGATCGCCAGCATTCGGCCGGCGCAGGGCGCATGCAGGTCGGCGCTGAATTCGCCGTCGGCGCGGGCGAGGCACTGGCCGCGCGCCACCCGCTCGCCCGGCAAAACGCAGGGCAGGGCGGGCAGCCCTGCGTGCTGCTGCAGCGCCAGGTGGAGCTCGGGCGGCATCGGCACCGCCTGCAGTCCGCCCGCGCGCGATGCGTCCTTGTGGCCGGGCAGGCGCAGGCCGCCGGGGAAGGAGTGCAGGCGCACGGCCAGTGGTCGCCCTCAGCGGCCGCTGAAGGTCGGGCTGCGGCGGGCGAGGAAGGCGCTGGTGCCTTCCTTCATGTCCTCGGTGCTGAAGGTGACCGCGAACACCTGGGTTTCGAACTCGAGGCCGGCGTCGAGCGCGGCTTCGCCGCCGACCAGCACCGCGTCCAGGATGCCGCGCAGTGCCTGCGGCGCGGCGTTGGCCAGTTGGTTCGCCACTTTCATCGTCTCGGCCTCGAGCTCGGCGGCCGGCACCACGCGGGTCAGGATGCCGAGGGCCGCGGCGCGGGCGGCGTCGATCGGCTGGCCCAGCAGGCACAGCTCCAGCGCGGCCGACCGGCCGGCCAGGCGCAACAGGCGCTGGGTGCCGCCGAAGCCAGGCACCAGGCCGAGGTTGATCTCGGGCTGGCCGACCTTGGCGGTGTCGGCGGCGATGCGCAGGTGGCAGGCCATCGCCAGCTCCAGGCCACCGCCGAGCGCGAAGCCATTCACCATCGCCACCACGGGCTTGCCCAGCTGCTCGATGCGGCTCATCAGGCGCTGGCCATGGCGGGAGAAGTCGCGCGCCTGGGCCGGGGTCAGGCCGTTCATCTCGGCGATGTCGGCGCCGGCGACGAAGGCCTTGGGGCCGGCGCCGGTCAGCACCACCACCCGGACGGCGGCGTCGCCCGCGGCGGCGGCGAAGGCCTCGTGCAGTTCGGACAGGGTCTCGTGGTTCAGGGCGTTGAGCTTGTCGGGGCGGTTGAGCGTGATCCGGCGGACGGCGCCGGCGTCCTCGACGAGCAGGTTGCGGAAGGTCATGGGGGCTCCGTTCGGGCGGGGATTCAGGGAACTCTTGGCGTCCGCGCGGGTCGGACGAGGGCGACTGGCCCGTGTCAGTAGCGGTTCAGCCGTGCGGGGGATATCCTAGCGCGGCCTTTGGGACGCCACAGCGCCCCCTTTCCACCACCGGAGATTTCCTGATGAAGTTGCGTCTGTTGGCTGCCTCCCTGGCGGCCCTTGGTCTCGGAGCCGGCGTCGCCGTTGCCCAGACCGCCCCGGCCCCCGCCCAGCAGCAGGCCCCCGCGCCGGCGCCGCTGGACAAGGCCGTCCTCAGCTACGCCGTCGGTTACGACCAGGGTGCCGGCCTCGCCCAGCTGGGTAACGACATCGACATCAACGCCGTGATCCGCGCGATCCAGGACGGCTATGCCAAGAAGCCGGCCGCCTACCCGCAGCCGCAGATGGAAGCGCAGCTGGCCGGCCTGCAGCAGCGCATGGGCGCCAAGATGCGCGCCGAGCTCGAGACCGCCGCGCGCGAAAACCGCGCCAAGTCCGAGGCCTTCCTGGCCGCGAACCGCACCAAGACCGGCGTCGTGACCCTGCCGAGCGGCGTGCAGTACCGCATCATCGAGACCGGCACCGGCCCGAAGCCGACGGCCAACAGCACGGTGCAGGTGCACTACCGCGGTTCGATCACCACGGGCCAGGAGTTCTTCAACACCTACGCCCAGAACAACCCGAACCCGCAGCCGGCTTCGTTCGAGCTTTCGCAGTTCCCGATCGAGGGTGGTCGCGAGGCGATGATGATGATGCCGACCGGTTCGCGCTGGGAAGTGTTCGTGCCGCCGAACAAGGCCTTCGGCGACAACCCGCGCCCGCTGGGTCCGGGCCAGGCCCTGATCCTCGACATCAAGCTGGTTGGCATCAAGTAATCCCGCGGTCCGCCGCGCCCCCGGGGCGCGGCGGACTGGCGTCGCCTGCATGCAAACCCCTTTCCGCGCCGTCCTCAGCCCTTGCGTCGGGATCTGTTCCCTGGATGCCCAAGGCCTGTGCGAAGGCTGCCACCGCACCAGCGCCGAGATCGCGCGCTGGTCGCAGATGAACGACGACGAGCGCCTGCAGCTCATGGATGTCGTCCTGCCGCGTCGCGAGGCGCAACGGGTGTGAGCCCGCCGTTCGATCCGTTCGAACGCCTGCCCCGCGCGCTGCATCCGCTCGACCAGCCCCCGTCCGGGCCCGGCTGGAACCACGCCGAACTCGCCGACCTGCTGCCGCTGGACGTGCCCCTGCGCCTGGCCGCCGTGCTGGTGGCCTTGGTGCAGCGCCCCGCCGGCCCGCGCGTGCTGCTGACCCGCCGCACCGAAGCGCTGAGGCTGCACGCGGGGCAGGTGAGTTTCCCCGGCGGGCGCATCGAAGCCAGCGACACCGATCCGGTCGCCGCCGCCCTGCGCGAAGCGCAAGAGGAAGTCGGGCTGGCCTCCTCGCACTCGTCGCCGCTGGGCTACCTCGATCCCTTCGTGACCATCACCGGCTTCCACGTCTATCCGGTGGTGGCGACGGTGGGCGATGACTACCAGCCGGTCGTGGATCCGTCCGAAGTCGCGGAAGCCTTCGAAGTGCCGCTGGGCTTCCTGCTCGATCCGGCCAACGTGCATGAACTCGAAGTGGACTGGCAGGGCCGTCGCCGCCGCCTGCTCGAGTACCGCTACGAAGGCCACCGCATCTGGGGCGCCACCGCCGCGATGCTGGTCAATTTCCGCCAGCGCCTGGAGCAGGCGGCGTGAACTGGCAAACCCTGGTCTCGCCCGAAGCGCTGGCGGCCGAGCTCGGCCGCGCCGACCTGGTCGTGGTGGACTGCCGGCATTCGCTCGCCGACGCCGACGGGGGCGAGCGCGCCTGGCGCGAATCGCACCTTCCCGGCGCCGCGCACGCCCACCTCGACCGCGACCTCAGCGACCACGGCAAGCCGCCCGCGCTCGGCCGCCACCCGCTGCCGGCGGCGTCGGCGTTCGGTGCGCTGCTGGTGCGCCTGGGGATCACGCCCGCGCACCAGGTCGTGGCCTACGACGCCGGCGACGGCGCGATGGCGGCGGCGCGCTTCTGGTGGCTGATGCGGCTGTGCGGGCACGCGCGGGTGGCGGTGCTCGATGGCGGGTTCGCGGCGTGGACCGCGCAGGGCCTGCCGGTGTCTGCCGAGGTAGTGCCGCCCACGCCCGGCCGGTACGCGGCGGAATTCGACGCTCGCCAGATCGTCGGCACCGACGAAATCGTCGCGCGCCTCGCCGATCCCGCGGGCTGGCTGCTGGATGCGCGCGCGCCCGAGCGTTTCCGCGGCGACGTCGAGCCGCTGGATCCCGTGGCGGGACACATCCCGGGCGCGCTCAACCGCCCCTTCGGCGCGAATCTTGCCGGCGGTCGTTTCAAGCCCGCGGACGTGCTTGCCGCTGAATTCAAGGCGCTGCTGGGCGGGCGCGCCGCGTCCGAGGTCGTGCTGTCCTGCGGCTCGGGCGTGACCGCCTGCCACAACGCGCTGGCGATGGCGCACGCCGGATTGCCGGGGGCGCGTCTCTATGCGCCGTCGTGGAGCGGCTGGGTCAGCGATCGCGCGCGGCCGGTGGCCACCGGCGGCTGATCAGAGCCGGAGGCTGTCGTCCGCTCCGCGGGCGGGCACCACCGGCAGGATGTCCACGCGGGTGAGCTCGACGCCGTCCACCGTCATCCGCCAGCGGCCATCGACCCGCCGCGGCGGCTGGCTCACTTCGAAGCTGGCGCTGAGCAGCCCCATCCCGATCTTGAAGCCGCGCTCGGTGAACGAGTGGCAGGCGCCCTCGATGCTCAGTCGCGATTTGCCGGTCACGCGTTCGTAGTCGGCGTGGCCGTCGGCGCGGATCACCAGCAGGGTGCCGTCGCCGCGCCAGTGGCCGACTTAGTTGGCGTAGTCCACCGGCACCGGCTTCGCGCAGGCCACCAGCCAAAGGCAGGCGGCCAGCCACAGCCAGCGGGATGACGGCCGCGCGCTCACTTCTTCAGCCGGGCCACCAGCGCCTGCAGGGCGGCCTGCGTGTCGGGGGCGTACCAGGCGTCGATGAAGCCGTCGAGCTGGCGGTCGTCGAAGCCCTCCAGCGCGGCCACCAGGTCGGCGCGGGCGATGCGGCGCGTGGCCAGCATCGCGGCGGACGGCAGCGCCAGCAGCTCCTCGAGCCAGTGCCTGGCGCGCACCAGGACGTGTTCGGCGTCGGTGAGTTCGTCGACCAGGCCGATGGCCTGCGCCATCTCCGATTCCACCAGCGCACCGGACACCAGCAGGCGCTCGGCGCGATACGGGCCCACCACGCGGCGCATCAGGTGCTGGATGGCGTCGGGCGCGACCAGACCGACCTGCACTTCGTTCAGGCCGATGCGGAAGGGGCCGCGGGCCATGATGCGGTAGTCGCAGCACAGCGCCAGCACGCAGCCGCCGGCCGGGCTGTGGCCGCCGATCGCGGCCACCACCGGCACCGGGCAGTTGGCGATCGCGCGCGCGGCGGCGAACAGCGAGGCCCAGCCCGGTCCGAGCGCGGCGCGGTCCAGGCCCATCAGGTGCGGCACGTCCATGCCGCCCGAGAACACCTTGCTGCCGCCGGTGAGGATGATGGCGCGGGCACCGTCGGCCGGCGCCGCCTGCACCGCGGTGCGCAGCGCGGCCAGAAGTTCCGGCGTCAGCGCGTTGACCGGCGGGCGGGCCAGCCGGATCTCGTGGATGGGTCCGTGGCGGTGGAGTTCGATCATGGCCGGGCCTTCAGTCGATGCGTACGTCGGGGGCCCAACGATACCGCACCGTGTAGGTCAGGCGCGCCTCGCCGTTGGCCGGCACCGGCAGGTCGAACCATGCGGACTGGGCGTCGCGTTCGCCGGGCTGCACGCTGGTGCTGGTGATGTCCCAGTCACTCCAGCGCGGCATCGCCTCGTGGATGCGCACGGTGGCGGCCTCGGCCTTCGCGTTGCGGACGACGACGCTGATGCGTTCCTCCATCTGGCGGCCGGCGCGGTCGACGCTGAATGCCTCGCGCTTGCGCTCGGCGGTGAGGTCGAACACGGTGCCCAGCGCGAGCTCGACCTCCGCGTTGGCGGGCGTGTGGCCCAGCATCGCCTCGCCGAGCAGGTTGCCGCCGTCGAACACGCGCACACGGCCCGCCGGCAGCGGCGCGCCCAGCCCGGCGGCCTTGGCGTTGGTGAAGCCCAGGCTGGCGATGACCGGCTGCTCGCCTTCGACCGCGTTGAAATTGGCGTCGATCATCGGCTGCGGCGGGCGCCAGGTGCCGATCGGCGCCCGGGTTTCGTAATGGCGCTCACAGGCGACGCCGCGCGCCGGGGGCAGCAGCGGGATGCGCTGCACGCTGCCCTGCGGCAGGTCGGCGCTGCCCGGGATGCGGTAGGCGTGGTACTCGCCGGACGCCTGCGGCTCGGGCGCGGCGGGCGCCATCGCGTCCATCATCACTTCGGTGCGATAGGCCTTGGCCATGCGCGGGCCCGACGCCTGGGTGCGGTTCGGTTCGCCGGCCACCAGCGTCAGCGCCACGCCGTTGAAGTCGGCGCCGGCGCGGTTGGCCACCATCGCGGCGCCTTCGAGATCCATGCGGCAGGCGCGCGCGCCGCCGGCGACGTCCACCTGGTAGTCGGCGCGCCAGGCCAGGCCGGCCGTGGCGTAGCCGAGGTCGAAGGCCTGCCGGCCGGCGCGGTTGGCGACGAGCTCCCAGCTCAGCGTGGGCTCGCTCACCAGGCCGGCGGGCAGGCGCGGCAGTTCGAAGTTCGAATAGTTGGCCAGCACCTTCACCCGGCCGTCGGGCAGGCGCAGGGTGAGTCCGTTGCCGGCCGCCAGCAGCACGCCCGTGTACGACTGCCGGGCATCGCCGACGGACTGCTCGACCGTGACGGTCTGGCCGAGCGCGCGGCGCAGCAGGTCGTCCTGGCCGGCGAGCGCGAAGTCGAAGCGCTGGCTGCGCACCTGGGCGTCGCCCTGCGGGCGCAGTCGCACCGAGCTGGCGTCGAGTGCGGCGGGCAGGCCGCCAAGCGACACGGGGTTGCTGCCGCTGGCCAGCTCGTAGCGCAGGCTGGAGGCCACCAGCGCGTAGCCGGGGCCGCCTGGCTGGGCGTCGGACTGCACCACGGCATCGTAGTCGCCGCTGTAGACGGTCAGGCGGGTGTCGGCGGCGTGCGCGGCGGTGGCGGTGGCCAGGGTGATGGCGGCGGCGAGCAGGGTGCGTTTCATCAACAACTCCTTGAGGCGCGTGGGATTATCATAGGCCCATGAGTGCGACACGAGAGCTCGTGATCGCTCTAGCACCGACGGGGCTTAAACCGTCCACACTAGCGGTACGTTTCTACTAAAAATTTGCGAGTGAGGTTGGGAAAGTACTTTCTGACCACACCGCAACGGTGAGGTTCGGGGTGCATGGAATTTCCCCGCAGCCCTGCTGTTGACCCGCAAAAATAAGCGATTTCTGCGCAATGCAGTTATCCACCAACATCACGAGCTCGTGCTTCGTGAGTCATTGTCTCACCCGTCTGGATGACGGGAAGTGAGACCCGATGCGTGACCATCGGTAGTCTAGAGCGGCGTGCGTTTCCGGCAACGGAGGGGTGCGAAGCCCGCTTGAATAAGTCTCCCTTTTTGGTGCGCCAAGGCCGTGAGGTTTTGCGCAGATTCTGGCAGCAGCAGGCTGGATGAGAGGCCGGACTGGCTGAAACGGGTAAGAAATCTGAACTGTCGATAAACGTCGTAACTATGGCGATACGCAAGCTGCTGAACGCGTATTTCGTGGTCGGTCATCCCGCTTCATGGACGGGGTGCGTCACCGATAAAGACCACCGGCGAATAGACAGACCCTGCCTCAGTCGTGTGACTCGCGAGGAACGTGGTAAGCCCGCCCTCCTGCCGTCAGGCAGGCCGACCGCAAGGAACGCTGTTAGGAGTGCGGGTAAGGGAGGCCGAAGAAAGCAAACGCCCCGCTGTAATGGCGCGGATAAGCCCACTTTCGGCTGGTCTGGAATCGTGTTCTGACTGATTGACCTCTACCACGCGGACCTGCACCTCGGGTCCGTATCACTACTCCCTGACGGGGCGCATTGCCCCAAGGGGCTTTCGTGCGTCGTCGTCCGGGTGTCTGGAAGGAGCGAAGCATGGAAGTACTCTCTCAAGAGTCTGCACGCTCCGACGCGCCGCAAAGCTGGCACGCCATTGATTGGCGTCTGGTCGAGAGGAACGTCCGAGGAATACAGACTCGAATCACGAAGGCAACACAGGAAGGCAAGTGGCGGCGGGTGAAAGTCCTGCAACGCTTGCTGACCCGCTCGTTCTGCGGCAAGGCATTGGCCGTGCGGCGAGTGACTGAAAACCAGGGTTCACGGACCAGTGGTGTCGATCGTGAGCTGTGGAATACACCTGAAAAGCGCATGGAAGCAGTTGGTAAGTTGGAGCGGCGCGGGTACCGGCCAAAGCCGTTACGTCGCGTTTTCATTCCGAAAGCCAATGGGAAAGAGCGTCCGCTGGGTATCCCGACGATGTTGGATCGGGCCATGCAAGCGCTCCACCTGTTGGCGCTGGAACCGGTCTCAGAGTCAACGAGTGATCCGAACAGCTACGGCTTTCGGCGAAATCGTTCGACGCATGACGCCATAGGCCAGCTGTTCATCACCATGTCCCGGCGGACTTCTGCTCGCTGGGTGCTGGAGGCGGACATCAAGGGGTGCTTCGACCACATCAACCACGACTGGCTGCTCCGCAATGTCCCGATGGACACCGCGGTGCTTCGGAAGTGGCTGAAAGCTGGCGTGATCTACAAAGGAATGTTGCAGGCAAGCGAGGCCGGTACGCCTCAGGGTGGGATTATCAGTCCCACGCTGGCGAACATGGCGCTGAATGGGCTGGAGTCGGGTCTGGTTGCGCACCTCGGTGCAAAGCTGGGCAGGACGAAAGCCAAGAACCTGAAAATCAATGTGGTGCGGTATGCGGATGACTTCGTGATCACCGGTATCTCGCAAGAGCTGCTTGAGAATGAAGTGAAGCCGTGGGTGGTTGGGTTCCTGCAACAACGGGGACTTCAGCTGGCTCCGGAGAAAACGCGCATCGTCACCATAGACGACGGGTTCGACTTCCTGGGGTGGAACTTCCGGAAATACTCGGGGACTCTGCTCATCAAGCCGAGCAAGAAGAACGCGGAAGCGTTCTATCGCAAGGTCAAGGAGGCTATCAGCAGCCACAAAACGGTTCGGCAGGAGACGTTGATCCGCCTGTTGAATCCGTTGTTGCGGGGTTGGGCCAACTACCACTGCCCCGTGGTCGCGAAGGAGGCGTTCAGCCGCATGGATCATCTGTTGTTCAGGGCGATCTGGCGGTGGGTCAAGCGGCGGCATCCCGGCAAGAAGGTTGCCTGGCTGAGGAAGCGGTATTTCCGGTCAGAAGGCTTTCGGAGCTGGGTGTTCGCCACCACAGTGAACAAGGCGGATGGTCGCAAGGTTCGGTTGGCTTTGTACAAGCTGCCCGAGACGCCGATCCGGCGCCATAAAAAGGTCAAGGGTAGCTACAACCCCTTCGACCCGGCCGATGAGTTGTACGGTGAGACGCTTCATCAGGCACGCATGCTGAACAGCATGCGTCGCCGAAAGGAGTGGATGAGCTTGTATCGCTCGCAGTTCGGTCGGTGTGCGCTGTGTGAAGGGGCGATTACGCGAGAAACCGGCTGGCACGACCACCACCTCATCCCTAGGGTGGAGGGTGGTTCAGACAGTCTGATCAATCGCGTACTATTGCATCCCATATGCCATACCCGTGTTCACCAGCTTGGTTTGAAGATAGTGAAGCCGGCCTTCTAACGAAGGCTTATCACAGGCTTGAGCCGTATGCGGGGAAACTCGCACGTACGGTTCTTAGGGGGGAGGGCTCATGCAAATGAGCCCTCCCACCCGACACGCACTGCGCCTTGCCCTGGGGTTAATGGCAGTCCTGTCGGCTTCAGCCGCCGTTGGGGCCACGCCGGACTGCACGCCGGTGATCGAATCGCCGTGGGTGCGCGCCGCGCCGCCCGGCGCCACGTCGCTGGCCGGCTACCTGGTGCTGCGCAATCCCTGCGAGGCGGCGGTCGAGGTGGCCGGCGTCGAAAGCAAGGACTTCGGCATGCCGATGATCCACCGCACCGTGGTCGAGGACGGCGTCAGCCGGATGCGGTCGGCGGGAAAACTGGTTGTCGCGCCCGGCGACGTGCTGCGCTTCGAGCCGGGCGGGCTGCACCTGATGCTGATGCGTCCGCTGCGGCCGCTGGCCGGGGGCGACGTCGCGCGCATCCGCCTGGTGCTGGCGGACGGGCGGCGCGTGTTCGCGGAATTCCCGGTGCGGCGCGAGGCGCCCGCGGCGCCCTGAGGCTCAGCCGCCGCAGGCGGCGCGCACGTTGTCCGGCAGCGGCACCGACTGGCCGCTGCGTTCGATCCAGACCAGCACGGTGTGGCCGTCGCAGTACACGATGGACGGATCGGCCGCCGACAGGATGCGGTGGCCGAGCGTGAGGCTCTTGCCGCCCACGCGCTCGGCGAACAGTTCGATCCGCAGCGTCTCCGGCCAGTGCGCCGGGCGGCGGTAGTTCACCGTCACCGAGGCCATCACCGGCGCCGAGGTCTCGCCGGCCCAGTCGCTGGACAGCGACTTGAACCAGCGCACGCGCGCTTCCTCGATGTAGCCGAGGTAGCTGGCGTTGTTGACGTGGTTGAACGCGTCCATGTCGCGCCAGCGCGACTCGATGTCGAGGGTGTGGACGGTCGGGTTCATGCGCTCTTCCTGGGAGTCTTCCTGGCCGGCGCGGATTTCTTCGCGGCCGCGCGGGGCGGCAGGCCGGTGGGCTTGGGGGTGGCGGCCTTCTTCGTCGGCAGCACCGCGTCGGGCGCCAGCATCTTGGCCAGGAAGCGGCCGGTGTGCGAGGCAGCGACGCCGGCGATCTGCTCCGGCGTGCCTTCGGCCAGGATCCGGCCGCCGCGGTGGCCGCCCTCCGGGCCCAGGTCGATGACCCAGTCGGCGGTCTTGATCACGTCGAGGTTGTGCTCGATCACGACGATGGTGTTGCCGTCGTCGCGCAGCTTGTGCAGCACCGCCAGCAGGTGCTCGATGTCGTGGAAGTGCAGGCCGGTGGTGGGCTCGTCGAGGATGTAGAGCGTGCGGCCGGTGTCGCGGCGGCTGAGCTCCTTCGACAGCTTCACGCGCTGGGCCTCGCCGCCCGACAGCGTCGTAGCCGACTGGCCGAGCTTGATGTAGCTCAGGCCGACGTCCACCAGGGTCTCGAGCTTGCGCGCTAGGGTGGGCACCGGCTCGAACAGCCTGAGCGCGTCCTCGACCGTCATCTCCACCACGTCGTGGATGGTGTAGCCCTTGTAGCGGATCTCGAGCGTCTCGCGGTTGTAGCGCTTGCCGTGGCAGACGTCGCAGGGCACGTACACGTCGGGCAGGAAGTGCATCTCGACCTTGATCAGGCCGTCGCCCTGGCAGGCCTCGCAGCGGCCGCCGCGCACGTTGAAGCTGAAGCGGCCCGGCGAGTAGCCGCGGGCGCGCGCCTCCGGCACCTGCGCGAACAGCTCGCGCAGCGGCGTGAACAGGCCGGTGTAGGTGGCCGGGTTCGAGCGCGGCGTGCGGCCGATCGGGCTCTGGTCGATGTCCACGACCTTGTCGAACAGGTCCATGCCCTGCAGCTCGCGATACGGCGCCGGCGTGTGCGAGGCGCCGTTGAGCTCGTTCGCGGCCAGGTGGTAGAGCGTGTCGTTGATCAGCGTGGACTTGCCCGAGCCCGACACGCCGGTGATGCAGGTGAACAGGCCGGCCGGGATCGACAGGTCCACGTCCTTGAGGTTGTTGCCGCTGGCGCCGAGCAGCCGCAGCATCATCTTCGGGTTGGGCTTGTGGCGCTGCTTCGGGATCTCGATCCGTCGGCGGCCGGAAAGGAAGGCGCCGGTGATCGAGCGCGGGGCCTTCAGCACGTCCTCGTAGCTGCCTTGGGCGATGACTTCGCCGCCGTGCACGCCGGCGCCGGGGCCGATGTCGACGATGTGGTCGGCGAGGCGGATGGCGTCCTCGTCGTGCTCGACCACGATCACGGTGTTGCCGAGGTCGCGCAGGCGGGTGAGGGTGCCGAGCAGGCGCTCGTTGTCGCGCTGGTGCAGGCCGATCGACGGCTCGTCGAGCACGTACATCACGCCGACCAGGCCGGCGCCGATCTGGCTGGCCAGGCGGATGCGCTGCGCTTCGCCGCCGGAGAGCGAGTCGGCCTTGCGCTCGAGCGTGAGGTAGTCGAGGCCGACGTCGACCAGGAAGCGCAGGCGGTCGCGGATTTCCTTGACGATCTTGGCGGCGATCTCGCCGCGCCAGCCGGCCAGGCTCAGGTGCGAGAAGAACTCCAGCGACTCGTCCACCGGCAGCTGGGTCAGCTGCGAGAGGTTGCGGTCGGCCACGAGCACGTTGCGGGCGGATCGGTTCAGGCGCGCGCCGCCGCAGTCCGGGCAGGGGCGGTCGGAGATGAACTTGGCCAGCTCCTCCTTCACCACCTGCGACTCGGTCTCGCGGTAGCGGCGCTCGAGGTTGGGCAGGATGCCTTCGAAGGCGTGCTTGCGCTGGGTGCGGCCGCCGGATTCGGTGAGGTAGGTGAAGGTGACGATCTCGTCGCCGCTGCCGTACAGCACGGCCTGGCGCACCTGTTCGGCCAGCTCCTGCCACTGGGTGTCGGGGTCGAAGCCGTAGTGCTTGGCCAGCGAGGCGATCAGCTGGAAGTAGTAGGCATTGCGGCGGTCCCAGCCGCGCACGGCGCCGGCGGCGAGGCTGAGCTCCGGGTGCACGACCACGCGCGCGGGATCGAAGAATTGGGTGATGCCCAGGCCATCGCAGGTGGGGCAGGCGCCCATCGGCGAGTTGAACGAGAACAGGCGCGGCTCGAGCTCGGGCAGGGCGTAGTCGCAGACCGGGCAGCTGAACTTGGACGAGAAAAGCAGCGGCGGGGCGCTTTCGTCATCCAGGTCCTGGACCTGGGCCAGGCCGTCGCCGAGCTTGAGCGCGGTTTCGAAGCTTTCGGCCAGGCGCTGCTTGAGGTCCTCGCGCGGCTTGAAGCGGTCGATCACGGCTTCGATCGTGTGCTTCTGGCGCAGGGCGAGGGTGGGCACGGCGTCGAGCTCGTGCAGCACGCCGTTCACCCGCACCCGCACGAAGCCCTGGGCGCGCAGCTGGTCGAAGACCTGGGCGTGCTCGCCCTTGCGGTCGCGGATGACCGGGGCCAGCAGCATGTAGCGGCGCTCGGCGGGCAGGGCCAGCACCTGGTCCACCATCTGGCCGACGGTCTGGGCCTCGAGCGGGTAGTGGTGGTCCGGGCAGCGCGGGCTGCCGACGCGGGCGAACAGCAGGCGCAGGTAGTCGTAGATCTCGGTGATGGTGCCGACGGTCGAGCGCGGGTTGTGCGAGGTGGACTTCTGCTCGATCGAGATGGCCGGGGACAGGCCCTCGATGTGGTCCACGTCGGGCTTTTCCATCACGCTGAGGAACTGCCGGGCGTAGGCCGAGAGCGACTCGACGTAGCGGCGCTGGCCCTCGGCGTAGATGGTGTCGAAGGCCAGGGAGGACTTGCCGGATCCGGACAGGCCGGTGATCACGATCAGCTTGTCCCGGGGCAGGTCCAGGTCGATGTTCTTGAGGTTGTGGGTGCGGGCACCGCGGATGCGGATCGTGTCCATGCGCCTGGGGGCGGCTCCGGAGGGAGGAACCCGGCAGTCTACCAGCCCGCCGTCGGCACACCGTGACTCCCCGTTCCCCCAAGCCCATCAAGGGCTTAGCAGCAAAAAGCGGTGCCGGGTTCATTTTCTCCCGCCAATGAGACTGCGTCTCACCGGCGGGAGAAAATGAACCCGGTACCGCTTTTCATCGAAAGGTTTGACCGGAAAGGGGTTTTTGACCATAATTCCGCTTCTGTCCGTTGACCGCGGGCAGGCATTGGTCAAAATAACTACAGAGGAATCCCGGTCATGTACGCAGTCATCGTTACCGGCGGTAAACAGTACCGCGTGATGCAGGGCGAGACCCTGAAGGTCGAGAAGCTCGACCTCGAAGAAGGCAAGTCCTTCGACATCGAAAGCGTCCTGATGGTGGGCAATGGTGACAAGGTCACCGTCGGCACCCCGACCGTCGCCGGCGCCAAGGTCACCGCGACCATCAAGTCGCACGGCCGCCTCGACAAGGTCCGCATCGTCAAGTTCCGCCGCCGCAAGCACCATCGCAAGCAGATGGGCCACCGGCAGTACTTCACCGAAATCGAAATCACCGGCATCGCCGGCTAAGCCCGAGGAGATAACGTCATGGCACAGAAAAAAGGCGTAGGCTCGTCCCGCAACGGCCGCGATTCGAACCCGAAGTACCTGGGCGTCAAGATCTACGGCGGCCAGGCCATCGAAGCGGGCAACATCATCGTCCGCCAGCGTGGCACCGAGTTCCACCCGGGCATGGGCGTCGGCCTCGGCCGCGACCACACCCTGTTCGCCCTGGTGGACGGCGTGGTCGACTTCTCGGTCAAGGGTCCGAACAAGCGTCGCACCGTGAGCGTGGTCCCGGCGGCCTGAACCCCGCCCGGCACCGCCTGAAGGGCCCCGCTTCGGCGGGGCTTTTCGTTTCAGTATCCTGCCGGTCCCGGCCCGCGCCCTTCACGGCGCGGCGCGGACGGCCCACAATCGCGGCGAACGTCCCGTTCCGCCGCCCGGGAAGCACCCAGTGAAATTCGTAGATGAAGCCCAGATCCTGGTCATCGCCGGCGACGGCGGCAACGGCTGCATCAGCTTCCGGCGCGAGAAGTTCATCCCGCTCGGCGGCCCCGACGGCGGTGACGGCGGCAACGGCGGCAGCGTCTGGCTCGAGGCCGACGAGAACCTCAACACCCTGATCGACTTCCGCCACCAGCGCCAGTTCCGCGCCCAGCGCGGCCAGAACGGCATGGGCCGCCAGGCCTTCGGCAAGGCGGGCGAGGACGTGGTGATCCGCGTGCCGGTCGGCACCGAGGTCATCAACGTCGAGACCGACGAGATCATCGGCGACCTCACCGACCACGGCGACCGCCTGCTGGTGGCGCAGGGCGGCGTCGGCGGCAAGGGCAACGTGCACTTCAAGAGCTCGGTGAACCGCGCGCCGCGCAAGGCCGGCACCGGCACCCCGGGCGAGGAGCGCGAGATCCGCCTCGAGCTTAAGCTGCTGGCCGACGTCGGCCTGCTGGGCTTCCCGAACGCCGGCAAGTCCACCTTCATCCGCGCCGTTTCGGCCGCGACGCCGAAGGTGGCCGACTACCCGTTCACCACGCTGTACCCGAACCTCGGCGTGGTCAGCGTCGAGATGGACCGCAGCTTCGTGATCGCCGACATCCCCGGCCTGATCGAGGGCGCGGCCGACGGCGCCGGCCTCGGCAGCCTGTTCCTGCGCCACGTGCAGCGCACCCGCGTGCTGCTGCACCTCGTTGACATGGCCCCGTTCGACGATGGCGTCGATCCGGTGCAGCAGGTGCGCGCGATCGAGAACGAGCTGCGCAAGTACGACCCGGCCATGCTCGAGAAGCCGCGCTGGCTGGTGCTCAACAAGTGCGACCTGATCCCGGAGGACGAGCGCCAGGCGCGCGCCGAGGCCGTGGTGAAGGCGCTGGACTGGAAGGAGCCGTGGTTCATGGCCTCGGCCATCGGCCGCGACGGCACCTGGCCGATCGTGCTCAAGATCCAGCAGTTCTTCGACGACAAGAAGGCCGCCGAACTGGAGGCCGCCGAAGACGCGGCCGCGCGCGCGGAGATGTCCCGCAATGCCTGAGGCCGGCCTGCAGCAGCACGCCGGCACCGCCGGCCGCGACAAATTCCAGGCAGCAAAAAGGCCGGCTTTCGCCGGCCTTTTCTCGCCGATCGGCCGGGCGCCCGGGGGCGCCGCGGGATCAGGCCTGCTTCAGGGCCTTGATGTGGGCGCTGATGCGGCTCTTGTGGCGGGCGGCCTTGTTGCGGTGGATCAGGCCACGGGCCGAGTAGCGGTCCAGGATCGGCTGGGCGGTCGCGAAGGCGGCTTCGGCGCCGGCGGCGTCCTTGGCTTCCAGGGCCTTGATGACCTTCTTCACGGCGGTGCGCAGCATGGAGCGCTGGCTGGCATTGCGGGCGTTGCGGACGACGGTCTGCTTGGCGCGCTTCTTGGCGGACTTGATGTTGGCCACGGAGGGCTCCTGAAATCGAGGGTTGTTAGCCGGGTCGTTGGAAACCGGCGGGAAATTTGGGGTGCCGGCAGGGGTGGAGCTGGAAAGACCCGAAATTATGGGGGATTCAGTAGCTTGAGTCAATTACCCCTCGCGCCGGCCGGGGGCAGGGCATGAGCCGGGGCGGCCTGCTGCGGTCCACGGCGGTGTTCAGCGCCATGACCCTGCTGTCCCGGATCGCCGGCTTCGTCCGGGACGTGGTCCAGGCCCAGCTGTTCGGCGCCGGCGGCATCGTCGATGCCTTCGCCGTGGCCTACCGCATCCCGAACTACCTGCGGCGCATCTTCGCCGAGGGCTCGTTCGCCTCGGCCTTCGTGCCGGTGCTGTCCGAGCTGCGCCAGAAGAACGACCCGGCGGCCCTGAAGGACTTCCTCGACCACGTCGCCGGCGCCCTCTGCGCCGCGGTGCTGGTGGTCAGCGGCCTGGGCATGCTGGCGGCGCCGCTGGTGGTGGCCACCATCGCCCCGGGCAGCCTGGACGATCCGGCCAAGTTCCAGCTCACGTCGGACCTGCTGCGGATCGTCTTCCCTTACCTCGCCCTGGTCTCGATGACGGCGCTGGCCGGCGCGGTGCTGAATTCCTTCCAGCGCTTCGCCCTGCCGGCCGTGACGCCGGTGCTGCACAACCTGGCCGTGATCGCGGCGATGATCTGGCTGTCGCCGCGGCTCGAGACCCCGATCACCGCCCTGGCCTGGGGCGTGCTGGCGGCGGGCGTGCTTCAGCTGGTGCTGCTGTGGCCGGCGATGGGCCGGCTCGGCCTGCGGCCGCGGCTTCGCCTGAAGCTCAACCATCCGGGCGTGCGCAAGGTCGGCCGCCTGATGCTCCCGACCCTGTTCTCCTCGTCGGTGGCCCAGCTGAACCTGATCGTCGGCACCATCTTCGCGTCGCTGCTGGTCGACGGCAGCCAGAGCTGGCTCTATTACTCGGACCGGCTGATCGAATTCCCGCTGGGCCTGTTCGGCGTGGCGCTGGCCACCGTGATCCTGCCGCACCTCTCGCGCCGCAGCGCCGATGCCGACGCCGAAGGGTATGCCTCCGCGCTCGACTGGGGCCTGCGCACGGTGCTGCTGCTGGCCATCCCGGCGGCGCTGGGCCTGGCCCTGCTGGCCGAGCCGCTGTCGGCCACCATCTTCGAGCGCGGCGAATTCAGCGCCGCCGACAGCCGGATGACCGCGCTGAGCCTGGTGGCGATGAGCCTGGGCATCCCGGGCTTCATGGCCAGCAAGGTCCTGCTGTCCGCGTTCTACGCCCGGCAGGACACCCGCACGCCGATGAAGGCCGCGATCCGCACCGTGCTCATCAACGTGGCCCTGACCGCTGCGCTGGTGACGCCGCTGTGGCTGGGCAAGGTGCCGGGCGCCCACGCCGGCATCGCCCTCGCGACCGGCCTGGCCGGGCTGGCGAACGCCTGGCTGCTGTGGCGGGCGCTGCGCCGCGAGGCCAGCTTCAGCCTGTCCCCGGGCTGGGGACGGCACCTGCTCCGGATCGGCGTGGCCAGCCTGGCGCTGGCGGCGGCGGTGCTGGCCGCCAACCACGCGGTGGGCGACTGGCGGGCCTGGTCGGGCGAGCTGCGCTGGCTGCTGATGCTGGGCGTGGTCGCCGCGGGTGCCGCGGCGTACGGCCTCGGCCTGCTCGCCAGCGGCTGGCGGCCGCGGCAACTGCGCGGGCCGTGACCGCAGCTGGCTATAATTCGGGCATGAGCAGGCTGTTCCGGGACGTCGAGGGCGAATCACTTTGCCCGCAGGGCAGCGTGGTTTGCATCGGTGCCTTCGACGGCCTCCACCAGGGGCATCGGGCGCTGGTCGGCCACGTGCGGACCCGTGCGCGCGCCGCCGGGCTGGCCGCGGTGGCGCTGAGCTTCGAGCCGTTGCCGCGGGAATTCTTCGGGCGCGACCAGGCGCCGGCGCGCCTGTCGCTGCCGCGCGCGAAGTTCGAAGGGCTGCGCGCCCTGGGCATGGACGTGGTCGGCCTGCTGCGCTTCAACGCGGCGATGGCGGCGATGTCGCCGGAGGATTTCGTGCGGCGGGTGCTGGTGGAACGGCTGTCGGCCCGCGACGTCTGGGTCGGCCCCGAGTTCCGCTTCGGCCACCGCCGTGCCGGTGACCTTGCGTTGCTGCAGTCGCTGGGCGAATCGCACGGCTTCAGCGCGGGCGCGATCGCGCCGGTGGTGGCCGCGGGCGAGCGGGTGTCGAGCACCGCGCTGCGCCAGCAGCTGGCCGCGGGCGACCTCGACGGCGCCGCGCGCGAGCTGGGCCGGCGCTACGCGATCAGCGGCAAGGTGGTGCGCGGCAAGCAGCTGGGCCGCACGTTGGGCTATCCCACGGCCAATATCCGTCTGGCCGGCAAGCGCCCGGCGCTGTCGGGCATCTACGCCACGTGGGTGCACGGCATCGGGCCGCGGCCGATGGCCAGCGTCTCGAGCCTGGGCACGCGGCCGACGGTGCAGGGCGTGGAGCCGCTGCTCGAGGCGCATGTGTTCGACTTCGAGGGCGACCTGTACGGGCGCCGGCTCGAGGTGGAGTTCGTCGCCAAGCTGCGCGACGAGGAAAAATTCAATGACTTGCCCGCCCTGGTCCGGCAGATGGACCAGGATTCGGCGCAAGCCCGGCGCGTTTTGCGCCACGATAGGCAGGACAGCGGAGCGTTGGCGTGACCGATAACGGCGGCAAGGACTACAAGCACACCATCAGCCTGCCGGAGACGGCATTCCCGATGCGCGGCGACCTGCCCAAGCGCGAGCCGGCGATGCTGGCCGGCTGGCAGCAGCAGGGCCTGTACGCGCAGGTGCGCGCGAAGGCCAAGGGCCGGCCGCTGTTCGTACTGCACGACGGCCCGCCGTATGCCAACGGCTCGATCCACATCGGCCACGCGGTGAACAAGGTCCTCAAGGACATGGTGGTGAAGTCGAAGCTGCTCTCGGGCTTCGACGCGCCCTACGTGCCGGGCTGGGACTGCCATGGCCTGCCGATCGAGCTGGTGGTGGAGAAGAAGCACGGCAAGGTCGGCGACAAGCTCGACGCCGGCGCCTTCCGTGCCAAGTGCCGCGAATACGCCGCCGAGCAGATCGCCGGCCAGTCGAAGGATTTCCAGCGCCTGGGCATCCTCGGCGATTGGGACAACCCCTACCGCACCATGGATTTCGCCTTCGAGGCGGACATGCTGCGCTCGCTCGCGAAGATCATCGAGCGCGGGCACCTGAGCCGCGGCGTGAAGCCGGTGCACTGGTGCTTCGACTGCGGCTCGGCCTTGGCCGAGGCGGAGATCGAGTACGCCGACAAGGTCTCGCCGATGGTCGACGTGGCCTACGACGCGCTGGACCCGAAGGCCCTGGCGGCGACGTTCGGCGTGGATGCGGGCGACGCCATCGTCGGCGTGCCGATCTGGACCACCACGCCGTGGACGCTGCCCGCCAGCATCGCCGTCACGCTGGGCGCCGAAATCGACTACGTGCTGGTCGAGGGCCCGGCGCGCGCCGGCCGCCGCCAGTGGCTGGTGCTGGCCGAGGCGCTGGCCGAGGGGGCGCTCAAGCGTTACGGCATCGACGCCGTGACGGTGCGGGGCCGCGCCACCGGTGCCGCGCTGGAGAACCTGCGCCTCCGGCATCCGTTCTGCGAGCGCGAGATCCCGCTGATCCTCGGCGAGCACGTCACCACCGACGCCGGCACCGGCGCCGTGCACACCGCGCCCGGCCACGGCCAGGAAGACTTCGTGGTGGGCGTGAAGTACGGCCTGCTGGAGAAGTACTCGCCGGCCGAGATCAACCCGCTCGGCGGCAACGGCGTCTACCTGCCGGGCACGCCGCTGTTCGCCGGCCAGTTCATCTGGAAGGCCAATGACACCATCACCGCGCTGCTGGCCGAGCGCGGCGTGCTGCTGTCCTCGGGCAAGCTCGAGCACAGCTACCCGCACTGCTGGCGCCACAAGTCGCCGGTGGCCTTCCGCGCCACGCCGCAGTGGTTCATCTCGATGGAGCAGGCGAACCTGCGCCGCGACGCGATGGCCGCCATCAGGCAGGTGGGCTGGGTGCCGGAGTGGGGCGAGGCCCGCATCGCCGGCATGATCGAGGGCCGCCCGGACTGGTGCATCAGCCGCCAGCGCACCTGGGGCGTGCCGATCGCGCTGTTCGTGCACAAGGTCAGCGGCGAGCCGCATCCGCGCTCGGTCGAGTTCATGCGCCAGGTCGCCGACCGCGTGCAGCAGCAGGGCACCGATGCCTGGTTCGCGGTCGATGCGGCCGAGTTCCTGGGTGCCGAGGCGGACGACTACTTCAAGGTCACCGACATCCTCGACGTCTGGTTCGATTCCGGCGTCACCCACGAGGGCGTGCTGGCCGCGCGCGAAGGCGATGGCCTGCGCAAGCCGGCCGATCTCTACCTCGAGGGTTCCGACCAGCACCGCGGCTGGTTCCAGAGCTCGCTGCTCACGGGCATCGCGATGGACGGCGCCGCGCCGTACCGCCAGGTGCTGACGCACGGCTTCACCGTCGATGCGCAGGGCCGAAAGATGTCGAAGTCGATCGGCAACGTGGTCGAGCCGCAGAAGGTCAACGACGCGCTCGGCGCCGACGTGCTGCGCCTGTGGGTGGCCTCGGCCGACTACCGCAACGAGATGTCGGTGTCCGACGACATCCTCAAGCGCACCGCCGACGCCTATCGCCGCATCCGCAACACCGCGCGCTTCCTGCTGGGCAACCTCAACGGCTTCGGCCCGGCCGTGAACCTGCTGCCGAACGACAAGCTGCTGCTGCTCGACCAGTGGGCCGTGCACCGCGCCCATTCGCTGCAGGAGGAGATCAAGGCCGCCTACGCGCGCTACGACTTCGCCGCGGTGGTGGCGATGGTGCAGAACTACTGCACCAACGACCTCGGCTCGGTTTACCTCGACGTGACCAAGGATCGCCTGTACACGATGCCGGTGGACAGCGTCGGCCGCCGCTCGGCGCAGAGCGCGATGTTCCGCATCGCCGAGGCCTTCGCGCGCTGGGTGGCGCCGTTCCTGAGCTTCACCGCCGACGAAATCTGGCAGCACCTGCCGGGCGGGCGCGAGGGCAACGTGCTGTTCACCACCTGGTACGACGGGCTGGCGCCGATGCCGGCGGATGCAGCGCTGGCGCCGGCGGACTTCGATCGCCTGCTGGCGATGCGCGAGGCGGTCAGCAAGGTGCTCGAGCCGATGCGCGCCGACGGCGCGATCGGTGCGTCGCTGGAGGCCGAGGTCGAGGTCTTCGTCGAGCATGACCTGGCGCAGAAGCTGGCGCCGATGGCCAACGAGCTGCGCTTCTTCTTCATCACCTCGCGCTTCGACCTCAAGCCGGTGCCGGTGGAACCGCGCGAGGGCGCCTGGATCCACGCGGTGTCGACGTCCCATGCCAAGTGCGTGCGCTGCTGGCACTACCGCGCCGACGTCGGCAGCCACGCCGACGACCCGGGCCTGTGCGGCCGCTGCGTCGAGAACGTCAACGGCACCGGCGAAACCCGGCGGTGGTTCTGATGGCCGGCCCGCGCCCGAACGCGCTGGCCTGGCTTGGCCTGTCGGCCGTGCTGCTGGTGCTGGACCAGGTCACCAAGTGGATCGCGGTCACGCGGCTCGAATACCTCAAGCCCGTGCCCTTCATCGACGGCTTCTGGAACTGGACCCTGGTGCACAACTACGGCGCCGCCTTCAGCTTCCTGTCCGACGCGGGCGGCTGGCAGCGCTGGTTCTTCACCGTGCTGGCCCTGGTGATCAGCAGCGTGCTGGTGGCCTGGCTGGCGCGCACGCCGCGCGCGGACTGGCGCACCGCGCTGCCGTTCGCGCTGGTGATCGCCGGCGCCCTCGGCAACGTCATCGACCGCGTGCGCTACGGCTACGTGGTGGATTTCGTCGACTGGTACCTGGGCTTCACCCAGCTGCCGCACTGGCCGGCCTTCAACGTGGCCGATGCCTGCATCGTCGGCGGCGCGATCGGCCTGGTGCTGTTCAGCTTCAACACGCCCCCGGCGGCCCAGGGCAAGGGATAATCCGCGCATGGACATCCTGCTCGCCAACCCCCGCGGATTCTGCGCCGGCGTCGACCGCGCCATCGAGATCGTGAAGCGCGCCATCGAGTCGCTGGGCGCGCCGATCTACGTGCGCCATGAAGTGGTGCACAACCGCTTCGTGGTCGAGGACCTGCGCCAGCGCGGTGCGGTGTTCGTCGAGGAGCTGGACGAAGTGCCGGCCGGCGCCACCGTCATCTTCAGCGCCCACGGCGTCTCGCAGGCGGTGCGCGCCGAGGCCGAGCGCCGCGGGCTGAAGGTGTTCGACGCCACCTGCCCGCTGGTCACCAAGGTCCACATCGAAGTGGCCCGCCACTGCCGCGCCGGCCGCGACGTGGTGCTGATCGGCCACGCCGGCCACCCGGAAGTGGAGGGCACGATGGGCCAGTGGCGTCGCGAGCACGGCGACAACCACATCCACCTGGTCGAGGACGTCGCCGGCGTCGCCACGCTCACGCCCACCCAGCCCGACAACCTGGCCTACACCACCCAGACCACGCTGTCGGTGGACGACACCCGGGAAATCATCGCCGCCCTGCAGGCCCGCTTCCCGGCCATCCAGGGCCCGAAGCACGACGACATCTGCTACGCCACCCAGAACCGCCAGGACGCCGTGCGCCTGCTGGCCGGCCGCTGCGAGGTGGTGCTGGTGGTGGGCTCGGTGAACTCCTCGAACTCCAACCGCCTGCGCGAGCTGGCCGAGAAGCAGGGAGCCCGCGCCTTCCTGATCGACGGCGCCGAGTGCATCGATCCGGCTTGGCTGGACGGCGCCACCCGCGTCGGCCTGACCGCCGGCGCCTCGGCCCCCGAGGTGCTGGTGCAGGGCGTGGTGGCCCGGCTGCAGGAACTCGGCGCCGGCCAGGTCGAGCACCTCGAGGGCGAGCCCGAGAACGTGGTCTTCGCCCTGCCGAAAGAGCTCCGGATCAGCCTGGTAAATTGACCCGGCCCGGCCCCAAGGCCTAGAATCCGCGCCTCACGCCGGAATAGCTCAGTTGGTAGAGCGGCGCATTCGTAATGCGTAGGTCGCAGGTTCGACTCCTGTTTCCGGCACCACATCAAAAGCCCGCCGCCCGGCGGGTTTTTAGTTGGTGGCGCCCGTGGGTCGTTTATCGAAGGCTAACGCGCAGCCCCCTAGTCTCCGGGGCATGGACGCCCCCCTCGCCGCCACCGATCGCATCCGCACGAGGCCCGCGCCGGATGCGCCGCTTTTCATCGTGATCAATGGCGCCTCGGGCCAGCAGGACGCCGATGCCACCTGCGACACGCTGGCCCGCCTGTGCCAGGCGGCGGGCCGCCGCCATTCGTTCCTGCGCGTTGCCGGGCCCGACCCGATCGACCGGGTGGCGGCGGAGGCGGTTGCCCGGGCCCGCGCCGACGGCGGCATCGTGGTGGCGGTGGGCGGCGACGGGACGCTCAATGCCGTCGCGCAGGCGGTGCTGGGCAGCGGCTGCGCCTACTCGGTGCTGCCGCAGGGCACGTTCAACTATTTCGGCCGCACGCACGGCATCCCGCAGGATCTCGAGGCGGCGATGCGCGGCCTGCTGCAGGCGTCGGTGGTGCCCGTGCAGGTCGGGCGGGTGAATGGCCGCGTGTTCCTGGTCAACGCCAGCCTGGGGCTGTACCCGAAACTGCTGGAGGACCGCGAGGCGGCCAAGCAGGAATACGGGCGCAGCCGCGGCGTGGCGCTGTTGTCGGGCTTGCGGACGCTGGCCTCCGGCGCCCGCCGCCTCGCGCTCGACATCGCGTCCGGCGGCGACCACCGCCGCGTGCGCACGTCCACGCTGTTCGTCGGCAACAACGCGCTGCAGCTCGCGCGCATCGGCATCGACGAAGCCGCGGTGCTGGGGCAGGGCGAGCTGGCCGGTCTGATGATCAAGCCGGCCAGCCGGCTGGCGCTGCTGGGCCTGGCGCTGCGCGGTGCGCTCGGCCGGCTGGGCGCGGCGGAGAACATCGAGAGCTTCGTGTTCCGGCGCATGACGGTCGCGCCGCGCGGCCGGCGCCGCATCAAGGTGGCGGTCGATGGCGAGGTCGTGTGGATGCGTTCGCCGCTGGTGTTCGAAGTGGCCCCCGAGCCGCTGCCGCTGATGCTGCCGCCGCCGGAGCTGCGGGTGGCGGTCGAATGAGCCTGCTGCTGCAGGTGTCCGACCCGCACTTCGGCACCGAGCAGGCGCCGGTGGTCGAGGCCCTGGTCGCGTTGGCGCGGGACTGCCGGCCCGACGTGCTGGTGCTGTCGGGCGACATCACCCAGCGCGCGCGACGTGCCCAGTTCCGCGCGGCCGCCGCGTTCTGCGCGCGGCTCGGCATCCCGCGGCAGCTGGTGATTCCCGGCAACCACGACATCCCGCTGTTCGACCTGCCCACGCGCCTGCTGGCGCCGTATCGCTGGCACCGGCAGGCCTTCGGCGACGAGCTCGAGCCCGTGCTCGACACGCCCGACTGGCTGGTGATCGGGGTGAACACCACCCGCGCTTACCGCCACAAGCACGGCGAAGTCTCGCCGCAGCAGCTCGCACGCGTTGCGGAGCGACTGGCCGCCGCCCGCGCCGGCCAGCTGCGGATCGTGGTCACGCACCAGCCGCTGGACGTGCCGGAACCAACGGGTGAAGTGGACCTCGCGCGCGGCCACGCGCTGGCGGCACCCGCCTGGGTCGCCGCCGGCGCCGATATCGTGATGGGCGGCCACATCCACCTGCCGTTCGTGCGGCCGCTTTCGCATCGTTATCCCGGGCTCGCGCGGCGGGCCTGGTGCGTGCAGGCCGGCACGGCGGTGTCGAGCCGCGTGCGGGGCGAGCTGCCGCACTCGGTGAACCTGGTCCACTTCACGGCGGGATCGGCCGCGGCGCGGGTCGAGCGCTGGGACCACGACCCGGCCGCCGGCTTCCGATGCGGTGAATCCTTCGCGCTGACCCTCGACCGCGGCTGATTCGTCTCACCTCCTGCGAGCCGGCCCCGTTAGAGTGTCGGCTTCGAATCTCCCCGGATCCCAGGCATGGCCAAGGCAAAGACCGCGTACGTGTGCACCGACTGCGGCGCGTCCTCCAGTAAATGGCAGGGCCAGTGCGGCGAATGCGGCGCCTGGAACACGCTCAGCGAATTCGTGGTCGAGCCGGCCAGCGCCGGCAAGGGCGGGTCGGGGCCGGCGCGGCAGGGTGGCTGGGCCGGGCGGCCCGAGGCGGCCGGCGTGGTCGCGCTCAAGGACGTCAGCCAGGACGCCGAAGTGCGCGTGTCCACCACCATCGGCGAGCTCGACCGCGTGCTCGGCGGCGGCCTGGTGGAAGGCTCGGTGGTGCTGGTGGGCGGCGACCCGGGCATCGGCAAGTCCACGCTGCTGCTGCAGGCGCTGGCGCTGATGTCGGCGAAGGTGCCGGCGCTCTACGTCACCGGCGAGGAAAGCCTGGCCCAGGTCGCGGGCCGCGCGCAGCGGCTCGGGCTGCCGCTGGAGAACCTGCATGCGCTGGCCGAAACCTGCGTCGAGAAGATCCTCGGCCAGTCCGCCTCCGCGCGCCCGGCGCCGAAGCTGCTGGTCGCCGATTCCATCCAGACCCTCTGGAGCGAGCTGCTCACCGCCGCGCCCGGCTCGGTCAGCCAGGTGCGCGAGAGCGCCGCGCGGCTGGTGCGCTTCGCCAAGGAAACCGGCACCAGCGTGTTCCTGGTCGGCCACGTCACCAAGGAGGGCGGCATCGCCGGCCCGCGCGTGCTCGAGCACATGGTCGATGCGGTGCTGTATTTCGAAGGCGAATCCGGCAGCCGCTTCCGCGTGCTGCGCGCGTTCAAGAACCGCTTCGGCGCGGTGAACGAGCTCGGCGTGTTCGCGATGGGCGACAAGGGCCTGCGCGAGGTGCCCAATCCCTCGGCCATCTTCCTGTCCGGCAGCAGCACCGCGCAGGCCGGCAGTGCGGTGATGGTGACGCGCGAGGGCACGCGTCCGCTGCTGGTCGAAGTGCAGGCGCTGGTGGACAGCTCGCCGCTGTCGAATCCGCGCCGCGTGGCGCTGGGCCTGGAGCAGAACCGGCTGGCGATGCTGCTGGCGGTGCTTCACCGCCATGGCGGCGTGGTGACCGGCGACCAGGACGTCTTCGTCAACGTGGTGGGCGGCATCCGCGTGCAGGAAACCGCGGCCGATTTGCCGGTGCTGTTGGCGGTGCTGTCGTCGCTGCGCGACCGGCCGCTGGCCGAGAAGACCGTCGCCTTCGGCGAGGTCGGCCTGAGCGGCGAGATCCGCCCGGTGCCCAACGGCGAGGAGCGCCTGAAGGAAGCCGCCACCCACGGCTTCCGCCGCGCCATCGTGCCCAAGGCCAACGCGCCGAAGAAGGGCGCCTTCAAGGACATGGAAGTAATCGCCGTCGAGCGCCTGTCGGAGGCGCTGGAGGCGGCGGCGGACTAGCCAGGGCCTTTTGACGCGGATTTACGCGGATAAACGCGGATAGGGCAAAAGCAAAATGGATTGGGCTTTCGCAAACGGGATGGTGCGCGTCGAACCACTCCCGCCTTTGCTCTATCCGCGTTTATCCGCGTAAATCCGCGTCAAAAAACTCAGCTCCGCCCCAGCACCAGCTCGTAGACGAACTTGCTGCCGAAGAAGGCCAGCAGCAGCAGCCCCATCGCCAGCAGCGTCAGCTTCACCGCGCGCGGGCCGCGCCAGCCCCAGCGCCAGCGGCCGAACAACAGCAGGCCCAGCACGCCCCAGGACAGGATCGACAGTACGGTCTTGTGGCCGAGGTCCTGCGCGAACAGGTTCTCCACGAACAGCACGCCGGTGAGCAGGGTGAGGCTGAGCAGCGCGAAACCGACGCCCAGGCAGCGGAACAGCAGGGTTTCCATCTGGGTCAGCGGCGGCAGCACGCGCAGCCAGCCGCCGAGATGACGCTGGCGCAGCGCGCGGTCCTGGAACCACAGCATCAGCGCCAGCAGCGTCGCCACCGCCAGCGTGGCGTAGGCCAGCAGCGCCAGCAGCGCGTGCAGCTGCAGCGGCCAGCCCAGCTCGCGCTGCGGCATGCCGCCGCCCAGGCCGGCGTAGGCCAGCAGCGTGGCCGCCGCCAGCGGGAACACGATGATGCCCAGCGCCTCGATGCGCTGCGCCGGGCCCAGGCCCGTGGTGAGCGCGGCCATGCCCAGGCCGACCAGCGAAAGCGCCGCGAAGAAATGCAGGTCCGCGCCGCCCAGCAGGCGCCAGGCCAGCACGTGCACGCCGGCGTGCAGCAGCACCGCCGGTACCGCCAGCAGCAGCCAGCGCCGCGGGGTCGGATGCGGCTGCTGGGCGTGCCCGGCCAGCTGGTGGCTGGCCAGCAGGTAAAGGATGGAGGCGATCAGGGCGAAGGCGAGGGCGGTCATCCGGCGAGTGTCGCACAGCCCGTGAAAGGTGAGAACCATTCTCGACTGGAGGGCTGGCGCAGGCGCCCGCGCTATACTTCGCGCCCCAACGCCAGACGCCCAGACCCATGTTCGAGTCGCTCACCCAACGCCTGTCCGGCACCCTCCAGCGCCTTCGCGGCCGCGGCCGGCTGACCGAGGAAAACATCCGCGAGGCCACCCGCGAGGTGCGCATCGCCCTGCTCGAGGCGGACGTGGCGCTGCCGGTGGTCTCGGCCCTGATCGAGCGCATCAAGGTGCGCGCCGTCGGCCAGGAAGTGCTGACCAGCCTGACCCCGGGCCAGGCCCTGATCAAGGTCGTGCGCGACGAGATGGCGACGGTGATGGGCTCGGCCGCCGCCGAGCTCAACCTCAACGTGCCGGCGCCGGCGATCATCCTGATGGCCGGCCTGCAGGGCGCGGGCAAGACCACCACGGTCGGCAAGCTCGCCAAGCACCTGAAGGAACGCAAGAAGAAAAAGGTGATGGTGGTGTCGGCCGACGTCTACCGTCCGGCTGCGATCGAGCAGCTGCGCACGCTGGCTCAGCAGGTGGACGTGCTGTTCTTCGCGTCGAGCGCCGACCAGAAGCCGGTCGACATCGTCCGCGCGGCGATCGACGACGCCCGCAAGAGTTTCGTCGACGTGCTGATCGTCGACACCGCCGGCCGCCTCGCCATCGACGAGGCGATGATGGCCGAGATCCAGGCGCTGCATGCCGAGGTCAAGCCGGTCGAGACCCTGTTCGTGGTCGACGCCATGACCGGCCAGGACGCCGCCAACACCGCCAAGGCCTTCAGCGAGGCGCTGCCGCTGACCGGCGTGGTGCTGACCAAGACCGACGGCGACGCCCGCGGCGGCGCCGCGCTCAGCGTCCGCTACATCACCGGCAAGCCGATCAAGTTCGTCGGCGTCGGCGAAAAGCCCGACGGCCTCGACGTCTTCCACCCGGACCGCGCCGCCAGCCGCATCCTCGACATGGGCGACGTGCTGTCGCTGGTGGAGCAGGTCGAGCAGCAGGTCGACAAGGACAAGGCCCAGAAGCTGGCCGAGAAGGTCGCCAAGGGCAAGAAGTTCGACCTCAACGACATGAAGGACCAGTTCGAGCAGATGCAGAACATGGGCGGCCTGTCGGGCCTCATGGACAAGCTGCCGGGCATGGGCCAGGTGCCGGACCACGTGAAGGCCCAGGTCACCGGCAAGGAAATCCCCCGAATGGTGGCCATCATCAATTCGATGACCAAGAAGGAGCGGCGCAACCCCGGCCTGCTCAACGGCTCGCGCCGGGCCCGGGTGGCCCGGGGTTCGGGCACCACCCCGGCCGACGTGAACAAGCTGCTCAAGCAGTTCCAGCAGATGGAAAAGATGATGTCCAAGCTGTCCCAGGGCGGCATGAAGGGCATGCTGCGGGGCATGAAGGGCCTGATGGGCGGCGGCTTCCCGGGGCGGTTCCCGGGTCGCTGAGGCGGGCCGCCGGACCCCGGTTCAGCCGCCGGGGTTTCCTTCGGGCGGCCAAGGGGTTAGAATTCGCGATTCCCCCGACCGGGTTGCGGCCGGGCTTCCTGTCCCAGAACTACAGAGCAAATCGACATGGTCAAGATCCGTCTGACCCGCGGCGGCGCGAAGAAGCGCCCCTTCTACCACATCATCGTCACCGACCAGCGCAACAAGCGCGACGGCCGTTCGATCGAGCGCCTGGGTTACTACAACCCGATCGCCACCCCGACCGAAAAGCGCGTCGAGCTCGACACCGAGCGCGTGAAGCACTGGATCTCCAACGGTGCGCAGCTGACCGACAAGGTCCGCGTGCTGTTCAAGGAAGCTTCGGCCCAGGCTTCGGCCTGAGCCCCGGGCCTCGCCCCGCGCGAGGCCTGATGCCATGAGCACCGATCGCCGCATCCTGCTGGGCAGGGTCGCCGGCGACTTCGGCGTCCGGGGCGAGCTCAAGCTGCTCTCCTGGACCGATCCCCGCGACGCCATCTTCAGGTACCAGCCCTGGATCCTCCGTGCCGGCAATGCCGAGCGCGAAGTCTCCGGCGTGCGCGGCCGCGACACCGGCAAGCTGGTCATCGCCAGCTTCCCGGGCGTGGAGAACCGCGAGCAGGCCGAGGCGCTCAAGGGCGCCGAGATCTGGGTCCTGCGCAGCCAGCTGCCGGCACCCAAGCCCGGGGAGTACTACTGGGTGGACCTCGAGGGCCTGGCGGTCCGCAATCTCGAGGGCGTGGACTTCGGCCAGGTCTCGCACCTGTTCGATACCGGCGCCAACCCCGTGCTGGTCGCGGTGGGCGAGCGCGAACGCCTGATCCCCTTCGTCATCGACCAGTACGTGAAGTCCGTGGACTTCGACGCCGGCCTGGTCGTGGTCGACTGGGACGCGGATTTCTGACGCCAGGACGCGCCGTGCGCATCGACGTCGTCACGCTGTTCCCCGATTTCATCCGCGAATCCGCTGCGCTGGGCGTGGTCGGGCGCGCGCAGGAGCGCGGCCTGCTGGCCGTGCACGGCTGGAATCCGCGTGGTTACGCCACCGACAACTACCGGCGCGTGGACCAGCGTCCCTTCGGCGGCGGCCCCGGCATGCTGATGCTGGCCGAACCGCTGGGCGCCTGCCTGGCCGCGGCGCGGGCGGCCGATCCGGCTCCGGCGCGGGTCATCTACCTCAGCCCGCAGGGCGAGCGCCTGACCCAGGCCAAGGTGCGCCAACTGGCCGCCGAGCCCCGCCTGATCCTGCTTTGCGGTCGCTACGAGGGCCTGGACGAGCGTTTCATCGACCGCGAGGTCGACGAGGAGCTGTCGATCGGCGACTACGTGCTGTCCGGCGGCGAACTCGCCGCGGCGGTGCTGGTCGATGCGGTCGGCCGGCTGCAGGAGGGCGCCCTGAACCACGCTGACTCCGCCACCCAGGACAGCTTCGAGGACGGCCTGCTGGACTGCCCGCATTACACCCGGTCCGAGGCCACGGGCACCGAGGGCGTGCCGCCGGTGCTGCTGTCGGGCGACCACGCGGCCATTGCCCGCTGGCGCCGCCAGCAAAGCCTGGGTCGGACCTGGCTGCGGCGCCCGGACCTGCTGGCCCGGGCCCGCCTGGACAAGGCCGACCGGGCCCTGCTGGCCGAGTTCATCGCCGCCTGGCGGGCCGAAAACCCCGCGGGCGCCTAACCCCTTCCCCTTCAAGGGCTTGGCGGGCTATACTTACCCGCTAACTTTTCCAAAGCCAAGCACGGTCACCGGGCCTCTGGCGCGCACATCCAATAAATATCAGAGGCGTGTAACCATGAATTTCCTGCAGCAGTTCGAGCAAGAGCAGTCGCAGCGCAAGCTGCCCGCGTTTGGTCCCGGCGACACCGTCGTGGTCAACGTCAAGGTCAAGGAAGGCAACCGCGAGCGCGTCCAGGCCTATGAAGGCGTGGTCATCGCCATCAAGAACGCCGGCCTCAACTCCGCCTTCACCGTGCGCAAGATCTCGCACGGCTTCGGCGTCGAGCGCGTCTTCCAGACCCACAGCCCGATCATTGACTCGCTGACGGTGAAGCGCCGCGGCAAGGTCCGCGCCGGCAAGCTGTACTACCTGCGTGGCCTGGAAGGCAAGAAGGCGCGCATCAAGGAAGACCTGGGCTACCAGGGCGAGTAATCGCCGCCTGGCTGCACCCCGAACGGCCGCCGAAAGGCGGCCGTTTGCATTGGTGTGCCGCGACCGCGAGGCGCTAGGATCAGGGCATGGAAAAACCGGAAACGCTGGCCGCGGTGCGGCTCGACATCTGGCTGTGGGCGGCGCGCTTCTACAAGACGCGCGCGCTGGCCAAGCAGGCGATCGAAGGCGGCAAGGTCGAAGTGCAGGGGCAGGGCGCGAAGGCCTCGCGCCTGCTCAAGGGCGGCGAGCAGCTGACGCTGCGCCGCGGCGAGGATCTTTTCGAAGTGCAGGTGCTGGGGCTGAGCGAGCGACGCGGCCCGGCGCCGGTGGCGCAGGCGCTGTACGCGGAATCCGAGGCCTCGCGCGAACAGCGCCTGCGGCTCGCCGAGGAGCGGCGCGCCGCCAACGCCGGCTACCGCGCGCCCGCCGGCAAGCCGGACAAACGCGCGCGCCGGCTGATCCAGGCGCTGGGTGACCTCGACGCGCTTTGAGGCGCGCTCAGGGCGCCTGGACTTCGCCGCCCTTCATCACCACGTCCACCTTCTTCAGCACGGTGACGTCCTCCAGCGGGTTGCCGGACACCGCGATCAGGTCGGCCTGCTTGCCGGGCTCGAGGCTGCCGATGCGATCGCCCAGCCCGAGCAGGTCGGCCGCGTTGCGGGTGGCGGCGACGATCGCCTGCGCCGGCGTCATGCCGTGCGCCACCATCAGTTCGAATTCGTCGGCGTTGCGGCCGTGCAGGCTGACGCCGGCGTCGGTGCCGAAGGCGATCTTCACGCCGGCCGGCACCGCGTTCTCCAGCGCCTTGCCGGTGATGTCGATGCGCCAGCGGATCTTGGCCAGCACGTCGCCCCGGTAGGCGTCGGGGTTGGCGGCGAGCCGCTCGCGATAGCCGTTCACCGTCGACAGGGTCGGCACGTAATACGCGCCGCTTTCGCGGAACAGGCGCAGGCCTTCCTTGTCCAGCAGCGTGCCGTGCTCGATCGAGTCCACGCCCAGGCGCAGGGCGAGGTTGATGCCGTCGGCACCGTGCGCGTGCACCGCCACCTTCTTGCCGTACATGCGCGAGGTTTCGACCACCGCGCGCGCCTCGTCCTCGAACATCTGCGCGCCGAGGCCGGCGCCGATGCGGCTGTTCACGCCGCCGGTGATCAGCAGCTTGATCACGTCGGCGCCCTCCGCGACCTGGCGGCGCACGGCGCGGCGGCAGCTTTCGACGCCGTCGCAGACGTTGCCGCCGGTGTCGAGCGCGTCGTGCAGGTCGGCGCGGTAGCCCAGGCGCGGGTCGCCATGGCCGGCCGTGGCCGAGATCGAAGTGTTGGCCGTGAGGATGCGCGGGCCGGGCAGCTTGCCCGCGGCGATGGCATCGCGCAGTGCGCGGATCTCGCCGTCGCCGTCGCCCAGGTTGCGCACCGTGGTGAAGCCGGCCAGCAGCGTCTTGCGGGCGTTGGCGGCGGCTTCGAGCGCGTTGTCGGCGGGGCTGCGCTGCACTTCGGCCAGCTGGCCGGCGAGGCCGCCGAGGTCGTTGGTCAGGTGCACGTGGCTGTCGATCAGGCCGGGCAGCACGAAGTGCCGGCGCAGGTAGACGACGCGCGTGTCGGCCGGCGCGCCGAAGGCGGCGGCGTCGAGGTGGCCGTCGCGCACCTGCTCGACCTTGCCGTCGCGGATGAAGAGCGTCGCGGCGCCCCGCGGCGCCTGGCCCGGGCGATCGAGCAGTTGGCCGGCCTGCACGACCACGGTCTGGGCCTGCGCTCCCAGCGAGGCGGCGAACAGGGAAACGGCGAGGGCGAGGGTTCGGCGGGTCATGCAGGCGCTCCGGGAGGTTCAGGTGGCGGGGAAGAGGCCACCCTAGCAAACCTCGTGTCCCCGGGCCGTTGACGTCGGTCGCGTTTCGCGGGCCGGCGCGGGGACCGGGGTGCCGTGAGCGTCCCGCCGCAAAACCTGTCGGCGCCGCGGCTTCAGCGCGATCGCGTCAGCGCAGCAGCTTCAGCCGGTACAGCGCTTCAAGCGCCTGCTTCGGCGTGAGCTCGTCCGGATCGATCGCGGCCAGCGCCTCCAGCGCCGGCGAGGGCGCCGGCGCGAACAGCCCGAACTGCTGCGGCGATTCCAGCGCCACCGGGCTCATCTCCGCCACCGCGTGCGGCGCGCCGCGTTGCTCAAGTTCGACCAGGGTGCGCCGCGCCTGCTCGACCACCGTGCGCGGCAGACCGGCCAGCGCCGCCACCTGCAGGCCGAAGCTGCGGTTGGCCGGGCCGTCCTTGACCGCGTGCATGAACACCAGCTTGTCGCCGTGCTCGATCGCGTCCAGGTGCACGTTGGCGATGCCGCTGCCGGGCTCGGCCAGCGCGGTCAGCTCGAAATAATGGGTCGCGAACAGCGTGTAGGCACGGTTGGCGTGCGCGAGGTGCCGCGCGCAGGCCTCGGCCAGGGCCAGGCCGTCGTAGGTTGAGGTGCCGCGGCCGATCTCGTCCATCAGCACCAGCGAGTTCGCGGTGGCGTGGTGGAGGATGTAGCTGGTCTCGGCCATCTCGACCATGAAGGTCGACTGCCCGCGCGCCAGGTCGTCGCCGGCGCCGATGCGGGTGAGGATGCGGTCGATCGGCCCGATCACCGCGCGCGCCGCGGGCACGAAGCTGCCCACGTGGGCCAGCAGCACGATCAGCGCGTTCTGGCGCATGTAGGTGCTCTTGCCGCCCATGTTCGGGCCGGTGATGACCAGCATGCGGCGGCCGTCGTCCAGCACCAGGTCGTTGGGCTCGAAGGGCTCGCTGCGCACGGCCTCGACCACCGGGTGGCGACCGCGTTCGATCCGGAGGCCGGGCGCGTCGGTGAGTTCGGGCTGCGACCAGTCAAGCGCCTGCGCGCGTTCGGCGAAGGCGGCCAGCACGTCGAGCTCGGCCAGCGCCGCGGCGCAGCGCTTGAGCGATTCCAGCTGCTCGTTCAGGGCGTCCAGCAGCTGCTCGTAAAGCAGCTTCTCGCGCGCCAGCGAGCGCTCGCGGGCGCTGAGCACCTTGTCCTCGAAGGCCTTCAGCTCTTCGGTGATGTAGCGCTCGGCGCCGGTCAGGGTCTGCCGGCGCGTGTAGTGCGTGGGCGCCCGGTCCGACTGCCCCTTGCTGATCTCGATGAAATAGCCGTGCACGCGGTTGTAGCCGACCTTCAGCGTGGCGATGCCGGTGGCGGCCTTCTCGCGGGCCTCGAGGTCGACCAGGAACTGGTCGGCGTTCGTGGACAGCGTGCGCAGCTCGTCGAGTTCCGCGTCGAAGCCCCCGGCGATGACGCCGCCGTCGCGCAGCAGCACCGGCGGCTGCGGGATGATGGCCGAGGCCAGCAGGGCGGCGTGGCCCGCGTGTTCGCCGAGCTCGGCCGCCAGCGCCTGCAGGCGCGGCGAATCCAGCGGCGCCAGTACTGCGCGCAGCGCAGGCAGCATGCCCAGTCCGTCGCGCAGCGTGGACAGGTCGCGGGGCCGCGCCGAGCGCAGGGCCACGCGGGAAAGAATGCGTTCGACGTCGCCCAGTCCGCGGAAGCGCTCGCGGAGCTCGTCGCCGGCAGCCGAGGCAATGAAGGTGGCGACGGCGTGGTGGCGCTCGCCAAGCACCTGCCGGTCGCGCAGCGGGCGATTGAGCCAGCGGCGAAGCAGGCGGCCGCCCATCGGGCTGATGCTGGCGTCGAGCACGCCCAGCAGCGTGTGCTCGACGCGGCCGTCGGTGCGGCTGTCGAGCTCGAGGTGGCGGCGGGTGGCGGCGTTGATGGCGATGCCGTCGTCGGCCGACTCGAAGGCGATGGCGGTCAGGTGCGGCAGGCGCTGCTTCTGGGTCTCCTCGACGTAGGCCAGCAGGGCGCCCGCGGCGCCGATCGCCAGCGGCTTGTCCTCCAGCCCGAAGCCGGTGAGGTCGTGCAGCGCGAAGAAGCGCAGCAGCTGGCGGCGGCAGGCGTCGGCGTCGAAGCCCCACGGCGGCCGGCGGCGCAGGCCGGGCAGCGCGGTGACGGCGGTTGGCCAGCCATCCTCGTCGGGCAGCAGGATTTCCGCGGGATCGAGGCGGGCGAGTTCGGCGGTGAGCTGGTCTTCGGTGGCGACTTCCGAGACCAGGAAACGGCCGCCCGCGAGGTCGGCCCACGCGATGCCATAGCCGTGCCTCCCGCGCGAGACCGCCAGCAGCAGCGTGTCGCGCCGCTCCTGCAGCAGCGCCTCGTCGGTGACGGTGCCGGGGGTGACGATGCGGACGACCTTGCGTTCGACCAGGCCCTTGGACGCGGCGGGATCACCGATCTGCTCGCAGATCGCCACCGATTCGCCCAGCGCCACCAGCCGCGCCAGGTAACCCTCCATTGCATGCACCGGCACGCCGGCCATCGGGATCGGTGAACCGGCCGAGGCGCCGCGTTGGGTCAGGGTGATGTCGAGCAGGCGCGCGGCCTTGCGGGCGTCGTCGTAGAACAGCTCGTAGAAGTCGCCCATCCGGAAGAACAGCAGGATGTCGGGATGCTCCGCCTTGGCGGCGAAGAACTGGCGCATCAGCGGCGTGTGGGCGGGGCTGTTCGGATCAGGCGTGGACATGAAGGCAGGCAGTAAGGGGAGGACGGCGAAGGACCGGCCGTCGAGACCGCTGCATTGTGCCGCATGCGCCCGCGGCCTGCCCCGCGGGATGCCGTGGCCGGGCGGGCCGCAGGGCCGGCCCGGCCGCGTGGCTCAGCCTGCGGTCGCCTCGTCGGCCGGCTTGTCGGGGCTGAAGTTGACCGGGACGCGGACCCAGCCCTCCACCTTCTCGCCTCGCGCACCGTTCCGGCCGGCGTTGAAGCGCCAGTTCCAGGCCGCATCGACGGCCGCCTGGTCGAACACGCCGTCGGTGGACGGCTGGTGCACCTTGATTTCCTTGGGCACGCCATCCACGCCCACCAGCACGTCCAGGACCACCAGGCCACCCAGGCCCCTGGCGATCGCCTCCGCCGGATACTTCGGGGGATCCAGGACATCATCGTTCGTCAGGGCCTTCAGGGGCTTGGCCTCGGGCGCGGGCGTCGCCGGTTGCGCGGCCCAGGCAGCCAGGCTCGTGGCCGCGGCCAACGCGAGGACCAATGCCGAGGCGACGCCGCGGCGACGCGGGCCGGGAAGGGTTTGCTTGAGCATGCGGACTCTCTCCTTCAGGGGATGGCAGGACTGCCAGTGGCAGCCCACGGGGAGGCCGAAACCGGCCAGTTGGGTCTTGAGCATGGCGTCGCCGTAGCGGCGTCGCGCGCCCGGGAATCGCGCCAGTACCGCCGCATCGCAGGCCAGTTCCTGGTCGAAGCGGAAGCGCGTCGCGGCGACGTGCACCAGCGGGTGGAACCAGAACAGGCAGCGCAGCAGTGAGGCCAGCGCCTGCGCGGGGATGTCGCCGCGCTCGATGTGCAGCTGCTCGTGGGCGATGACCAGCTGTTGCTCGTCGGGCGTGTAGCGGGCGCTGAAGTCGGACGGCAGCACGATGCGCGGACGGAGCAGGCCAACGACGGCGGGCGCCGCCCACCCCGACAGGTCATGGTCGCGTTCCGGTTGGCGCGCCACGCCGCGGGTGAATCGGCGTTGGCGCACCCGCATCAGCAGCGCCAGCGACGTGGCGCCGAGCAGCCACAGCGCCAGCAATCCAGGCGTCAACAGGGCGCTGGCCTCGGCGGCGGCGGGCAAGGTCGCCAGTAAACCGCGGGCCTCGCCGAAGGCGGCGGGAGCAAGCTCGGCGCGCCGCGCCGGCAACAGCACGGCCACCACGGCCAGGGGCACCACGGCCCACAGCCCGTAGGCGGCCCGCGCCCCCAGCCATCGGCGCACCGGGTTGCGCAGGCCCAGCACCAGGACCAGCGCGAACGTGATCGCGGCCGTGGCCTGCAGCAGCTCCGCCAGGGCATCACTTGCCATCATCGAGTTCCTCCAGCAGCCGCTTCACGTCGGCGATGTCCTTGCGCGAAAGCTTGTGGCTCTCGGTGAAGTGCGCGATCAGCGGCGCCAGCCGGCCGTCGAACAGACGATCGAGCAGGTTGCTGCTCTGGCCGCGGACCCAGGCCTCGCGGGTCAGCACGGGCGAGTAGCTGAAGCGCCGGCCGTCCTTCGCCGCCTTCACCGCGCCCTTCTTCACCAGGCGACCCAGCAGGGTCTTGATGGTGGAGACCTGCCAGTCCTGGTCGCGGGCCAGTTCGGCGATCACTTCCTCCGAGCTGCGGGGGCTGCCGCGCCAGAGCACTTCCATCACGACGCTTTCGGCTTCACTGATCTGCATGGGTTTGTCTACGCCTGTAATCCTGTCTCCAGACTACAGGTGTAAACGGCCATGTCAAGCGACTCGCCCGGGCGGCGACCGGTAGCCACGTCCGGCGCCGCGGACTAGGCTTGGCGCATGGACCCCCGACCGCTCCCCGAAGACGACCTGCTGCACGCCCTGGCCGAACAGGTGGGCGCCGCGCTCCAGGCCCGGCACCTGATGCTGGCCACGGCCGAGAGCTGCACCGGCGGCTGGATCGCCAAGATGATCACCGACATCCCGGGCTGCTCGGCCTGGTTCGACTGCGGCATGGCGGCCTACAGCTACGAGGCCAAGCAGGCGCTGCTGGGCGTGCGGCCGGAAACCCTGATCGAACACGGCGCGGTGAGCCGGGAAACCGTGGTGGAAATGGTGTCCGGCGCGCTGGTCACCTCAGGCGCGAGCATCGCGGTGGCGGTGACCGGCATCGCCGGCCCCGGCGGCGGCAGCCCCGGCAAGCCCGTCGGCACCGTCTGGCTGGGCTGGAAGCGGCGCGGCGGCTATCCGAAGGCCGAACTGTTCCACTTCGACGGCGACCGCGAAGCCGTGCGCCGGCAGACGGTCGAAGCCGCGCTGCGCGGCCTGCTGGAGCTGGCCCGCTAGTCCGCGCCAAAAACCGCTTGACAGGGCAGGGAGGTTCGTTAGTAGTATTACTACTAATGGACATCACCGACACCCAGCAGGCCATCCTGGCCATGATCACCGAGCGCATCGAGGCCGACGGCGTGCCGCCGTCCCAGGTCGAGATCGCCCATGCCTTCGGCTTCAAGGGCGTGCGCGCGGCCCAGTACCACCTGGAAGCCCTCGAGCAGGCCGGCGCCATCCGCCGCGTGCCGGGGCAGGCCCGCGGCATCCGCCTGGTGTCGCCGGCGGCGTCCCCCCAGAACGTGTCGTCCCCGGCCGCGGACCTCGTCCCCGCGGCCGGGGACGACCTCCTTCGCCTGCCCGTGCTCGGCCAGGTCGCGGCCGGCCTGCCCATCGGCGCCGACGCCGGCCTTCACGACATGGTCCTGCTCGATCGCGTCTTCTTCTCGCCCGCGCCCGATTACCTGCTGAAGGTGAAGGGCGACTCCATGCGCGACGAAGGCATCCTGCACGGCGACCTGATCGGCGTGCACCGCACCAACGACGCGCGCAGCGGCCAGATCGTCGTCGCCCGCATTGATGAGGAAATCACCGTGAAGCTGCTCAAGATTGGCAAGGACGGCATCCGCCTCCTGCCCCGCAACCCCGACTACGCGCCCATCGTGGTGAAGCCCGACCAGGACTTCGCGATCGAAGGACTGTACTGCGGCCTCGTAAGGCCGAACCGTTGAGCTTCGGTGGCAAGAAGTCCGGCCCGAAGAAGTCGCTTTCCCTACAGCGCATCGAGGCGGAAACGGCTGCCGCGGAAGCCGCCGGTCCCGCAGATTCAGGGCCAGCCGCCGGTTCTCAGTCCGTGAGACCCCGCCCCTCTAACCTCGCAACACCTGAAAACAAACCCCCGAGGAACCCGACGATGGACGAGAACAAGAAGCGCGCCCTCACCGCTGCCCTGAGCCAGATCGAGAAGCAGTTCGGCAAGGGCGCCGTCATGCGCATGGGCGACAAGAGCACCGAGCCGGCCGAAGTCATCGGCACGGGCTCGCTGATGCTCGACATCGCGCTGGGCATTGGCGGCCTGCCCAAGGGCCGCGTCATCGAGATCTACGGCCCCGAGTCCTCGGGCAAGACCACGCTCACCCTGCAGGCCATCGCCGAGTGCCAGAAGGCCGGCGGCACCGCGGCCTTCATCGACGCCGAGCACGCGCTCGACCCGACCTACGCCGTCAAGCTGGGCGTCAACATCGACGACCTGCTGGTCAGCCAGCCGGATACCGGCGAGCAGGCGCTCGAGATCGCGGACATGCTGGTGCGCTCGAACTCGGTGGACATGGTGGTCGTCGACTCCGTCGCCGCGCTCACCCCGCGCGCCGAGATCGAGGGCGAGATGGGCGACCAGCTGCCGGGCCTCCAGGCCCGCCTGATGAGCCAGGCCCTGCGCAAGCTCACCGGCAACATCAAGCGCAGCAACTGCATGGTCATCTTCATCAACCAGCTGCGCATGAAGATCGGCGTGATGATGCCGGGCCAGAGCCCGGAAGTGACCACGGGCGGCAACGCGCTCAAGTTCTATGCCTCGGTGCGCCTCGACATCCGCCGTATCGGCTCGGTGAAAAAGGGCGAGGAAGTGATCGGCAACCAGACCAAGATCAAGGTGGTCAAGAACAAGATGGCGCCGCCGTTCAAGGTCATTGTCACCGAGATCCTCTACGGCCAGGGCATCAGCCGCGAGGGCGAGATCATCGACATGGGCGTGGACGCCAAGCTGATCGAAAAGGCCGGCGCCTGGTACAGCTACAACGGCGAGCGCATCGGCCAGGGCAAGGAGAACGTCCGCCAGTGGCTGAAGGACAACCCGGCCGTGGCCAAGGACCTCGAGGGCAAGCTGCGCGACAAGTTCGTGCCTGGCCTGGTGATCGGTGACGAGAACGCCGAGCCGGCCGAGGCCTGAGCCGGAAGGCGGGACGCGGGGCGAGCGCATGGGATTCGGTGACCGCCCCGAGCGTCCGAAGCCGGACGCTTACCAGAAAGCGCTGGAGCTGCTGGTGCGGCGGGAGCACTCCCGCCGCGACCTCAAGCGCAAGCTCGGGCTGCGCGGCGCCGATCCCGAAGAGGCCGAGGCGGCGATCGAGAAACTGGCCGGCCTCGGTTACCAGGACGATCTGAGGTTTGCCACGGCCTTCGCCCGTGACCGGGCGCATTCGGGCTATGGCCCGGTGCGCATCCGCCAGGAGCTGGCCGGGCATGGCCTGCCGGCGGAGGCCGTGCTGCAGGCCCTCGACGCCTGCGAGACCGACTGGGCGGCCTCGGCCAGGGCATTGATCGACAAGCGCTTCCGGCCCGTCGACCTGGCGGATCCCGCGAGGCGCCGCAAGGCCGTGGATTTCCTGCTCCGGCGGGGATTCGACCAAGGCGGCGCCTACGGTGCCGTGCGCGGCCGGGCGGAAGAGCCGGACGACCCCGACGGCTTCTGACCCGCTGGTCGCCCGGCCCAAGCGTCCGGACCCCGGCCCCGGGCTGCTAATCTTGGCGGCCACGCCATTGGCTTGTGATCCCCGGCTCCGCCCCGCATGTGCAGGGCAGGGCGGGCAGGTCGCGCCGCGGCCCCGCTTCCGAGTTCCCAGAGCCTTTCGCCGTCCATGACCAAGACCAGCCACCAGATCCGCCGGGATTTCCTCGAGTTCTTCCGATCCAAGGGCCACGAAATCGTGCCCTCCAGCCCGCTCGTGCCGGGCAACGACCCGACCCTGCTGTTCACCAACGCCGGCATGGTGCAGTTCAAGGACGTGTTCCTGGGCGCCGAGAAGCGCAGCTACGTGCGCGCGGTGAGCTCGCAGCGCTGCGTGCGCGCCGGCGGCAAGCACAACGACCTCGACCAGGTCGGCTACACCGCGCGCCACCACACCTTCTTCGAGATGCTGGGCAACTTCAGCTTCGGCGACTACTTCAAGCACGACGCCATCACCTATGCCTGGGAGCTGCTGACCGAGGTCTGGAAGCTGCCCAAGGAGCGCCTGCTCGTCACGATCTACCACACCGACGACGAAGCCTTCGACATCTGGAACAAGGTCGTCGGCCTGCCGCCCGAGCGCATCATCCGCATCGGCGACAACAAGGGCGCGCCCTACGCCAGCGACAACTTCTGGCAGATGGCCGACACCGGCCCCTGCGGCCCGTGCTCGGAGATCTTCTACGACCACGGCGACCACATCGCCGGCGGGCCCCCGGGCAGCCCGGACGAGGACGGCGATCGTTTCATCGAGATCTGGAACAACGTCTTCATGCAGTACGACCGCCAGCCCGACGGCACCCTGGTGCCGCTGCCGGCGCCCTGCGTGGACACCGGCATGGGCCTGGAGCGCGTGTCGGCCGTGCTGCAGCACGTGCACAGCAACTACGAGATCGACCTGTTCCAGCACCTGATCAAGGCCGCCGCCGCGCTCACCCGCACCACCGACCTCGAGCACAAGTCGCTGCGCGTGATCGCCGACCACATCCGCGCCTGCAGCTTCCTGGTGGTGGACGGCGTGCTGCCGTCGAACGAGGGCCGCGGCTATGTCCTGCGCCGCATCATCCGCCGCGCCATCCGCCATTTCTGGAAGCTCGACGGGCTCAGCGCCGACGGCAAGTTCTGGCGCATGGTGCAGCCGCTGGTCGAGGTGATGGGCGAGGCCTATCCCGAGCTGGCCGCCAAGCAGACGCTGGTCGAACAGGCGCTGAAGGGCGAGGAGGCCGCGTTCGCGCAGACGCTTGATGCCGGCATGGCGCGCCTGCAGGACTACCTGGCGGCCTCGGGCAACCGCATCCGCGGCGAGCAGCTGTTCCAGCTGCACGACACCTATGGCTGCCCGCCGGACCTGATCGCCGACCTGCTGCGCGAAAACGCCGACAAGGGCTGGGCCCTGGCCGACGGCGCGCTGGCCGAGTACGAGGCGCTGATGGAGCAGCAGCGCGACCGCGCCCGCGCCGCCAGCAAGTTCTCGGGCGTCACCGCGCTGCCGACCGACCTGATCGCCACCCTGCGGCCCACCGAGTTCCTCGGCTATGAGTCGCTGGACGCCGACGGCTGCCGCATCGTCGCCATCGTCCGCGAGGGCAAGCCCGTGCAGCAGCTCGCGGTGGGCGAAGAGGCCGTCGTGCTGCTGGACCGCACGCCGTTCTACGCCGAGTCCGGCGGCCAGGTCGGCGATGCCGGCCAGCTGCTCGATCCGGCCGGCAGTCGCTTCGACGTGCGCGACACGCTCAAGCTCTCGGGCACCTTCCACGGCCACCTGGGCCGCCTCGCGGGCGGCACGCTGAAGGTCGGCGACCGCCTTTCGGCGCGCGTGGACGAGGCGCGGCGCCAGGCCACGGTGCTCAACCATTCCGCCACCCACCTGCTGCACGCCGCGCTGCGCAAGGTGCTGGGCGAGCACGTGACGCAGAAGGGCTCGCTGGTCGCGCCCGACCGCCTGCGCTTCGATTTCTCGCACTTCCAGGCGATCCCGGCCGCCGACCTCGCCCGCATCGAGGCCATGGTGAACGCCGAGATCCGCCGCAACGCCGAGGCCGAAGTGCACCACATGGGCATGCAGGAAGCGCTGGATTTCGGCGCAATGGCGCTGTTCGGCGAGAAGTACGGCGAGCACGTGCGCGTGCTGCGCATGGGTGAGTTCTCCACCGAACTTTGCGGCGGCACCCACGTGCACCACACCGGCGACATCGGCGTGTTCAAGATCCTTTCCGAAGGCGGCGTGGCCGCCGGCGTGCGCCGCATCGAGGCGGTGACGGGCGAGGGCGCGCTGGCGCACATCGCCGCCGAAGAGCGTCGCCTCGAGGAGGCCGCCAGCCTGCTCGGCGGCAATGCCGGCGACGTGGTCGACAAGCTGCGCCAGCTGCTCGACCGCCAGAAGAAGCTCGAGCGCGAGCTTGAATCGCTCAAGGCCAAGGCCGCCGCCGGCGCCACCTCGGACCTGGCGGCCTCCGCGCCCGAGGTGTCCGGTACCAAGGTGGTCGCGGCGCGTCTAGAGGGCCTCGACGCCAAGTCGCTGCGCGATGCCGTGGACCAGCTCAAGTCGCGCCTCGGCGACGCCGTGATCGTGCTGGCCTCGGCCGATGGCGGGAAAGCCTCGCTGGTGGCGGGCGTGCAGGGTGCCGCGCTGGGCAAGGTGAAGGCCGGTGAGCTGCTGGCCCATGTCGCCGCGCAAATCGGCGGCAAGGGCGGCGGACGCCCGGACATGGCCCAGGGCGGCGGTCCCGACGGCCCGGCGCTGGTGGCGGCCCTGCAGGGCGTGCCGGCCTGGGTGGCCGATCGCCTGGGCTGAGTCCTGCCGCGCGCGGGGCGCGTTTCATTGCGCCCCGCCCGGCCGCGCACTACCATCGGAAAACGCCGCCATCTTGCGGCTGGGAACCGCGCGCAGCCATCGGGTCGCGCGGGCCGGTGCAGGGACGTATCGGGAGGGAGAGCAATGCTTATTTTGACGCGTAGGGTGGGAGAGACCCTGATGATCGGTGACTCGGTCACCGTGACGGTGCTGGGCGTCAAGGGCAACCAGGTGCGGATCGGCATCACGGCGCCCAAGGACGTGGCCGTGCATCGCGAGGAAATCTTCCAGCGCATCCAAAAGGACGACGGCGATGCGCCCTCCGGCGCCGCCGCAGATGCGGGTTTACCGAAGCCCGATTGAAAGGCTATCCTATGCGGCCGGTTTCGCCCGAGAGGGTGGGGTCGGTGTCCGTAACGGAGTGATGCCCGAGTGGCCGAAGGGGCTCCCCTGCTAAGGGAGTATCGGGTCAAAAGCCTGATCGAGGGTTCGAATCCCTCTCACTCCGCCAGGTCGAATCCGCCGCCGAAAGGCGGCGTTTTTTCCACCCGGCAACGACGGACAAAGGTGTGCTTGGGTCGCCTTCGGATTTTGTTTCACCAAAGGCATTGACGGCTTCGCCAGCGTCCCCCATAATTTCGCTTCTGCGCGCCCGTAGCTCAGCTGGATAGAGCACCAGGCTACGAACTTGGTGGTCGGGAGTTCGAATCTCTCCGGGCGCGCCACTCTTCGGCAAACAGGGTGCTTCGGCACCCTTTTTGTTCGGTGGCCCAGGCAGGGGGTGCGTTGCACCTCCCGCCGGGGCGGCCGTAAAGTTGTAACTCGTGCGGCGCGCCTTCCCGGGTGCCGGGCTTCACCGCCGGGGTATAGCTCAGCCTGGTAGAGCGCCAGCTTTGGGAGCTGGATGTCGTGGGTTCGAATCCCTCTGCCCCGACCAGGCCAGCTTTCCCGGCACCTGCGGTAACCGCGCATGGAAGCGGGCGGACGCGGTCGGTATCATCCCGGCAGGCGCCCGTAGCTCAACTGGATAGAGCACCGGCCTTCTAAGCCGGCGGTTGCAGGTTCGATTCCTGCCGGGCGCGCCAGGCCGGGAGGGGTGGAACGGGTTAAGGTTCACAATGTGGTGGATGTAGCTCAGTCGGTTAGAGCATCGGATTGTGATTCCGAGGGTCGCGGGTTCGAGTCCCGTCTTCCACCCCAGTTCCAAGCGCGGCATAATGTCGCGTCGCAAGCCGCTTCGGCGGGAAGATAACGGGCCGTTAGCTCAGTTGGTAGAGCAGTTGACTCTTAATCAATAGGTCGTAGGTTCGAATCCTACACGGCCCACCATCTTCCCGATTGAATCGTCACCGCGCGGCAATGCGAAAGTGGCGGAACTGGTAGACGCGCTGGATTTAGGTTCCAGTGGGGCAACCCGTGAGAGTTCGAGTCTCTCCTTTCGCACCATCCGGCAACGGAGGCGCGGGGATGATTCGGGGCTCTGCGGGTTTTTTCATTTTCGCGCCCGGGAACGGCGCGGTCAGGAGTTGACATGCAAGTTTCGCTCGAGAACACCGCCAACCTGGAACGCCGCCTCACCATCACCCTGCCGGCGGAGCGCCTCGACGGCGTCGTCGGCAAGCGCCTGGTCGAGATCGCGCGCACAGCGAACATCAAGGGCTTCCGCAAGGGCAAGGTGCCCGCCAAGGTCATCGAGCAGCGCTTCGGGCCGCAGGTCCGCAGCGAGGCCTACGGCGAGCTGGTCCGCGAAAGCCTCGGCGAGGCCCTGCGCGAGCAGAAGCTGCTGGTCGCCGGCAACCCCGAGCTGAAGGCCGACCCGGCCGCCGCCGAGGGCGAGATCCGCTTCACCGCCACCTTCGAGGTCGTGCCTGATTTCGGCACCATCGACCCGAAGCAGCTCAAGGTCGTGCGCACCACCTCGTCCATCGAGGACACCGACATCGACGGCATGATCGAGACCCTGCGCGCGCAGCGCCGCACCTGGGTCGCGGTCGAGCGCCCGGCGCAGCCGGGTGACCTGCTGGCGGTCGAGACCGTCGCCACCAGCGGCGAGCTGCGCATGCCCGCCGAGGGCAGCGACAAGGGCAACACCGTGCTGGGTTCGGCCGTGATGCTGCCCGAACTCGAGGCCGCGCTGGCCGGCATGTCCGCCGGCGACGAGCGCGAGGTCGACATGACCTTCCCGGCTGACTGGCGCGCCACCGAGCTGGCCGGCAAGTCCGCCAAGGTCCAGCTCAAGGTGCACAAGGTCTCCGAGCCGCACCTGCCCGAGATCGACGAAGCCTTCGTCAAGAGCTTCGGCATCAAGAACGGCAAGGTCGAGCAGTTCCGCAAGGAAGTGCGCGCCAACCTCGAGCGCGAGCTCAAGGGCACGCTGATGGCGCGCCTGCGCGCGGAAGTGGCTTCCAAGCTGGTGGCCGCGTACAGCAGCGTCGAGCTGCCGCCGCGCCTGGTCCAGGCCGAGGCCCGCAACATGGCCGCTGCCGCCGAGCAGCAGGCCCGCCAGCAGGGCCAGGCCAACGCCAAGGCCGACCCGGAGATGTTCATGCCGGCCGCCCGCAACCGCGTCGCCGCGGCGCTGCTGGTCGGCGAGGTCGCCCGCCAGAACAACCTCAAGCTCGACGGCCGCCGCCTGAACGAGACCCTGCAGCTGATCGCCTCGACCTACGAGGAGCCGGAGCAGGTCGTTGAACTCTACAAGAACGACCCCAACCTCATGCAGGGCCTCCGGAACCGCGTGATGGAAGAGCAGGTGATCGACTGGATCGCCGAGCGGGCCGACGCGACCGAGCAGGCGCTGAGCTTCACCGAACTGATGCGCCCGGCCGCGTAAGATCGGCCAAAACGGAGGACGTCGCATGGAACCGATCAAGGGCTTGAACCTGGTGCCGATGGTGGTCGAGCAGACCAGCCGCGGCGAGCGGGCGTATGACATCTACTCGCGCCTGCTCAAGGAGCGCGTGATCTTCCTGGTCGGCCCCATCGACGACTACATGGCGAACGTGATCGTCGCCCAGCTGCTGTTCCTCGAGGCCGAGAACCCCGAGAAGGACATCAGCCTGTACATCAACTCGCCCGGCGGCATCGTCACCGCCGGCCTGGCGATCTACGACACGATGCGCTTCATCAAGCCGGACGTGAGCACCATCTGCGTCGGCCAGGCCGCCAGCATGGGTTCCTTCCTGCTGGCCGCCGGCACCAAGGGCAAGCGCTACATCCTCCCGAACTCGCGCGTCATGATCCACCAGCCCTCGGGCGGCGCCCAGGGCCAGGCCAGCGACATCGCGATCCAGGCCAAGGAAATCCTGTTCCTGCGCGAGCGCCTGAACAAGGAGCTGTCCGACAACACTGGGCAGCCGATCGACAAGATCGAGCGCGACGTCGAGCGCGACTACTTCATGTCGTCGGAAGAGGCCAAGGCCTACGGCGTCGTGGATGCGGTCATCAGCTCGCGGCCCGACGACACCGTCCAGGCCGGTTGACCGGCCCCGAACGCCGCCTTCATGCCCCGATCCGGCCCCGTCCGGGTCGGGGCTTGACCATTGGCGGCCTGTGATATTCTCGATTCCGACCCATTCCACCAGGGCAACCAGAGCATGACCGAAGACCGCCAGGGCCGTACCGGCGACAGCAGCAAGATCCTGTACTGCTCGTTCTGCGGCAAGAGCCAGCATGAGGTTCGCAAGCTGATCGCGGGCCCCAGCGTGTTCATCTGCGATGAATGCGTCGAGCTGTGCAACGACATCATCCGCGAGGAGCTCGAGGAGAAGGCGCACGCCGCCCGCAGCCACCTGCCCAAGCCGCGCGAGATCCTCGAGGTCCTCGACCAGTACGTGATCGGCCAGCAGCGCGCCAAGAAGACGCTCTCGGTCGCCGTGTACAACCACTACAAGCGCATCGAGAGCCGGATCAAGAACGACGACATCGAACTGTCGAAGTCCAACATCCTGCTGATCGGTCCCACCGGCTCGGGCAAGACCCTGCTGGCCGAGACCCTCGCGCGCCTGCTCAACGTGCCGTTCACCATCGCCGACGCCACCACCCTCACCGAGGCGGGCTACGTCGGCGAGGACGTCGAGAACATCATCCAGAAGCTGCTGCAGAAGTGCGACTACGACGTCGAGAAGGCGCAGCAGGGCATCGTCTACATCGACGAGATCGACAAGATCTCGCGCAAGTCCGAGAACCCGTCGATCACCCGCGACGTGTCGGGCGAGGGCGTGCAGCAGGCGCTGCTGAAGCTGATCGAGGGCACCGTGGCCTCGGTGCCGCCGCAGGGCGGCCGCAAGCACCCGCAGCAGGAATTCCTGCAGGTCGACACCAAGAACATCCTGTTCATCGTCGGCGGCGCCTTCGCCGGCCTCGACAAGATCATCCAGGCCCGCAGCACGGAGGCCGGCGGCATCGGCTTCTCGTCGAAGGTGAAGAGCGCCGAGCGCAAGATCGAGGTCGGCAAGCTGCTGGCCGAGGTCGAGCCCGAGGACCTGATCAAGTTCGGCCTGATCCCCGAGTTCGTCGGCCGCCTGCCGGTGGTCGCCACGCTCGAGGAGCTCGACGAGACCGCGCTGATCAAGATCCTCACCGAGCCCAAGAACGCCATCACCAAGCAGTTCAAGAAGCTGTTCGAGATGGAGGGCGTCGAGCTCGAGGTTCGCCCGGATGCCCTGATGGCGATCGCCAAGCGCGCGCTCAAGCGCAAGACCGGCGCCCGCGGCCTGCGCACCATCATGGAGTCGGTGTTGCTCGACACCATGTACGACCTGCCGTCGCTCGAGAACGTCAGCAAGGTCGTCGTGGACGAGTCGGTGATCAGCCATGCCACCGAGCCCTACCTGATCTACTCCAGCAGCCCGGCGCCCGCCGCGGCGCCCAAGGCGGCCTCCGGCGACTGAGCCGGACGCTGCAAGTGCTTGAATCCCGGGCCGGTCTTTCCGGCCCGTTTCTTTTCCGGAAGAAAAACTTGCAAGCGGCGCCCGCGGCCCCCATAACCTGAGCCATAGCGGGGCCCCCGGCCCCCGACGGAGCCAATCCCATGGAAGACAAGACCCCCGTCCCGAACCGCCTCGACCTGCCCGTGCTGCCGCTGCGCGACGTGGTGGTCTACCCGCACATGGTCATCCCGCTGTTCGTCGGCCGTGACCGCTCGATCAAGGCGCTGGACCTGGCGATGGCCGGCGACAAGCAAATCCTGCTGATCGCGCAGAAGAGCCCGGACACCGACGACCCGGCCGCCGACGACCTGTACTCGGTCGGCACGCTGGCGCAGGTGCTGCAGCTGCTCAAGCTCCCCGACGGCACCATCAAGGTGCTGGTCGAGGGCTCCGCGCGCGTGGCGATCGACGGCTACGGCGACCGCGAGGGCGCGCTCACCGCCACCGGCGTCGAGGTGGACTCGCTGCACGAGCGCGATGCGCGCGAGCTCGAGGTCACCCAGCGCTCGCTGATGACCCTGTTCGAACAGTACGTCAAGACCAACCGCAAGCTGCCGCCCGAACTGCTCACCACGCTGTCGGGCATCGACGAGCCCAGCCGGCTGGCCGACACCATCTCGGCCCACCTCGGCGCGCGCCTGTCGGACAAGCAGCAGCTGCTCGAGACCCTCGACATCGGCCAGCGCATGGAAATGCTGATCGGCCTGGTGGACGGCGAGATCGACGTGCAGCAGATCGAGAAGCGCATCCGCGGCCGCGTGAAGTCGCAGATGGAGAAGAGCCAGCGCGAGTACTACCTCAACGAGCAGATGAAGGCGATCCAGAAGGAGCTCGGCGAGCTGGACGAGGCGCCGAACGAACTCGAGGAGCTCGCCAAGAAGGTCGCGGCCGCCGGCATGCCCAAGCCCGTGGAGGCCAAGGCCCGCACCGAACTCAACAAGCTCAAGCAGATGTCGCCGATGTCGGCCGAGGCCACCGTCGTGCGCAACTACATCGACTGGCTGGTCGGCGTGCCGTGGAAGAAGCGCAGCAAGGTGCGCAAGGACCTCAAGGCCGCGCTCGACGTGCTCGACGCCGACCACTACGGCCTGGAGAAAGTGAAGGAGCGCATCCTCGAGTACCTCGCGGTGCAGTCGCGGGTGAAGAACATGAAGGGCGCGATCCTCTGCCTCGTCGGCCCGCCCGGCGTGGGCAAGACCTCGCTCGGCCAGTCCATCGCCAAGGCCACCAACCGCAAGTTCGTGCGCATGTCGCTCGGCGGCGTGCGCGACGAGGCCGAGATCCGCGGCCACCGGCGCACCTACATCGGTTCGATGCCGGGCCGCATCGTCCAGAACCTGAGCAAGGTCGGCAGCAAGAACCCGCTGTTCATGCTCGACGAGATCGACAAGATGAGCATGGACTTCCGGGGCGACCCGTCCTCGGCCCTGCTCGAAGTGCTGGACCCGGAGCAGAACCACTCGTTCAACGACCACTACCTCGAGGTCGACCTGGACCTGTCGGAAGTGATGTTCGTGGCGACCTCGAACTCGCTCAACATCCCGGGCCCGCTGCTCGACCGCATGGAAGTGATCCGCATCCCGGGTTACACCGAGGACGAGAAGCTGCACATCGCCGAGAAGTACCTGATCCCGAAGCAGCTCAAGGCCAACGGCCTCAAGCCGTCCGAGCTCAAGGTCAGCGAGGCGGCGGTGCGCGACATCGTGCGCTACTACACGCGCGAATCCGGCGTGCGCAACCTCGAGCGCGAGGTGTCCAAGATCTGCCGCAAGGTGGTCAAGGAGATCGCGCTGGCCGGCCCGCGCAAGAACGGCAAGCCGCTGTCGATGAGCGTCACCCCCAAGAACCTCGACAAGTACCTGGGCGTGCAGCGCTACGATTTCGGCCGCGCGGAGCAGGAGAGCGAAGTGGGCCTGGTCACCGGCCTGGCCTGGACCGAGGTCGGCGGCGACCTGCTGCAGATCGAAGCCACGCTGCTGCCCGGCAAGGGCCAGCTGATCCTCACCGGCCAGCTTGGCGACGTGATGCAGGAGTCGGTGAAGGCCGCCTACAGCGTGGTGCGTTCGCGCAGCGAGCGGCTGGGCCTGGACACCGAATTCCACAACAAGTTCGACACCCACGTGCACGTGCCCGAGGGCGCGACCCCGAAGGACGGCCCCAGCGCGGGCATCGCGATGGTGACGGCCCTGGTCTCGGTGCTCTCGGGCGTCCCGATCCGCGCTGACGTCGCCATGACCGGCGAGATCACCCTGCGCGGCCGCGTGCTGCCGATCGGCGGCCTCAAGGAGAAGCTGCTCGCGGCCCTGCGCGGCGGCATCCGTACGGTGCTGATCCCGGACGAGAACAAGAAGGACCTTGCGGACATCCCCAAGAACGTCACCCAAGGCCTTGAGATCATTCCGGTCAAGTGGATCGACGAGGTGCTGGATGTCGCCCTGGTGCGGCCGCTGTCCCCGGGCGCGGGCTCCGAGCCCGCCCCGGAAGCCAGCAGCGAACCGGGTGGTAAAGACGCCGGCGGCGCCGCGATGACGCACTGATCGCGAAGCGCCGCAAGCCCCTGAAACCCGCGAAATATCTGGCTTTCGCGTATTGCGCGGTCAAAATGCGACTGGTATAAATCATCCAACCTTCGCACCGGAAACCTCCGGGTGCGCTGGCACAGGTGGATCGGAGCCGCGCCCCAGGCCATTGCCGGGCCGGTCCGGTTTTTCAGAATGCGGGTAACCCCCCGCCCAGGGAGTCAATAATGAACAAAGCCGAATTTACGAGTGCCGTCGCCGATGGCGCCGAGCTGTCCAAGGCTGACGCCGGCCGCGCTGTCGACGCCATGATCGAAGTGATCAAGAAGGCGCTCAAGAAGGGCGAAACCATCACTCTGGTGGGCTTTGGCACCTTCTCCGTCCGCAAGCGCGCCGCCCGCCAGGGCCGCAATCCGCAGACCGGCGACACCATCAAAATCAAGGCTTCGAAAAATCCTGCGTTCAAGGCTGGCAAAGCCCTAAAGGATGCTGTAAACTGAGCGTCTTGTAGGGGTGCTTAGCTCAGCGGTAGAGCGTCGCCCTTACAAGGCGAGGGTCGGGGGTTCGAAACCCTCAGCACCCACCAGTAAGTGATTCAGCGGAGTGGTAGTTCAGTCGGTTAGAATGCTGGCCTGTCACGCCGGAGGTCGCGGGTTCGAGTCCCGTCCACTCCGCCATATCCTCGAGGGCGCCCCACAAGGGCGCCTTCGTTTTTTCCGGCCCGGGAAACCGGGCTCCACCTTCGAACGGCAAAGCCCACATGCTGCAGCGCATTCGCGACAAGTCCTCGGGTTGGATCGCTTACCTCATCCTCGGCGCCGTCATCATCACGATGGCGTTCTTCGGCCTCGAGGCGTATTTCTCGCCGAAAATCGAGACCTACGCCGCCAAGGTCGAGGGCCCCGCCAAGTTCTGGGTCTTCGGCAAACAGGAGCGCGAGATTTCCCAGGAGGAATTCCGCCGCCGCTTCGAGCAGGCCCGCCAGGAGGCGCGCCAGCAGCAGGGCGAGGCCTTCGACAGCGCCGCGTTCGAGTCGATCGAATCCAAGCGCAATATCCTCGACCGCATGGTGGATGACGCGCTGATGGCGCTGGTCGCCGAGCGCGAGGGCCTGACCATCTCCGACCAGGAAGTCGCCGAGCAGCTCAAGGCGCTGCCGCAGTTCCAGGTCAACGGCGTGTACAGCCCGGACCAGTACCGGCTGACGCTGGCGGGGCAGGGCCTGACCCACGCCCAGTTCATGGCGTCCGTGCGTGCCGACCTCGCCAGCCGCATGCTGCCCAACCAGATCATCGGGAGCGCGATCGCCAGCGACGCCGAGCTCGAGGCTTTCCTCAAGCTCAGCCAGCAGACCCGCACGCTGCGCCTGCTCGACCTGCCGACGCCGTCGCTGCCGGCCGAGCCGCCGACCGATGCGGAGCTGCAGGCCTGGTACGACGCCAACCCGTCGCTGTACCGCAGCGAGGAAAAGGTGGCGGTGGAGTACGTGGAGATCGACGGCGCCAGCCTCGATGTCCCCACCACGGTCGACGAGGACACGCTGCGCGCGCGCTACGCGGAGCTCCGCTCCCGCTACGTGACCGAGCCGCAGCGCGTCGCTTCGCACATCCTGGTGGCGGCCGCGGTGGATGCCGACCAGGCCACCAACGACGCCGCGCGCGAGCGCGCCGCTGCCCTGGCCGCGCAGGCCCGGGCGCCGGGCGCCGATTTCGCGGCGCTGGCGCGCGAGAACTCCGACGACCTCGGCTCCAAGGCCGAGGGCGGCGACCTGGGCGTCGTCGAGGCCGGGCTGTTCGATGCCGCCTTCGAGCAGGCGCTGTTCGCGCTGGACGAGGCCGGGCAGGTCACCGACCCGGTGCGCACCCCGGATGGCTGGCACGTGATCCAGCTGCGCGAGCTCACCCCGGGTTCCGAGCGCCCGTTCGAGGACGTGCGCGCCGAGCTCGAGGCCGAGTATTTCGAGAACGAAGCCGAGCGTCTGTTCAGCGAGCTCAGCGGCCGACTGATCGAGCGCACCTACAAGGATCCGACCGCGCTCGCGCCGTCGGCCGAGGCGCTGGGCCTGCCGGTGCAGCGCACCGGGCTGTTTGGCCGCGGGGGCCTGGACCAGGGCCTGTCGGCGATCGAGGCGGTGCGTGCGGCCGCCTTCAGCGACGCGCAGAAGACCGAGCGCCAGGTCAGCGACGCGATCGAGATCGGACCCAACCACATCGTGGTCATCCATGTCGTCGAGCACGTGCCCGAGGCCGCGATCCCGTTCGCCGAGGTCAAGGACCGCGTGCTCTCCGACCTCAACGCCGACCGCCTGGCCCAGGCCGCGCAGGCCCAGGCCGAGGCGCTGCTCGAGCGTGCGCGTGCCGGCGAGACGCTCGATGCGCTGGCCACCGAGGTCGGCCGCACCGTGGCCGAGCTCGAGAACATTCCCCGCCAGGCCGGGCTGCCGCCGGCGCTGCTGGCCGAGGCCTTCCGCGTGGCCGCGCCGGAGGAGGGCAAGCCCTCGTTCGGCATCGCCAAGGTCGGTGCGGACCGCCAGGTGCTGTTCGAGGTGACCGCGGTCACCCCGGGCGACCTGGCCACGCTCGACGACGCCACCCGCACGCTGATCCTCGGCCAGTTCGCGCAGGCCCGCGGCCTGGTCGAGTTCCAGGAGTACACGAAGGCGCTGCGCAAGGTCTACACGGTGCGGGTCGCCGAAGACCGGCTCTGATCCCGCGTCCGAACCCAAGGAAAAGGCCCGGGAATCCCCCAGCCGTTACGTTAACGTGTTGACGGTATAGGTTCCCGGCTCTATAATCCCTAGGTCGATTCCGACTGGGGGTTCTTTTTTGCGCGCTATTCCACCGACGAGCGAACGTTGCCCCGAAATGGTTCAGGGGGTGCAGGTGAACTCCTGCCGCAACCCGCGCTGTGCGAACTTCGGCGTCCTCCCGTTGGCTCGGGTTGATAGGGGCCCGAACCCGAAGGTGGTCGACAACTACATTGCCGTGGGGTCGGGCAAGAACACGGCTGGCTTGCGATGCAAGCTCTGCAACGAAACGAACGCCATCAAGAGTAATCGGGCGGTCGTGGAAGAGCTGGAGCGGATCACCCACGCCCCGGCCCAGGTTAGCTCGATAGCCTGCCGCAACGAAAATTGTACTCACAACGGGCTGGCCGACACATCGCCACCCACGCGCTATCAGGCCTTCGGAACCACAGCCGCCGGGTCGAGGCGTTTCCGGTGCAAGGCGTGCGCCAAGACCTTCACTGTCCCGATCCGATCTTCACTTCGGCAACGGCTGCCAGGCAAGACGGCGATCATCTATCGCTTGCTGATCAACAAGTCCCCGATGCGCCGCATTTGCGAGGTCGCGGAAGTGACGGCGCCTGTCATCTACCAGAGGATCGGATTCATTCATGAGCAGTGTCTGCGCGTTGCCGCGGCGCATGATGAGCGGTTGCAGTCACTGAAGAAGACCCGTCTTGGCATTGCAGTGGATCGGCAGGAGCACGTCCTCAACTGGAGTAGCCAGTTCGACCGGCGGGTCACCCAGATGGGCGCGGTGGCCAGCGCCGAGACCTCATCAGGTTTCGTGCTTGGCCTCCATCTCGACTACGATCCGCGTTACGACGTGCACGATCTGGAAATGGCCGCGCAAGCGTGCGGCGATCCCGCGAAACGGCCGGCGTTTCGAAAGTACGCACGCATCTTCTTGCCGTTCGAGGATGGACCGAACGAGGCCGAGGATCCCTTGCCAGAGGAGTCTCGCTTGCCCTCGCGCGGCGTCCGCATCCACTCGCCCTATACGATCTACGCCCACTTCTACCGCATTGGGCAGCTGCTGCCGGAGATTGAGCAGCTTCACTTCTATCTCGACCGGGACCCCGGCCTGCACGGCGGATGCTTCGCCGCGTTCGGGCCTCGGGTCAAGGCGGGAACGGTCGAAGCCTTTTGGGTAAGGATCGATAAGTCTCTATCTGTGGACCAGAAGAAGCGACTCCTGGCCGCCAGCGAAGCCGCCTTGGCAAAAGCGCAAGCCGCACACCCGGGGATGCGCAAGTTTGACGTCGCCAAACAGCTGCTGCTGTCTGCGATCGGTCACCCAGAGTTTCTAGGCCTGCCGGTGGTGAAACGGTGGGTGCCGCATCCAATGCCCAATATGGGCGAGCCGGCCAAGGCCATGTGCTACCTGTCGGACCGAGGTGATCTGGACCCTTCGACCCTGGCCGATTATCTGCTGGATGTGAGAATGCACGCGCTTGACCGCTTCTTCATGCAGGTGCGGCGCCGGCTCTCCGTGCTCGAACGCCCCATCTTTTCGCCGAGCTCCAACACCCGGTGGCACGGCTATGCCGTCTACAACCCCACGGTCGTCATGCGGCTGCTTGAGATCTTCCGGGTCACGTACAACTTCGTCCTGGTCGGGGAGGACCGCAAAACGCCGGCGATGCGGTTGGGCCTTGCGTCCCGGCCCATGACCTTGGAGGACATCATCGCGTTCCTCCCCGGCGATCAGTCGTCCGTGAAGGCATAGTCCTTGGCCAGCTTCGGGTCGCGCAGAGCCACTCGTCGGTGGGGCGCGGCGCTGGCCGGCAGGTCGAGGCGGTGCGCCAGTAGGAAGTACTTGACCAGGCACTGACGCATGGACACTTTCCAGCTCCAGAGCTCGCCCTGACGACGCATGCCGAACTCACGCGCGACCACCGCCTGCTGCGAGGCGGATAGACCCGGGGAAGGGAAGACATCGATCGTGACCTGCGTCTGCCAGTCGCGGTCATCCGCCGCTGACGCCGGCGCCGCGGCCTCGGTGGCCGGGCGGGCTTTGAGAATTCTGGCCAGCACGAAGTCAGAGAATCGCTGCTTGCGGCTGTCATAGGCCCGGACATGCCAGCGCTCGTTCGCGAAGACGAGCGCGTGGGGCCAGAGGGTTCGCTCCGTAGGTTCGGGGTCGGAGAACGACTGGTATTTCACTAGCACTCCACCGTGACGGCGCAGCCCACCGATGATGTCCTTGAGGACAGCGCGATCGATCTTGCCCGCCACCGGAGGCAAGGTTTCCGCCTTCACGGCGGGGCCTGCCGTCACCATCACCGCGGCCTCGCCACTGAGGGCGTAGGCATGCAACATCGCCAGGTATTCGCCGGGGTCGCCGGTGGCGTAGGCTGGCTTGAAGCTCGGCCCGATCCGCCAGGCCCGGGTCTCGGGATCGTAGACCAGGTTGTTCTTGTGCAGCTTGCGATAAGCGGTGATTTCCCGCGTGACATGGTTGAGCGTGAGACCGAAAGCCTCGCAGATGTCCTTGCGCTGCAGC
>NZ_AVCK01000062.1 GCF_000747155.1 Arenimonas metalli CF5-1 | reverse complement strand
AGGCGTTAGGCCCCGATGGGAGCATTCGATCATTCCGAGGTAACGCTTCGATTCTTCGGCGACGATCTGGTACCCGAGGAGGTGAGCGCATTGCTCGGCGCAAGCCCGACAGTGTCGTATCAGAAGGGCCAGGAACTAGTGGGCCGAAACACTGGGGCCGTGCGGATTGCCAAGACTGGGAGCTGGAGACTTCGCGCAACGCGTCGCGAGCCGGAAGACGTTGAGTCCCAGGTCTTTGAGATTCTCGACCAACTTCCCCAGGATCCAGGGGTCTGGGCGGTCCTTGCGTCTCGCTATGAACTTGATCTGTTCTGCGGCATATTTATG
>NZ_AVCK01000061.1 GCF_000747155.1 Arenimonas metalli CF5-1 | reverse complement strand
GCCGCGGCCTCGGTGGCCGGGCGCGCCTTGAGAATTCTTGCCAGCACGAAGTCAGAGAAACGCTGCTTGCGGCTGTCATAGGCCCGGACATGCCAGCGCTCGTTCGCGAAAACCAGCGCGTGGGGCCAGAGGGTTCGCTCCGTGGGTTCGGGGTCGGAGAACGACTGGTATTTCACGACCACGCCGCCATGACGGCGCAGCCCGCCGATGATGTCCTTGAGGACGGCACGATCGATCTTGCCGGCCACCCGAGGCAAGGCTTCCGCGGTCACGGTGGGGCCGGCCGTCACCATCACCGCGGCCTCGCCACTGAGGGCGTAGGCATGCAGCATCGCCAGGTATTCGCCGGGGTCGCCGGTGGCGTAGGCTGGCTTGAAGCCCGGCCCGATCCGCCAGGCCCGCGTCTCGGGATCGTAGACCAAGTTGTTCTTGTGCAGCTTGCGGTAAGCCGTGATTTCCCGCGTGACATGGTTAAGCGTGAGACCGAACGCCTCGCAGATGTCCTTGCGCTGCAGC
>NZ_AVCK01000060.1 GCF_000747155.1 Arenimonas metalli CF5-1 | reverse complement strand
TGAATCGCCCCGGCTTCTCCGGAGGCCATTTCGTTTGAGTCACGCCGCGATGGCGTGACCCGTGTTGCCGGCGTAGTACGCCGCCTCCGCTTCCGCCGGGGGTATGTTGCCGATCGGCCCCAGCAGTCGCTGGTTGTTATACCAGTCGACCCAACCCAAGGTCTCCCATTCCACCTCCTCCCGGCTGCGCCAGGAGCGGCGGTTCGTAACCTCGGCCTTGAACAGTCCGATCACCGTTTCGGCCAGCGCGTTGTCGTAGCTGTCGCCGACGCTGCCCACCGAAGGTTCGATGCCGGCCTCGATCAGGCGGTCGGTATAGCGAATGGAAAGGTATTGGCTGCCGCGGTCGGAATGGTGGATCAGCGCCTTCTCCGCTGGGCGGCGCGCCCACACCGCTTGCTCGAGTGCGTCGAGCACGAACTGCGTCTGCTGCGACGAACTGGCCCGCCAGCCGACGATCCGCCGGGCGAATACGTCGATCACGAAAGCCACGTACACAAATCCCTGCCACGTCGGCACGTAGGTGAAGTCGCTTACCCACAGCGCGTTCGGCCGGTCGGCCTTGAACTTCCGCTTCACCAGATCCATCGGCTTCTCCTCC
>NZ_AVCK01000059.1 GCF_000747155.1 Arenimonas metalli CF5-1 | reverse complement strand
GCACGTTCTCGCGGTTGCGCAGCAGCAGCCAGCGCGATGTCTTTACCAGCCGCCGGGCCGGCTTGTCGGCGCGCAGCCGGTTGGCCTCGTCCACGCGGACCCGATCGATCACCTCGCGGCCATACTTCGCCACGACGTGGAACAGGTCGTAGACCACCTCGGCGTTCGGGCAGTGCGCCCGAACCTCTAAGTCGTAGGCCGTGTTCATGTCCATCGCCACGGCACGCACTTGCGCACAACGCTCGGGGCCAAGCAGCTCAAAAAACGGCTTTATTTCAGCTCTCGAACGACCGCGACCCACCCACAGCACCCGCTTGCGTTCGGCGTCCACCACTACTGTCGCGTAGCGATGGCCCTTCTGGATCGCAAACTCGTCCATCGCCAGCAGCCGCACGCCATCCAAGTCCGGCGGGCCCAGCGTGCGTTCCAGATGCCGGAAGTCGATCGCCTTGACCGTCTTCCAATCCAGCCCGAACCACCGGGCGGCGTGCCGCACCGACGTCCCGGCGCACAGCCGGGCCACGCTCTCGGCCAGCCGTCGGGTCACCCGGGCATGGGGGTCGAGCCAATCCAGCCGATCCAGCCGCGGCCCGCAGCGCGGGCAGGCCAGGCGCAGC
>NZ_AVCK01000058.1 GCF_000747155.1 Arenimonas metalli CF5-1 | reverse complement strand
CCATCTCCTGGCCGATCCACTTGCGCGGCTTGCCGCGCACCACGCCCTGCAGGCCGGCCAGGCGCATCAGCCGCTCCACCGTGCAGCGGGCCACCGGCACGCCTTCCCTGTGCAACTGTCGCCACACCTTGCGCGCCCCGTAGGCCTGCCGGTTCTCTTTCCAGACCCGGTCGATGATGGGCACCAGGGCCTGCTCCCGGTGCCAGCGCGCGGGCTGGCGTGACGGGTCGGCCTGGCGGCTGGTGTGCTCGTAGTACGTCGACGGGGCGATCGGCAACACCTTGCAGATCGGCTCGACCCCGTAGGCATCGCGGTGATCGTCGATGAACCCCTTTAAGGCTTGAATCGGCGGTCGAGCTCCGCCTGGGCAAAATACGCCGACGCCTTGCGCAGGATCTCGTTGGCCTGGCGCAGCTCGCGGTTCTCGCGCTCCAGGGCCTTGATCCGCGCCTGCTCGTCGGTCGTCAGCCCGGGCCGCAGCCCACTGTCGCGCTCGGCACGGCGGACCCACGTCCGCAGCGTCTCCGCCTTGCAGCCGATCTTCCCGGCCACCGACGTGATCGCCGCCCACTGGGAGCTGTGCTCGCCCTGGTGGTCCAGGACCATCCGCACCGCCCGCTCACGCACCTCGGGTGCGTACCTCGTCAACTTGTTGCTCATGGCTCCATCCTCTCAAGGTTTGGAGCCTCCGGGAAAGACGGGGCGATTCA
>NZ_AVCK01000057.1 GCF_000747155.1 Arenimonas metalli CF5-1 | reverse complement strand
CACCATCACCACGCAGGGTTGGCGGGCCGCGGCGAACAGGAGCTTGCGCACGTCGCCGAAGTTGATCAGCGTCTCGATCTCATAGCGCGCCAGCACCTCGCGCATGAATGCGCGGCTGCTGGGCGCCGCCAGGATGCTGACCGGGAGGATGAAGCACAGCGTGGCCGACGGCGTTACGCACTCCAGGGCGCGCAAGATGAACGCGCCGGCCGTCTGACGCCGGGGGATGTCGAACCCCTTGGCCTTGGCCCACGTATCGCTCGAGAGCACCACGTTCTTCTTGGGTTCGACCCAGGGCGGGTTGGACAAGAAAATGCTGCAGTCGGGGGTCTTGAAGCGGGGATTGGCCTGCGAGAAGAAGTCGCCTTCGGCGCCGCCCTGCAGGTTATGGCCCACCAGCTTGGGCAGATGCGAGGACCCTTGCGCGGTCAGGATCGCGAGATCCGACGGGTCGAGTCCCTCCAGCACCGACAAGTACAGGCTGAACGCGGTCACCCGGCAGGCCGACAGATTGAGATCCGATCCGAAGATGCTGCTCTTGAGCAGATTTACCCGCTCGGCGAAGCCCAGCGTCCGGCCGGCCTGCGCTTCGGCCTTGCCCAGCAGCCGCCGATAGGCCGTCGTCAGCAAGATGCCCGAGCCGCAGGCGCCGTCGTAGATACGCTCGGACAGGAGGTTGGTCGACTTCGACAAGGCCAGGTCCACCACCAGCATCGCCAGGTGGCGCGGGGTGTAGTACGCCCCGACATCGCGCTTGTCATCCGCCAGGAACGACTCGTAGATGCCCGAGATCAGCTCGACCGGAATGAAGCGGAAGTCGTATTTCCAGAAGTCCTGCTGGTCGGAGACCAGGTCCACGCGGCGCAGGAAGGCGTGCAGGCGCGAAATCGCGGCTGCAGGCAGCTTGTTCCAGAACAGCTCGGTCTTCGCGCCCGGCTCGAACAGGTCGCCATTGAAGTCGGTCTTCAGGCGATCAAGCAGCCGGCTCACGCCCGCGACATCGCCGCGCCCCACCAGGGTGAATAGCGACTCCACATCATGGTCGCGACGATAGGTCTCGCCGGCGATGCCGCGGTGCTCGAGGTAGGAGACGAAC
>NZ_AVCK01000056.1 GCF_000747155.1 Arenimonas metalli CF5-1 | reverse complement strand
ATGTCCAAGGGTAAGTTTGAGCGCACCAAGCCGCACGTGAACGTTGGCACCATCGGTCACGTTGACCATGGCAAGACCACGCTGACCGCCGCGCTGACCAAGATTGGCGCCGAGCGTTTCGGTGGCGAGTTCAAGGCGTACGACGCGATCGACGCGGCGCCGGAAGAGAAGGCGCGCGGCATCACGATCTCGACGGCGCACGTGGAGTACGAGTCGGCTACGCGCCACTACGCGCACGTGGACTGCCCGGGCCACGCCGACTACGTGAAGAACATGATCACGGGTGCGGCGCAGATGGACGGCGCGATCCTGGTGTGCTCGGCCGCTGACGGCCCGATGCCGCAGACGCGCGAGCACATCCTGCTGGCCCGCCAGGTGGGCGTGCCGTACATCGTGGTCTACCTGAACAAGGCGGACCTGGTGGACGACGCCGAGCTGATGGAGCTGGTGGAGATGGAAGTCCGCGAGCTGCTGTCGAAGTACGACTTCCCGGGCGACGACACCCCGATCATCAAGGGTTCGGCGCGTTCGGCGCTGGAAGGCGACCAGTCGGAGATCGGCGTGCCGTCGATCATCAAGCTGGTGGAAGCGCTGGACAGCTGGATCCCGGAGCCGCAGCGCGACGTGGACAAGTCGTTCCTGATGCCGGTCGAGGACGTGTTCTCGATCTCGGGCCGCGGCACCGTGGTGACCGGCCGCATCGAGCGCGGCATCATCAAGGTGGGTGACGAAATCGAGATCGTCGGCATCCGTCCGACCCAGAAGACGACCGTGACGGGCGTTGAGATGTTCCGCAAGCTGCTGGACCAGGGCCAGGCGGGCGACAACGCGGGCCTGCTGCTGCGCGGCACGAAGCGTGACGACGTGGAGCGTGGCCAGGTGCTGGCCAAGCCGGGTTCGATCAACCCGCACACGGAGTTCGAGGCCGAGGTGTACGTGCTGTCGAAGGACGAGGGCGGTCGCCACACCCCGTTCTTCAAGGGCTACCGCCCGCAGTTCTACTTCCGCACGACGGACGTGACGGGCGCCTGCCAGCTGCCGGAAGGCGTGGAGATGGTGATGCCGGGCGACAACGTGAAGATGGTGGTGACCCTGATCGCGCCGATCGCGATGGACGAGGGCCTGCGCTTCGCGATCCGCGAGGGTGGCCGCACCGTCGGCGCCGGCGTGGTTGC
>NZ_AVCK01000055.1 GCF_000747155.1 Arenimonas metalli CF5-1 | reverse complement strand
CCCTGGCCGCCGCGCTCGCCGCCGGCCTGCCCGGCCCGCGCAGCGAGAGCTGGAAGTACACCTCGCTGCGGGCGCTGGCGGCGCGTGGCTTCGCGGCGCCGGTGGCCGCGCCGGTGGACGCCGCCGTGGTGGCCGCGATCCCGTCGCCGCGCCTGGTGTTCGTGAACGGCGGCTTCGACGCCGCGCTGTCGTCGCTGGCCGACCTGCCCGCGGGCGTCGAGCTGCGGCCGATGTCGCAGGCGCTGGCCGGCGATGACCCGCGCGCCGTGGCGGTGTTCGGCCGCGTGTTCGACGAGGCCGACGCGCTGTTCGCGAAGTTCAATGCCGCGCTGGCGATCGAGGGCGTGCTGCTGCGCGTGGCCGAAGGCGTGCATGTCGAGGCCGCGCTGAACCTCGTCTTCGTCGGCGCGCCCGGCGCCACCGATGCCGCCGCGCACCTGCGCCACCTGGTCGAGCTGCGCGCGGGCGCGTCGGCCACCGTGGTCGAGCACCACCTAGGCGCCGGCGCGCACCGCCACCTCGCCAACCACGTGGCCCACGTGCACCTGGCCCGCGACGCGCGGCTGGTGCACGCCCGCGTGCAGGCCGAGGACACCGGCGCCAGCCTGTTCGCGCGCACCGACGCCGTGCTCGCCGCGGGCGCCGAATACCGCCGCGCCGACCTCGAGCTCGGCGCCGCGCTCTCGCGCCACGAACTCAACGTCGATCTGCAGGGCACCGGCGCCGCCGTGCTGGCCGGCGGCGTGCTGCTGGCCGACGGCCGCCGGCACCTCGACACCCGCCTCGGCATTCGCCACCAGGCCCGCGATACCCGCTGCGAGCTGCCCTGGCGCGGCCTGGCCGACCAGCGCGGCCGCGCCGTCTTCCACGGCGGCATCGAGATCCAGGCCGGGGCCGACGGCAGCGACGCCAACCTCTCGAACAAGAACCTGCTGCTCTCCGACGCCGCCGAGATCGACAGCCAGCCGGTGCTGGTGATCCACGCCGACGAGGTGAAGGCCGCGCACGGCGCCACCGTCGGCCGGCTCGACGAGACCGCGCTGTTCTACCTGCGCAGCCGCGGCATCCCCGAGGCCAAGGCGCGCGCGCTGCTGGTGCAGGCCTTCCTGCGCGAGCCGCTGGCGGTGCTGGGCGATGCGTCGCTGGCCGAAGCCCTCGGCGAGCGGATCACGGCACGCCTCGACGCCAAGGACCCCAGCTGATGAGCGCCGCCACCCGCCCCGACTGGCTCAGCATCCGCGCCGACTTCCCGGTGCTCACGCGCCAGGTGCACGGCAAGCCGCTGGTGTACCTGGACTCGGCCAACACCTCGCAGAAGCCGCAGTCGGTGATCCGCGCGGTGGACGCCTTCTACCGCGAGCACAACGCCAACGTCTCGCGCGCCGTGCACGCGCTGGGCAGCGAGGCCACCGAAGCCTACGAGGGCGCGCGCGGCAAGCTGGCCGCCTTCCTCAACGTGCCGGCGAACGAGCTGGTGCTGACGTCCGGCACCACCTTCGCACTCAACCTCGTGGCCTACAGCTTCGCGCTGCCGCGGCTCCAGGCCGGCGACGCCATCCTGCTCACCCGCATGGAGCACCACGCCAACATCGTGCCCTGGCAGCTGGTGGCCGAGCGCACCGGCGCGGTGATCAAGGTCGTCGAGATCACGCCCGAGGGCGCGCTCGACCTCGACGACCTGCGCGCCAAGCTCACCGGCGACGTGAAGATCCTCGCGTTCACCCACGTCTCGAACGTGCTGGGCACCGTGAACCCGGTGGCCGAGATCTGCCGCGAGGCGCGCAAGCGCGGCGTCATCACCGTCGTGGACGGCTCGCAGGCGACCCCGCACCGCGCGGTCGACATTCCGGCCCTGGGCTGCGATTTCTACGCCTTCACCGGCCACAAGATGCTGGGCCCGACCGGCACGGGCGGGCTGTGGGCGAAGCGCGAGCACCTCAAGGCGATGCCGCCCTTCCTCGGCGGCGGCGAGATGATCAAGGAAGTGCGCTTCGAGAAGACGACCTACAACGACCCGCCGCACAAGTTCGAGGCCGGCACGCCCAACATCGCCGGCGTGGTCGGGCTGGGCACGGCGGTCGACTACCTGCAGGCGATCGGCATGGCCGAGATCGAGGCGCGCGAGCAGGCGCTGCTGCGCATGGCCGAGGCGCGGCTGTCGGCCATCCCCGGCCTGCGCATGTTCGGCACAGCGCCGGGCAAGGCGGCGGTGATCAGCTTCCTGGTCGAAGGCGCGCACGCGCATGACCTGGCGACGCTGCTCGACCTCGAGGGCATCGCGGTGCGCTCGGGCCACCACTGCGCACATCCGCTGATGGCGCACTTCGGCGTGCCGGCCACCTGCCGCGCCTCGCTGGCCTTCTACAACACCCACGTTGAAGTCGAGGCGCTGGGCGACGCGATCGAGAAAGTGAGGAAACTGCTCGCATGAGTTGGCAGAAGGAACCCGCGACCGCGAGCGCCGCGAGCGGCGACGCTGGCAATGGCTGGCTGCCGCCCCTCGCCTTTCGCGCCGCCACGCCGGCCGACGCCGGGGCTATAGTCGCCCTGGTCGAGTCCGCCTACCGCGGCCACGTAAGCCGCGCCGGCTGGACCACCGAAGCCGACCTGCTCGACGGCCGCCGCACCAACCCCGACGACGTGCTCGCGCACATCGCGCGCCCCCGCAGCCAGGTGCTGCTGGCCTTCCGCGGCGACGCGCTGGTGGCCTGCGCGCACGTGGCGGTCGAGGATGGCGCCGGCTACTTCGGCATGTTCTCGGTGGTGCCGACGCTGCAGCGCAGCGGCCTCGGCAAGGCGATGATGGCCGAGGCCGAGCGCATCGCCCGCGACGACTACGGCATGCTCGTGATGCGCATGACCGTGATCGACGTGCGCGACGAGCTGATCGCCTGGTACGAGCGCCGCGGCTACCGCCGCACCGGCCTCAAGAAGCCCTTCCCCTACGGCGACGAGCGCTTCGGCATCCCGCTGCGCGACGACCTGCGCTTCGAGGTGCTGGAGAAGACGCTGTGACCGCCTGGGTGCGCGTCTGCGCCGAGTCCGAGCTGCTGCCGGGTGAATCGCGCGTGGCCTGGGACGGCGACACCCCGATCCTGGTGGTGAACCTCGACGGCGCCCTGTACGCGCTCGAGGACAAGTGCACGCACGAGGACTTCGAACTCAGCGCCGGCCCGATCGACGGCGACCAGGTCGAATGCACGCTGCACGGCGCCCGCTTCGACCTGCGCACCGGCGAGGCCCTCTGCGCCCCGGCCTACTCGGCCGTGCCGAAATTCCCGGTCAAGCGCGAAGACGGCGCCGTCTGGACCCGCGATGATCGTTAGAGATTTTTGACGCGGATTAACGCGGATAAACGCGGATAGAGCAAGAACTGGAGGGGATCTTCGCCGGCCGCTGCGCGTCGCGATGACCCAATCAGAATCGCTTTTGCTCTATCCGCGTTTATCCGCGTTGATCCGCGTCTGAAAAGCTTCGGGCCTGAAGGCCCTCCTACCGTGGCGTGAGCTTGGCGAGGAGGAGTTCGCCGCCGCCGTCGAGGATGCGGCGCGTCGGGCCGTCCGGGTCGTGGGTCATCAGCAGGCTGTCGCCCTGGGCGAGGTGCAGCGGGCGGGCGAGGTCCTTCACGTGCGCCTGGCCGCGCATCAGGTGCACGAGCCAGGTGACGCCGGGTTCGGCGAAGAAAACCATCGCGCCGACCAGCGGCCGGTGCAGCAGCGTGGCGTCGAAGGCCTCGCGGCGCCAGATCAGGTTGAAATCGTGGGTCGGGCCATCCACCAGCTCGGCATGCAGCGCGCGCTCGCCGGCGAAGCGCAGGCGGTCGTGCGGCGGCATCATCGGCACGCGCTCGCGCTCGCCGTCGTCGAACTGCAGGTGCATGCCCTCGCCCGCAAGCAAGACAAGCTCGCGGTCGCAGCCCGGGAAGGGCGAGAACGGCGCATCCTGGTCGATCTCGGCGATGGACACGCGCCACTGCCAGTCGGCGGCGCCCTCGGGGTGGCGGTGGATCTCGCGGGTCCAGCCGCGCTCGTTGCGCCAGCGTTCGCGGCGGTATTCGTGCGCGGGCAGGTGCAGCAGGCGCATCAGGCGGCCTGCAGCGCGGCGAGTTCGCGCGTCGAACGGGCCAGCGATTCCGACCAGGAAAAACCGATGATGGCTTCGCCGCTGGCGGCATCGCGGAACGCTTCCTGCTCGCCCTCCGGCAGCAGGTGGCGGTAATCCACCGTCAACTCCTCGCCCGCCTGCAGCGGCCGCGCCGCGAAGATGAAGCCCAGGTGCCACAGCCCGTTCGGCGCGAAGCTGTGGTTGACGTAGCACTCGTCCGGCCAGTCCAGCGACACCGTGCACTGGTCCTCGAACCAGCGCACCGCCGCCGCCATCGCCGCCTCCGCATCGGGCCGCGCGCGGATGCTGTCCCAGCGCTGCGTGCCCGGGATGTTGTCCGGCGCGACGACGATGCGGCCCGGCGCCACCGCCTCTTCGAGGAACAGCCCGCGCCCGGCGCCGGGAATGGTGGAATCAGCGATGCGGTAGCGCGGCAGGATCATGGCCAAAGTCTAGCGCAGGCCCCGCCCGCGGCACTCAGCCCGGCGGCACGTCGTCGCCGTCCCGCACGCTGGTCGCCGCGACGCCGGCGTCCTCCGGCGACAGGTCGCCGGGCTGCAGCCAGGCCGCGTTCCAGTAGGCGTAGTCCGCGAGGCGGGACACCAGCCCCGCGCGCACGGGGTTGGCCACGAGGTGCCGGCCCTCCGCCACCGGGTCGTCGTTCGGCCCGAGCACGCGATCGGTGAAGCCGCGGCCCCAAAGCCAGCCGTTCACCCGGTGCCGGTCCTCGACCGCGCGCGAGGTGATCGCCTTGAACCGGCCCACCAGGGTGGACAGCGAATCCCGCTCGCCCAGCGTGACCAGCCCGTGCCAGTGGTCCGGCATCAGCACCCAGGCCAGCAGGCAGGCGTCCCGCCAGGGCCAGGCGGCGGTGTGGACCCGGCAGACCGCCCGGGCCGCCTCGTCGTCCCGGAACACGGGGCGCTTATATAAGGTGTTGACCGTCAGCACGTAGGTGCGGCCCGGCACCGAGCGGTGCTCCAGCCGCCGCGCGCGGTAGCCGCTGGAAGGCCGGGCCGAAGCCGGCAGGATCGCGGACATCGAAGGCCTCCTGGGCAAGGGGGAAGGAAGGAGCCGGCGGCAGCCGGGCCACGAGGAAGAGCCGCCCGGCCGGGACCGGGCTACGGAGAGACCGGATCCGGCCAAGCCCGGACCCGGCCACTCGCCCGCCTCAGCCCCCGGCCGGCGCCGGCGACTTCGGGGCCGCGTCCTCCGCCGGCGGCGCCTTCGCACCCGCGGCGCCGGCGCCGACGGTGATGCGATCGCGATTGGCCTCGATCGTGGACAGGCCGATGCCCTTCACTTCGGCCAGCTCGTCGGCGCTGCGGAAGGCGCCGTGCTGCTTGCGGTGCGCGACGATGGCCTCGGCCTTGCTGGGGCCGACGCCGTCGAGCACGCGGTCGAGCGTGGCCGCATCGGCGGAGTTGATGTCGACCTTTTCGGCGGCGTGGGCGGCGCCGGCCAGCAGGGCCGACAGCAGCAGGGTGGACAGCAGGGAAATGGACTTGCGCATGGCGATACCTCTCGGGAATGGGTGGACCGGCCGCGGTCGGCCCGCACCGGCAGCGCCAGTCTCGATCGGTCGCGCACGCGGCCCCATCGCCATTCGCCGGCGGACGCCCTGCGAAGCGCGCAGCTCGCCGCGTCGGCGCCTTCCTACCTGCGTTCGGCAGGGTCCCGGCCATCGGGGGTAAAATCCGGACATCCCCTCGCTGCAAGAAGGAAAGCCATGGACACCGCCAAGACCGACCGCTTCGTCGCCGACGCCTGGGACGGCGACATCGTCCCGCAGCTGGTCGAGTACATCCGCATCCCGAACAAGTCGCCGATGTTCGATGCGCAGTGGAAAGAGAACGGCTACATGGACGACGCCGTGAAGCAGCTCGCGGGCTGGGCGAAGGCGCAGCCGATCGCCGGCATGACCGTGGAAGTGGTCGAACTCGAGGGCCGCACCCCGCTGATCTTCATCGAGGTGCCCGGCGAGGGCGACGACTGCGTGCTGCTCTACGGCCACCTCGACAAGCAGCCCGAGATGACCGGCTGGGCCGACGACCTCGGCCCGTGGAAGCCGGTGATCAAGGGCGACAAGCTCTACGGCCGCGGCGGCGCCGACGACGGCTACGCGCTGTTCGGCTCGCTCACTGCCATCCGCGCGCTGAAGGAACAGGGCAAGCCGCACAGCCGCTGCGTGATCCTGATCGAAGCCTGCGAGGAATCGGGCAGCTACGACCTGCCCTTCTACGTCGACCACCTGGCCGACCGCATCGGCAAGCCCTCGCTCGTGGTGTGCCTGGACTCGGGCTGCGCCAACTACGACCAGCTCTGGTGCACCACCTCGCTGCGCGGCCTGGCCGGCGGCAACCTCAAGGTCAGCGTGCTCAGCGAAGGCGTGCACAGCGGCGACGCCAGCGGCATCGTGCCCTCGAGCTTCCGCATCCTGCGCCAGCTGCTGTCGCGGCTCGAAGACGAGGCCACCGGCAAGATCCTGGTCGAAGACCTGTACGTCGACATCCCCGACCAGCGCATCGCCCAGGCCCGCCGCGCCGCCGAAGTGCTGGGCACCGAGGTCTGGGACAAGTTCCCGTTCCTGGAAGGCATGACCCCGATGAACCCCGACCTGGCCGAGCTGGTGCTCAACCGCACCTGGCGCCCGGCCCTGTCGGTCACCGGCCAGGACGGCATGCCGCCGCTGTCGAGCGCCGGCAACGTGCTGCGCCCGCACACCGCCGTGAAGCTCAGCCTCCGCCTGCCGCCGACCCTGGAGCCGAAGAAGGCCGGCGAGATCCTCAAGCGCGTGCTCGAGGCCAACCCGCCCAACGGCTGCAAGGTCGAGGTCGAGCTCGAGAAGGCCAGCACCGGCTGGAACGCCCCGCTGCTCGCCCCGTGGCTGGAGAAGGCCATCGACACCGCCAGCCAGGAGTTCTTCGGCGCCCCGGCCATGTACATGGGCGAAGGCGGCACCATTCCCTTCATGGGCATGCTGGGCGAGAAGTTCCCGGGCGCCCAGTTCATGATCACCGGCGTGCTGGGCCCGCACTCCAACGCCCACGGCCCGAACGAGTTCCTGCACATCCCCACCGGCAAGCGGGTCACCGCCGCCGTGGCCCGGGTGATCGCCGAGCACTACGTGGCCAGCGAGCAGGGCAAGACCCAGGGCGTCGGCGTGAAGGCCGGTGCCGCCCAGTTCGGCGACCACGGCTGCTGCTGAGCCGCCCCGGACCCGCGCTTCCCCTGTGGGAGGGACTTCAGTCCCGATGCTCTTCGGCGAAGGGCATCGGGACTGAAGTCCCTCCCACATGTTTTTTGGGGGCGGCAGCGCTGCCGGGTAAAAAGCGACAATCCTTCGAAAATAAGCGACGTCGTCCCATTCAGGACAATCGGTCGCGTGAAGACGCTCTTGACTGCTTTCTTAACGACACTTTAATTAATGCCCGGGCCCGCTTATAGTCGGGCGGTCTGCCGGTTACCCGGGGTGCGTGGCTTCACGTCGGCGGCGGGCTCCCATGCCAAATCAAGAACCACTTGGAGAGTAGAGATGACTTTGAAGACCACCAAGCTCCGCGACGCGATCAAGTTCGCGCTCGTCGTGGGTGCTGCGTCCGCCATGAGCACGGGCGCCGCGATCGCCCAGGACGAAGGCACTGAGGACGAAGCCGCCACCCTTGACGCGATCGTCGTCACCGGTACCCGCATCCAGAGCCAGACCGTCACCGCCTCGTCGCCCGTCGTCGAGATCAACCGTGACGAGTTCCAGTTCGCCGGCGCCACCCGCGTCGACGACCTCGTCAACCAGTACCCGCAGCTGTCGACCTACTTCGACTCCTTCGCCAACAACGGCTCGACCGGTTACCCGACCATCGACCTGCGTGGCCTGGGCCCGCAGCGCACCCTGACCCTGGTCAACGGCAACCGCCTGCCCCCGGGTGCCGCGGAAGTCCGCGACATATCGATGATCCCGGCCTCGCTCGTCAGCCGCGTCGACATCCTGACCGGCGGCGCCTCGGCCGTGTACGGTTCCGACGCCATCGCCGGCGTGGTGAACTTCGTGCTCGACACCGAGTTTGAAGGCGTCAGCATCACCGCGGGCTACAGCGCCTACCAGCACAAGAACGACAACGCCTACATGCAGGGCCGTCTCGACGCCCGCAACTTCGACTACCCGACCGGCAACTCCGGCTTCGACGGCGTCTCGAAGAACGTCGACATCGCCATGGGCAGCACCTTCGCCGACGGCGCCGGCCATGCCACCGCCTGGCTGACCTACCGCAAGAACGACCCGCTGTTCCAGGGTGAGCGCGACTACTCGTCCTGCGCCCTGAACGCTGCGGGCACCGCCTGCGGTGGCTCGGCCACCAACGCGGCCGGCAACTTCTACATCTACCAGCCGAGCAGCGGTTTCGTCTCGCTGGGCTCGCTCAATCCGGACGGCAGCTGGGCCGGCACCTGGGGCGCCCCGTACAACTACGCCCCGATCAACTACTACCAGCGTCCGGACGAGCGCTACACCTTCGGCACCTCGATCAAGTACGAGATCAACGAGCATTTCCGCCCGTACCTCGAGACCATGTTCGTGAACAAGGGCGACTCCTCGCAGATCGCCGAGTCGGGCGCGTTCTTCACCGCCCTGCCGCCGCTCACCTGCGACAACGCGCTCGTTGGCAGCCTCTGCGCCGACCTCGGCGTGACCGACCCGACCGACGACTTCATCGTTTACGTGCTCAAGCGTAACGTCGAAGGCGGCCCGCGAATCCGCATCGACGAGACCAACTCGTTCCGCGTCGTCGCCGGCCTGGAAGGCTCGATCAACGACAACTGGTCGTACAACGCCTCGGTGCTGCACGCGCAGACCCGTGACGACAGCCAGGGCCTGAACGACTTCCTGAACCAGCGCATCGTCGACGGCATCCTGGGTTGCCCGGCCGGTTCGTTCGCGGGCTGCATCCCGTACAACGTCTGGCAGCCGAACAGCGTGACCCCGGAGGCCGCCGCGGCCCTCGCCGGCACCTCGATCTACGAGACCGCGACCCGCCTGACCTCGTTCAACGCCTACGCCACGGGTGACGTCGGCTTCGGCTTCCCGTCGGCCGGTGGCGAGAACATCCAGCTGGTGGTGGGTACCGAGTGGCGCGAGGAGTCGTATGACTTCAACGCCGACTCCGACAGCCAGGCCGGCAACTTCGCCGGCGCCGGCGGCCCGGCCTCGCCGGTGTCCGGTTCGACCAAGGTGACCGAGCTCTTCCTCGAGACGATCATCCCGGTCCTGACCGATGCTGGCTTCGTCAACAGCCTGTCCTTCGACGTTGGCTACCGCTACTCCGACTACGACCTGTCGGGCGCCGCGGATACCTACAAGCTCGGCTTCAACGCCGACCTCGGCATGGTCCGCGTCCGCGGTGGCTACAACCGCGCCATCCGCGCGCCGGGCATCAACGAGCTGTTCTCGACCCAGTCGATCGCCCTGTGGTCGGGTTCCGACCCGTGCGCCGGCCCGACGCCGTCCTTCACCGTCGCCCAGTGCGAAAACACCGGCCTGGATGCTTCCCGCTACGGCCTGGTCGCCGACAACCCGGCGGGCCAGTACAACCAGTTCGTCGGTGGCAACCCGAACCTGAAGCCGGAGCAGGCTGACACCTACACCCTCGGCGTGGTCATCACCCCGATGGACAACCTGCAGATCGCCATCGACTACTACGACATCTTCCTGGAAGATGCGATCGGCACCGTCGGCGCCTCGACGATCCTGAACTTCTGCGGCATCACCGGCGACCCGTTCCTGTGCGATCGCGTGCAGCGTTCGAACCTGGGCGACGTCTGGCGCGGCAACGATCCGGCCACCGCTGGCCTGATCGTGAACCTGACCGACAACTTCGGTGAGCGTTCGTTCCGCGGCATCGACCTGGGCGTCAACTACCGCTTCGACGCTCTGGGCGGTCGCTTCAGCACCTCGCTGCAGGGCACCTACCTGCTCGAGCAGGAGTTCGCCCCGCTGCCGGGCGTGAACGAAGACGCGACCTACGACTGCGCCGGCACCGTCAACCCGAACTGCCAGTCGCCCGATTGGCGCAGCATCACCAACGTGCGTTATGCGCGTGACTGGTACACCGTGAACCTCCGCTGGCGCCATTACGGCTCCATGGATTACACCCTGACCAGCGGCGCGCCCGGCACCGGCGACACCCTGACCGCGGCCAACGGCGGCATCGACGCGTACAACTACTTCGACCTGTCGGCTTCGGCCTACATCGGCGAGTACGCGGAGATCACCGTCGGCGTGAACAACATCGCGGACAAGGAGCCGCCGCTGGTCGGTGGCGCCCTGGCCCCGCTGAACGGTAACTCGCTGGGCGGTTACGACCAGGCCGGCCGTTACTTCTTCACCTCGGTCAGCTTCAAGTTCTAAGCAACACCCAAGCAACACCTTGAGCGGCGGGCTTCGGCCCGCCGCTTTTTTTTGGCCCATCGCCCAGGCCGGACCATTACGCAGGAAAAAACAAGGGCCCCGCAGGGCCCTCTCGTTCTTCCAGCGGGTCTGCCGCTCAGCCTGCCAGCAGGCCTTCCGAGGCCAGCCGGTCCCGCAGCGGCTGCAGCCCGGCCTCGTAGCGACGCCACTTGCCGACCGAACCGGCATGCACCGGCTCGCGCACCTGCGCCGCGCTGGCGCTGACGATGGCGCCCGGGTGCGCGGACGGATCGAGCACGTCCGGCTGCCAGTCCAGGCCGCAATACGCCAGCATCCGCCGGGCCTGGGCTTCGGTGTCGGTAACCAACAGCTCGTAGTGGAGGTCGAGGATCTCGCCCGGCATCACCTCGTGCCAATGCCGCATCAGGCGTCGATAGGTCAGGTAGTACTCGGCCAGCTCGGCCTGGTCGTAGCTGAAGGGGTAGGCCTGGTTGAACAGCGTCTTGTAGACCGCGTAGCAGGTGTCCATCGGATCCCGCACCAGATGGATGATGCGAGCCTTCGGCAAGGCCTTGCGGATCATGCCGCAGTACATGAAGTTGGTCGGCATCTTGTCGATGAAATACTTATGGCCCGGGGCCGCCTGCCGGGCGGAGGCCATGTAGTCACGGCCCAGGGCCGCGAAGTCGATCGACAGCGACGCCTCGGCCAGCGACAGGTGCGGGTGCGCCTGCTGGGCCTGCTGGGCGGCACCCGCCAGCAGTTGTCCGAAGTCCATCAGCTCGCCCGCCGAGCCCACTTCGCGATGACTGGCCAGCATGCGCTCGGCCAGGGTCGTCCCGGTCCGCGGCATGCCCACGATGAAGATCGCACCCTCCTCGTCGTGTCCCGGCGTCGGGCGGGCCATGGCATCGCGCGTGTAAATCCCGCGCAGGCCTTCAATGACATCGCGCTCGGCGACGGCGTCGTAGGCCAGCGAACGCCGCTTGAGCGCGGCGCCTTCGTTGAGCACCCGGATCGACTCGTCGGCCTGGCCGAGGTCCTCGAATTCCTTGGCCAGCGCATACAGCGCCGCCGCCGCCGCGGCCGGCGACGGCATCGGGGCGCGCAGGCGCGCCTGCAGGTCGGCCACGTGGTTGCTGGCCGCGGTCTGGCGCCGCAGGATCGACCGCAGGTACATCGCCTGCCCCTGCGCGGGAGACTGCTGCAGGACGTAGGCGAGGTTCTGCTCCGCGCCATCGAACTCGCCCGCGAAGAACTGGGCGCTGGCCAGGTCGAAGCTCAGCGGCCAGGTGCGCAGGCCGGCGGCCTGCGCGGCCTCGTAGTAGCCACAGGCCGCGGCCGCGTCGCCGCAATTGGCGTGGATCTTGCCGGCGGCCCACTGGGTACGACCGTCGGATGGTTCACGCTCCGCCACGTCGCGCGCCAGCCGCATGGCTTCGGTGCGACGCCGCATCATCACCAGGATGTGCGCCTTCTTCAGCGTGACCGCGGCGCTTCCCGGCAGTCCCGCGAGCGCGGCGTCGGCCGCCTGGACCGCAGACTCGAGGTCCCCGTTGGCCAACCGCACTTCACAGGCCAGCATCATCACCTGCGGATCGGCAGGATGGGCCAGCACCAGCGACCGGCAGTGCGCGGTGGCCTCGGCCAGCTTGCCCTGCTCGAGCAGCGCGAAACCCTGAGCCACGGCGGCCTGCAATGCGTGGGCTTCGCCCTGCGTCCTTGTCTCATCCATCATCAACTCCCGGCTTGTTCGATTATCAGGCTTGGCGCTGGAACTCCGCCGCGGCAGCCGATACCGCGCGCACCATCTCGCGTTCGGCCAACGACAGCAGTGGGTTCCATACGTCGAATATCAGCACCACGCGCAGTTCGTCGCTGTCGTTGCGGGCCTCGTGCTCGATGCTGTCGTCGAAGATCAGCAGCTCGCCCACGTTCCAGCGCCGGCGCTCGTAACCCACGCGGTAGAGGCAGTGGTCGGGCACGATCAGCGGCAGGTGAACGACCAGCCGGGCATTGGTCTCGCCGTGGTGTGGCGGGATGTGGGTATGTGGCGCCAGCGCCGAGAACATCGCGTTCGGGCACAAGCCACCGATGTCGGCCATCTCCACCGCCTCGAGTGCACGCGCGGTTTCCGGGCAGCGTGCCAGGCGCTCGGCCACCGGCTTGCCGTGCTGCCACAGGAAGTAGCTGCTCCAGCGCCGGGAGTGGTTCAATTCCTGCCACTGGTTCACCGGCACGCCGGCCTCGTAGGCGACGTAGGGCCGGAAGCCGGAATCGTCCTCGGACAGGGCGGCGCGCATCTCGGCGATGATCGCCTCGGTGCGCGACTCCACCTCCGGCACCCAGTCGAAGGCGGCGCGGTCGAAAAAGGGAATGGCCGGCAGTCTGGGCACCTGCAGCCGGCTGCACACCGAAGGATAGGACATCGACTGCCCGCTCATGATCGCGCCCGCTTCCCGCCAGCGTTCGGCCTCGGCGGGCGTCAGTGCCGCCGCGCGGGTGCCGATGCGGTCGGCCAGGAAGGCAGCCATCTCGCGGCCGACCTTCTCGACCAGCTCGCGCCCCTGCTGCAACTGGGCTCGCAGCGGTGCCGGCCAATGGGACTCCTGCGGCACCACGTTCAGCGCATTGCGGTAGACCGCAGCGGCGGCACGCGGCTTGCCATGCCGCTGCAGGTGGCCTGCCTTCGCCAGCAGGCCCGGCAGGAAATAGGGATCGGCGGCCAGCGAGGCCTCGATCGCACGCAGCTCGCCGGCGTGGTCACCCATCTCGCGCAGCACCACGGCCAGGGAAATCGCCACCGCCGGTTCGCGCGGGGCCGCCGCGTGCGCGGCCTGGAGCAGCCCGTGCGCCTCGGCCAACTGACCGCGCTTGAAGGCGTGCACGCCCAGGCTGTAGAGCGCGTGCGGGTTGCGCGGCTCGGCCGCCAGCACCCGGCGCCAGAGCTGTTCGGCCTCGCTCCAGCGCCCCTGGTTGGCAGCCGCGCCGGCGGCCTGCACCAGCGCATTGATTGGTTCGCTCATGGACGGCTCCCGGGCGGCCGGATGCGCCCGCTTCCAAGCCCCCAAGGATACCGCGAAGCCGGCCCTTACTTGCCCGGCGCCAGCGGCACCAGGTCGAAGGCGACCGTCATGCGCGGCTGCTCGTCCTCGAACGGCACGGTGCCGTGCCACAGGTAGGACGGGAACAACGCCAGGTGGCCCGGCTCCGGCCGCAGGATGCGGCGCGGCGCAAGGTCCAGGCCCAACTCGGCCGGCGGCTGGCCGAACTGCAGATGGCCGGCATGGCCTTCGGCGGCCTGCTGGCGGACCGAGGGCGGCAGCGACACATAAAAGGCCGAGCTCATCCAGCCTTCCGGGTGGATGTGGTTCACGTGCCGGCCGGAGGACCACAGCTTCACCGACCACGAGCCGCTCATGCGCATGCGGTTGGCCTTGCGCGAGAGGAACGGATGGCTGGCGTCGTCCGGCAGCGACGGCAACCAGCGCTCGATGGCCTGCTCGATGGCAGCCTGCAGCTGGGCGATCAGTGGATCCTTGCGGCCGAACAGGCGGCCAGGGGTCTGGGAACCGCCGCGCAGGCTTTGCAGCACCGGCTCGCGGCCGGCCTGGTGCAGGGCGTCCAGCCGCACGCGCAGCGCAGCGAGGAACGCGTCGAGGCTCGCGTGGCCGGGCGGCGTGTCGATGCGAAGGTTGGCGACCAGCCGCTGGTAATCGCAGAGCCACTCTTCGCGCGCGTCGCCAAGCAGGCGCCAGGCGGTGCCCAGGTAGGCCCAGCCCTCCTGGTGGGCCGGGGCAATGCGGGTGGACGCTTCGGCGCGCGCCGCGGCGCCCTGCCAGTCCCCGGCACGCAGCAGGTGGCGGGCGTAGGCATTCAGGAAGGCCGGCACGTTCGCCAGCGGCCCGTTTTCCAGGGCCTCGTACGCCTGGCGTGCACGGCCGGCGTAGCCCAGGTCGTCCAGCGCCTGCGCCTCCATCAGGCCCAGCGCCGGCAGGTCACGCTTGAGGCGCAGCCGGCGGACGACGTCGAGGGCGTCCTCGGCGCGCCCGGCCGCCAGCAGGAACCGGGCGAACTCGTGCGACAGCGCGGCGTCGTCGGGCCGGGACTGCAAGGTGGCGCGGAAGGTCTCGATCGCATCGCGGCCGGGCGCCAGGCGCGGGCCGTACTCCCAGAGCAAATGGGCCAGCGTGACGTGGCCGGGCACGAAATCCGGATGCGCCTCGGCGACGCGACTGGCCTGCTCCAGCGCCTTGTCCGCGTGCCCCTGGTCGAGCAGCGCGCCGGCCATGGCATCGGCGAGTTCCGGACCCTGGTAACCCGCGATCGCCGCGCGCTCGAAGCAGGCGATCGCCTCGTCGGCGCGGCCGCGCAGGCGCATCAGCGCGCCCAGGTTGACCCACCCGGCGCTGTAGCCCGGCGCCAGCTTCAGTGCCCTCAGGAAGGCCGCTTCGGCCGACTCCCACTGCTCGACGACCCGATAGGCACTGCCGAGCGCGCTCCAGCCCATCACCGATTCCGGCTGTACCTGCACCGCGCGCTCGAGTGCCGGCACCGCCTTGTCGGGTAGGCCGAGGTCGAACAGGGTGTTGCCCAGCTCCAGCCAGGCCTTGCCGAAGCCCGGCGCGACTTCCGTGGCGCGCTGGAACAGCACCAGCGCCTCCGGCACCCGCGCGACCTTGCGCAGGAGGGTCGCCAGGTTCACCAGCAGCAAGGGCTGGTCCGGCGCAAGCTCGAGCGCGCGCCGGAAGCTGCGCTCGGCCAGCGCATATTCGCCGAGCTCGGACTGGCACATCGCCATCAGCTGGTGCGCGTCGGGCGAACGCGGCACCTTGGCCAGGAGGTCATCGACGCGTCGCAGGGCCTGGTCGGCCTTGCCTTCGCGCATCAGGGCGATCGCCGCTTCGAGCTGCTTCGCTTCGTCGGTGGTCAGCGCCTGCGGCGCACCCGCGCTGGCCATGGGTTCAGAGCACCCGGCGCACGCGCAGGGTGACGCGGCCCGGCGTGCGCATCAGGAAGTTGCCGACCACGCCGCGGCGCACGACCACGGCGTCGCCGGCCTTGAGCTGGCCCTTCTCGGTCACTTCAGTGATCAGCCAGATCTGCTCGTTGTCGAGCGTGACCAGGCGCTGGCCGTTGCCGCGCCGGCTGACGCTGGCGACGATGGCCTCGATGCGCTCGGGCGTGGCGTCGCGCTCGCCCTCGGATGCCATCTCGCGCTTTTGCACGGTGCTGAGGCCGAAGTCACGCCTCGCCTGTTCGCGCTTGGCATCGTCGAGGCCAGCAGCGGAGGCCACCGGCGGGAACGCGGCGTCATAGCAAGCCAGCCGCGCCTCGGGATCCTCGGTGGCCGCGCAGGGATGGCCCGGCGACTGGGCCTGCGCGATGCCCGCCGCGGCGAGCAACAGCAGCGCGGCGGCGGCGTGGAAGGCGTGCTTGGCAGCGTTCACGGTGACTCCTTGAGGTGGACCCGCGGGGACGGCGGCACGACGCGCCGAAGGGTCCGGGCGCCAGAAGAGGGGTGAATGGATCGTGATAATATTCCCCGGTTTCCAAGGAGTGCACAAGCTTGAGCCTGGACCAGTGGGAGACCTTCTATCGAGGTGGCGCCATCGTCACCGGCCCGGCCGGCCCCGACGGCGGCTACGACCTCGAGCTGCGCGCGGCGTGGGTGGAATTCTTCTCCACGCTGCCGCCCTCGGCCAGCGTGCTCGACATCGGCACCGGCAACGGCGCCGTGCCGCTGATCGCCAAGCAGGCCGCGCAGGCGCAAGGGTACGACTGGGACATCCACGGCATCGACCTGGCGCGCATCGACCCGGTGCGCGACGTGGCCAACGGCGCCACGCGCTTCGCGGGCATCCAGTTCCACGCCGGCGTTGCCGCCGAGAAGATGCCGTTCGAGGACGCCCGCTTCGATGCCGTCACCGGCCACTACGCACTGGAGTACAGCAACACCCCGGCGGCGCTGGCGGAGATCTTCCGCGTGCTCAAGCCCGGCGGCGACGCCCAGTTCATCGTCCACCACGCCGACTCGGCCCTGATCGGCAGCGCCCGCCATTCGCTGGCCGAGTGCGACCTGGTGCTCAGGGAAACCAAGCTCTACCGCCGGCTGCACAAGCTGGTGACGATGGAGCAGGTCACGCCCGGCAGCACCGAGCACGCCACGACCGAGCTTCGCGGCGCGATCCAGGCCATCAAGCAGGCCATCCCGCAGGCGCGCCACGCCGGCGGCGGCCGCGTGCTCGACGTGGCGCTGGACGCCGTGCAGAAACTGCTCGGCGCGCGCAGGCAGGCCCCTGCCGCTACCGTCGGCCTGGAGGTCGATCGCGCCGAGGCCGACATGCGCGCCTCGGCCCGCCGTCTCGACGACCTGGTGGAACACGCCTGCTCCGAGGCCCGCATGGATCAACTGCAGGCCGAGGCCGCGGCCGCCGGTTTCACCCTGATCGAACGCCTGCCGCAGTTCCACGCCGGCAACAACCTCGTGGGTTGGCAGCTGCTGCTGCACCGCCCCTGATCACGCCGGACCCCCGATGACCGAGCCGACGAAAGACCTCCTGGCCCAGGCGGCCGCGCTGCATCGCCAGGGCCGCCGCGCCGAAGCCATCGCCCTGCTGAGGCAGGCACTGGCTGCCGACCCCGGCCTCGCCGACGCATGGTACGAACTGGGCTACCTGCTTCGCGCCGAGGGCCACCACGAGGAGGCCCTGCAGGCCTATGGCGAGGCGCTTGCCCGCGGCGGCCGGCATCCGGAGCAAGTGCACCTCAATCGCGCGGCCCTGCTGTCGGACCAGCTGCGCCGGGACGACGAGGCCGAACGCGAGCTGCGCGCCGCGCTGGCCGTCGCGCCCGGCTACCTGCCCGCCCACCTGAACCTGGGCAACCTGTACGAGGAGCGCGGCGATCGCGACCAGGCCCTGGCCTGCTACGAGCAAGTGCTCGCGAGCCCGGCCAGTGCCGACAAGGCCGTCGAGGAACTGCGCCTGGAGGCATTGGCGCGCAAGGTCAACCTGGCCACGCCGGCCGGCCTGGACGACCCGCTGCTGGCCCGGGCCGCCGATGCCGCCGCCGGGACGATTGGAAACACGAACGCCCGCGCCAACCTGCTGTTCGCCCTGGGGCATGCCTACGAGCGCCTGGGCGCGCATGACCTTGCGTTCGACGCCTTCGCGCGGGGCAACCGCAGCCTCCTGCGGCAACACGGCCGCAAGTACGACCGCACCCGCCAGTCCGCACACATCGATGCGCTGATCGCCGCATTCCCCAGCGCCGGCGCGGGCTTGGCGACGGGCACGGAAGGCCCGGCGCCGCTGTTCGTGCTGGGCATGTTCCGCTCCGGCTCCACGCTGGTCGAGCAGGTGCTGGCCGCGCATCCGCAGGTGACCCCGGGCGGCGAACTCGACTTCCTGCCGCGGCTGGCCGCGCAGCGCCTGGCGCCCTTCCCCGCGTCGGTGGCCGGCCTGGACGACGCGCGCTGCCGCGCCTTCGCCGAGGAATACCGCGCCGAGCTGGCGCGCAAGTTCCCGCAGGCCGCCGACGGCCGCTACCTCACCGACAAGCGCCCGGACAATTTCCAGCTGGTGGGTCTGATCAAGCGCCTGTTCCCGGACGCGAAGATCATCCATACCCTGCGCGACCCGATGGACACCGGGCTGTCGGTGTTCACCCAGCACCTGAACCTGCGCGTGGCCGGCTACTCGGCCGACCTCGGCGACATCGGCCACTACTACGGCCAGTACCGCCGCCTGATGGCGCACTGGAAGTCGCTGCATGGCGACGACATCCTGGACTTCGACTACGACGCCTTCGTGCGCGAGCCGCGCCCGGCGCTGGAGAAGCTGCTGGCCTTCCTCGGCCTGGACTGGGACGACGCCTGCCTGCAGTTCCACACCCAGGCCAACACGGTGAAGACCGCCAGCTACTGGCAGGTGCGGCAGCCGCTGAACACCAAGGCCTCGGGCCGGTGGAAGCCGTTCGCCGCGCACCTGGCGCCGCTGCGTGCGGCGCTGGGCGAAGCCGGCATCCCGGCGGGCTGACCCGCCGCGGCTGATCCTGGCGCGCGCAAGCGCGCGGCCTCCGCGGCCGCGCGCCGCGACGACACCGCGTCAGTCGCCGGCGGCGCCGGTGCTGATGCGGATGTCGCCCGAGAAGGTTTCCAGCCGCAGGTCGGCCGAGCCATCGCCGAGCTTGCCTTCCAGCGAACTGCCGGGGCCGTACTCCTCGGTGACCACCTCGCCCACCGGGCTGCGGATGCTGCCGCTGAAGGACTCTGCCTGCACGCGGCCCGAGGCGTTCGCCGGCAGGCGCAGCGTGAGGTTGCCGCTCAGGGTCTCGGCCGTGACGCGCGCGCCCGGCGCCAGCGCCAGCTGCAGGTCGGCGTCGCCGGACACGCTGCTCACCTCGAGCCGGTCGACGGCACCCGCGCGCAGGCCGAGGTCGCCGGACACCGATTCGAGCTCCACGCGGCCGACGATCGCGCCGCGCAGGCGCAGGTCGCCACTGACGGTCTCGGCGCTGGTGCTGCGGCTGTCGATCTCGACGTCCACGTTGCCGCTGACCGACTCGAAGCTGGCCTCGCCGGCACGGGCGCCGCGCACGGTGAGGTCGCCGCTGACCGACTCCAGGCCCAGGCGCGCGCCGCGGGTACCGGCGACGTCGATGTCGGCGCTGACCGCGGAGGCCTTCAGGCCCGCGGTGGCGGGGATGGTGAGCTCGAGCGCGGTGGCCTCGCCCTTGGCCTCGCCCCAGTTGAACCAGCCGCTGCGCTCCGGGTAGCGCACGTGGATGCTCAGCCGTTCAGCGCCGCCTTCGATCTCGAGCTTCTCGACGCCCTCGCCGAGGCTACCGGTGATGCGCACCTCGGGCCGGTCCCAGGTGCGCACGGTGATGCTGCCCTTGAGGTTGTTGACGTTGACCTGGCCGGTGGCCGACAGCGGGCGGGTTTCGTTGATCGGCGTGGCCGCGAGCGCGCTGGCGCCGGCGAACAGGCCGGCGAGCGCGGCGGCGCGCAGCAGGGCGTGGGTGCTCATGGTCTTCTCCGTGATCGTGTTCATGCGGGGGTCGCGCCGGCGGCGCGCTGGGTCAGTTCGAGGCGGCGGGCGTAGGTGCGGCGCAGCTGGCCAAGCAGGTAGGTGGCGTCCGGGTCGGCGTCGAGCGCGGCGCGGATCTCCTCGGCGCTGCGGTCTAGCGTGGCCAGCGCGGGCGCCAGCGGATCGGGCATCGGCGCGCCTTCGAACTGGCCGAGCGCGGCCTGGTATTCGCGGGTCATCGCCTCGGCTTCGCGCTGCACCAGCTCGGCCTGCGGATCGGCGGGCGCGGCGGTCGGCACGCGCAGCTGCCAGGCCAGGCCGATGGCCAGCGACACCGACGCGGCCAGCGCCAGCCCGCCCAGCCAGGGCGCGATGCGGCGACGCGGCGCCGGCGCCGGCAGGCGGGCGGCGATGCCCGGCCACAGGTCGCGCGGCGGGTCGATTTCAGCGGGCAGCTGGCGCAGCTGCCAGCGCAGTTCATTTTCGCCCATGGGCTTCTCCCAGGCGCACGCGCAGCAGGCCGCGGGCGCGATGCAGTTGTGCTTTCGAACTACCGACCGCCATGCCGAGTTCGGCGGCGATCTCCTCGTGTTTCCAGCCTTCGATGTCGTGCAGCACCAGCACTGCGCGGGCGCGCGGCGGCAGGGTGGCCACGGCGCGCTCGAGGTCGAGCCCGAGCGCGGTGCGCTGGCCGGCGCTGTCGCCGGTGGCGTGGAATTCCAGCGCGGCATCGTCGTCTTCCAGCGCCTCGGCGCCGCGGCGCGAGCGCAGCTCCATCAGCGCGGTGTTCACCGCCAGCCGGTGCAGCCAGGTCGAGAACGCACTCTCGAAGCGGAACGCCGGCAGCGCCTGCCAGGCGCGCACGAAGGCTTCCTGCACCAGGTCCTCGGCCCGCGCCTCGTGGCCGCAGAGCCGCCAGAGCACGGCGTACACGCGGCGCGAGTGCTTGCGGTAGAGCTGCTCGAAGGCGCGCACGTCGCCGCCGCCGGCGGCACGCACGAGGGCGTGGTCCTCCTCGCGCGGCGGGGCGGCAGGCAGGTCGGTGGCGGCGTCGAGGGTCACGGCGAGGCTCAGCATACCCACTCGGATGCGGTGGGCCGCGGGAGGGTTTAAGCGGGTTGGCGGGTCCCGGACATGGCGACGGGGGGCGCACCACTCCCGGGGGACGGGGCGCGGCTCAGCCGACGGACGCGCCCCGCAGCGCGCGGTGATGGCCGGCCGCGGATTTCACCGTCGCGGCGTGGATGTCGACGATGTCGTCCACGTCCGGGGCATAGCCGCCGGCCATGCACACGGCCAGCGGCAGGCCGTGGCGCCGGCAGGCCGCGAGCACCTGGCGGTCGCGCTCGGCCAGGCCCGCCTTGCTGAGCGCGAGGTGGCCCAGGCGGTCGCCCACGTAGGGATCGGCGCCGGCGAGGTAAACCACCGCATCGGCCCGCGCGCGGTCGATGGCCTGCGGCAGGTGGGCGGCCAGCGCGTCGAGGTAGGCGTCGTCGCCGGTGCCGTCGGGCAGGGCCACGTCGAGGTCGGAGGCCGGCTTCACCGCGGGGTAGTTGCGGGCCGAGTGCATCGAGAAGGTGAACAGGGTCTCGTCGCCCGCCGCGATCATCGCGGTGCCGTCGCCCTGGTGTACGTCCAGGTCCACCACCAGCACGCGCGCAGCCAGCCCCTGCGCCTGCACGTAGCGCGCCGCCACCGCGGCATCGTTGAACACGCAGTAGCCGCCGCCGCGGGCCGGCCCGGCATGGTGCGTGCCGCCCGCGAGGTTCACCGCGATGCCCTCGCCCGACAGCGCGTCGCGCAGCGCCATCATCGTGCCGCCGGACGAACGCCGCGAACGCTCCACCATCGCCGCCGACCAGGGGAAGCCGATGCGCCGCATCAGCGCGGGGTCGGCGCTGCCTTCGGACATCGCGCGGAGGTAGCCCGGGTCGTGCGCGCGCGCGAGGTCTTCGTCGCTGGCCGCCGGGGGTTCATGCAGCTCGATGCCCAGCGCCGGCGCCATCGCCACGACGCGCTCGTGCAGCCGCGCGTACTTCGCCATCGGGAACGAATGCCCGTCCGGCAGCGGCAGCACGAAGTGGTGGCAGTAGTAGGCCTTCATCCCCGCCAAGCATAGCCGCGCAGAAAAGGGGTCAGAGTGAATATTCGTTTCAAACGAATATTCACTCTGACCCCTTTTTCTGCTGCAAACGAAACGGGCCGGCGATGGCCGGCCCGTTTTGGTGTGCCGGGGAGGCGCCGTCAGGCCAGCTGCGCGGCGATCTTCGCGCGTTCGGCCTTGAGCGCGTGCGGCGTGCGGTCGCCGAACTCCTCGAGGTACTCGCCGATGCTCGCCATCTCGGCCTTGTAGCCCTCGCGATCGACGGCGAGCAGCTGCTCGAGCACCGCCGCGTCGAGGCCGAGGCCGTCGGTGTTGAGGTCGGACGGCTTGGGCACGTTGCCCACCGGCGTCTCCAGCGCACCGGCCTGGCCGGTGGCGCGCTTGAGCACCCACTCCAGCACGCGCAGGTTGTCGCCGAAGCCCGGCCACATGAACTTGCCGTCGGCGTCCTTGCGGAACCAGTTGACCTGGAAGATCTTCGGCAGCTGGGCGCCCGGCTTGTCGAACGAAAGCCAGTGCGCGAAGTAGTCGCCGAAGTTGTAGCCGGCGAAGGGCTTCATCGCCATCGAATCGCGGCGCACCACGCCCACCGCGCCGGTGGCGGCGGCGGTGGTTTCGGAGGCCATCGAGGCGCCGACCAGCACGCCGTGGGTCCAGTCGCGGGCCTCGAGCACCAGCGGCACCAGCGAGGCGCGGCGGCCGCCGAAGATGATCGCGCTCAGCGGCACGCCCTGCGGGTCCTCGGCCTTGTCGGTGTAGCTCGGGCACTGCCTGGCGCTGACGGTGAAGCGCGCGTTCGGGTGCGCGGCCGGGCTCACGGCCTTGTCGTACGGACGGCCCTGCCAGTCCTGCGCCGGCGTGCCCGTGGTCATGCCTTCCCACCACGGCTGGCCATCGGCGGTGACGCCGACGTTGGTGAAGATGGCATCGTGGTTGAGCATCGCCATGGCGTTGGCGTTGGTCTTCTCGCTGGTGCCCGGCGCCACGCCGAAGTAGCCGGCCTCCGGGTTGATCGCGTACAGGCGGCCATCGGCGCCCGGGTGCATCCAGCAGATGTCGTCGCCGACCGTCCAGACCTTCCAGCCGTCCCGACGGTAGCCTTCCGGCGGGATCAGCATGGCCAGGTTGGTCTTGCCGCAGGCCGACGGGAACGCGGCGGCGACATAGTGCGTCTCGCCCTTCGGGTTCTCGATGCCGACGATCAGCATGTGCTCGGCCAGCCAGCCCTCGGTGCGCGCCTGGTAGCTGGCGATGCGCAGCGCGTGGCACTTCTTGCCCAGCAGGGCGTTGCCGCCGTAGCCGGAGCCGAAGCTCTGGATGCTGAGTTCTTCCGGGAAATGCATGATGAAGCGGCGGTTCGGGTCGAGCTCGCCGATCGAGTGCAGGCCCTTGACGAACTTGCCCTCGCGCTCGATGCGCGCCTGCGCGGCGGCGCCCATGCGGGTCATGATGCGCATGTTGGCGACCACGTACGGGCTGTCGGTGATCTCGACGCCGCAGCGCGACAGCGGCGAATCGATCGGGCCCATGCAGTACGGCACCACGTACATGGTGCGGCCGCGCATGCAGCCGGCGTAGAGCGCGTCCATCTGGGCGTGGGCCTCGGCCGGCTCCATCCAGTGGTTGTTCGGACCGGCGTCGGCGGGATTCGTGGTGCACACGAAGGTGAGGTGCTCGACGCGGGCGACGTCCTGCGGGCTGGAGCGGTGCAGGTAGCAGTTCGGGTGGCTCTGCTCGTTGAGCTTGTGCAGGTCGCCGTTGGCGAGCATCAGCTCGACCAGCTTGGCGTTCTCGGCGTCGGAGCCGTCGCACCAGTGGACCTGGTCGGGCTGGGTGAGGCGGGCGACGTCGTCGACCCACTGTTTGAGGCTGGCGAGCTGGCTGGGCATGGCGTAAGGGCTCCTGGCGGGGCCGGTCAAGGGGAAATCGGGGACGGCGCGGGGACCCAGCGCCGGTCGTCGGTGGCCATTCTAACCGCTCGCCCGGCGCAGGTGCGTCGGCACGGCGCGAACAAGCCCCGGGGTCAGTCCGGGATCAGCGTGGTCATCACATGCCCGACGTACGCCTCGAACTCGTCGTGGTGCAGGCGCGGCTGGCCGAGCTGCAGGGACAGCTGGAGGAATCCGACGTAGGCGGCGTAGGTCAGGCGGGCGCGGTTCTGGGCGTCCAGGCGCGGCAGGCCGGCCTGGCGGAAACTGGCGGTGAGGTAGTCCATGCGCCGCTGCGAGACCCGGTGCAGAACGGGCTGCACCACCGGGTGGTCGAGCGCCTTGAGCAGCTCGCTGTAGATGATGTGCGGCTTGAGCTCGTGCGCGACCAGCTGGAACAGCGACTGCAGGCGCGCGCGCGGGTCGGAGATGGCCTCGAGCTGGCCGAACACGGTTTCCTGCTCCATTACTTCCCAGCGCTCGAGCGCCGCGACCAGCAGCGCCTCGCGCGACGGGAAATGCCAGTAGAAGCTGCCCTTGGTGACTCCCAGCCGGCGCGCCAATGGCTCCACCGCGACGGCGGCGAGGCCCTGCTCGGCGATCACGTCGAGGGCGGCGAGGGCCCAATCCTCGGCGCTCAGGCGCGAGGGGCGTTCGGATTTCGGGGCGGAGGCGACCATACGGCGGAGTCTACTGGCTGCAGGGGTGCCGGGTAAGCCTTCACCGGGCGTCCGGGCGGGCCCATCATGCACCATACGCTTTGGTATTGACAGGCCTGCAGCGGCCAACCCATACTCGCCCGTATGGACTCGTTCGCCCAAGCTGCCGCCGTGCCCTCCCCCGTTGCGCTGACGCTGCAGGCGCGCGACGGGCTGGCACTGGCCGCCGAGCACGTGCCGGGCGCCGGACCGGGGCTGCTGCTGGCGCACGGTTTCGGCCAGACCCGCCAGGCCTGGCGCAGCACCCAGCAGCGCCTCGGGGAAGCCGGGCGCGCCAGCCTGGCCTGGGACGTGCGCGGCCACGGGCAGTCGGCGCGCAATCCGGTGGGCTCGCGCTATGCCGGAGAGCAGTTCGTGGACGACGTGGCCGCCGCCGCCCGAGCCCTGGGCCCCGCGCCCATCCTCGTCGGCGCTTCGATGGGCGGCCTCACCGGGCTGATGGCACAGGCCCGGGACCGAGCGTTCTCGGCGCTCGTGCTGGTGGACATCACGCCGCGCTGGGAAGCGGCCGGCGTCGAGCGCATCCTCGGCTTCATGAACGCACATCCGGACGGTTTCGACTCCTTCGAGCATGCTGCCGAGCAGATCGCCGCCTACCTGCCCCACCGGCGTGAGAAAAAATCTCCGGCGCAGCTGGCGCACCTGCTGGTCAGGCGCGCCGACGGTCGGCTGGGCTGGCACTGGGACCCGCGCCTGCTCACCGAGTTCATCCCCGACACCGATGGCCTCCAGGGCACCATCGAGGACGCCTGCCGCGCCCTGGACGTACCGGTGCTGCTGGTCAGCGGCGGCCGCAGCGACCTGGTCACCGACCATACGGTCGAACATTTCCTGGAACTGGCGCCGCACGCGCGCCACGTCCGGCTGCCACAGGCCACCCATATGGTGGCCGGTGACGACAACAGCGCCTTTACCGATACCCTGCTTACCTTCCTGCACGACCTGCCGGCCCCCACGGCCGCCCACGGAGATCCACGATGAGCATCCTCGCCCCCTTCCTCGCGCTGGCCCTGGCGATCCTGCTGGTGGCCTACCACCGGCTCAGCCTCGCGGTATTCACCGCGGTGGCCGCCACCCTGCTGGTGGCCGTCGGCCTCGGCGGCGCCAACCTCACGGCGACCTACGTGGCGGCCGGCCTGCTGGCCGTGGTCACGCTGCCGCTGCTGATCACCCCGCTGCGCCAGGCGGTGATCACCAAGACCCTGCTGGGCATCTACAAGAAGATGCTGCCCAAGCTGTCCGACACCGAGAAGACTGCGCTCGACGCCGGCACCGTCGGCTTCGAGGGCGAGCTGTTCTCGGGCATGCCGAAGTGGAACGAGCTGCTGGCCCAGCCCAAACCGGAACTGACCGCGGAGGAGCAGGCCTTCCTGGACGGCCCGGTCGAGCAGGCGTGCAGGATGACGAACGACTGGGAAATCACCCACGTCCGCAACGACCTGCCGCCCGAGCTGTGGGAGTTCCTCAAGAAGAACAAGTTCTTCGGCATGATCATCCCCAAGGAATTTGGCGGCCTGGGCTTCTCGGCGCTGGCCCACCACAAGGTGATCCAGAAGCTGGCCTCGATCTCGGCCACGCTCAGCTCCACGGTCGGCGTGCCCAACTCGCTGGGCCCGGCGGAACTGCTGCTGCACTACGGCACCGACGAGCAGAAGAAGCATTACCTGCCGCGCCTGGCCGACGGCCGCGAAGTGCCCTGCTTCGCCCTCACCGGCCCGACCGCCGGCTCCGACGCCACCTCGCTGCCCGATTTCGGCATCGTCTGCGAAGGCGAGTGGAACGGCTCCCGCGTGCTCGGCGTCAAGCTCACCTTCGACAAGCGCTACATCACCCTGGCCCCGGTCGCGACCGTGATCGGCCTGGCGTTCCGCCTGCATGACCCCAACAAGCTGCTCAGCGATGTGTCCGACCGCGGCATCACGCTGGCGCTGATCCCGCGCGATACCGCCGGCCTGGAAATCGGCCGTCGCCACTTCCCGCTCAACTGCGCCTTCCAGAACGGCCCGGTGCGCGGCCAGGAAGTGTTCCTGCCGCTGAGCCAGCTGATCGGTGGCCAGGACTACATAGGCGCCGGCTGGCGCATGCTGGTCGAGTGCCTCTCGGTGGGCCGCGCCATCACCCTGCCATCGACCTCCAGCGGCGCGTCCAAGCTGGCGGCCGTGGTCACCGGTGCCTATGCGCGCATCCGCAAGCAGTTCGGCCTCTCCATCGGTCGCTTCGAAGGCGTCGAGGAGGCACTGGCCCGCATCGCCGGCAATGCCTATGCCTGCGCGGCGCTGTCGGAAGCCACCGCGGCCGCGGTCGACCGCGGCGAGAAGCCGGCCGTGCCCTCCGCCATCGCCAAGTACCACGCCACCGAAATGGCGCGCATGGTCGCGGCCGACGCCATGGACATCCACGGCGGCAAGGGCGTCATCCTGGGCCCGATGAACTACATGGGCCGCGGCTGGCAGGCGGCGCCGATCTCGATCACGGTCGAGGGCGCCAACATCATGACCCGCACCCTGATGATCTTCGGCCAGGGCGCGATCCGCTGCCATCCGTGGGTGCTCAAGGAAATGCAGGCGGCGCAGAACCCCGACGCCGCCGAGGGCCTGCGCGAGTTCGACCGCAACCTGTTCGGCCACATCGGCTTCGCCATCTCCAACGCCGTGCGCAGCTGGGTGCTGGGCCTGGTGGGCGCCCGCATCGGCAAGGTGCCGGGCGACGCCTACACCCGCCGCTACTACCGCAAGCTCAACCGCTACTCGGCCAACCTGGCCCTGGTGGCCGACGTGTCGATGCTGACGCTGGGCGGCAAGCTCAAGTTCAAGGAGAAGATCTCCGGCCGCTTCGCGGACGTGCTCAGCCAGCTCTACATCGCCAGCGCCATGCTCAAGCGCTACGAGGACCAGGGCCGCCCGGCGGCCGAGCAGCCGCTGCTGGCCTACGCCTTCCACGATTCGGCCCACAAGATCGAGCTCGCCCTGTCCGGCGCGCTGCGCAACTTCCCGATCCGCCCGGTGGGCTGGCTGATGTGGATGCTGGTGTTCCCGTGGGGCCGCCGCGCCCAGCTGCCGTCGGACCGCCTGGGCCGCCGCGCCGCCGCGCTGCTGATGTCGCCGTCGGACGCGCGCGACCGCATGGCCTCGGGCATCTTCCTCACGCCCTGCGAGAACAACCCGGCCGGCCGCATCAACAGCTTCCTGCCCCGGGTGATCCTGGCCGAGCCGGTGGAGCGCAAGTTCCTGAAGGCGCTCAAGAACAGCGACATCGAGGCGCTCGACTTCCCGTCGCAGCTGGCCGAGGGCGTCGCCGAGGGCTGGATCACCGCCGAGGAGAAGACCCAGCTCGAGGAGCTGCGCGCGCTGACCTGGGAAACCATCACGGTCGATGACTTCGACCCGGCGGACCTGGTGTCGGCATCGCTGCATCGCGAGAAGCCCTCGCAGCAGCACCGCGCCGCCTGAAGCAACCCTCCTGTGGGAGGGACTTCAGTCCCGATGCCTTCCGCCGGAAAGCATCGGGACTGAAGTCCCTCCCACATTCACATGCGAGACACCGCCATGCCCGACACGCCGCTGCTCAGGCTCTACCGCAAGTTCACCCGCTACCCCGCCGGGCACTGGCTGTTCAGCCGCGCGGTCTGCTTCAAGGCGCCCTACTTCGGCAGCATCAAGCCGACCATCCGCGTACTCGAGGCCGGCCGCTGCGAAGCCACGATCCCGCACCGCCGCGCGGTGCAGAACCACATCGGCACGGTGCACGCGATCGCGCTGTGCAACCTGGCCGAGCTCTGCGCCGGCGTGATGACCGACGCCTCCCTGCCCCGCGACATGCGCTGGATCCCGAAGGGCATGACGGTGTCCTACCTGAAGAAGGCCAATGGCACGATGCGCGCCGTCGCCACGCCGATGATCCCGATCGTGAGCGCCGCGGAGGGCTACGACCTGCCGGTGAACGTGGATGTGCTGGACCCCGCTGGCGACAAGGTATTCCATGCGGAAATCCGCATGTGGCTAAGCCCCAAGCGCTGACCCGTATCCTGTAGGAGGGACTTCAGTCCCGAAGCTTTTCGGCGAAAAGCTTCGGGACTGAAGTCCCTCCTACAGGGGCGGGGTCAGAAGTAGTGGACGGCGATGGCCGCCAGGATTGCCGGCACGGCCTGCACGTACAGGATCGAGCGCTTCACCGTCGCGGCGCCGAACAGACCGGCGACCACCACGCAGCCCAGGAAGAACAGGCAGATGCCCTTGTCGCCCAGCCACAGGCCCCAGGCCAGCCCGGCGACGAGGAAGCCGTTGTAGAGGCCCTGGTTCATCGCCAGCTTCGCCGAGTCGCGCGCCACCTGCGGATCGAGGCCAAAGATCTTCCGGCCCAGCGGCTTGGTCCAGAAGAACATCTCCAGCACCAGGAACCCCAGGTGCAGCAGGGCGACTAGGGCGGTGAGCAGCTGCGCGGTCAGGGACATGGCGGACTCCGGGGTCAGGCGGACAGCTGCGCGGCGTGGTGCCGCAGGTGGTCCTCGATGAAACTGGCGATGAAGTAGTAGCCGTGGTCGTAGCCGGCGTGGCGGCGCAGCGTGAGCGCCTGCCCGGCTTCGGCGCAGGCCGCCTCGAAGCGCTCGGGCTGCAGCTGCGCGGCCAGGAATTTGTCATCCAGCCCTTGGTCAATGAGGATCGGGCCGCCGAACGGCCGCCGCTGCACCAGCTCGCAGGCGTCGTGCTCGGCCCAGGCGCGGTGGTGGTCGCCGAGGTAGCGCGAGAACGCCTTCTGCCCCCAGGGCACCTGGCTCGGCGCCACGATCGGCGCGAAGGCCGAGAGGCTGCGGAACTTGTCCGGATGCCGCAGCGCCAGCACCAGCGCGCCGTGGCCGCCCATCGAGTGGCCGAAGATGCCGGCGCGCCCCGGGTCGGCCGGGAAATGTTCGGCCACCGCGGCCGACAGTTCGTGCACGACGTGCGTTTCCATCCGGAAGCGCGAGGACCACGGCGCCTGGGTGGCGTCGAGGTAGAACCCCGCCGCCTCGCCGAACTCCCAGTCGCCGGTGGCGCCGTCGATGCCGGTGTCGCGCGGGCTGGTGTCGGGCATCACCAGCATCAGGCCCAGTTCGGCCGCCACGCGCTGGGCGCCGGCCTTCATGGTCGCGGTCTCTTCGCTGCAGGTCAGGCCCGCCAGGTAGTACAGCACCGGCACCCGCCCCTTGCGCGCCTGCGGCGGCTGGAACACGGCGAAACGCATGGTTCCGCCGCAGGCCGGCGAGGCCATTCTGTAGAAGCCCTGCACGCCGCCGAAGCAGCCGTGCTCGCTGGCGACCTCGACCGACATCAGTAGACGACCACGCTGCGGATGGACTCGCCGCGGTGCATCAGGTCGAAGGCGTCGTTGATCTTCTCCAGCGGCATCGTGTGCGTGATCAGCGAGTCGATGTCGATCTTGCCGTCCATGTACCAGTCGACGATCTTGGGCACGTCGGTGCGTCCTCGGGCCCCGCCGAAGGCGCTGCCGCGCCAGTTGCGGCCGGTGACCAGCTGGAACGGCCGCGTGCTGATCTCGGCGCCCGCCGGGGCCACGCCGATGATCACGCTGGTGCCCCAGCCCTTGTGCGCGCACTCCAGCGCCTGGCGCATCACCTGGGTGTTGCCGATGCACTCGAAGGTGTAGTCGGCGCCGCCCTTGGTGAGCGACACGAGGTAAGGCACGAGGTCGCCGCCGACTTCCTTCGGGTTGACGAAATGGGTCATGCCGAACTTGCGGGCCATCGCCTCGCGGTTCGGGTTGAGGTCCACGCCCACGATCATGTCGGCGCCGGCCAGGCGCGCGCCCTGGATCACGTTCAGGCCGATGCCGCCGAGCCCGAACACGACGACCTTGGAGCCCACCTCCACCTTGGCGGTGAAGATGACCGCACCGATGCCGGTGGTGACGCCGCAGCCGATGTAGCAGACCTTGTCGAAGGGCGCGTCCTCGCGGATCTTCGCCAGCGCGATCTCAGGGACCACCGTGTACTGCGCGAAGGTGGACGTGCCCATGTAGTGCAGCACCGGCTTGCCGTCGAGGCTGAAGCGGCTGCTGCCGTCGGGCATCAGGCCCTGGCCCTGGGTAGAGCGGATCGCCTGGCACAGGTTGGTCTTGGGGTTGAGGCAGTACTCGCAGGTGCGGCACTCGGGCGTGTATAGCGGGATGACGTGGTCGCCCTTCTTGAGCGTGGTCACGCCCGGGCCCACGTCCACCACGATGCCGGCGCCCTCGTGGCCCAGGATGGCGGGGAACAGCCCTTCCGGGTCGGCCCCCGAGAGCGTGAACTCGTCGGTGTGGCAGACGCCGGTGGCCTTGAGCTCGACCAGCACCTCGCCGAAGCGCGGGCCTTCGAGGTCGACGGTTTCGATCGTGAGCGGTGCGCCCGCCTTGTGCGCGACGGCAGCCTTGACCTTCATGCGGAATCTCCTCGGGAACGATGGCGCCCAGCGTACCGCAGCGGGCCGCGCCGGGTGTCGCCGGGGCGCGAAGGCCCGCGGCCGGCCGTCCGCCCTCAGTGCCGGTCGGCCGGCAGCTTCGCCTGCTCCTTCACCACCCGCCAGGCGCTCGCAGTGAAGGCGCCCGCGACCAGGATGCCGCCGGCGAACACGCCCGAGGACCCGAACACCGCCATCAGCTTGTGCAGCCAGGCGAAGGCCAGGTCGCCGCCGCGGTAGACCACGGTGTCGATCGCGGCCTTGGCCTTGTAGCGCGCCTCGCGGTCGACGCGGGTGTAGATGGTTTCGCGCGCGGGCTTGGACAGCGAGAACTCGGACGCGCGGGTCAGCACCTGCACCACCGCCACCAGCATCGGCAGCGGGGACGCGAACAGCACGCAGAAGCCCGCCAGGATCGCCAGCGCCGGCACCATCAGCAGCGGCGCCACGCCGAAGCGGATCAGCAGCGTGCGGGTCAGGAACACCTGGACCACCAGCACCACCCAGTTGATCCACTTGTCGATGGTCGAGAAGAAGGCCGTGGCCTGCTCGGCCGCGGCCGGGTTGCCGGCCGTCATTTCGCGCACGATCGCGTTCTGCTCGTTGTAGAGCAGCGTGCCCACGCCGACGCCGAAGAACATCAGGAACGCCAGCGCCCGCAGCAGCGGGTCGGCGGCGATGCGGCGCAGGCCTTCGAGTACGCGCCCGCCCATCGCCTCGTCGTCGGCGAGGTTGCCGCGGTCGCGCTCGCGCTGCCGCGCCCACGGGCCGAGCCGCAGGATGCAGACCAGGCACAGCGCGAGGAAACCCGCCGACACCAGCAGCATGTTGCCCACGCCCAGCTGGCTGACCAGCCGGGACGTGATCTCGGGACCCAGCAGGCCGCCCACCGTGCCGCCGGCGGCGATGAAGCCGTACAGCCGGCGCGCCTCCGGGTCGGTGTAGATGTCGGCCATGAAGCTCCAGAACACCGACACCGCGAACAGGTTGAACACCGCCACCCAGATGAAATACGCGCCGCCGCGCCCCGGCATGTCCACGTCGAAGGCGACGTAGAAACCGAGCAGGCAGGCGATGAACACCAGGTACACCACCGGCAGGAACACCCGCCGCGGGAACCGGCTCACCAGCGCCCCGTAGACCGGCTGCAGCAGCAGCATGGACAGGAAGGTGCCGGTGAACAGCGCCTGGATCTGGAACTCGCCCAAATCCACGCCGCGCGCGGCGAACCACTCGACCATCGCCGGCGGGAACACCATGGCCGGGTCGTTGGAGGCCGCGACGGCGTCGCGGACCGGCCGCATCACGTAGTAACCCGTGAGCAGGAAGAAAAAATAGAGGAAGGACCAGATCAACGGCGGGTAGGCCCGCAGCGCGCCGCGCAGGTGATCGAAGCGGCCGGCGGTGTCCTTGGCTGGTTCCATGCGCATCCCGTTGGAGTCGGCGCACCATAGCCAACCCGGCCGGTGCCCGCCAGTCCGGCAGCCGCGGGCGTGAGCCCCGTCACACCCCGGCACCGGCGCTGCCGCAGCCCGAGTGTTTGCTCTAGAACGGGGGCCTAGCCTCGGTCCGTGACCGCATGAAGAAGACATTGTGTACGACTACATCATCGTAGGCGCCGGCTCCGCCGGCTGCGTCCTGGCCAACCGCCTCAGCGAAGACCCGGCCTGCCGCGTGCTGCTGCTCGAAGCCGGGCCGTCCGACTGGCACCCCTTCATCCACATGCCCGCCGGCCTTGCCAAGCTGGTCGGCAAGAAAGGCGTGAACTGGGACTACAACACCGCCCCCGAGCCCGCGCTCGACGGCCGCTCGCTGTGGTGGCCGCGCGGCAAGGTGCTCGGCGGCTCGAGCTCGATCAACGCGATGTGCTACATCCGCGGCCACGCCGGCGACTACGACGAGTGGGCGGCGATGGGCGCCGAAGGCTGGCACTGGTCCAACGTGCTGCCCTACTTCAAGCGCAGCGAGGGCAACCAGCGCGGCGGCAGCGAATTCCACGGCGGCGACGGCCCGCTGGGCGTGTCGGACCCGCGCCACAAGAACCCGCTCTCGGAAGTCTTCATCGAAGCCGCGCGCCAGGCCGGCCACGCCGGCAGCGACGATTTCAACGGCGCCCGCCAGGACGGCTTCGGCTGGTACCAGACCACCACGCGCGACGGCGCCCGCAGCTCCAGCGCCCGCGCCTACCTGGCGCCGGTGCGCCAGCGGCCCAACCTGACGGTGGTCACCCGCGCCACCGCCAGCCGCATCACTTTCGACGGCGACCGCGCCAGCGGCGTCGAGTACTCGGTGGGCGGCAAGGCCGGCTTCAGCGAAACCGCCAGCCGGGAAGTGATCCTGTGCGGCGGCGCGCTCAACTCGCCGCAGCTGCTGATGCTCTCGGGCATCGGCCCGGCCGAACACCTGCGCGAGCACGGCATCGCCGTGCGCCGCGACCTGCCGGGCGTCGGCGCCAACCTGCAGGACCATCTCGACGTCTGCACCATGACCCGCTGCACCCAGGGCCTGAGCTACGACCAGCTCAGCGACGTCTCGGTGGCGCTGAAGTACTACCTGTTCAAGTCCGGCCCCGGCACCAGCAACATCGCCGAAGCCGGCGGCTTCCTGCGCAGCAGGCTGGCCGAGGACGAACGCCCGGACATCCAGTTCCACTTCGTGCCGGCCCAGCTCGACGACCACGGCCGCAACCGCCTGCCCGGCAACGGCTACACGCTGCACGCCTGCGGCCTGCACCCGCGCAGCCGCGGCCGCCTGCGCCTGGCCAGCGCCAGCGCCACCGACAAGGTGCAGATCGAAGCCGGCTACCTCAGCGATCCGGAAGGCTACGACCTGAAGGTGATGCTGGAGGCGCTGCGGCTCTCGCGCGAGATCCTGGCGCAGCCGGCCTTCGCGCCTTACCGCGGCGAGGAACTTTTCCCCGGCGACCAGCTGCAGGACGAGGCCGACCTGGTCGCCTTCATCCGCCGCAAGGCCGAATCCATCTACCACCCGGTGGGCACCTGCCGGATGGGCGCCGAAGACGATGCCCACGCCGTAGTCGATCCGCAGCTGCGCGTGCGCGGCGTCCGCGGCCTGCGCGTGGTGGATGCCTCGGTGATGCCCAAGCTGGTCGGCGGCAACACCAACGCCCCGACCATGATGATCGCCGAGCGTGCCGCCGACCTGATCCGCGGCCTGGCGGCCTGATCAGACCTCGAGCATCGGCGGCAGCGGGCAGCGCAGCGTCGCGCAGATCGCCCGCAGCAACTCGGCCTCGGCCACGCAGATGCGGCCGTCGTGGCTGACCGCCGCGACCAGGCCTTCCAGCAGCAGCTCCTTGCCCATCGGCTCGACCGCGTCGAGCTTGGGCAGGGCGTCGTCGAGCGCGCGCAGCGGATCGGCGGGCGGGCGGTACGGCGCGTTCAGGCGCGGGAACACGCGGGCCAGCCCGGCGAGGTAGGCGCGCATCGCCGCCGCCGTGTCGTCGTGCCCGGCCTGTGCCAGCACGGCCATCACTTCGATCGCGGCCGCGCTGTTGTCGGCCAGCCGGTGCGTCGACGGCCGCGAAGTGCCGGCAGGATCGAGCACGTGCTTCACGTGGCCGTGCATCAGGCGGCCCAGGCTGTATTCGAACAGGCTGACCTGGCCGTCGGCGTGGGTCAGCACGTAGCAGGCATCCATGAACTGCTCGAGCTCGGCGCGCGGGCGGCGCCGCAGCGACGGCATCGCCATCGCCGCCAGCGGCAGGCACAGGATGCGCGGCAGGTCGGCCAGGCGGTCGGCGTAGTCCAGGGCCTGGCGCACCACGCGCTCGTCGAGGCGGCTGCTGAGTTCGAACTGCTGGCGCTCGCGCACTTTGCCCGCAGGCGCCATCAGCAGTCCGAACAGCAGCGCGGGCACCTCGTCGCGCTCGTGCGCGGCCCGGCGCAGGGTTTCCGGAAGGGCGTTGACCAGCGCGCCCGCCCGCTCGTAGTCGTTGGCTTTCGGCGCGCCCACCTGTGCCACCACCGCCGGCGGCGTCACCTGCAGCTCGGCGCGGTCGCCCGGCAGCGGCGGCGGCGTCCTTGCGCCGAGCCCCAGCGCGGCGTCTTCGTCCAGCCCCGAGGGCGGATGCATCTGCCAGCGCGCGGACTGCTCGACCAGCGCCTCGGGCCGGAACGACGGCTCCAGCGCCTGGATGCGCTCCATGAGCGGCGGATGGGTGGCGAACAGCGAGGAATAGCCGATGCCATCGCCAAACAGCATGTGCGCCACTTCCTCGGTATCGCCGCTGGCCAGCCTCGAGCCCTCGTGCAGGCCGCCAATCTTCTTCAGCGCTCCCGCCAGCCCCTTGGTCTGGCGCGTGAACTGCACCGCCGAGGCATCGGCCAGGAATTCGCGCTGCCGGCTCACGCCGGCCTTGATGAGCCGGCCGAAGAACAGGCCGGCGTAGCCGACCAGCATCACCGCCAGCGCCAGCAGGATGATGGGCACGCCGTCGCGCGAACCGCCGCGCGCGTGCAGCAGCACCTTCCGGCCGATGACGGCGAGCACCAGGATGCCGAACAGCAGGCCCATCAGCCGGATGTTCAGGCGCATGTCGCCGTTGAGCACGTGGCTGAACTCGTGCGCGATCACGCCCTGGAGTTCATCCCGGTTGAGCTTGTCCAGCGCGCCGCGGGTGACCGCCACCGCGGCGTCGCCCGGCGCGTAGCCGGCGGCGAAGGCGTTGATGCCGGCCTCCTGCTCGAGCACGTAGAGCTGCGGCACCGGCACGCCCGAGGCGATCGCGATCTCCTCGACCACGTTGCGCAGGCGCCGGTAGTGCAGGTCGGTGGTGTCCTCGGGTACCGGCGTGCCGCCCATCTGCAGCGCCACCGCGGCGCCGCCGCCGGCCAGGCTGGAAATCCGGTGCATCGAGGCCAGGCCGATGATGGCGACCGTCACGACGCTGACCACCAGCATCCCGCCCAGCAGGTTTCCCGGCGAACCTTCCTCGGGGAGGCCGCCGACGGCGATGAAGAAAACCAGGTTCACCGCGGCCACGATCGCCAGCACCGCCAGGCCGAACAGGATGACCAGGCGGCCCGACTGGCGCCGGGCCTGTTCCTGGCGCTCGAAGAAGTTCATGCGTCAGCTCAGAACGAGACTTTCGGGGCCTCGCGCTTGGCCGGCTCGGTGATCTCGAGCAGGGCGGCGGCGACGAAGTTGAACAGGCCGGCGATCAGGTTCGAGGGGAACACCTCGCGCTTGTTGTTGTAGGCCATCACCGAGTCGTTGTAGGCCTGGCGCGCGAACGCGACCCGGTTCTCGGTGGAGGTGAGCTCTTCGGTGAGCTGCATCATGTTCTGGTTGGCCTTGAGGTCCGGGTAGGCCTCGGCCACCACCATCAGCCGCGACAGCGCACCGGCCAGGCCGGTCTCGGCACCGCCGAGCGAGGCCATCGCGTTCGGGTCGCCCGGGTTGGCCTTGGCGGCGGCCAGTCCGCTGACCGCGGCGGCGCGTGCCTGGATGACGGCCTCGAGCGTTTCGCGCTCGTGCTTGAGGTAGCCCTTGGCGACTTCCACCAGGTTGGGGATCAGGTCGTAGCGGCGGGTCAGTTGCACGTCGATCTGGGCGAAGGCGTTCTTGAACGCGTTGCGGGCGGTGACCAGCCCGTTGTAGATGCCGACTCCCCAGGCCGCGGCGACGCCGACGACCAGCACCAGCACGAGCAAAGCGATCATATTGGCCTCTCCCCTGTTCAGTACCCCGGAGCGGAACGCGCGCTAGAATGGGGCCGTTCCCCAAGCATACGTCGGACATGCCACGCAAGAAAGCCAACGCGCCGCTCCGCCTGCCCGCCGCCCTCGCGGCCCTCTGGCTCGCGGTCGCGGGCACGGCCGTCGCCGCCGATGCGGCCAAGGCGCCCGACTTCACCGCGCAGGCGCGCGAGCTCGAGGTGCTGGCCGAGGGCGTCGTCACCCAGTCGCGCATCCCGGGCATGGCGATGGCCATCGTGCAGGACGGCAAGGTGGTGTCGCTGCGCGGCTACGGCGTGGTCGACAGCCGCAACCCGCAGCCGGTCGGCACCGACACCGTGTTCCGCGTCGCCTCCCTGTCCAAGGCCTTCGCCGGCACGCTGAGCGCGATGCTGGTCAGCGAGGGTGCGATGAGCTGGGACGCCCCGATCGCCAACCAGCTGCCTAACTTCACGCTGCGCGACCTGCAGGGCGCGCAGCGGCTGACGGTGCGCGAGGTGCTCAGCCACCGCGTCGGCCTGGGCTACAACGCCTTCGACCGCGACCTCGAGGCCGACCAGCCTTACCCGCTGCTGGCAGAAAAACTTTCCGACGCGCCGCTCACCTGCGCGCCGGGCGACTGCTACGCCTACCAGAACATCGCCTTCAGCCTGGTCGGCGACCTGGTGTTCGCGGTCACCGGCGACTTCTACCACCACCAGGTCGAGAAGCGGCTGTTCCACCCGCTGGGCATGTACGGCGCCACCTTCGGCCGCGACGGCCTGGAGGCCAGCCCGAGCTGGGCGCGCCCGCACGTGCGCAGCGGCGGCAAGTGGCTGCCGGTGCGCCCGAAGGAAACCTACTACCGCATCCCGCCCGCGGCCGGCGTCAACGCCAGCATCCGCGACATGTCGCAGTGGCTGATCGCGCAGATGGGACACCGCCCGGACGTGCTGCCGCCGGAGCTGCTCAACGAGATCCAGACGCCGCAGGTCGAGACGCCGGGCGAGATCCGCGGCAACAGCTGGCGGCGGGAGCGCCTCCGCAGCGCGTACTACGGGTTGGGCTGGCGCATCTACGACTACGCGGGCCACACGCTGGTCTACCACGCGGGCGCGGTGCAGGGTTACCGGGCGATGGCCGCGTTCCTGCCCGACAAGGACATCGGCGTGGTCATCCTCTGGAACTCCGAATCCTCGATGCCGGCCGCGCTGCTGCCGACCGCGCTCGACCGCGCGCTGGGCCTGCCCGCGCGCGACTGGCTGGCCCCCGAACCGGTGAGGCCGCGCCGCCGGCGCTGAGGCTGGAGCTGGCGCCGGGGCCACCGCAGAATCGCAGGTCGCTTCCTGCTCAGTGAAGCCTTTTATTTCGCAGGAAGCGACCTGCGATTCCGCGGCGCCCCCGGTGCATATCATCTGGTTGGGTGGACGAAGGGCCCGTAGCGCCCCGCTCCGATGCTTGCGCGTGCGGGATCCACGACCAAGGCCCGGCATTCTTCTCGCTGATCTGGATTGGCTAACCAGCGCAAGGCATGCGGCTGCTGCCGGCCTATCGTGCGCGTCCCTTCGGACGCGAGGTGGGGCGTCCAGGCCAACGTGGAAGGTGGCCAGCGCGGGAGTCCTGTCCGCCCGGCGGCGGGGGCAGCTGCGAGGCGTGGAGCGTGGGCTCATGCTTTTCCGATGGGCGCCCCGGAAACAATTGCGGGGCCGTCGCCCCAGCTGCGGCGACTGCGCCCCGGCACCCGAGCATTCCAGCGCTCTGCAGCTTCGGCCCTCGGGCGTTCGAGCTTTCCCCAGCCCTCCCCCCCCAGTGCCCGCCCCGTCGCCACGGAGCGCCCGGAAAAGCACGGCCCACCACAAGCGCCACGCCCCCACACCCGCCGCCGGGCGGACAGGACTCCCGCGCTGGCCACCTTCCATGCTGGCCCCGACCCCGCACCAAGTGTCCGAAGGGACACGCAGGCGCTGACGCGCTGCCAGCCAGCACCTCGGCCCGTTCAACCCACCAGATCAGCAAGAAAAATGCCGCGCCTTGGTCCGGATCGCGGACGCGCAAGCGTCGAAGCGCGCGGCCGCGGGCCTTCCGTCACGCTACCTAGCCGGTACGTACCGGCGCCAAGACAAAAACAAAACGCCGGCCCAGGGCCGGCGTTCTCTTTGGTGCTTCTGGAAAGTCTCCCTCCCCGCCTGGGCAATACGGGGAGAGAGCCCAGATACCGCGCTTGCGATCCGTCTTAGAGCGACGGAGCCACCGGGGCGGCAGGCATCGCCATCGCCGGCTTCTTGGCAGCGGGCTTGCGCGCCGCCTTCTTCTTCGCAGCAGGCTTCTTGGCAGCCTTCTTGGCGGCCGGCTTCTTGGCAGCCTTCTTGGCGGTCTTCTTGACCGACTTCTTGGCAGCCTTCTTGGCGGCCGGCTTGCGGGTAGCCTTCTTCGCGGCCTTCTTGGCCGGCTTCTTGGCGACCTTCTTGGCAGCCTTCTTGGCAACCTTCTTCTTGGCCGGCTTCTTGGCGACCTTCTTCGCGGCCTTCTTGGCCGGCTTCTTGGCGACCTTCTTGGCCGCCTTCTTCACGGTCTTCTTGACGGCCTTGACCGCCTTCTTGACCGTCTTCTTCACGGACTTCTTCGCGGCCTTCTTGGCCGGTTTCTTCGCAGCTTTCTTCGTAGCCATGGTGTCAACTCCTCGTCAGTTGGCGTTTGGACTGCCCAGTCACAAAAGCATCGCCGCGGGAGGATTCCCGCGACGCAGCACCGCCACCGCGCCAAAGGCGCCGTGGACGGATCGGGTCCGGCGCGGGGCAGCGCCGGAAATGAAAACGCCCGGGCCATGACCGGCCCGGGCGTTGGAATGGCGGTTCTTGCGGAAGCTCGATTTCGATTTCGCGGAGGGATGGTTGCCCTGATCCACCGACGACGGAGTCCGGGTGGAGTTCGGTGTTGTGGCCCGCGTTGTCGATTCGATCCTGATCACTCTTTTCCGCAGTTGACATCTGCTGGGCGAAAGCTAATCACGGGAAATCTTGATGTCAACAACTTTGCAGAAAAAATTTCAAGGGCCCCTCGCCATGTTCCGGCGTCGAACGCGTGGTCGGCGCGACTCGGAAGAACCACCCGCGACGCGTGCGAAAAAACGGCATGCAAAAAAAGTGCTGGAAAAAAGCCACGCGCGTCGCGATGCGTGGCGCGGCGCACGCGCGACGCCGGTGCGCGACATGCACTCCGGCGGTCGGGAAAGCGCGCCCGGCACGCCCGAAAAATAATTTCCGGCGGGGTGCCGGATCGGCACGTTTCGATGCCCCGGATGGCCGAACTGCGCGAACTTCCGCGGCAGCCGCCGACACCGCCACCCACTTTCCGAGACCCGGAAACGACACCGGCCGCACGTGGCGGCCGGTGTCGGATGCTTCGGTCGGACGGGCCGTCAGTGGCCTTCGTCCTCGAGCAGCTGGGCGTAGTCGTCGGGCGAGAGCAGCTCGTTGAGCTGCTCCGGCTCGCTGGCCTCGAGCACGAACAGCCAGCCTTCGCCGTAGGCGTCCTCGTTGATGGTCTCGGGCTTGTCCGACAGCGCCGAGTTGACCTCGACCACCTTGCCCGCGACCGGGGCGTAGACGTCGCTGGCGGCCTTGACCGACTCGACCACGGCGGCGGCCGCGCCCTGCTCCAGGCTGTCGCCGACGTTGGGCAGCTCGACGTAGACCAGGTCGCCGAGCAGGCCCTGGGCGTGGTCGGAAATGCCGACGGTGATGCGGCCGCTGTCTTCGACGCGGGCCCATTCGTGGGACTTGAGGAACTTCAGGTCGCCGGGGATCTCACTCATGACAGGGGCCTCGATGGTCGGTGTGCGGCAGGGGTGGCAGTAGTCTAGCGGGGAGCGCGCGCAATGGCATCCGGCGCGCGCGGGGTCAGGCCAGGACGCCCGGCTGGGCGGCGCCGTCGCGGACGAACGGATATTTCACGACGCGCACCGGCAGGCGCTTGCCGCGGATGTCGACCTCGACCGCGCCGACCTCGCCGGCCGGCACCCGCGCTAGCGCGATCGCCTTGCCCAGGGTCGGGGAGAAGGTGCCGGACAGGATCTCGCCTTCGCCGGCGGCGGTGAACACCTGCTGGCCGTGGCGCAGCACGCCCTTCTCGTCGAGCACCAGGCCGATCATCTGGCGGGCGGCGCCGGCGGCCTTCTGTGCCTCGAGCTTTTCGCGGCCGGTGAACGCGCGGCCTTCGTCCAGCGCGACCGTCCAGGCCAGGCCGGCTTCGTAAGGCGTGGCCGACTCGTCCATGTCCTGGCCGTACAGCGCCATGCCGGCCTCGAGGCGCAGCGTGTCGCGCGCGCCCAGGCCCGCCGGCTTGACGCCCGCGGCCAGCAGCCGGTTCCAGAATTCGACCGCCTGCGCCTCGGGCACCATCACTTCGAAACCGTCCTCGCCGGTGTAGCCGGTGCGGGCGACGAACAGGCCGTCGGCCTCGCAGGCGACGAACTTGCCCAGCTTGCCGGCGCGCTGCGCGGCCTCCGGCGACAGCAGGCCCAGCACCTTGTCGCGGGCGTTCGGACCCTGCACCGCGACGATCGCCAGGTCGCGGCGCTCCTGGATCGTGATGCCGAAGGGCGCGGCCTGCGCCGTGATCCAGGCCAGGTCCTTGTCGCGGGTGGCGGCGTTGACCACCAGGCGGAAGAAGTCCTCGGCCATGAAGTAGACGATCAGGTCGTCGATGACGCCGCCGTTGGCATCGAGCATGCAGGCGTACAGCGCCTTGCCCGGCTTCTGCAGCTTGTCCACCGAGTTGGCCACCAGCTGGCGCAGGAAGGGCCGCACCTTGTCGCCGCGCAGGTCGAGGATGGTCATGTGCGAGACGTCGAACATGCCGGCGTCGCGGCGCACGTGGTGGTGCTCCTCGATCTGCGAGCCGTAGTTGATCGGCATGTCCCAGCCACCGAAGTCGACCATCTTGGCGCCCAGCGCCCGGTGGGTATCGTTGAGGACGGTCTTCTTGCTCATGGCCTGCCAGTAGGTTCGGGGAAGGCCGCCATTATAGGACGGGGTCAGGTTCGGAACCTGACCCCGTTCCTGGCTACTTCTGCTGTTTGACCAGCCACCAGACGGGGACCAGGCCGACCAGGCACAGCCACAGCGCGGGCCACGCGGCCTGGGCCCACAGGCCTTCGGTGGTGTAGCCGTAGATGCGCACGGCCAGCGTGTCCCAGCCGAAGGGACGCAGCATCAGGGTGGCGGGCAGTTCCTTCACGGTCTCCACGATCACCAGCAGCAGCGCCGCGACCAGGCCGGGACGCAGCAGCGGCAGCACGATGCGGCGCAGGCGCGCGCCGGCCGGCACGCCGAGCACGCGCGCCGATTCCAGCAGGGACGGACGCAGCGACTGGAAGGCGGACTCGGTCGCCTCGTGGCCCACGCGCAGGAAGCGCACCGACAGCGCCAGCAGCACCGCCACCAGGCTCGAGCTCAGCGCCAGCCCGCCCAGCCACGGCATCGCGCGCTCGGCCGCGACCAGCAGCCACATCGCGCCGACCGCCAGCACCGTGCCCGGCACCGCGTAACCCAGGCCAGCCGTGAACCCCGCCGCCTGCACGATCCGGTCGCCGCCACCGCGCCGGCCCAGCAAGGTGAAGGCCAGCGCGATCACGAGCACCAACCCCGCCGCCATCGCGGCGAGCAGGGCGGTGTTCAGCGCCGGCGCGCCGACGTCGGGCAGCGCCGAACGCGATTGCCACGACCAGGCCAGCAGCTGCGCCACCGGCACGAGGAACCCGAGCGACACCACCGCCAGCGCCAGCGCCGACACGCCCCAGCCGCGCCAGCCGGACAAGGGCCGTCGCGGCGGCGGCATCAGCTGCGGGCCCGCGTGGCGGCCGCGACCACGCCCGATGCGCTCGAGCACCAGCACCAGCGCGACCAGCGCCACCATCGCGCAGGCCAGCTGCGCGGCGGCCGTGAGCGAGTACAGGCCGAACCAGGTCTTGTAGATGGCGGTCGCGAGCGTATCCACGCCGAGGATGCTGACCGCGCCGAAGTCGGCCAGCGCCTCGAGCAGCACCAGGCTCAACCCGGCCACCCAGGCCGGTCGCGCCATCGGCAGCGCCGCGCGGAAGAAGGCCGACAGCGGCCCGTGCCCCAGCGAACGCGCCGCATCCATCGCCGCGCTGCCCTGCCGGAGGAAGGCGGCGCGCACGATCAGGAACACATAGGGATAGAGCACCAGCGAGAGCACGAGCGCGGCGCCCGGCACGCTGCGCAGCTCGGGGAAGCCGTTGGCCGCACCGCCCAGCGCACGCCACGCGGACTGCAGCGGCCCGGCGTAATCGGTCAGCCCGACGTAGACGAAGGCGACCACGTAGCCGGGCAGCGCCATCGGCAGCACCAGCGCCCAATCAAGGAAGCGGCGCCCCGGGTAGTCGTAGCGCGCGCTGGCCCAGGCCAGGCCGACGCCCACCAGCAGCGACAGCGTCGCGATCAGCCCGAGCAGCGCCAGCGTGTTGCGCACCGCGCCCGGCAGCACCTGTGCGAACAGGTGCGGCCAGACGTCGGGCGCCGGCGTCGCGAACGCGCTCGCCAGCCACAGCGCCGGCAGCAGCAAGGGCAGCGCCAGCGCCCAGGCCAGCACCCGCGGCCAGGCGGTGCGCGCGACGGCGGCGCTCATGGGATCAGCGCCAGCCGGCGCGATCCATCAGCTTCACGGCCTCGGCCTGGCGCGCGCCCGCCACCGACACGTTCACCGGGTCGGCCTTGAACGGCCCCCAGGCGGCGACCACCGGATCCAGCGCCACGCCCGGACGCGCGGGGATCTCGAAGTTCACGCTGGCGAAGTCGGCCTGCACGGATTCGGAGGCCAGCCACTCGAGGAACTTGCGCGCCTCGTCCTTCTGCTTCGAGGCCGCGACGATGCCCGCGCCCGAGACGTTCACGTGCGCGCCGACGCCGGCCTGGTTCGCCCAGAACACCTGCACCGGGAACGCCGGGTCGTCATGCTGGAGGCGACCGAGGTAATAGGTATTGATGATGCCGACGTCGCACTGGCCGGCGGCGATGGCCTGGGCCAGCAGGGTGTCGTCGGCGAAGGGCTCGGTGGCCAGGTTGGCGACCCAGCCGCGAACGACGGTCTCGGTGTGCTCGACGCCGATGCGATCGATCAGCGTGGCCACCAGCGACTGGTTGTAGACCTTCTTGGAAGAACGCAGGCACAGGCGGCCGCGCCACTTCTTCCGCGCCAGGTCGCCGATGCCCGACAGCTCGGACGGCTGCACGCGCTCGGTGGAATAGACGATGGTGCGCGCGCGCTGCGACAGCGCGAACCAGCGGCCCTGCGGGTCGCGCAGGTTGGCCGGGATCGCCGCCTCGAGCGCGGGCGACTGCACCGGCGCCAGCAGGCCGCGTTCCGCCGCCTGCCACAGGCTGCCGGCATCCACGGCCATGAACAGGTCGGCGCGCGTGTTGTCGCCTTCCGCGGCGAGGCGCTCGATCAGCACCGGGGCGCCGTCGGACAGCAGCTGGATCTTCGTGCCGGTCTCGCGCTCGTAGCGCTCGAACAGCGGCCTGACCAGCGGCTCCTTGCGCTCGCTGTAGACCACCAGCTCGGCCGCCTGCACGGCCGGGGCCAGCAGGCTGGCGAGGAGAAGCGAAAGCGTAAGGCGCGACATGGCGGGCTCCGGTCCGGGGATGGGAAAGATGATAATGATTCTCATCCTAGCCGCAAAGCCGGGGCGTGGCGAGGGGCCTGCCGCCGGCCTTCGCTATTGCGAATCATTCTCGCTTGCAGTAACCTTTCGGCCATTCCGGCCCCGGCCCCCGATTTCCTTAACTTGCCCAGAGATTTCCCTGCCATGTCGCCTACCCTGCGCCTCGCGATCTCCCTCGCCCTGCTGCCCACCGCCGCCCTCGCCAGCGGCGCGCCCTCGCCCGAGCTGCAGCGGCTCGACAGCGTGAATGTCTTCGGCACCGCCGAAGACACCCAGAAGGCCGCCGGCTCGGCCCACTACGTCGACCAGGAGACGCTGGAGCGCTTCAACTACCGCGACATCAACCGCGTGCTGCGCCAGGTGCCCGGCGTGTACCTGGTCGAGGAGGAAGGCTACGGCCTGCGCCCGAACATCGGCATCCGCGGCTCGGGCACCGACCGCAACAGCCGCATCACGGTGATGGAGGACGGCGTGCTGATCGCGCCGGCGCCCTACGCCGCCCCGGCCGCGTACTACTTCCCGACCATGGCTCGCATCGATGCGGTGGAAATCCGCAAGGGCTCGTCGGCGATCCAGGCCGGCCCGCGCACCACCGGCGGCGCCATCAACCTGATCTCCACGCCGATCCCGGGCGAGCCCGGCGGTGAACTCGACCTGTCCTACGGCTCCGACGCCACGGTGCTGGCGCACGGCTGGGCCGGCGGCATGGGCGAGCGCTTCGGCGGCATGGTCGAGGCGGTGCGCCAGTCGACCAACGGCTTCAAGCAGATCGACGGCGGCGGCGACGCGGGCTACGAGCTCAACGACGTGGTGGCCAAGCTGCGCTGGGTCAGCGCGCCGGACGCGGGCGTGTACCAGCAGCTCGACCTCAAGTTCGGCCACAACACCCAGGACAGCCACGAGACCTACCTCGGCCTGGCCGACGCGGACTTCCGCACCGACCCGAACCGCCGCTACGCCGGTTCGCGCCTGGACAACATCCAGACCGAGCAGAACCTCCTCGAGCTGCGCCACCTGATCGAGCTCGGCGAGAACACCACGCTCAACACCGTTGCCTACCGCACCGAGTTCTCGCGCAACTGGTACAAGCTCAACGACGTGCTGAACCCGCTGACCGGCAGCTACGTCGGCATCGGCACCATCCTGGCCGATCCGACCACCTGGTCGGACCAGTACGCCTGGCTCACCGGCGAGGATAGCCCCGCCGACGCCCTGCGCCTGCGCAACAACAACCGCAACTACTACGCCCAGGGCCTGCAGACGGTGCTCGGCACGACCTTCGCCACCGGCGCCGCCAGCCACGAGCTGGAGGTGGGCCTGCGCGTGCACCGCGACCAGGAAGACCGTTACCAGGACGACGACCGTTACCGCCTGCAGGGTGGCCAGTTCGTGCTGACCCGCGACGGCGCGCCCGGCACCCAGGACAACCGCGTCGGCGACGCCGAGGCGCTGTCCCTGTTCGTGCACGACACCATCAGCTTCGGCAAGTGGATCCTGACCCCGGGCGTGCGCTACGAGCGCATCGACCTGGCCAGCACCCGCTACTCCACCGCCACCGGCCGGCGCGACGTGGTGCTGTCGAAGGTCGAGACCGAAGTGGACGAGGTCATCCCGGGCTTCGGCGCCACCTACCTGCTCAATGACTCGCTGACGCTGTTCGGCAGCGTGCACCGCGGCTTCAACCCGCCGGGCCCGGCTTCCGGCGCGCTGTCCGAGAAGAGCGTGAACGGCGAGTTCGGCCTGCGCTGGAACGAGGGCGCGATGGGCGTCGAGCTGGTGGGCTTCGTCAATGACTACTCGAACCTGGTCGGCACCTGCACCGCCTCGAGCGGCGGCAACTGCAACCTGGGCGACCAGTTCGACGGCGGCGAAGCGCGCGTGAGCGGCCTCGAGGCCAGCCTCGGCTACGACTTCAACGAGGGCGGCGCGGTCTCGGTGCCGTTCTCGCTGGCCTACACCTACACGAAGGCCGAGTTCCGCAATGCCTTCGTGTCCTCCTTCGAGGAGTGGGGCACGGTGGCCGTGGGCGACCAGCTGCCCTACCTGCCCGAGCACCTGGTGCACGCCGAGCTCGGCCTGGCCGGCGAGCGCTGGCGCCTGGGCGTGGCCGCGAACTACCTCGACGACATGCGCACCGAGGCCGGCACCGGCCCCGGCGAGCGCACCGACTCGGCGGTGGTCTGGGACCTGACCGGCGGCTTCCAGCTCAACGACCGCGTCGAGCTCTACGCCCGGGTCGAGAACCTGTCGGACGAAACCTACGTCGTCGCCCGCCGCCCGGCCGGCGCCCGCCCGGGCCAGCCCCGCAGCGCCTTCGTGGGCATGCGCATCGGCTTCTGATCCCTTTTTCTCAATGTAGGAGGGCCTTCAGGCCCGAAGCTTCTCGCCGAGAGCTTCGGGCCTGAAGGCCCTCCTACATTTTTTGTGCGACGCTTTGGGCTCCCGCCGCATCCTTGACCGATGTGAGCCACCCCTCCTCCTTCGCCATCGATGTCCCGGCCGCCCTGGTCGACCGCGCCCGGCGCGGCGACGCCGGGGCGTTCGAGCAGCTCTACCGCCTGTTCGAGCGGCCGGTGTTCACCCTGGCGCTTCGCCTCACCGGCGATCGCGAGGAGGCCCAGGACCTGCTGCAGGACACGATGCTCAAGCTGTTCGACCGCGTGGGCGAGTTCCGCGGTGATTCCCCGTTCTGGGGCTGGCTGCGCCAGATCGCGGTGAACGACGCACTGATGCGCCTGCGCCGCCGCGGCCGGCTGCCGCAGACCGAGGAGGCGGTGGACGCCGAGCTCGAGTGCCACGACGTGATGCTGCCGGCCGCCGCCGCCGATGCCGCCCTGCTCACCCGCGCACTCGGCCGCATGGCCGACGCCACCCGCAGCGTGCTCTGGCTCTACCACGCCGAGGGCTACACCCACGACGAGATCGCCGGCCTGATGGGCCGCACGCCGAGTTTCTCCAAATCGCAGCTCGCGCGCGGCACCCGCAAGTTGCGCGAACTGCTGAAGATCGAACAGGAGTTGTCCCATGCCTGACGCCCGCGCCCACGACCCCGGCCTGCCGATCGCCGAGGCGCTGCAGCGGCTGCCGCTGGAAACCCCGGACCGCAGCGCCTGGCCGCTTTTGCAGCAGCGGCTTGCCGCACGCGAACGCAAGCCGCGCGTTCGCTGGCCGTTCGCGCTGGCCGCCGCCGCGGTGCTGGCCCTGGCCGCGCTGCTGCCCGGCCGCATCGCCACGCCGCCCGCCGCGCCGGACCCGGTCGCCAGCGTAGCGGCGCCCGACGTCGACGCACTGATGGCGGAATCCGCGCGCCTCGAGCACCTGGTCAGCGCCGTCTCCCCCGACGGCATGGCCTCGGCCAGCGGCACCCTGCTCGGCCTCGAGTTCGAGGACCGCCTGCAGCAGATCGACACCGCGCTCTCCGACCCCGCGCTCGGCCCTGACGGCCGCGCCGCCCTCTGGCAGCTACGCGTCTCGCTGCTGCGCGAATACGCCGGCTTCCAGGGCACCCGCCAATACCTGGCCGCCGACGGCAACACCGTGGATGGCGCCCTGGTCGCCACGTTCTGAGAAGTGAACCTGACCCCGTTTTTCCTTTGAGGAATGCCCGCATGAAGCTTCGAATGGTGTCACTGATGATCGCCGCTGCCCTGCTGCCCGCCGCTGCGTTCGGCGCCGATGCGCCGAAGGACGAAGCCGCCGCCCGCGCCGAGCTGGAACAAGCCCGCGCCGAACTGGCGCGCAGCGCGCGCCGCGTCGCCGAGCTCAGCCGCGAGCTGGGCGAGTCGGACGGCGTGCGTGCGTATCGCCAGGCCATCGTGGTCGGCCCCGGCGGCAACCTGCTGGACGTGGACGACCTGCGCATCAACCTGTCGGAAGCCGGCGAAGGCCTGCGCCGCCCGGGCGTCGGCATCGTCATGGCCGAGAACGAAGCCGGCCCCGGCGTGCGCATCGCCGCCGTCACGCCCGACAGCCCCGCCGCCAAGGCCGGCCTCCGCAGCGGCGACGTGCTGGTGCGGGTGGACGGCAAGGCCCTCGACCAGCGCGGCGAATCCGCCATCACCCAGGCCCGCGAGTCGCTCGGCGGCCTGAGCAAGGGCCAGAAACTGGCGCTGGGCTACACCCGCGACGGCAAGCCGGGCACTGCCAACGTGGTGGTGGACGACATCGGCCGCGTGATGGTCTTCAACCGCGCGGACGGCGCCGTCGCCCGCGCGCTTGCCTTCGAGCGCGCCGAGGGCACGCCGCTGATCGACCCGGGCGTGGCGATCGAGATCGAACGCCTGCGCACCGCCCCCTGCGCGCCAGGCAGCGAGGACTGCCAGCTGCCCGTGCTCAGCCAGGCCTTCCGCTGGAGCGGCCTGAACCTGGCCTCGGTGGACGCCAAGCTGGGCCGCTACTTCGGCACCGACCGCGGCGTGCTGGTGCTCAGCGGCGGCGCCGGGCTCGACACGCTGGAACCCGGCGACGTGATCCAGCGCATCGAGGGCGACGCCGTCGCCACCCCGCGCGACGCCATGCGCGCGCTGCGCGAGCAGGACGCGGGCGAAAAAGTGAGCGTGCAGGTGCTGCGCGACCGCAAGCCGCGCACCGTCGAAGTGACCGTGCCCGACGCCCCGCCGCTGCGCTGGTTCGCCCCGCCGCCCCCGCCCGCGCCGCCGGCACCGCCGGTGGCCCCGACGCCGCCCACCCCGCGCACGCCCGCCGCCGCCCCGCCGGCGCCTCCGGCCCCGCCCGCACCGCCCAAGCCCCTCACCGCGATCTGACGCATGCCTTTGTGGGAGGGACTTCAGTCCCGATGCTCTGTGGCGAAAAGCATCGGGACTGAAGTCCCTCCCACAGTCCGTTGGTTGCCACGGGACGCGGTAGCCGGTTTACTTCCCGCTCCCCGTCGCCCGCAGGCCCCCGAATTTGACGAGCCGCCTCCGCCGCGCCCCCGCGCTCCTGCTGGCCGTCGTCCTGTGCATCGCCGCCCTCCGCGCGTGGTGGCCAGCGTCCGCACCCCTCGACTCCCCTCGACCCGCCGCGTCGCCTGCGGCAGTCGATGGCGCGTCCGCGCCACCCGCCACGGCCTCCGCACCGAAAACACCACCACCGGGTGAACCCACGCTTCCCCGCGCCAGCGAAACCACGCTGGCCGACATCGCCCCCGCCCTGAAGGCGCGCGCCGATGCCGGTGACGCCCGGACCGCCTGCCGCTTGGGCACGGACCTGTTGCGCTGCCAGTTCCTGGCCCAGCTCGATGACGCGCAGCTCGAGCGACTGGCCAACCAGGAACGTGCGCACGCGGAAAAAGGAAAGCTGGAACAGGCCAACGAGGCCGCGACGATGCTGCTTCGCCACGCCGAGCTGAAGCGGACCTGCGCCGGGCTGGACGACGACCTCATCGCGCGCGGCGCGCATTACCTGCGCCAGGCCGCGCTGGCCGGAGAGCCCGACGCCGTGGTGCGGTACGCCACGGGCGGCACCTTCCGGATCACCGGTTCGAATGCCTACCTCACCACGCCCGAATTCGAGCAATGGCGGCGCGAAGCCCCGGCCATGGTCCAGCGTGCACTGGAGGCCGGCCAGCCCGGCGCCGTCCTGCTGATGCTGGAGACGCATTCGACGAACTATTTCCTGCCTTGGTTGACGCCGCACGACCCGGACGCCGCCGAAGCCAGCCTGGCGCTGGCGCGCCGCGTGTTCGGCGAGGATTTCGACGCCAGCCGGTTCGACATAAAGGTCCGCGACGATCCGCGCCACCGCGCCGAGGCCGAGCGCCGGGCGGCGGAAATGCACGCGCGGCACTTCGATGGCGAACCGCAGGATTTCGCGCGCGCCGCGCATGGCCTGGTGCCGCTGCATGACGCCCATGGCTTCAACAAGTGGCCGCGGCCGGGCTTCACGGTGCCCGTGGGCCAGGGCTGCCTGCCGCAGGAGGGCCTGCGATGACGCCGCGCACCCGGCGCAGGGTCGGCCTCGCGGCGGTGCTGGCGCTGGTGGCCCTGGCGCTGTGGCTCAACTGGCCGGCGAAGGCGCCGCAAGGACCGTCCTCGGCGGCACGCGCCGCCGCCGACGCCGAGCCGAAGGTTGCCGAGCCACCGCCTCCCGCTGCACCGGGCACCGAAGTCGTGGCGATCGAGCCCCTGCCACCGGAAAACGCGCCGCTGGCTGGCGTCATCGCCCCGCTGGCCGCGCGCGCCGATGCCGGCGACCGCAAGGCCGCCTGCCGGCTCGCGATGGAATTGCTTCGTTGCGAACAGCTCGAGGACTACGCGTCGATAATGACGGCGCCGAGCGATCCGCCGAAAGACGAAGACGCCGCGACGGGAAAGCAGCGCAGCGCCGTGCAGGACTACATGGCGCGCGAGCGCACCTGGATCCTGGAGCGGCTGGAGCAATGCGAAGCCGTGCCCGCTGCCCTGCTGAGCGAAGGCCCGCGATACCTGGAGCAGGCGGCCCTCGCCGGCGAGCCGGAGGCCATGGTCCGCTACGCCGAGGGCCACCACTGGCCCCCGTCCGGCCGCGGCATGATGGTCGGCCAGGACTTCGACCGCTGGCGCCGCAACGCGCCCGGCATGATGCAGCGGGCACTGGAACGCGGCTATCCGGGCTCGGCCTTCCTGCTGATGATCGCCTACAAGGACGACTTCGGCTTCCACGCGGCCCTGGTCCCCAACGACCCTTATCAATCCATGGTGATGAACCTGCTGCACGCCAGGCTATACGGAAGCCGAGGCATGACCGGCCTTTACCGGGACATGGACGCCGCCTCCCAGGCCCGGGCCACCCGGGAGGCGGAAGCGATGCACTTGAGGTACTTCCAGGGTCGGACCTTCAGCGGCTACCCGTATCCGTTCCCCGCCTACGCACAGCCGCTGACTGGCCAGGCCACCCACGACTTCTGCCGCGACCCCTGAGCGGCCCCTGTGGGAGGGACTTCAGTCCCGATGTTCCGGAGCGAGAAGCATCGGGACTGAAGTCCCTCCCACAGGTTTTTGGCCAGCGGGTATACTGTGGGCGCTTTCCCTGGCTTCGGGGAGTAGCCCAGGCCCTCCGGGCCGCCTCGCATCAACATACTTGGCGATCGCCATGGTGCGCGGGCAAGGCAAGCGCCTTGCGGGCAAGACCGAAGGCCAGCGCGTCGCGAACCCGGGCCGGGCCGCGAGGCGCCGGCCTTCGTCCAAACCGCGTCCCGGCCCCGGAGTCATTCATTGGACGCTCTCTACATCTCCACCTTCGCGGTCGCCATCGCTGAAATCGGCGACAAGACCCAGCTGCTCGCGCTGATGCTGGCCGCGCGCTACCGCAAGCCCTGGCCGATCATCGCCGGCATCCTGGTGGCCACGCTGGCCAACCACGGTCTCGCCGGCTGGATCGGCGCCTGGGTCACCGAATTCGTCAGTCCCGAGGTGCTGCGCTGGGCGGTGGTGCTGTCCTTCGCCGCCGTGGCGGCCTGGGCGCTGGTGCCGGACAAGCTCGAGGACGGCGAGGTGAAGGCCTCGCGGTTTGGCGCCTTCCTGGCCACCACGATCGCGTTCTTCATCGTCGAGATCGGCGACAAGACCCAGGTGGCGACGGTGGTGCTGGCCGCGCAGTACTCGCCGCTGTGGCAGGTGGTCGCGGGCACCACGCTGGGCATGGCCATCGCCAACGTGCCGGTGGTGCTGCTGGGCGCGAAGTTCGCCGCGAAGCTGCCGCTGAAGGCCGCCCGCTGGGCCGCGGCCGCGCTGTTCGCGGCGCTGGCGCTGTGGGTCGCCCTGCGCGGCCTGCCGGGCTGAGCCGAAACCCGGCCTGACAGCGCGCCAGCGGCCCGGCTATGCTCCGGCCAGTTCTTGACAGGCCACGACCCCCCGCGTGAGTACCCTGCGCGAAACCTTCGAAGACCTGGCGGCCTCGCTGCGCCAGCCGCCAGACGAGATCCTGCTGGAAGTCGGCGCGGGCGGCGAACTGCTGGTGGCGCACCTGCGCGTCGGCGTCGCCAGCCTGCTGCTCCTGCTGCCCCTGCTCAACCGCTGGGCCGGCGGCACCCTGCACGAAACCCTGGCCGGCCTGGTCGGCGCGCTGCTGGCGCTGGGACTGAGCGCGCTGTGGCTGCGCCTGGCCCGGCGGCCGCGGCGCGTCGCCGGCCTGGCCACCGTCACCGCGGCCTCCGACGTCACCATGGTCACCCTCGTGCTGGCGCTGCTGTCGCTGGAATCCCCCGTGGCCGCGATCAACAGCGCCGTGGTCTGGGGCTGCTACCCGCTGGCCATCTTCGCCACGGCGCTCAGGCACGACGTCCGCGTCACCCTGTTCGCCGGCGCGCTGGCGATGGTTCAGAGCGGGCTGCTGTGGGCCGCGGTGGTGGCGCTGGCCGAGGGGCCGCTGGTCTCGGCCGCCTACGGCACCGTCAGCACGTCCACCCAGGTGCAGCGCCTGGTGCTGCTGCTGGCGGTGACGCTGGTGACCGCGATGGTGGTGTTCCGCGCCCAGCGCCTGACCCAGTTCTCCGCCACCGACGGCCTGACCGGCCTGCCCAACCGCAACTACCTCAACACCCGCGTGCCGCAGCTGGTGCGCGACGCGCGGGCCAACGGCCACACCGTCAGCCTGGCGCTGGTGGACCTGGACAACTTCCGCCACATCAACGCCGAGCTGGGCCACCTGGCCGGCGACCGCGCCCTGCGCCACGCGGTGAAGGTGCTGCGCAAGGAGCTGGCGCGCGAGGAGCCGATGATCCGCGTCGGCGGCGAGGAGTTCGTGCTGGTGCTGCGGCTGCCGATCGGGGCGGCCTGGGAGCGGCTGGAGGTGTTGCGGCGCAAGCTCGAGGCCGCGCCCTTCCTGCCCGAGGCCGGCGTGGAGCCGCGCCGGATGACCCTCAGTGCCGGCCTCGCCAGCTGCCCGCAGGACGCCAACGACCTCTCGGGCCTGATGAAACGGGCCGACCAGCGCCTCCAGGTGGCCAAGCAGGCCGGCCGGAACCGGGTGGTGGCCCGCGACGAGGGCTGAGCGCGCCTTGCCCGGGCGGGGGGCCTGCTCTACCCTGCCGCATCGTCCCGGGGGTTCCTTCGCTCAATGATCACCAGCATCCTGTTCGGCCTGTTCGGCCTGTCCGTCCTGATCTTCATCGCCTGGCTGTTCTCCAACAACCGGGGTGCGGTGGACTGGCGCCTGGTGCTGACCGGCATCGCCCTGCAGGTCGGTTTCGCCGCGCTGGTGCTGCTGGTGCCGGGTGGCCGCGACGTGTTCGACGCGCTGGGCAACGGCTTCGTCAAGATCCTCAGCTTCGTCGGCGAAGGCTCGAAGTTCATCTTCGGCAACCTGATGGACGTCAACACCTACGGCTTCATCTTCGCCTTCCAGGTGCTGCCCACCATCATCTTCTTCGCCGCGCTGATGGGCGTGCTCTACCACCTGGGCGTGATGCAGTTCATCGTGCGCGTCATGGCGCTGGCCATCACCAAGGTGATGAAGGTGTCGGGCGCCGAGACCACCAGCGTCTGCGCCAGCGTCTTCATCGGCCAGACCGAGGCGCCGCTCACGGTGCGCCCCTACATCGGCCGCATGACCGAATCCGAGCTCATCACCATGATGATCGGCGGCATGGCCCACATCGCCGGCGGCGTGCTGGCGGCCTACGTCGGCATGCTCGGCGGCGGCGATCCGGCCGAATCGGCCTACTACGCCAAACACCTGCTGGCCGCGTCCATCATGGCCGCGCCGGCCACGCTGGTGATCGCCAAGCTGCTGATCCCGGAGACCGGCAACCCGCTCACCCGCGGCACGGTGAAGATGGAGGTCGAGAAGACCACCAGCAACATCATCGACGCCGCGGCCGCCGGCGCGGCCGACGGCCTGCGCCTGGCGCTGAACATCGGCGCGATGCTGCTGGCTTTCATCGCCCTGATCGCGATGCTGAACTGGCCGCTGACCTGGATCGGCGAAGTGACCGGCCTGGCCGAGGCGCTCGGCCGCCCGACCGACATGGCTACCCTGCTGGGCTACCTGCTGGCCCCGATCGCCTGGGTGATCGGCGTGCCGTGGCAGGACGCGACCACCGTCGGCGGCCTGATCGGCCAGAAGATCGTGCTCAACGAGTTCGTGGCCTACCTGCAACTGGCCGAGATCGTGAACGGCAACGTCGAGGGCGTGGCGCTGACCGACAAGGGCAAGCTGATCGCGACCTATGCGCTGTGCGGCTTCGCCAACTTCAGCTCGATCGCGATCCAGATCGGCGGCATTGGCGGCCTCGCGCCCGAGCGTCGCCAGGACCTGGCCAAGTTCGGCCTGCGCGCCGTGCTGGGCGGCACCCTGGCCACCTTCATGACCGCCACCATTGCCGGCGTCCTCACCACCCTCGGCGCCTGATCGATTTTGTAGGAGGGCCTTCAGGCCCGAAGCCCTTCGCCAGAAAGCTTCGGGCCTGAAGGCCCTCCTACAGGAGATTGCGAATGTCCAACGTCGTCGTCGTGGGGTCTTACAACCAGGACTTCGTCTGGACGACGGACCAACTGCCGGCGCCCGGCGCCACGCGCCTGGGCACCTTCGCCGGCGGACCCGGCGGCAAGGGCTTCAACCAGGCCGTTGCCGCCGCGCGGGCGGGCGCCCGCACGACCTTCATCACCGGGCTCGGCGCGGACGACACCGCGGCCGGCGCGCGATTGCTGGCCACCGCCGAAGGCATCGACCTGCGCGACGAGGTGCACGCGGGGCTCGCCACCGGCACCGCCGGCATCTTCGTGGATGCGTCCGGGCGCAACGTCATCGTGGTCGCGCCCGGCGCCAACGCCGCGCTTTCCTCCGGTTTCGTCCGGTGCCAGGCCGACGCCTTCGGAAGTGCCCGCGTGGTGCTGGCCCAGCTCGAAGTCGACGCCGAGGCCGTGCAGGCCGCGCTCGACGCCGCCGGTGCCGCCGGCGCCCTGGCCATCCTCAACCCCGCGCCCGCGAACGCGCCCACCACCGACACGATGCTCGCCGTCGCCGACGTGCTGACCCCGAACGAAACCGAGTTCGCCGCCATGCTGGCGCGGCACGAGGGCCGCGAGGTCGACCCGGACACGCTGGCGGCATGTCCCAACGCCGAACTGCACGCGTTGTGCCGCGCACTGGCGCCCCGCGCCACCGTGGTGATTACGCTGGGGGCCGCGGGCGCCTTCGTATCGCACGGCGACTCGCTGCGCGGCGACGGCGCCAGCGCGTACCGGGTGCCGGCCGAGCCCGCGAAAGCGGTGGACACCACCGGCGCGGGCGACGCCTTCAGCGGCGCCCTCGCGGCCGCCCTGGCCCGGGCAACGACCGACGCCCCGTTCGCCGACGCCGTGCGTTTCGCCACGCGGTTCGCGTCGCGCTCCACCGAACGGCATGGGGCGGCGCTGGCAATGCCGAGGCTTTCGGAGCTCATCGCGTCCGGCTAGCGGCCCTAACCGGGCAAGAGAATTTAACCTCGCGGTAACGCCGCCCTGCCTAGTCTGCCCCTTCACCTGCAAGGAGGAGACGACATGGCCGGCAAGTTCGAAGTCAGCAAGCGCGCCAACGGCGAGTTCCAGTTCAACCTCAAGGCCGGCAACGGCCAGGTGATCCTGTCCAGCGAGGGTTACGCCGCCAAGGCGTCCTGCCTCAACGGCGTCGAGTCGGTGCGCAAGCACGCGACGGCCGAGTCCAACTTCCATCGCCACGAGGCCAAGGACGGGCGCCACTACTTCACCCTCAAGGCCAGCAACGGCCAGGTGATCGGCCAGAGCCAGATGTACGCCGACACGGGCGGCCGCGACAACGGCATCCGCTCGGTGATGGACAACGCCCCGGGCGCCACCGTGGACGACACCATCGACTAGGCCCCGGCAGCCGACGCACGGGGCGGCTAGAATGCCGCCCCATGCAGATCGGCCCCCATCGCATCGAACCGCGCGTGGTGCTGGCCCCGATGGCCGGCGTCACCGACAAGCCCTTCCGGATGCTGTGCAAGCGCCTGGGCGCGGGGCTGTGCGTGTCGGAAATGACGATCTCCGATCCCAAGTTCTGGCACACCAACAAATCGCTGCACCGGATGGACCACGCCGGCGAGCCCGACCCGATCAGCGTTCAGATCGCCGGCACCGACCCGGTGATGCTGGCCGAGGCCGCGCGCTACAACGTCGACCACGGCGCCCAGCTCATCGACATCAACATGGGCTGCCCGGCGAAGAAGGTGTGCAACACCTGGGCCGGTTCGGCCCTGATGCGCGACGAGCCGCTGGTGGCCCGCATCCTCTCGACCGTGGTGGCCGCGGTGGACGTGCCGGTGACGCTGAAGATCCGCACCGGCTGGGCCGCGGACCAGAAGAACGCGCTCACCATCGCGCGCATCGCCGAAGACAGCGGCATCGCCTCGCTGGCGGTGCACGGCCGCACGCGCGACCAGCACTACACCGGCCAGGCCGAATACGACACCATCGCCGCGGTGAAGGCCGCGCTGCGCATCCCGGTGCTGGCCAACGGCGACATCGATTCGCCCGAGAAGGCGGCCTTCGTGCTGCGCCACACGGGCGCCGACGCGGTGATGATCGGTCGCGCCGCGCAGGGCCGCCCGTGGATCTTCCGCGAGGTCGCGCACTACCTCGCCACCGGCGAGAAGCTGCCCGAGCCGACGCTGCAGGAAGTGCGCGACGTGCTGCTGGGCCACCTCGCCCACCTGCATGCCTTCTACGGTGACGTCGCGGGCGTGCGCATCGCGCGCAAGCACCTGGGCTGGTACGCGAAGGATCGCCCGGAGAACGCCGCCTTCCGCGCCGTCGTCAATCGTGCCGACGACACCGAATCGCAGCTCCGGCTGACGCGCGAATACTTCGACGCGCTGGTGGCCGGCGTGCCCTGGGATGCCGCGGCCGCAGCGTAAGAAATTTCTTACGCGGCAAGGGGCAAGGCCGGAATCCGCGCCACACGCCGTTCATTGGAGAGCGCACGATCGCGACGGGCGCATCCCCTGTTCGCCACCCCCGGAGCCCCCCCATGAGTCCGCACACCCCCGTTGTCCCCGCGACGGCCGACCGGCCGTCCCCGTGGCGCGCGCTGCTCGCCGCCGCCCTGCTGTTCGCCGCCACCGCCCCCGCGCTGGCGTCGGAATGGGTCGCACGCCACGGCCTGACGCCCGCGCAATACCAATCCGCCTTCGAGGAATTCACCGGCAAGGGCTTCCGCCTCGTATCGGTGAGCGGCTACGACGGCGGCCGCGGCCAGGCCCGCTACGCCGCGGTCTGGAAGAAGCAGGCCGGCCCGGCCTGGGCCGCGCGCCACGGCCTGAGCGCCGAGCAGTACCAGGCCGCGTTCAACCAGTTCAACCAGCAGGGCTACCGGCTGACCTTCGTCAACGGTTACGCGGTCGGCAACACCGCGCAGTACGCCGCGATCTGGACCAAGTCCGGCGGGCCCGCGATGGCCGCGCGCCACGGCCTCACCGGCGCGCAGTACCAGGCGGCGGTGACCGAGCTGTCCGGCCAGGGCTATGCGCTCAAGCACGTCAGCGCCTACACGGTGGGCAACGCGCCGCGCTTCGCCGCGATCTTCGAGAAGGGTGGCCCGGCCTGGGTCGCGCGCCATGGCCTGACCGCGTCGCAGTACCAGGCGGCGTTCGACGAGTTCACCGGCCAGGGTTATCGGCTCAGCGTGGTCAGCGGCTACCGCGACGGCGGCAGCGACCGCTACGCCGCGGTCTGGACCAAGGCCGGCGGCCCGCAGTGGTCGGCGCGCCACGGCACGCCGGCGGCGCATTACCAGTCGGTGTTCGACAACCATCGCTACCAGTCGTGGGAGCCGGACTACGTCGAGGCCTTCAACGGCCAGGACGGCGTGCGCTTCAACACGATCTGGCGCAACACCACCTTCGCCGCCAAGGACCTGAAGCTGATCGAGGACAAGGCGCGCGCCTACATGCGCGCCAATGACATCCCGGGCCTGTCGATCGCGGTGATGCGCAACGACAAGCTGGTGTACGCGGCCGGCTTCGGCGTGGCGGACAAGGACAGCGGCATGCCGGTCAGCCCGCGCCACCGCTTCCGCATCGCCAGCGTGTCCAAGCCCATCACCCACGTCGCCGTGGTGAACCTGGCCAACACGACCTCGCTGGAGCTGGGGGATCGCGTATTCGGCGACAACAGCATCCTCGGCGGCACCTTCGAGACGCCGGACAGCAACCCGGACATCGAGGACATCACCGTCGACCACCTCATCCGCCATCGCGCCGGCTTCCGCCGCATCAACGCCGACGGCGCCAACAGCGACCCGATGTTCGACTACAGCGGCACCGGCCATGCGGGCCTGATCAACTGGGCGCTCGAGGAATACCCGCTCGGCTACACGCCCGGCACCGCGCCGGCCAACCTCACCGGCCAGGACCGCTACTCGAACTTCGGCTACTGCCTGCTGGGCCGGGTGATCGAGGCGCGCAGCGGCAAGAGCTACGAAGCCTACGTGCGCGACACCCTGCTCACGCCCGCCGGCGCCGGCGACATCGTGATCGGCGGCGACAAGCTTGCCGACCGCAAGCCGGACGAGGTGGTCTATTACGGCAGCGGCGCCTACTCCAGCGTCAAGCCGCAGCGCTTCGACTCGCACGGCGGCTGGATCGCGCGCCCGATCGACCTGCTGCGCTTCATGCGGCACACCGACGGCATCCTGGCGCCGTACTACCACAACGGCGCCATGAGCGGCACGCTCGCCACCTACGACCAGCGCGCCGGCGGTTTCGGCCTGGTGGCCGTGAGCAACACCCGCGGCGGCAGTCCCGACGACATGAAGGCGATGATGGATTCGATCGCTGACGAAGTCAGCAACTGGCCCGCGATCGACTTGTTCTGACCGGTAAGGCGTTGCCGCGCGCCGCCTTGCCGGCTAGCGCGCGGCCTGGGTCGCCGCCCCGTCCGCTTCGGGCGCGGGCGGCGCCTCCCAGATCCGGTGCCACAACTGCGAGAGCAGTCGCTCGGTTTCCCAAGGCCAGCTGACCTGCTTCGGCGGAATCTCCCGCCAGCGCAGGCCATCGCGCTCGGCCACGACGAAGCGGAAGGTGTAGTCGGGCTCGGCGCCCATGCGCAGGTCGCTGAGCACCAGCTGGCGATCGCGCACCTCAGCCTTCATGAAGGCGTGGTTGAACCAGAGCAGGCGCTGCACGGCCGGGTAGTCGGCGACGCGGGCCAGCGATGCGGTATCGGACGAGTACTTCCGGAAAACCATCGGCCCGGAGTCCGCCACCAGCGAACGCTCGCCCTCCAGGAAGCCGTCCGGCGTCATCACCACCACCCGCCACAGCAGCGTGTTGAACGGCATCGGCACCGAGAAGCGCGGCGCATCCTGCAGGCCCATCGTGGCGAGCGTCCGCTCGGCCTGGCGATCCACCAGCCACTTCGCCGTCAGCGACCAGCCGATGTAGGCGGTGCTCAGCGCCAGCCCGACCACCAGCGCCTTGCGCGCCGCGTCGCGCTCGCGCCAGGACCAGGCCAGCGCGCAGGCCACCAGCAGCGGCAGCGTGTACAGCGGGTCGATGATGAACAGGCTCGACCACATCGCCGGCGACACCGGGATCGGCCACCACAGCTGCGTCCCGTACACGGTGAAGGCATCGAGGATCGGATGCGTGACCAGCGCCAGCGCGATCGCCGCGAACCATCGCCCCGGCGATTCGGCCACCCGCCCGCCCAGCGCCCGGAACCCGGCCCAGACCAGGAAGGCCAGCGGCAGCAGCACGAACAGCGAATGCGAGGGCCCGCGATGCCAGGTCATCATCGCCACGGGGTCGAGCCCGAACGGCAGCATCGCGAAGGAATCGAGGTCGGGCAGCGTGCCCAGCGCGGCGCCGGCCAGCAGCGCGGCGCGGCGGTGGCCGGCGGGGGCAACGGCCGCCGCGAGGGCGCCGCCGAGGACGATCTGGGAGAGGGAATCCATGCCTGGATGCTAATCGACGATGCGGTCGCCGTGGCGTGACGCGGCGGTGACGCGGTGGCTGCATCGGACACCGGCGCGCATTCCACCACGAACACGCCCTCGCCTGCGCCGATTGGCGCGCGCCCTGCCCGGATTCAGGCCGCCTGCACCAGCGCCAGCCGCCGCACCGGCGCGCGCGGCGGCAGGCGCTCCAGCTCGGTGCCGTCGTGGCGCAGCAGCACCAGGCTGCCGTCGGCATCCTCCGCCAGCGCCGTCAGGCTTTCGACCCAATCGCCGTCGTTGCCGTAGACCAGCCCGTCCACCTCGCGCAGCGCCGCGCGGTGGATGTGGCCGCAGAGCACGCCGTCGAGGCCGCGCCGGCGGGCGTCGTCCAGCCCGGCCTGCACGAAGCGGGCGATGTAGCGCTCGGCCGCCCCGCTCTGCCGCTTCAGGAAATCGGCCAGCGACCAGTAGCGCAGCCCGAAACGACGCCGCGCCCGATTGGTCACGCGGTTGCCGGCGAGGATGCGGTCGTAGAGCCAGTCGCCGAAGCGCACCTGGAAGCCGCCGAAGTGGGTGACCGCGTCGTAGTCGTCGCCGTGCGTCACCAGCAGCCGGCGGCCGTCGGCGAGCTGGTGGATGGCGCGGCGCCGCACCTGCATCGCCGGCAGCATCAGCCCGCAGAAGCGTCGGATCGGGCGGTCGTGGTTGCCGGGCACGTAGATCAGTTCGTTGCCGGCGCGCGCCAACTCGTGCAGCGCCTCCACCACCCGGTTCTGGTCGGCGCCCCAGGCGGCGCGCCGCTGGGCCATCCACCACAGGTCGACGATGTCGCCGACGAGGTACAGGCGCCGCGTGCTCAGCCCGTCGAGGAAGGTCGCCAGCTCGGCGGCATGGCAGTTGCGCGAACCCAGGTGCACGTCCGAGAGGAAGACCGCGCGTTGCCGGAGCGTCGCGGCGGCCATCACGCCGCCTCGCCCGCCGCCAGCGCCGCGGGCACCGGGCCGAGGTAGCGCTCGCGCTTGCGCGGCCGTACCCGCGACAGGTCCACTTCCACCAGCCCGTCCACCGCATTGTTGAAGGCCGGGTCCACGCCGAACGCGAGGAAGCGCGCGCCGCCGGGTTCGCACAGTTCGGTGTATTGCTTGTAGAGCGTGGGCACGCGCGTGCCGAGCGCGCCGAGGTTGGCCTTGAGCACGCGGAACGCCTCCTCGGCGCCGAGCTCGCCCCAGGCCGGCGGTGCGGCCAGGAAGCGGAACGGCCGGTTCGCCACCACTTCGCCGCGGTGGCCGCCGAAGTAGCGGTCGTAGTAGGCCACCAGCTGCTCGCGCGCCGCGATCGGCAGCTCGGCGCTGATCGTCACCGGCCCGAACAGGTAGCGCACGCCCGGATGCGCGCGCAGGTAGGCGCCGATGCCGAGCCAGAGGTAATCGAGGCTGCGCGTGCCCTGGTAGGCCGGCGCGACGAAGCTGCGGCCCAGCTCCATGCCCTGCGCCAGCCGCGGCAGCAGCTCGCAGGGGTAGCGGAACAGTGACGCGGTGTAGAAGCCCTCGCGGCCGCGCTCGGCCAGCACCCGCTCGCCGTCGGCGATGCGGTAGGCGCCGGCGATCTCCAGCGCCTCCGGGTCCCACAGCACCAGGTGGTCGTACCAGCTGTCGTAGGCATCGAGGTCGAGCTTGCGGCCGGTACCCTCGCCCGCCGCGCGGAAGGTCAGCTCGCGCAGGCGGCCGATCTCGCGCAGCAGCGGCGAATCGGTGTCGAGCCGGCCGGCGTGAATGCGCTTGCCGTCGGGCGTGCTGCCGAGCAGCGGCAGCTTCGCCAGCGCGTCCACGAGCAAACGCCGGTCGACCGCATGCACCAGCGGCTCGGGGCCTTTCGCCGCGGCCTCGCGGCGCGAGCCGATGGCGTACAGCGCCTGCCGCACCGAGGCCAGCGCGTTCGCCGGTGGCTGGTCGGCCTCGAGCGTCAGCGGCCGGCCGATGCGCAGCGCGATGCGGCTGCCCCGGCGCGCGAACAGCTCGCGCGGCAGCAGCGCCGTGCCCGCCGGCTTGAACAGCGCCGACGCGCCGTAGAACAGCGCCGAATTGCGCGCCCCGATCCGCACCGGCAGCACCGGCGCCCCGCTCGCCTTCGCGAAATGCAGGAAGCCCTTGCGCCAGCGCCCGTCGCGCACGCCCTGCAGGCCCAGCCGCGAGACTTCCCCGGCCGGGAACACGATCACGCACTCTTCCCGCGCCAGCGCCGCGTCCACCGCCGTCAGGCTGTCGGCGTCGGGCTTGCCCCCGAGGATGCGCAGCGGCAGCAGCAGCTCGCGCAGCGGTTCCACCGCGCCGAGGAAATCATTGGCCAGGATGCGCACGTCGCGACGGATGCCGGTGACCAGGTGCAGCAGCGCCAGCGCGTCCAGCGCACCGGAGGGATGGTTGGCGACGATCAGCACGCGCCCGGTCTGCGGGATGCGCTCGCGCTCGACCTGGTCGACGGTGTAGCGGACCCCGAGGTGGTCCAGCGCCGCCTCGACGAAGGCGTGGCCGCGCAGGTGGGCGTTGTCCGCGAGGAAGCGCTCGGCCTCGTCCAGCCCCGACCACTTGCCCAGCCCGCGCACCAGCGGCCGCGCCAGCCGACCCTGCGGGCCCTCGAACCACTTCGGATAGCGTTCGGCCAGGCGACGCTCGAGCTCGATCATGGACAGCCCCCGTGCTTGCGACGGCGGCAGCTTCGCGCCCGCGCCTGACAGCCCGGTGAAACCCCGGCGTCAGCGGGGTGACAGCCGGCTTAACCGGGAGGCAACATGGCGGGGCGCAGGATGCACCCGGGGGTCCGGGCGTGTATCATGCGCGCCCCACCCATCCTTTCATCTCAATCAAGGGATATAAGCGACGATGTCCAGCTACCTCTTCACCTCCGAGTCGGTCTCCGAAGGCCACCCGGACAAGATGGCCGACCAGATCTCCGATGCGGTGCTGGACGCGATCCTCGCCCAGGACCCGAAGGCCCGCGTGGCCTGCGAGACGCTGGTGAAGACCGGCGCCGCCATCGTCGCCGGCGAGATCACCACCAGCGCCTGGGTGGACATCGAAGCCCTGGCCCGCGGCGTGATCAACGACATCGGCTACGACAACTCGAACGTTGGTTTCGACGGCCACACCTGCGCCATCGTCAACATGATTGGCAAGCAGTCGCCCGACATCAACCAGGGCGTGGACCGCAAGAAGCCGGAAGAACAGGGCGCGGGCGACCAGGGCCTGATGTTCGGCTACGCCTGCAACGAGGCGCCGGAATACATGCCGGCCGCGATCTACTACGCGCACCGCCTGGTCGAGCAGCAGGCCAAGGTCCGCAAGGCCGGCAAGCTCAAGTGGCTGCGCCCGGACGCCAAGAGCCAGGTCACCCTGCGCTACGAGAACGACAAGATCGTCGGCCTCGACGCCGTGGTGCTGTCCACGCAGCACGACCCGAACGTCAAGCACAAGGACATCGTGGCCGGCGTCATGAAGCACATCCTCGAGCCCGTGCTGCCGAAGGCGTGGCTGAAGGCGCTGCCGAAGTCGAAGATCCACATCAACCCGACCGGCAACTTCGTGATCGGCGGCCCGGTGGGCGACGCCGGCCTGACCGGCCGCAAGATCATCGTCGACACCTACGGCGGCATGGCCCGCCACGGCGGCGGCGCGTTCTCGGGCAAGGATCCGTCCAAGGTCGACCGCTCGGCCGCCTACGCCGCGCGCTACGTGGCCAAGAACATCGTGGCCGCCGGCCTGGCCGACAAGTGCGAAGTTCAGGTCAGCTACGCGATTGGTGTCGCCGAGCCGACCTCGATCTCGGTCACCACCTTCGGCACCGGCAAGATCGGCGACGACAAGATCGAGAAGCTGATCCGCACCCACTTCGACCTGCGCCCGTACGGCATCACCAAGATGCTGGACCTGCTGCACCCGATCTACCGCCTCACCGCGTCGTATGGCCACTTCGGCCGCAAGCCGTTCCAGGTGACCTACACCGACGGCAAGGGCAAGAAGCACACCGCCACCGCCTTCTCCTGGGAGAAGACGGACAAGGCCGACGCCCTGCGCAAGGCCGCCGGCCTCGACAAGCCCGTCGCCAGCAAGAAGAAGTAATCGCCCTGCTCCCTCTCCCGCTACGCGGGAGAGGGCCGGGGAGAGGGAGAACGGGCCGCGAAAGCGGCCCGTTCTGCTTTCCGCAGCCGGAGCACCCAAGGCACCGCCGAGCGCCTGGCCCGCGAGCGCTTGTGCCCGACAGCGCGCGGGCGCAAGATGCGTCGCAAATGCAACGCAAGGAATCCCTTCCGTGAAGACCGCCACCATCCCCTCGCTGCGGGTCGCCCCCGAACTCCGTGAAGCCGCCGAAGACGTCCTACGGGAAGGCGAGTCGCTTTCCGGTTTCGTCGAAGCGGCCCTGCGTGCGCAAATCGAACAGCGCCGTACACAAGCGGACTTCCTGGCCCGCGGACTGGCTTCGCGCGAGGCCGCCAGGAAAAGCGGTCGCTACGTGCCGGCGGCGCAGGTGCTCGCCCGACTGGAAGCCCAGGTCAAGAAGGCCGGAAAGAGGAAGGAATGAGCTTCGAGGTCCGCTTCACGGAGGAAGCACTGGATGACCTCGAGCGCCTGAACGCCTTCAAGCTGCAGCAGGCCGGCTTCGACCTCGTGCAGGCCCGCGCCTCGCTGAAGGCCATCGATCGGGGCATCGCCCTGCTCGAGACTTCACCCTTTGCCTGCCGGCGCGCGGAAGGGGGCGATGCCTTCCTGCGCGAGCTCGTGATCGGCTTTGGCGCATCGGGCTACGTGGTCCTGTTCGAAATCGAGGATGCCGCAACCGTGACCGTCCTGGCCGTCCGCCACCAGCGTGAAGACGACTACCGCTGAGCGGGGCCTGCCCGCATTCATCCCTCCATCGCGAACTGGCGATACAATGGCGGCCGGTCTGTGAAGACCCGCACCCCCGGCAGCCGCCCCGCGGCCCGCCGGACCCTCCGCCGAGGGGCGCTGCAAGCCCGGTCCGCACCGCGGACAAGGGATCAGGCTCGGCTGAGGTTCCGTACCAACCGCGCCCGTTAGATTGAGACGGCCCGTCGGGGCTGAAGCCCCTCCCACAGGGGTCCCCGGCCGTCCCACACAACGGAGCAATACCCAAATGAACGCTGTGGTTAACCTCAAGAACGACTACAAGGTCGCCGACCTCTCGCTGGCCGACTGGGGCCGCAAGGAAATCGACATCGCCGAGCAGGAAATGCCGGGCCTGATGTCCATCCGCGAGAAGTACGCCGCCGCCAAGCCCCTCAAGGGCGTGCGCGTCACCGGCTCGCTGCACATGACCATCCAGACCGCCGTGCTGATCGAGACCCTGAAGGATCTCGGCGCCGACGTGCGCTGGGCCTCGTGCAACATCTTCTCTACCCAGGACCACGCCGCGGCGGCCATCGCCAAGACCGGCACGCCGGTGTTCGCCTGGAAGGGCGAGACGCTGGAAGAGTACTGGGACTGCACCCTCGACGCGGTCACCTTCCCGGGCGGCAAGGGCCCGGAGCTGGTGGTCGACGACGGCGGCGACGTCACCCTGCTGATCCACAAGGGCTACGAGCTTGAGAAGGGCGACACCGCCTGGGTCAACTCGCCCTCGGGTTCGCACGAAGAGCAGGTGATCAAGGACCTGCTCAAGCGCGTCGCCAAGGAGCGCCCGGGCTTCTGGACCAACGTGGTGAAGGACTGGAAGGGCGTCTCGGAAGAGACCACCACCGGCGTGCACCGCCTCTACCAGATGCTGGAAGCCGGCAAGCTGCTGGTCCCGGCCATCAACGTCAACGACTCGGTCACCAAGTCCAAGTTCGACAACCTCTACGGCTGCCGCGAGTCGCTGGCCGACGGCCTCAAGCGCGCGATGGACGTGATGCTAGCCGGCAAGGTCGCGGTCGTCTGCGGCTACGGCGACGTCGGCAAGGGCTCGGCCCATTCGCTGCGCGCCTACGGCTGCCGCGTGGTCGTCACCGAAATCGACCCGATCAACGCCCTGCAGGCGGCGATGGAAGGCTTCGAGGTCAACACGGTCGAGGCCACCCTGGGCCGCGGTGACATCTACGTCACCACCACCGGCAACAAGGACGTGCTGACGCTCGAGCACATGTCGCAGATGAAGGACCAGGCCATCGTCTGCAACATCGGCCACTTCGACAACGAGATCCAGGTGGACCGCCTGAACACCTCGGACGCCGTGCGCCTGAACATCAAGCCGCAGGTCGACAAGTACACCTTCAAGAACGGCAATGCGATCTTCCTGCTGGCCGAAGGCCGCCTGGTGAACCTGGGCTGCGCCACCGGCCACCCGTCGTTCGTGATGTCGAACTCGTTCGCCAACCAAACCCTGGCGCAGATCGACCTGTGGGCCAACAAGGACAGCTACGAGGCCAAGGTCTACATCCTTCCCAAGAAGCTGGACGAGGAAGTGGCCCGCCTGCACCTCGAGAAGATCGGCGTGAAGCTGACCACCCTGACCGACGAGCAGGCCGCGTACCTGGGCGTCTCGAAGGACGGCCCTTACAAGCCCGACCACTACCGCTACTGATCCACCGCTACCGCTTCACCCAAACGGGCGCCCTCGGGCGCCCGTTTTTTTAGGGCTTTTAGCCACTGATGAACACAGATGAACACGGATGGAGCGAAAGGCAGAGGTGGGGCTTCGCGGGATTCATTCGCTGGCGAAGCCCAAGCCTGAGCTAAGCGCTTTTGACTTGTCCGTGTTCATCTGTGTTCATCAGTGGCAAAAAAACTATCGCCAGTTGGCGTGGGACGTCCAGAAGGCGACGCTGCGGCGGTAGGCGGTGCGGTCGAGGGGAACGCCGGAGCCGCCCTCTTCCACGCCCAGGGCGTTGCGCATCATGGTGATGGGCACCATCGGGATTTCGTCGGGGTCCATCGTGTACAGGCAGCCGACGATGCCCCAGTCGGCGTCCACCGGCGTGTCCTCCTTCGCCATCTGCTCGCGGCTGTAGAGGATGGGCACCAGGTAGTTGGCCACCGGCGGCTCCAGGCCTTCGAACCAGCGCACAAGCACCGGCAGCTCCTCGCGCGTGCGGGCTTCGTAGGCGCTGCGCAGCTGGTGGCGGTTCTCGCCGGTGATCGGGATCACCGAGCATTTCGTCGAGGTCCAGTTGCGGTGCACGTGCAGCCGGCAGAAGGGCGCGTAGCCGGGAATCACCCGTTCCGGCGCCTCGGCGTTGAGCCGCTCGACGAACTGGGCGGGCGTGATGTCCTGGATGGCCGTGCGGCGACCGTCGGCCGGGAACAGGCGGGCGCGGGCGAAGTCGGTAAGAGCGATGTTCATGCCGGAATTCTGGCATCCGGCGGGAACAAAGGGACAGCAAATGAACCAGGGTCATTTAGCTGGCCGGTTGCCGGCGTTAGCCAAGGCCGTGGCCGGCTAAATGAACCTGGTTCATTTGCTGTCCATTTGTTGTTCCTTTCATCCGGATGGAGCGATATAGTTCAGGCATCCGACCGAGGTGCCCGATGCCCCAGCTCAGCTTCGAGTTCTACCCGCCCAAGACCGAGGAGCAGCGCCAGCAGCTCGACCGCACCGTCGGCCGGCTGAAGAAGTACGCGCCGCGCTTTGGCTCGGTGACCTTCGGTGCCGGCGGCTCCACGCTGTCCTACACCGGCGAGACGGTGCGGCGGCTGCGCGAGCACCACGGCCTCAACGGCGTGCCGCACCTGAGCTGCGTCGGCGGCACCCGCGACGAGATCCGCCAGCTGCTGGGCGAGTACAAGGTCCTGGGCTGCGACCGCATCGTCGCGCTGCGCGGCGACCTGCCCTCGGGCATGGCCCGGCCCGGCGACCTGCACTACGCCTCGGATCTGGTGCGCTTCATCCGCAACGAGTGCGGCGACCACTTCCACATCGAAGTGGGCTGCTACCCGGAAACCCACCCGCAGGCCGAGGACGCCCTGGCCGACCTGCGCCGCTTCAAGGAAAAGGTCGACGCCGGCGCGGACTCCGCCATCACCCAGTATTTCTTCAACGCCGACGCCTACTTCCGCTTCGTCGACGACGTGCGCAAGGCCGGCCTCGACATCCCGGTGATCCCGGGCATCATGCCGATCTCCAATTTCACCCAGCTGCGGCGCTTCTCGGAAGCCTGCGGCGCCGAAATCCCGCGCTGGATCGGCAAGCGCATGCAGGCCTACGGCGACGACGCCGAGGCCATCCGCGAGTTCGCGTCCGACGTGGTGGCGGCGATGTGCCGGCGCCTGATCGAAGGCGGCGCGCCCGAGCTGCATTTCTACACCCTGAACCTCGCCAAGCCGACCGAAGCCGTGATCTCACGCCTGGGCTGAGCTTCGCGCTAGGCTCCGGGCATGCGCCTGCTGCTGCCCGCCTTGATGGCCCTCCTCGCCCTGCCCGCGCCCGCCGCGGCCCAGGGCGTGAAGCGCTGCACCGACGCGCAGGGCAACACCGTCTTCACCGACCGCCCCTGCGCCAGCGTGGATGCCGTGCCCAAGGGCGCGCCTGCGCCGGCCCCGGGCTCGTATTCGCCCGGCTTCGCGCCCCGCGGCTGCGCCCGCACCGCCGACGCCCTGCTGCTCGGCGTGCGCACCTCGCTCGAGGCCCGCGACGTGAACCGACTCGCGAGTTACTACCACTGGGCCGGCACCGGGACCCGCGGCGCCCGGCAAGTGATGGATGAACTCGAGGCCATCGCCCATCGGCCGCTGGTCGCGGTGTCCCTGGCCTATCCGGCCGAGGCAGTCCTCGCCGACCCCCTGCTCGCTTTCGGCCCGGGGTCAGGTTCGGAACCTGACCCCGCATCCGGCTTGCCGAACCCGGCGCCGGAAAGGTCCCGGGGAGCGGGGCCAGTTTCCCAAACAGACACCGCCAGTATGGCCACGGGAAGTGAACCTGACCCCGTTCCGGCGCCCGCGCCGGGGCCGCGCCCCGTGGGGCTGGACGTCGAGCAGATGGCGGGCGCGGCCGACGCCGGCAGCCGCAGTACCCGCTTCCGCCTGCAGCGCCACGTCGGCTGCTGGTGGCTGGAGCTCTGACGCGGGCGTCCGGCCGAACGGATAAACTGCGCGCTTCCCCGCAGGAGTCCGCCATGGCGATGCAGTACCCCGAACACATCTGGCACAACGGCCGCATCAAGCCCTGGGCCGAGGCCACCGTGCACGTCATGGCGCACGGCCTGCACTACGGTTCGTCGGTGTTCGAGGGCATCCGCAGCTACGCCACGCCCAAGGGCCAGGCGATCTTCCGCCTCACCGACCACCTCAAGCGCCTGTACGCCTCGGCCAAGATCTACGACATGCCGATGCCCTACGACGTGCCCACCCTGGCCCAGGCCTGCCGCGACGTCATCACCGCGAACAAACTCGAGCGCGCCTACCTGCGTCCGATCGCCTACCGCGGCCTCGGCGGCTTCGGCCTCTCGGCCGACACGCCCACCGACCTCGCCATCGCCGCCTGGCACATGGGCCCGTACCTGGGTCCCGACGTGCTGGAAGCCGGCATCGACGCCTGCGTCTCGAGCTGGCAGCGCTTCGCACCCAACACCATCCCCGCGGGCGCGAAGGCCGGTGGCAACTACCTCAGCGGCCAGCTGGTGGCGCGCGAGGCGCGGCGCCTCGGCTTCGGCGAGGGCATCGCGCTCGCCTCCACCGGCCTGCTCAGCGAAGGCGCCGGCGAGAACCTGTTCCTGGTGATGGACGGCGCCCTGCACACCACGCCGGTCAGCGCGGCGCTGCTCAACGGCATCACCCGCAACACCATCATCACCCTGGCCAAGGCCCGCGGCATCGAAGTGGTCGAGCGCGACATCCCGCGCGAATACCTCTACCTGTGCGACGAGCTCTTCATGTGCGGCACCGCGGCCGAGATCACCCCGATCCGCTCGGTGGACGGCCGCCAGGTCGGCACCGGCAAGCCGGGCGACCTCACGCGGCGCATCCAGGACCTCTACTTCGGCCTCTTCGACGGCCGCACCGCCGACGACCACGGCTGGCTCGAGTACGTGTAGCAAAGGTTGGCCACGGATTTACACGGATAAACCACGGACGCTCACGGATGGTGAAAACGCCTTCAAGGGTTGGTTTGTCGCAGGATTGATCGACTCCGCGACAACCCACTCAAAATGATTTCGCTCTACCCGTGAGCGTCCGTGGTTTATCCGTGTAAATCCGTGGCAAAAACCACTACGGACTAGCGGTGAATCGCAGCACCGCCACGGCGCCGTGTTCGGGGCGGGGGGCGATGGAGACCTGCCAGTCGTAGAGTTCGCAGAGGCGGCGGACGATGGAGAGGCCGATGCCGCCGCCGACCGTGCCGCCGGCGCCGGAGCCGCGGTAGCCGCGTTCGAACAGGCGCGCCGCGTCTTCCTCGCTCAGGCCCGGGCCGGTGTCCTCGATGCGGACCTGGTCGGCCTCGACGATGATGCGCACCTCGCCCTCGTTGGTGTACTTGCAGGCATTGCCGATCAGGTTGCCAAGCGCCACCGACAGCACCGCCTCGGGCGCGTCCACCGCCGCCCAGGGATCGCCTTCCACCACCACGTCCACCGGCTTGCCGCCCAACTGGGTGCGGCTGGCGTCGGCCAACTGCTCGCACAGCTTCAGCAGCAAGGTGTGGCCGATGCCGCGCTCGTTGCGCGAGAGCAGCAGCAGCGCCGTGGTCAGGTCGGTGCTCTGGATTGCCGCGCGCTCGATGCGCTGCAGGCGCTGGCGGGTCTTGTCGGGCAGGTCGGGCTTGGCCAGCAGCAGCTCGGTGGCGCCCCGGATCACCGCCAGCGGCGTGCGCAGCTCGTGGCTGACGTCGGAGTTGAACTCGCGGTCGCGCCGCACCAGCGAGGTCATCTGCTCGGCGTAATCGTCCAGCACCGCCGCCAGCTGGCCGACCTCGTCGTCGGCGAAGTGCGGGGCCAGCTTCTCGGGCCGCTCGCTGCCGGCCAGGGCGCGCACGCGCCGGGCCAGCTCGGTCAGCGGGCTGATCACGCGCTTGGACGACCAGAAGCCGATCACCAGCGACAGCAGCGAAAACACGAACACCACGCCCACCAGCGCGTACGACAGCTGCTTCTGGCTGGCGCGCTCCTGGGCGATGTCGTAGCTGAGGAAGAACCAGTACTCCTCGTCCTTCTTCACCGCCAGCTTGTAGATGCGCGGGCGGCCGTTTTCGTCGCGGTCGGTGATCTCATGCACGCCCTCGGGCAGGTCGCGCCAATTGAAGGGCACGTTGCCGAAGCGGCGCTTGCTGTAGGTGATGCCCCAGATCTTCTCGAACCGGAAGTTGGTGCTTTCCGGGTTCACGTAGAACGCGTCGGCGTAGTCGGTGACGTTCTCGAACAGCGCCTCGCCGATCAGCTGGTCCTCCAGCCGCTCGCGCAGCAGCACCGTGGCCGCGGCGAACAGGCCCGTCAGCCCGAGGCCGAACAGGAAGAAGGACAGGATGATCCGGCTGCGAAGCCTACGCCGGTAGCGCATGCGCTCAGCTCGCCTCGGGGTCGGCGATCCGGTAGCCGATGCCGTGGCGGGTCTGCACCAGCGCCTTGTCGAAGGGTTTGTCCACCGCGGCGCGCAGGCCGTGGATGTGGACGCGCAGCGAATCGCTGTCCGGCAGCTCCTCGCCCCAGACCCGGGTCTCGAGCTCCTGGCGCGTCACCACCGAGGGCGAGGCCTCCATCAGCGACTGCAGGATCTTCAGCGCCGTCGGGTTGAGCTGCAGCAGCTTGCCGCCACGGCGCACCTCCAGCGTGTCGAGGTTGTATTCCAGGTCGGCCACCTGCAGCACGCGCGGCTGCGCGGCCTTGCCGCGGCGGGCCAGCACGGCCAGGCGCGCCTCCACTTCCTGCAGGGCGAAGGGCTTGACCAGGTAGTCGTCGGCGCCGGACTCGAAGCCCTCGAGCTTGTTGTCCAGCGAGTCGCGCGCGGTGAGCATCAGCACCGGCGTCTGCTTGCGGCCTTCCTGGCGCAGCTTGCGGCAGACCTCCAGGCCATCCATGCCGGGCAGGTTGAGGTCGAGCACGATCGCGTCGAAGTCGTTCACCACCGCCAGGTGCAGGCCGGTGACGCCATCGGCGGCGTAGTCGACCGTGTGGCCGCGGTCCTCGAGGTAGTCCCCCAGGTTCGCGGCGATGTCTCGGTTGTCCTCGACGACCAGGATTCGCATGCGGTCACTTCTTCCAGGGCAGGCGGCCCCGTGCTTGGCGCAGGATAAAAGAAAAAGGCCCGGGGACGCTCGAAGGCGCCAGCCCGGGCCGAAAGGTTGCTACTGCCCCGATTGCCGTAATCCTTGGATGGTGCGTCTGACGAGGAGTTCCCAGCAGGTTTACCGGCCCCGCAAGGCTAGGCCGGGAGGCATTAAAGAGTCGTTAAATCTGGCTCAGGCTTTGGTTAATTTCCGGGCCCGGGCCGGCGCCTTCCGGGGCGCCTTCGGCCGGGGCCGGACTCCGGCGGCCACGAAGTCGACGATGGCGCCCGCCACGTCCACCCCGGTGGCGCCTTCAATGCCCTCCAGACCGGGGCTGGAGTTCACTTCCAACACCAATGGACCCCGTTTTGAGCGCAGAAGATCCACGCCTGCAACGCCCAGCCCCATCACCCGGGCCGCGCGCAGGGCGGTGGCGATCTCATCCTCGTTGAGCCTGACCGGGCTGGCCTTGCCGCCCCGGTGCAGGTTGGACCGGAACTCGCCGTCCCCGGCCTGGCGGCGCATGGCCGCGACCACCTGGTCGCCGACCACGAAGCAGCGCAGGTCGGCGCCCTTGGCCTCGGCGATGAACTCCTGCACCAGGAAGTTGGCGTACAGGCCGCGGAAGGCCTCGACCACGCTGCGCGAGGCGGCCGCGTTCTCGGCCAGGATCACGCCGGCGCCTTGGGTGCCCTCGTTGAGCTTGATCACGTGCGGCGGCTTGCCGAGCATGCCCAGCAGGTCGGTGGTGTCGTCGGGGTTGTCGCCGAACACCGTGAGCGGCAGACCCAGGCCCTCGCCGGCCAGCATCTGGTGGCAGCGCAGCTTGTCGCGGGCGCGCAGGATGGCGTCGGAGCCGTTGGGCGTGTGGGTGCCCATCAGCTCGAACTGGCGCAGCACGGCGCTGCCGTAACGCGTCACCGAGGCACCGATGCGCGGGATCACCGCGTCGATGCCGTTGAGCGGCTTGCCCTTGTAGCGCATCAGGAACTGGCCCGGCGCGATCTGCATGTAGCAGCGCAGCGGGTCGAGCACGCGCACCACGTGGCCGCGCTGGCGGCCGGCCTCGACCAGGCGCTGGGTCGAGTAGAGCTTTGCGTTGCGGGAGAGGATGGCGAGTTTCACGGCGGGGGCTGGCCTTCGGGCCGGTCGCCCTGCAGGAAGGAGCTGGCCGGGTCGACCAGGAATCGCCCGGCCAGCGCGGTGCGGCCAAGCAGCATGGGGAAGAGCATGTTCCGGCGATGTGTCAGGTTCACTTCCGCCTCCCATTCCTGCCCCGCCAGGCACAGCCGGGTGAGGATGAAGGGCCGCTCGGTGACGTGGCCGCCGGAGTCGGTGACGCGGCGCCGGTCGATCACCCGCGCCTCGGCCGGCTGCGGCCCCTGGCCGTGCACGCCGGTGTCGAGCACGAAGCGCACGTACTCGGCGCCGTCGCGACGGAAGCTTTCCTGGTCGAGCACGTGCAGGGCGGAGGAGCGGGCGCCGGTGTCGACCTTGGCGCGCACCGCGACGATGCCCAGGTCAGGCAGGGACAGCCACTCACGCCAGCCCAGGGGGACGGGGTGCGGCATGTGTCCTCCAGGATGGCGCAGGGCCGGGGCAGCGGGATGGAGCGGGTGAAGGGAATCGAACCCTCGTCAGTTGCTTGGGAAGCAACAGCTCTACCATTGAGCTACACCCGCGTCTGGCGGCGATTATGGCGAGCGCCGCGGGCGCCCGCAACGCGATAAAATCCGGGCCATGCAAATCCAGCTCAATGGCCAGCCCCGCGAGATCGAAGCGGGCACCACCCTCGCCGCCCTGCTCGACGCCGCCGGTTACGCCGGCCGCAAGGTCGCGGTCGAGGTCAACCTCGACGTCGTGCCGCGCAGCCAGCACGCCAGCCACCTGCTGGCCAACGGCGACCGGGTGGAAATCATCCACGCGATAGGCGGCGGCTAGTCCTGGCCCTGTAGGAGGGACTTCAGTCCCGAAGCTTTTCGACGAAGGGCTTCGGGACTGAAGTCCCTCCTACAGGGGTCTCCCACGGTGAATGCGGGATTAAGAAAGGGTTAACGCGGACCCGCAATCGGGCCATAATCCGGGCATGAATCGCCCCGAATCCCCCTCGCCCGCCGATCCGCTGGTGATCGCCGGCAAGACCTACCGCTCGCGCCTGCTCACGGGCACCGGCAAGTTCGCCGATTTCGAGCAGACCCGCCTGGCCACCGAGGCCGCCGGCGCCGAGATCGTCACCGTCGCCATCCGCCGCAGCAACCTCGGCCAGGATCCCAACGCGCCGAACCTGCTCGACGTGCTGCCGCCCGATCGCTACACCCTGCTGCCCAACACCGCCGGCTGCTACACCGCCGAGGACGCGGTGCGCACCTGCCGCCTGGCGCGCGAGCTGCTCGACGGCCACCGCCTGGTCAAGCTCGAGGTGCTGGGCGATGCGCGCACGCTCTACCCGGACGTGGTGCAGACGCTCAAGGCCGCCGAAACCCTGGTCGCCGAAGGCTTCGAGGTGATGGTCTACACCTCCGACGACCCGATCATCGCCAAGCGCCTCGAGGAAATCGGCTGCGTGGCGGTGATGCCGCTGGCCGCGCCGATCGGCTCGGGCCTGGGCGTGCAGAACCGCTGGTCCATCCTCGAGATCGTCGAGAACGCCAAAGTGCCCGTGCTGGTGGACGCCGGCGTCGGCACCGCCTCGGATGCCGCGATCGCGATGGAGCTGGGCTGCGACGGCGTGCTGATGAACACCGCCATCGCCGGCGCCCGCGATCCGATCCTGATGGCCAGCGCGATGCGCAAGGCCGTGGAAGCCGGCCGCGAGGCCTTCCTGGCCGGCCGCATCCCGAAGAAGCGCAACGCCAACGCCTCCTCGCCGCTCGACGGCCACTTCCTCTGAGGCCGGCGGCGGGATGAGCGACAGCCCCGACCAAGCCGAAGCCGCCAGCCGGCACCGCCCGATCCGCAGCTTCGTGCTGCGGCAGGGCCGCCAGACCGAGGCGCAGAAGCGCGCCTTCGACCTGCACTGGCCGGCACTGGGCCTGCACTACCGCGGCGAGCCGCGCGACTTCGACGCCGTGTTCGGCCGCCACGCGCCGCGCGTGGTCGAGATCGGCTTCGGCAACGGCGAGCAGCTGCTGTTCGCCGCCGCCCGCGAAACCGGGCGCGACTTCATCGGCATCGAGGTGCACGGCCCCGGCGTCGGCCGCCTGCTCAATGCCGCCGCGGCCGAGGGCCTGCGCAACCTGCGCGTGTACCAGCACGACGCGGTCGAAGTGCTGCAGCATGAAGTCGCCCCCGCCTCGCTCGACGAGGTGCGCATCTATTTCCCCGACCCGTGGCACAAGAAGCGGCACCACAAGCGGCGGCTGGTGCAGCCGGAGTTCGTGGCGCTGCTCTGCGACCGGCTCAAGCCCGGCGGCCTGCTGCACCTGGCCACCGACTGGGAGAACTACGCCGAACACCTGTGGGACGTGCTCGACGCCGAGCCGCGCCTGCGCAATCGCGCCGGCCCGCGCGGCACCGCGCCGCGGCCCGACTGGCGGCGGCAAACGCACTTCGAGACCCGCGGCCTGAAGCTGGGCCACGGCGTCTGGGACCTGCTGTACGACCGGACCTAGGGGCGACCGCACGCGCATGGAGACCGGCCTCACCCTCACCCGCGACATGATGCTCGTGCTGGGGCTGGTTGGCTTCACGATCACCATGTTCATGATCGAGCGCATCCGCGCCGACGCGACCGCGCTGGTGGTGCTGGTGGTGCTGGGCCTGACCGGGCTGGTGCCGGCCAACCAGCTGTTCAACGGCTTCTCGGGCAACGCGGTGATCAGCGTGATCGCCACCATGATCCTTGGCGCCGGCCTGGACCGGACCGGCGCGCTGAACCGGCTGGCGGTGTGGCTGCTGCGCGTCTCCAAGGGCATGGAGGAGCGGCTGATCTTCCTCACCTCGACCATGGCCGGCGTGATCTCGGGCTTCATGCAGAACCCGTCGGTGATGGCGCTGTTCCTGCCGGTGGTCTCGCGCGTGTCGGGTCGTTCCGGCATCAGCCTGTCCCGCCTGCTGCTGCCGGTCGCCGCCGCGATCGTGATGGGCGGCGGCCTCACCATGATCGGCAGCTCGCCGCTGATGCTGCTCAACGACCTGCTGGTGGCCGCCAACCGCAACCTGCCCTCCGGCGCCGCCACGCTCGAGCCGCTGCCGATGTTCGGGCCGCTGCCGATCGGCGTGGCGCTGCTGCTGGTGGGCCTGGCCTATTTCCGCTGGCGCGGGCCGCGCATGCTGGGCAAGGGCGAGGACAAGAGCGTCGCGCCCAGCCGCACGCAAAGCTATTTCGCCAGCGCCTACGGCATCGAGGGCGACGTGTTCGAACTCAGCGTCACCGCCGAGAGCCCGCTGGTCGGCATGTCGGTCGGCGAGGCCGAGGCGCAGCGCGACGCGCCGCTGCTGCTGGCCCTGCTCAGCGGCAACGAGTCGCGGCTGGCGCCGCCGGCCGACCAGATGATCTGGGTCGGCAGCGTGCTGGGCGTGATGGGTCCGCGCGAAGCGATCCAGGACTACGCGCAGAAGAACCTGCTGCGCATGTCGGCGCGCCTGCGCAACTTCGCCGACCTGTTCAACCCCAGCCGCTCCGGCATCTCCGAGGCGGTGATCCCGCCCACGTCCTCCTTCCTCGGCAAGACCCAGGCCCAGCTGCAGCTGCGCAAGCGCTTCGGCATCAGCCTGCTGGCGATCAACCGCGAGAACCAGGTCTGGCGCGAGGACATCCGGCGCATGCCGCTCAAGGCGGGCGACATGCTGGTCTTCCACAGCATCTGGACCGACCTGGCGCAGGCCAGCGAGAGCCGCGACTTCGTGGTCGTCACCGACTACCCCAAGGGCGAGCAGCGGCCGCAGAAATTCTGGTGGGCGCTGGGCGTGTTCGCCGGCGCGATGACGCTGGCGCTGACCACCCTGGTGCCGGTGCCGATCGCGCTGATGACCGGCGCCGCCGCGATGATGCTGGCCGGCGTGCTGAACATGGACGAGGCCTATTCGGCGGTGAGCTGGAAGACCGTGTTCCTGATGGCCTGCCTGATCCCGCTGGGCTGGGCGATGGATTCCACCGGCGCCGCGAGCTGGGTGGCCCAGGTGATCCTCGACCGCATCGGGCCGGACGTGCCGGTGTGGGTGCTGGAGGCCGCGGTCGGCCTGCTGGCCACCGCCTTCACCCTGGTGATCGGGAATGTCGGCGCCACCGTGGTGATGGTGCCGATGGCGATCAACATCGCGCTGGCGGTCGGCGGCAACCCGGTGGCGTTCGCGCTGGTGGTGGCGCTGTCGGCCTCGAACAATTTCCTGAGCGTGTCCAACCCGGTGCTGGCGATGGTGACCGGCCCGGCCGGCTATCGCCCGCGCGATTTGTGGCGCATCGGCGCGCCGCTGACGCTGGTCTACCTGGGCGTCGTGCTGCTCGTCATCAACCTGATGTTCTAGGCGGCGTCCACGGTCACCGCGACGGCGACCAGCGACGCACCCTTGCACGGACCAGCGACGCACTGCCCGTGCTCCATCTCGAAGCTGGCGCCGTGCGCGGCGCACACCAGGCGGCCCTGGTCCACGAGGAAGCGACCCGGCGCCCAGTCCAGGCGGCGGCCGGCGTGCGGGCAGATGTTGAGCCAGGCCTTGAGCTGGTCGCCGTGGCGGCGCAGCACCAGCGACTGCGGCTCGCCGTCGATCTCGACCTCGGTTTCCGACAGCCCCTCGGGCGGCAGCACGGGCAGCCGGATTAACGAACCGCTTACACTTTTCACATCCGCCCTCGCCATACTCCGTCTCCCAGCATTCTGCCACGCCCCCCATGCTCTTCCGCGCCCAACGATTCTTCAGCTACTGCCCCAGCAAGCCCCGCAGCCCGCTGCTCAAGCTGCTGGTGGGCGTGCTTGGCCTCGCGCTGCTGCTGGTGCTGGTCGCCGTCGGGCTGGTGGTGGGGCTGGGCATGCTGCTGTTCGCGGCGGTGCGCCGCCTGATGCGCCCCACGGCCGCCAAGGCCCGCGCCGAGGCCGGTGTCATCGAAGGCGAGTTCGTCGAAGTCCGCAAGGCCGGCACCCCGCTCGGCCTGCGCTGAGCCCATCGGAACCCGGACCGTCTTCCCGGTCCGCACACCCGTCGCGACGTTAAACTTGGCCGGTCCTTCCGGAGCCGCGCCATGACCGCCACCGTGATCCCCGTTCCCGCCCCGACCACCCTGCCCGTGCGCGGCAGCGAGGCCGTGTTCCCCGTGCGCCGCATCTACTGCGTGGGCCGCAACTTCGCCGACCACGCCAGGGAAATGGGCGCGACGGTGGACCGCGGCAACCCGGTGTTCTTCATGAAACCCGGCGATGCCGTCGTCGCCGGCGGCGGCCGCGTGCCCTACCCGCCCGGCACCCGCGACCTGCACCACGAAGTGGAGCTGGTGGTGGCGCTGGGCCGCGATGCCAACGGCGTCACCTCCGTCGACGACGCGCCCGCGCTGGTATTCGGCTACGGCGTCGGCCTCGACCTCACGCGCCGCGACCTGCAGGCCAACGCAAAGGCCAAGGGCCTGCCCTGGGACACTGCCAAGGGCTTCGACCACTCCGCGCCGGCCAGCGAGCTGGTGCCGGTGGCCGCCGCCGGCGATGTCTTCGCGCGCACCCTGTCGCTTCGCGTCAACGGCGAGCTGCGGCAGCAGGCGCCGCTCGACACCATGGTCTTCACGGTGGCCGAAGTGCTGCACGAACTTTCCAAGCTCTACGCGCTCAAGGCCGGCGACCTGGTCTTCATGGGCACGCCGGCGGGCGTGGCCGCGCTGGTGCCGGGCGACCGCTTCCGCGCCGAGGTCGAAGGCTTGCTGGTGCTCGAGGGCGATATCGCCTGAGCGGCGCGTCCGGTGTAGATTACGGGGGCGGCAACGCCATCCATCGAACGGGGAGAGAACGCATGGGCATGGTTTCGGAGTTCAAGGAATTCGCAATGCGCGGCAACGTGGTCGACCTCGCCGTGGGCGTGGTGATCGGTGCCGCGTTCGGCAAGATCGTTGCCTCGCTGGTCAACGACATCATCATGCCGGCCATCGGCTACGTGGTCGGCGGCGTCAACTTCAGCGACCTGGCCTTCGAGCTCAAGCCGGCCAGCGTCGATGCCGCCGGCGCGGAAGTGGCCGCGGTGATGATCAAGTACGGCGCCTTCATCCAGACCATCGTTGATTTCCTGATCATCGCCTTCGCGATCTTCGTGGCGGTGAAGGTGATCAACTCGCTCAAGCGCAAGGAAGAGGCCGCGCCCGCGGCGCCGGCCGAGCCCAGCGCCGAGGTCAAGCTGCTGACCGAGATCCGCGACGCGCTCAAGCGCTGAACCAGGAAAACCCCACCGACGCCGGCCCCCGTGGCCGGCGTCCTGCTGACGGAGACACCGAATGCGACTCACCCAGACCCTCCTCGCCGCCGCCCTGCTCGCCGGCCCTGCCCTTGCCGCCGACGGCACCGGGCTCGATGCCGGCGACCTCGCGGTGGCCGAGTCGCTCCGCGGGAAGGCGATGGCCGGCAGCGCCGCCTGGTCAGTGGTGGAGTCGCTGACCACCGAGGTCGGCCCGCGCCTGGCCGGCACCGAGGCCGATGCGCGCGCGGTGCGCTGGGCCGAGGCCAAGTTCCGGGCGATGGGCTTCGACAAGGTCTACCTCGAGCCGGTCACCTTCCCGGTCTGGCTGCGCCAACGCGAGCGCGCCGAGGTGCTGGCGCCCTTCCCGCAGCCGCTGGTGGTCACGGCGCTGGGCGGCAGCATCGGCACGGGTGAGAAGCCGCTGGACGCCGAGGTGGCGGAGTTCGCCAACCTCGACGCGCTCAAGGCCGCGCCCGAGGGCAGCCTGGCCGGCAAGATCGCCTTCATCTCCAACCGCATGGTCCGCTTCAAGGACGGCCGCGGCTACGGCCCGGCGGTGGGTGCGCGCAGCAATGGCGCGGTGGAAGCGGCGCGCAAGGGCGCCGTGGCCATCGTGATCCGCTCGATCGGCACCAGCAACGACCGCTTCGCCCACACCGGCACCATGCGCTATCTGCCGGACGTGCCGCGCATCCCGGCCGCCGCGCTGTCCAACCCCGACGCCGACCTGCTGGTGAACATGCTCGGCCGCGGCCAGCCCGTCACGCTGCGCCTGGACCTCTCGGCCGAGACGCGCGAGGCCTACACCTCGCACAACGTCATCGGCGAGATCACCGGGCGCGAGCTGCCGGGCGAAGTGGTCACCCTCGGTGGCCACCTCGACTCCTGGGACCAGGGCACCGGCGCGATCGACGACGGCGCCGGCGTCGGCATCACGATGGCGGCGGGCGCGCTGATCGGCGAGCTGCCGCAGGCGCCGCGCCGCACCGTGCGCGTGATCGCCTACGCCAACGAGGAACAGGGCCTGTACGGCGGCAAGGCCTACGCCGAGGCGCGCGAGGCCGCGGGCGAGATCGACGCGCACCAGCTCAGCGCCGAGAGCGACTTCGGCGCCGGCCGCGTGTATGCGCTGCGCGCCGGCGTCGACCCGGCCGCCTGGCCGGTGATCGAGAAGATCGGCGAGGTGCTGGCGCCGCTGGGCGTGGTGACCGAGGCCGGCGTCGGCAGCCCGGGCCCGGACGTCGGCCCGATCGTCGCCAAGGGCGCCACGTGGGCGCAGCTGGCGCAGGACGGCACCGACTACTTCGACTACCACCACACGCCGAACGACACCCTCGACAAGATCGACCCGAAGGCGCTCGACCAGCAGGTCGCGGCCTATGCCGTGCTGGCCTGGCTGGCCGCCGAGACCGAGGTCGACTTCGGGCGCGCGCCGGCGAAGGCCGCGCCGTGAGGCCGGCGCGCCGCTAGCGCAGCGCCACCAGGGTCCAGAGCCCGAACAGGCCCTGGTCCGGCCGCCAGGCCTGGTGCCAGCGGGCTTCGCGGAAGCCCGCCGCGCGGCAGGCCGCCAGCAGGTCCCAGCCGAAGTGGTAGAAGCAGAGCACGCCGCCGGCCACGGGGTCGCCGTGGATCTCCGGCGGCAGCAGGTGCTCGACCTCGCCGTCGTCGCGCAGGCGCGCGCGCACCACGGTGGCCTCGCTGTCCTCGAGGAAGGGCACGGTCAGCACCAGGCGACCGCCGGGGCGCAGGCAGCGCGCGAACTCGCGCAGGGCCGCGGGGTAGTCGGGCACGTGCTCGAGCACGTCGTAGCTGCCGATGGCGTCGAGACGGCCGTCTTCGAAATCCAGCCGGGTGACGTCGCGCTCCACCAGCGCGCCGCGGCCGCCGAGGTGTTCGTACCAGCCCTGCAATCGCGAACGGGTGGCCGGATCTAGCCCGAACTCACTGCCCAGCGCGCCGGGATGGCGCGACTGCAGCCAGACGAAGCCGGCCGAGGCCTGTTCGGTGAGGTAGATGCGCGCGTTGCCGGGGTCGGGCAACGCAAGCATCAGCGCCATCGCGGCGCGGTTGCGGGCGGTCAGGCGGCAGTGCGGGCAGGCCAGCTCCTCGCGCAGGTTCGGCGCCGCGGGGGACAGCGCGAAGGCGACGTCGCGGTCGCAGAGCCCGCAGCGGCCGGGCCAGCCGGCGTCACCGGCCGCGGCGCCGACTTCCTGCTGCAGGCGATGCCTGGCGGCGCGGCAGGCCAACGTCCCGGCAGGGGCCTGGCGCCATTCCTCCAGCGAGGCGAAGGCGTCGGTATCCGGCGGGGCCAGCGCGCGGGCCGGCGCGGCCGGGCGGCGCCAGCGGGCGAGCAGCCGCCTCATTCGAGCAGCGCGGTGTCGAGCGCGCGCGCCGGACGGCCGATCACGGCCTCGGCCTGTTTGCGCAGGTCCTCGCGCGAGACTTCGCGCAACGGCAGCAGGGCCTGCACCACGTCGTCCAGGCTGCGCTTGCCGCGGGTGGCCTGGCGGATCTCGGCGTCGAGCGCGCGCAGCAGCTGCACCGCGCGCGCGGTGCGGGGGCCGTGCGAGCGGTTCGAGGACAAGGTCTTGATGTCGCGGCCGTGGTTGGCCATCCAGTCGTGCGCCTTGTCGGCGCGCGAATCGCTGAGCAGGCCGGCGCGGCGCAGCAGCTCGATCGAGTAGAACTCGGCCAGGCCCTCGGCGATCCAGTCGTCATCCTCGGCGCCGCGGATGCGGGTGATCACGTGCGTGAGCTCGTGGGTGAGCGTGCTGGTGCCGTTCTCGCTGATCAGCGGCCGGTCGGCGTGCAGGAACAGCGAGCGCGGGCCCGACAGGCCGCCGCGCCACATCGGGTCGCCGGCGCTGACGATCAGCAGCTTGCGCGGCACCTCGCCGAAGGCGCGCTTGAATTCCGGCACCAGCGAGTTGAAGAAGGCCAGCATGTCGTTGCGGCGGATCACGTCGCCCTTGGGGCCGGCCACGCTGATCTCGGTGCCCTCGATCTCCTCGCGCCGGGTGCCGACCGAGCCGGCGATGATCCAGCCGGTGGGGCGGTCGAAGTTGCGCTCCGGGTTGACGATGACAAAGGACTTGCCGTTGTTGGCGCGCCGGAACGGCGTGTCCACGTTGCTCCAGCCCTTGGGCAGGATGAAGCGCAGGCGCGCCCGCGAGTCGGCGCCCTTGGTGGCGCTGACCGCGGCGCGCGGCACCAGGTCGTCGCCGCGCACGATCACCCAGTCCTCGGTCATCAGCGCGTCGTAGCCGCCGCCGCGGCGTTCGTGGTTGATGCGGTAGCGGAAGCGCAGGCGCGAGGCCTTGTCGCGGGCCGGCACCCAGGTGACGGTGTCGCCCTTGCGGCTGATGTCGCCGTCGCCGCGCACGTTCGAGTAGCGCGCCTCGGGCATGTGCAGCCGCAGCCGGCGCGCCGAGCCCTCGCCCGGGGTGATGCGGATCGTCACCGCCGCCTCGCCTGCCGCAGGCAGGAACTGCACGGTGTAGTCGACGTCGTAGTCCAGCCGCGCGGCGGCGGCGGGCGTGGCCAGCAGCGACAGCAGCAAGGCCAGCAGCAGGGAGCGGAAATTAGTCATGCGCGCGATTATGCCAAGTCCGCCATGAACCCCGGATTCAGCCGGCGCGGTGCTGCCGCCACCACTCGCCCAGGAACACGGCGGTGGCGGAGGCGACGTTCAGGCTCTCGACCGCGCCGCTGCCGGGGATGCCGACGCGGCGGGCCGCGGCGGCGGCCAGCGCCGGGTCGAGGCCGGACTGCTCCGCGCCCATCACCAGCAGCAGGCGGCCAGGCAGCGCGCCGCCGTACAGCGACTCACCCCCGCGCACCACCGTCGCCACCGCCTGGAAGCCCGCGGAGGCGAGCTGGGCGAGGCTGTTGTCGCCGCGGCCCAGGCGCACCAGCGGCACCTGCTCGGCACCGCCCTCGGCGACGCGGGCGGCGGCGCCGGACAGCGCCAGCGACGAGTCCTTGGGCAGCAGCAGGCCGGCGGCGCCGAAATGCGCGGCCGAGCGCAGGATGGCGCCGAGATTGTGCGGGTTGCCGACGCCGTCGAGCCAGATCGCCAGCTGCGGCCCGGGCGGCAGCGTGCGCAGCCATTCGGACAGGTTCTGCTCGGGCGCGGGCACGGCGCCGAACACCACGCCCTCGTGGTGCTCGCTGCCCGAGAGCTTGCGCAGGTCCTCGTCCCCGACCACGGTGTAGCCCAGCCGATGCTGCACGCAGTGCGCCAGCACGGCCTTCAGGGCGGGAATCCGGGACTCCAGCAGCCACACCTTGCGCAGGTCCCCCGGCCGCCGCGCGAACATCGCCAGGCAGGCATTCAACCCATGGATGCGCTGCTCCCGCGGCGCCCGCGGCCCCGCGACGGTCCCGCGCAGCAGCTCCGCATCCGCCTCCTCGCGCGCCAGCGCCTCCGCCGACGGCGGCCGACGCGGACCGCCTCCGTGCGCCGCTGTTCGCCGACCGGAACCCGCGTCCACGGCTGGCCGGCGCGTTCCCGCCTCGGGCGCAGCCGGGCCACGGACCTGCCGATCACGCTCCCGCTCCCGCTTGTCCCGAGGCTTCCCCGGCGGCGGTCCACGATAAGGAGAATCGCCCTGCGGCGGCTTTCGGTCAGTCATCTCGCAGCCCCCAAAAAGTCCCGCCAAGTCTACCGGATGCCCCCAAGTGAAAAGCCCCCTTGGTAAGGGGGCGCGCCGAAGGCGCGGGGATCGGAAGCAAAGCGCCTAGGGGCCCACGATTCCGTCAGGAATCGTGGGGATGATCAGGCGTAAGCCGGATCATCAGGCATGGCCCCCGACGGCGGGGGTCTCGGACTCCAGCTTCTCCAGCGTCCGCGCCACCGCCTCCGGCGAGCGCGTGTACGGCGCCAGGAGCGCGTAGAAGGCCGGCACCACGAACAGCGACAGCACGGTCGAGAACGCCACGCCGGTGATGATGACGATGCCGATGGTGGCGCGGCTGGCCGAGCCCGGACCGCCGGCCACGACCAGCGGCACCGCGCCCATGATGGTCGCGATCGAGGTCATCAGGATCGGCCGCATGCGCACCGCCGCCGACTCGACGATGGCGGCGCGGATGGCCATGCCCTCGTCGCGCAGCTGGTTGGCGAACTCGACGATCAGGATGCCGTTCTTGGCCGCCAGGCCCACCAGCATCACGATGCCGATCTGGCTGAACAGGTTGAGCGAACTGCCGAACAGCCACAGGCCGATCAGCGCGCCCAGCACCGCGAACGGCACCGTCAGCATGATCACCACCGGGTGCAGGAAGCTCTCGAACTGCGCCGCCAGCACCAGGTAAACCACCAGCAGCGCCATCGCCATCGTGAACAGCACCGCGCTGCCCGCGGTCTGGTACTCGCGGGACTCGCCCTTGTAGTCGATCTGGGCGCGCTCGGGCAGCTCCTCGTCGATCACCTGCTGCATCCAGGCCAGCGCCTCGCCCAGCGGGTAGTCCGGCGCCAGGCCGGCCGAGATCGTGATCGCGCGCAGGCGGTTGAAGCGGTTGAACTGGCCCGGCTCGGCCAGCTCGGTCAGCGTGACCAGGTTCGACAGCGGGATCAGCTCGCCGGTGGTGGCGGAGCGCACGTACAGGTTGGCCAGGTCGGAGGGCGAGCCGCGGTCCTCCTGCTGGGCCTGCAGGATCACGTCGTATTCCTCGCCGTCCTCGACGTAGGTGGTGACGCGGCGCGAGCCCATCATGGTCTCGAGCGTGCGGCCCACTTCCTGCACCGACACGCCGAGGTCGGCGGCGCGCTGGCGGTTGATCTCCACGCGCAGCTGCGGGCGGGTCTCCTTGTAGTCGGAGTCGGCGCTGAACAGGCGCGGGTTGGCCTCCATGCGCGCGAGCACGCGGTCGCGCCAGTCGGCCAGCTCCTCGTAGTCGGGGCCACCGAGCACGACCTGCAAGGGCTGGCCGCCGCTGCGCACCAGGCCGGAGCGCACCTGCGGGTTGGCGCGCACGCCCGGCAGCGAGGCCATCTCGGCGCGGATCTTCTCCACCAGTTCGGCGGTGCCGGTGTCGCGCTCGTCCCAGGGCTTGAGCAGGGCGATCACCTGGCCGGTGTGCATGTCGCCGCCGGGCCCGAAGCCGCCCGGCACGCGGGTGTTGGCGCGGTCGATCGGCTGGCCCTCGCCCACGTACTTGAACAGGCGCTTCTCGACCTCCTGCATCTGGTTGACGGTGTAGTCGTAGCCGGCGCCCTCGGGGCCGACCACGCTGATGAAGAAGGCGCCGCGGTCCTCGGGCGGGGTCAGCTCCACCGGGATCAGCTGCACCATGAACCAGGCCAGGCCCAGCGAGCCCAGCAGGGCGCCGCCCATCAGCAGCGGCCGGCCGACGGTGCGCTCGACCGCGCCGCGGTAGCCGCGGCCCAGCGACTCGAGGTGGCCCTGCACCCACTTGTTGAGGCCGCGCGGCTCGTCATGCGCCCGGATCAGCTTCGAGCACATCATCGGCGTCAGCGTCAGCGCCACGAAGGCCGAGATCAGCACCGCCGCCGCCATCGCCACCGACAGCTCGCGGAACAGCCGGCCGGCATTGCCCTCGATGAAGCCCACCGGCAGGAACACCGCCGCCAGCACCGCCGTGGTCGCGATCACCGCGAACGCCACCTGGGCCGTGCCCCGGCGCGCGGCCACCAGCGGCGGCTCGCCGAGGTCGGCGCGGCGCTGCACGTTCTCCAGCACCACGATGGCGTCGTCCACCACCAGGCCGATGCACAGCACCAGGGCCAGCAGGGTCAGCAGGTTGATGGTGAATCCGAAGGCCCAGAGCGCGATGAACACGGTCATCAGGCAGATCGGCACCGTCACCGCCGGGATGATCGCGGCGCGCACGCTGCCCAGGAACAGGTAGATCACGACCAGCACCAGGATCACCGCCTCGAACAGGGTCCAGTACACCCGGTCCACGGCGGCGTCGATGAAGATGGTGCTGTCGAAGGCGACGAAGATGTCGGTGCCGCCGGGCAGCGTGTCCTGGATGGCGGGCAGCGCCGCCTTCACCGAGCGCGCCACGTCCAGGCTGTTGGCGGTGGAGGTCTTGACCACGCCCAGGCCGATGTTGGGCTGGCCGTTGCCGCGGAAGTAGGCGCGCCGCTCGGAGGAGGCGCGCTCGACCTTGGCCACGTCGGCCAGGCGCACCAGGTAGCCGTCCTCGCCCTTGGCCAGGGTGAGCTGGGCGAAGTCCTCGGCCTCGGCGTAGTTGCGCATCACGCGCAGGGTGAAGTCGCGGTCCTGCGATTCGATGCTGCCGGCGGGCAGCTCGACGTTCTCGCGGCGCAGCGCGTTCTCGACGTCGTTGACGGTGAGCCCGCGCGCGGCCAGGGCCTCGCGGTCGAGCCAGACGCGCATCGAGTAGCGCTGCTGGCCGCCGACGCGGACGTTGGCCACGCCGTCGATGCTCGAGAGGCGGTCGACCACGTAACGCTCGGCGTAGTCGCTCAGCGCCAGCGTGTCCATGTTCGAGGAGTTCATGTTCAGCCAGAGGATGACCTCGGCGTCGGACTCGACCTTCTCGATCTCCGGCGGGTCGGCCTCGGGCGGCAGCCGGTCGCCGATGCGGCTGATGGCGTCGCGCACGTCGTTGGCGGCGGCCTCGATGTCGCGCGAGAGCGAGAACTCCAGCGTCACCTGGCCCTGGCCGTTGCGGCTGCGCGACTCCACCGTCTCGATGCCCTCGATGCCGGCCACGGCGTCCTCGAGGATCTGGGTGATGCGGGTTTCCACCACTGCCGCCGAGGCCCCCGGGTAGGCCACCTCCACCGACACGATCGGCGGGTCGATGTTGGGCAGCTCGCGCAGGGTGAGCCGGGTGAAGGCGATCACGCCCAGCACCACCAGCAGCAGGCTCATCACGGTCGCGAAGACCGGGCGCTTGATCGAGACGTCGGAGAGGATCATGGCGGGCTCCGGGACGCCGTCAGGCGGCCTTGTCGGCGGTGGCGGCCGCCGGGGCGGCGACCTCGGTGACGCGGGCGCCGTCTCGCAGCTTCACCACGCCGTCCACCACGATGCGGTCGCCGGCCGAGAGGCCCTCGACCACCTCCACTTCGCCGCGGCGGCGCTGGCCGAGCGACACGTAAACCTGCTCGACGCTGCCGTCGTCCTTCATCCGGAACACGTGCGCGCGCTGCGCGACCTGGATCACCGCGATCTCCGGGATCACCAGCGCTTGGCGCTCGGGCTGGAACAGGCGGACGGTCAGCAGCATGCCCGGGCGCAGCTCGCGCTCGGGGTTGGGCAGTTCGGCGCGCACGGTGACCGCGCGGGTCACGGGGTCCACGCGCGAGTCCACCGTGGTGACCACGCCGCTGAACTCGCGGCCGGGCCAGGCGGCGCTGCCGGCGGTGATGGCCTGGCCGGCGGACACGGCCGACAGGAAGGCCTCGGGCACCGCGAAGTCGAGCTTGATGACCGAGACGTCATCGAGGCTGGCGATCACCGTGCCCGGCGTCACCAGCGTGCCGGGGCTGACCTGGCGGAAGCCGAGCACGCCGGCGAAGGGCGCGGTGATGACGCGGTCGGAGAGCCGCGCGCGGGTGCCGTCGAGGCGGGCGCGGGCCGATTCCATCGCCGCGCGCTGGGTGTCTAGCTGGCCGGCGGGGATGAGCTTCTGCGCCGCCAGCTGCTGCTGGCGCTGGTACTGCTGCTGGGCCTCGCGGTAGGCCGCGGCGGCCTCGGCCAGGCCGGCCACTTCCACGCGGCCCGAGAGGTCCACCAGCACGTCGCCGGCCTCGACCAGGTCGCCGTCCTCGAAGTTCACCTTGACCACCGTCTCGGTGACCTTGGCGGTGACCATCACCGACTCGTTGGCGCGGGCGGTGCCCAGGGCCTCGAGCGTGTCCGACCAGGGCTGCAGCGCGACGTCGGTGGCGGTGACGGTGGCGGCCGGCGGGCCGGACGGCGCGGCCTGCTCGGCCTCGCAGCCGGCCAGGGCCAGGGCGACGACCAGCAGGGCGAACGGGAGTCGCGGGAACGGCTTCATCGGGTGGGTTCCTTGGTCTGGCGGGCGCCGCGCGCGGGGCGCAGCGCCGGTATCGGGGTGCAGTCTGGACCCGGCCCCGGCGCGAAAGTTCAGCGCACCGGCCGGGAGGCACGATCTCGCCCCGGATTCTACGGCCGGGGCGTCACGGGGGCGCGAACGGGTCCATCCGACGGGGAACGCGCGCCGGCACGAAGCGTTGACGCCCCCGCAACGCCGACCCCCGAAAACACCTGTGGGAGGGACTTCAGTCCCGATGCCTTTCGCTGGAAAGCATCGGGACTGAAGTCCCTCCCACAGGGTGTGGCGGGCGGGCCCGGGGGCCCGCCGCGGGGCTCAGGCGCCCTTGGTCCACTTGCCCAGCGCGGCCAGGCCGTTGGCCTTGGCGCGGGCGTACACCGTCTGCTGGGCGGCGGCGATGTTGCCGGTGAGGTCCTTGGACCACAGCTTCAGCGCGGCCGACTGCATGGCGCGGCCGTAGCTGAAGCTCAGCGGCCAGGGCTTGGCGCCCATGCGGTTCATGGCGTCCAGATGGGCGGTGGCGTCGTCGTCGCTCTGGCCGCCCGACAGGAACACGATGCCCGGCAGGGTCGCCGGCACGGCCGACTTCAGGCAGCGCAGGGTCATCTCGGCGACTTCCTCGACGCTGGCCTGCTCCGGGCAGTCCTTGCCGGAGACGACCATCGACGCCTTCAGGATGGTGCCCTCGAGCATGATGTTGTGCTCGTACAGCGCGCCGAACAGCGAGCGCAGGGTGACCTCGGTGATCTCGTAGCAGGTGTCGATGTCGTGCTCGCCGTCCATCAGCACTTCCGGCTCGACCATGGGCACGATGCCGGCTTCCTGGCACAGGGCGGCGTAGCGGGCCAGGGCGTGGCAGTTGGCCTCGATGCAGGTGCCCGACGGCGCGTCCTCGCCGATGGTGATCACGGCGCGCCACTTGGCGAACTTCGCGCCCAGCTTGGCGTATTCCTTCAGGCGGTCGCGCAGGCCGTCCAGGCCCTCGGTGACCAGCTCGCCCGGGAAGCCGGCCAGCGGCTTGGCGCCGAGGTCGACCTTGATGCCCGGCAGGATGCCGTTGTCCATCATGACCTTGGTGAACGGGACGCCGGCCTTGGTGCTCTGGCGCAGGGTCTCGTCGTACAGGATGGCGCCGGAGATGTAGTCACCCAGCTTCGGGGTGGTCAGCAGCATCTCGCGGTAGGCGCGGCGGTTCTCCTCCGTGCACTCGATGCCGACGCCGTCGAACCGCTTCTTGATGGTGGCGGTGGACTCATCGATGGCGATGATGCCCTTGCCCGGGGCCACCATGGCCTGGGCGATTTCGGCGAGTTGGTCGATGCTCATGGACGGGTTCCCGGGGTTGGCTGGAGAGGGCCGGCATTATAGCCCAACCCTTCCCCCGGAGCCCTGTGGGAGGGACTTCAGTCCCGATGCTCCTGGCTGGAAAGCATCGGGACTGAAGTCCCTCCCACAGGAAGCAGGGGTCAAAGCTCGCCGAGGCCCTCGGCGGTGCCGTCGGGGCCGACCTTGAGCAGGCGCAGGGTGTTGGTGGCGCCGTGCAGCTCCATGTGGTCGCCGCTGGTGATGATGACCCGGTCGTCCTGGGCCAGCAGCCCGGCGTTGAAGAGCTGCCGGATGGCGCCGCGGGCGGCCTCGCGGGTGGCCAGGCCGGAGCTGTCGAAGTGGACCGGGAACACGTCGCGGATCATGGCCATGCGCCGGCGGGCGCCATCGTGGCGCGAGAGGCCGTAGATCGGCACCGCCGAGCGAAAGCGCGAGAGATACCGCGCCGTGCCGCCGGACTCGGTGAGCGCGATGATCGCCCGCACCTGGATGTGCTCGGCCAGGAACATGCTGGCCATGGCGATGGCCTGGTCGGCGGCCTGCAGGTTGCGCGGCGCCTTCTCGAAGTCGGTGTCGTGGTCGAACTGGCGCTCGGCGCCCAGGCAGATGCGCACCATCGCCTCGACCGCCTTCACCGGATAGTTGCCCGAGGCGGTTTCGGCCGAGAGCATCACCGCGTCGGTGCCGTCGATCACCGAGTTGGCCACGTCCAGCACCTCGGCCCGGGTCGGGATCGGGTTGTCCACCATCGACTGCAGCATCTGGGTGGCGGTGATCACGACGCGGTTGTGCTCTAGCGCGGTGCGGATGATCTTCTTCTGCAGGCCCGGCAGCTCGGCGTCGCCGATCTCCACGCCCAGGTCGCCGCGGGCCACCATCAACACGTCGGAGGCGATGGTGATCTCGACCAGGTTCTCGATCGCCTCGGCGCGCTCGATCTTGGCCACCAGGAAGGCGTCGGAGCCGGCGGCGCGGGCGAGCGCGCGGGCCTCGTCCATGTCGGCGGCCGAGCGGCAGAACGACACCGCCAGGAAATCGACGCCGAGCTTGGCGGCGATCTCGATGTGCTCCTTGTCCTGGTCGGTGAGCGCGCCCAGCGACAGGCCGCCGCCGAGGCGGTTGAGGCCCTTGCGGTTCGACAGCACGCCGTCGGTGAGCACGCGGGTGTGGATGTTGGCGCCTTCCACCGCGGTGACCTCGACCGCCATCAGTCCGTCGTCGAGCAGCAGGGTGTCGCCCGGGTGCACGTCGTTGACCAGGCCCAGGTAGCTGACGCCGACCTGGCGCGCATCGCCCAGCGGCGCGTCGGCGCGGCAGACCAGGGTGAAGTCCTGGCCGGCCTTGAGCAGCACCTTGTCTTCCTCGAACTTCTCGATGCGGATCTTCGGGCCCTGCAGGTCGGCGAGGATGCCGACCTCGCGGCCGGCGCGCGCGGCGGCCTCGCGCACCGCGGCTACGCGGGCGGCGTGGTGGGCGGGCGTGCCGTGGGAGAAGTTCAAGCGGACCACGTTGACGCCGGCGCGCACCAGCTCGTCGAGCACGCCGGGCGCGTCGGTGGCTGGGCCGAGGGTGGCGAGGATCTTGGTGCGGCGCAGGGCGTGGCTCATGGGTTCTTGGAAGTCGTGGGCTATCGGCGCAACGCTAGCACACCGCCATGACCGCGCCGCGCGCCCGCCCGCCCCGTAAGCCGGGCGGCTGCCGGGCGCCGCGACAAGCCTCAGAAGCCGTGCAGCTCCGAAGGCGTCGCGACCAGGCGGGTGGCGCCGGCGGCGCGCAGCTCGGCCTCGCCGCCGAAGCCCCAGAGCACGCCCACCGAACCCATGCCGTGGTGGCGGGCGCCCTCGATGTCCATGAGCCGGTCGCCGATCATCCACGCGCCCTCGGCGGCCAGGCCCAGGCGCTGCAGCGCCTCCGCGATCAGCTCGGGCTTGTGGCTGAGCCGGCCGCAGTGGGTGGCGCCGATCACGTCCTCGAAGGCGTGGCCGAACGGCAGGTGGTCGATGATCTTGCGCGCGTGCGGCTCGTTCTTGGCGGTGACGACGGCCAGGCGGTGGCCGGCCGCGGACAGCGCCAGCACCGCCTCGCCGATGCCTTCGTAGACCTCGTGCTCGGCCCAGCCGTGGGTCTCGAAGCGGTCGCGGTAGTGCTGCACCGCCGCTTCGGTGCGGGCGGCGTCGTTCAGCAGCGGCCCGAAGCTGTCGCGCAGCGGCGGCCCGATCCAGCGGCGCAGCGCCGCGTCGTCGGGCACCGGCTCGCCCAGCTGCTCGAGGGCATGCGCCACGCAGCGGGTGATGCCGACGGCGGAATCGATCAGCGTGCCGTCGAGGTCAAAGAAGAGCGTCGCCATCAGCCCGCGCGCGCCTTGAGCGCGGCGACCGCCGGCAGCTCCTTGCCTTCGCAGAACTCGAGGAAGGCGCCGCCGCCGGTGGAGATGTAGCTGATGCCGGCTTCGACGCCGTACTTGTCGACCGCGGCCAGGGTGTCGCCGCCGCCGGCGATCGAGAAGGCCGCCGAGTCCGCGATGGCGCGGGCCAGGACCTCGGTGCCCTTGCCGAAGGCGTCGAACTCGAACACGCCGACCGGGCCGTTCCAGATCACGCTGCCGGCCTGGCGGATCATGCCGGCGTAGCGCGCGGCGGTCTCCGGGCCGATGTCGAGGATCATGTCGTCGGGGCCGACGTCCGAGACCTTCTTCACCGTGGCGGGCGCGTCGGCGGCGAAGGCCGGGGCCACCACCACGTCGGTGGGCACCGGGATGTCGGCGCCGCGGGCCTTGGCGTCGGCCATGATCTGGCGTGCGGTGTCGAGCAGGTCGGCCTCGCACAGCGACTTGCCGACCGGGTGGCCCATGGCGGCGATGAAGGTGTTGGCGATGCCGCCGCCGACGATCAGCTGGTCCACCTTCGACACCAGGTTCGAGAGCAGCTCGAGCTTGGTGCTGACCTTGGAGCCGGCGACGATCGCGATCAGCGGGCGCGCGGGCGCCAGCAGCGCCTTGGCCAGCGCGTCGAGCTCGGCCATCAGCAGCGGGCCGCCGCAGGCGACCTTGGCGAAGCGGATGGCGCCGTGGGTGGAGGCCTGGGCGCGGTGCGCGGTGCCGAAGGCGTCCATGACGTAGACGTCGCAGAGTGCGGCGTACTTCTTCGACAGCGCCTCGTCGTCGGACTTTTCGCCGACGTTCATGCGGCAGTTCTCCAGCAGCACCAGCTGGCCGGGCGCGACCTGCACGCCGTCCACCCAGTCCTTCACCAGCGGCACCTCGCGGCCCAGCAGCTCGCCCAGGCGCGCGGCGACCGGCGCCAGCGAGTCCTCGACCGTCCACACGCCCTCCTTCGGGCGGCCCAGGTGCGAGGTGACCATCACCGCGGCGCCCTTCTCCAGCGCCAGCCGGATCGTCGGCAGGGCGGCGGTGATGCGCTGTTCGGAGGTGATCACGCCGTCCTTGACCGGCACGTTGAGGTCTTCGCGGATCAGCACGCGCTTGCCGGCCAGGTCGAGGTCGGCCATGCGGAGGAGGGTCATGGGTGGCTCCGGGAACGGGGGAAGACCGGCATTTTCCCCCGCCCGCACCGCCCGGGGCAAACCCGGCGGCGACCGTGGGAGAATGCGCCATGCCCGACCCGTCCCCGCCCCTGCCGGTCCTGGAAAGCGAGCGCCTGCGCCTGCGGCCGCTGCGCGCGGACGACGTGGACGACGTGTTCGCGCTGTACAGCTCGCCCGAGGTCACCCGCTACTGGAGCTTCGCGACCTGGACCGAGCGCGCACAGGCCGAGGCGTGGCTGGCGGAGCGCATGCCCTGGGGGCCGCCCTCGGTCTACGGCTGGGCCGTGGCCGACCGGCGCGACGACCGGTTCATCGGGACCACGGCGCTGTTCGCGCTGGCCGGGCCGATGCACCGGGCCGAGCTGGGCTATTCGCTCCTGCCGGAGCGCCAGGGGCTGGGCCTGGCGAGCGAAGCGGTGCGGCTGGCGCTGGACCATGCATTCCACGTGCTCGGACTGGAGCGCATCGAAGCCGACGTGGACCCGCGCAACACGCCCTCCTGCCGCCTGCTCGAGAAGCTCGGCTTCCGCCGCGAGGGCGTGCTGCGCGACCGCTGGCGCGTGGGCGGCGAGTTCGCCGATTCGGTGATCTTCGGCCTGCTGCGCCGCGAATACGCGGGGGCCGCATGAGCACGCTGGAACAGGCGCTCACGGCCCTGCGTGCGGGCGAGGCCATCGGGCTCCCCACGGAAACCGTGTACGGTCTCGCGGCCGACGCCTCCCGCCCCGAGGCGGTGCGCAAGATCTTCGCCCTGAAGGGCCGGCCCGCCGACCATCCGCTGATCGTGCACGTGGCCGGCGCGGACGCGCTCGACGCCTGGGCCCGCGACGTTCCCGACGCGGCCCGCGGACTGGCCGCGCGCTTCTGGCCCGGCCCGCTGACGCTCATCCTGCGCAAGCAGCCACGGGTGCCCGACGAAGTCACCGGCGGCCAGGCCACGGTCGGCCTGCGCTGCCCGGCGCATCCGGTGGCGCTGGAACTGCTGCGCGCCTTCGGCGGCGGCCTCGCGGCGCCGTCGGCCAACCGCTTCGGCCGCATCAGCCCGACCACCGCCGCGCACGTGCGCGAGGAGTTCGGCGCCGCGGTGCCGGTGGTGCTGGACGGCGGCGAATGCGAGGTCGGTATCGAAAGCACGATCCTCGACCTCTCCGGCGCGGCACCGCGCATCCTGCGGCCGGGCCGCATTTCCCGGGCCGAACTCGAGGCCGTCATCGGCCCGGTCGAAGCCGGCGCCGACGCGCACAGCCCGCGCGCCTCGGGCACGCTCGAGGCCCACTACGCCCCGCGCACGCCGCTGCTGATGCTGGCGCGCACGGCGCTGGAACACGAAGCGCTGGAGCAACAGGCGCTGGGCAAGCGCGTCGCAGTGCTTGCGCTCGGCACGCTGCCGCAAGGCGTCGACGGCCTCGCCCTGCCTGCCGACGCCACCGGCTACGCCCACGGCCTCTACGCCGGCCTGCGCGAACTCGACGCCCGCGGCGTCAACCTGCTGCTCGCCGAGCGCCCGCCCGAAGGCGAAGCCTGGCTGGCCGTGCACGACCGCCTCCGCCGCTCCGCCGCCGGCGCCGGCCTCCCCGATGACGCACCTTGAAGCGACAGCCTTTTTGACGCGGATTTACGCGGATAAACGCGGATAGATCAAAAGAAATTGGGTTGGCTCCTCGCGCGCCGGACCGGCGGGCGAAAATCCACTCCAATCTTTTGCCCTATCCGCGTTTATCCGCGTAAATCCGCGTCAAAAATCCCTACCACCACTCCACCGCGATGCCCGCCATGAAAAAGCCCCGGCGCGGGGCCGGGGCTTCGGGGTGACGCGATGTCTCGGGGTTACTTGGCGGCCATCAGGGCCAGGGTGGTGTCGAGCATGCGGTTCGAGAAGCCCCACTCGTTGTCGTACCACGAGCAGACCTTCACCAGCGTGCCGCCCATGACCTGGGTCAGGGTGCTGTCGTAGACCGAGCTGTGCGGGTCGTGGTTGAAGTCGATCGAGACCAGCGGCTTGGTGTTGAAGCCGAGGATGCCCTTCAGGCGGCCTTCGCTGGCTTCCTTGATGACGGCGTCGATTTCTTCCTTGGTGGTGTTGCGCGCGGCCACGAACGACAGGTCGACCACCGAGACGTTGATGGTGGGGACGCGCATCGAGAAGCCGGTGAGCTTGCCATTGAGCTCCGGCAGCACCAGGCCGACCGCGGCGGCGGCGCCGGTCTTGGTCGGGATCTGCGACTGCGTGGCCGAGCGGGCGCGGCGCAGGTCGCTGTGGAAGACGTCGGTGAGCACCTGGTCGTTGGTGTAGGCGTGGATGGTGGTCATCAGGCCGTGCACCATGCCGATCTTCTCGTGCAGCACCATGGCCAGCGGCGCCAGGCAGTTGGTGGTGCAGGACGCGTTCGAGATGACGGTGTCCGAGGCCTTGAGGTTGCCGTGGTTGACGCCGAAGACGACGGTGTTGTCCACGTCGGCGCCGCCCGGGGCGGAGATGATCACCTTCTTGGCGCCGGCGGTGAGGTGGGCCGAGGCCTTCGCCTTGGTGGTGAACAGGCCGGTGCACTCGAGCACCACGTCCACGCCCAGCGCGCCCCAAGGCAGCTTGGACGGGTCGCGCTCGGCGCAGACCTTGATGCGGTCGCCGTTGACGATCAGGTCGCCACCGTCCACCGACACCGTGCCCGGGAACTTGCCGTGGGCGGTGTCGTACTGGGTCAGGTGGGCATTGGTCTCGGCGTCGCCCAGGTCGTTGATGGCCACGATGGTGATCTCGTGGTTGCGCTTGGCTTCGTAGAGCGCGCGCAGGATGTTGCGGCCGATGCGGCCGTAGCCATTGATGGCGACCTTGATGGACATGGAGGCTCCTGGTGCCGGCGACGCGCCGGGGGGTTGGGGTGGAAAGCCCGGCATTTTAGCAATCCCGGGCGCCCGGCACGACCCGCGGGCGATTTGACCCGCCTCAAATGGCCCGGCCGGCCCCGGGAGGACACTGGCGCCAGTTCCCCACTGGAGTGTCCCGATGCGCTTTTCCGCCCGTTTCGCCCCGCTGGCCGCGCTCGCGGCCCTGGCCCTCGCCCCCGCCGCCATGGCCCAGGAGGCCGGCGACTGGACCTTCTCGGTCGGCGCCCACGTCGTCGACCCGGCCTCGGACAACGGCACCCTTGCCGGCGGCGCCCTGGCCACCGACGTAGGCAGCGACTGGCGCCCGACGATCACCGCCGAGTACTTCTTCAGCCCGCGCCTGGGCCTGGAGGTCCTGGCCTCGCTGCCGTTCGAGCACGACATCCGCCTCAACGGCGCGGCCGCCGGATCCACCAAGCACCTGCCGCCCACGGTGACCCTGCAGTACCACTTCGAGGGCACCCAGCGGATCAAGCCCTTCATCGGCGCCGGCCTGAACTACACGCTGTTCTTCGAGGAGCAGACCCGCGGCCCGCTGGCTGGCACCGAGCTCGAGCTCGACGACTCCCTGGGCCTGGCCGCCCACGCCGGCCTGGACTTCGCCATCGGCAAGGCCAAGTGGCTGCGCGTGGATGCCCGCTGGATGGACATCGACACCGACGTGAAGGTCAACGGCGCCGACGTCGGCACGGTGGAGATCGACCCGGTGGTGTACGGCGCCGCCTTCGTCTGGGCGTTCTGAGCCCGGTGATAGCGGCATTCATGGCCGCTGGCGTAAAGTCGGCGGCCATGAAAAAGACCCTTTCCGCACTTCTGCTCCTGGCGCTGTCCGGCCAGGCCCTGGCCTGGAGCAAGCAGGGCCACCAGCTGGTCGGCGAACTGGCCGAGCGCGAGCTCGATCCCGTCGCGCTGGCCGAGGTCCGCCGCCTGCTCGATGGCGAGCCCATCGCCACCCTGGCCGGCGTTTCGGTCTGGGCCGACGAGATCCGCGCCGAGAGCCGCACCACCGGCAACAAGCTGGGCGAGCTCAGCAGCCGCTGGCACTACGTCAATTTCCCGGGCGAAGGCTGCGATTACCAGGCCGCGCGCGACTGCCCCGACGGCAACTGCGTCATCGGCGCCATCAACGCCCAGGCCGCGATCCTGGCCGACCGCAGCCGCAGCGACGAAGATCGCCGCAACGCGCTCAAGTTCGTCGTGCACTTCGTCGGCGATGCGCACCAGCCGATGCACGCCGGCTTCGCGCACGACCGCGGCGGCAACAGCTTCCAGGTCCGCTACCGCGGCAAGGCGCTGCCCGAGGGCCAGGGCACCAACCTGCATGGCGTCTGGGACTACTGGATCCTGCAGAGCGCCGGCCTGGACAACCCCAAGTACGTCGAGAAGCTGCTGCAGTCGCCGGTACCGGCCGATCCGGCGCTTGGATCGCTGAATCCGGCGCTGGCGTGGACGCTGGAATCCTGCCGCCTGATCGCCAGCGAGAAGGCCTACCCGCGCAAGCCCGGCACCACGCTCACTGACGCCTACCTCGACCAGCACCGCCCCACCGCCGAGCGCCGCATCCGCCAGGCCGGCGACCGGTTGGCGAAGCTGATCAACGACGCCCTCGCCCCGCAGCCCTGAGATGCCGGCGATGGGCGAGGTGGAGTGGATCCTCGCCGGGCTGTTCCTGCTGGTCGCGGTGCTGTACTCCTCCGTCGGCCACGCCGGCGCCAGCGGCTACCTCGCGGCCATGGCCCTGCTGGGCTTCGCGCCCGAGCAGATGCGGCCCACCGCACTCGCGCTGAACCTGCTGGTCGGTGGCATCGGGCTTTACCGTTTCCATCGCGCGGGGCTGGTGGATTTCCGCAAGGTGCTGCCCTTCGTGCTGGCCTCGGCGCCGGCGGCCTATTTCGCAGCGCGCTACCCGATCGACAAGGCCAGCTATTCGCTGCTGCTGGGCGGCCTGCTGCTGGTCTCCGCGGTCGCGGTGTGGCGCAGCGCCGCCCGGGTGGGCGACGACGACGCGGGCGTGATGCTGCGGCCCGTGCGCTGGCTGCCGGCGCTGGCGGCGGGCGCCGCGATCGGCACGCTGTCGGGACTCACCGGCACCGGCGGCGCGATCTTCCTGACGCCGCTGCTGCTGCTGATGCGCTGGACGCACTCGCGCGAAGCCTCCGGCGTCTCGGTCGCCTTCGTCTGGATCAACTCCGCGCTCGGCCTGGCCGGCCTGTGGTCGGCCACCGGTGCCCTGCCCGCCGCGCTGCCGGGGTGGCTGCTGGCGGTCGGCATCGGCGCCCTGCTCGGCACCCAGCTGGGCATCCACCGCCTGCCGCTGAAGGGCCTTCGCTACGCACTCGCGCTGGTGCTGCTGGTGGCCGCGGCCAAACTGCTGCTCGGCTGATTGCTCAGCCAGCCTGCGGCAGCGTCACCTGCAATTCGATCTCGACGCCTTTCCAGCGGCCATCCGGGAGCCGCTCGCCAAGGCCAATGGCACCCCCCGACGCCGGCTTGATCACCATCTTCGGCTGACCCTGGCGTACGCCATCGCGATGGATGTCCATCACCACGAACACCGTGCCGTCGTCCAGCGGCGAGAGTGCGACCTGGACGCGCCAGGCTTGGCCATCCTGCTGGTACTCCAGCGTGCGCGGAGTCTTGGCCGGGAGGTTCAGCGATTCCGTCCTCTCACCCTTGCCGTCGAACTTGATCGTCATCGCCAGCCCGACTTCGCCTGCCTCGGGGGCAGCGGCCGGCAGGCCCCGCCCGGGCTGCGCCGCCCAGGCCGTCCAGCCACCCACCAGCGTGAGTGCTGCGACCAGCGCGAGGCCGGCGATCCAGCGGGGCTTGCTGGGCAAGGGACGTGTAAGCATGGCGATGCGCTCCTTCAAGGGATGGGATCCAAACCAATGGCAACCGACGGGCAAAGGCTCGATGGCGAGCTGGGGCTTGAGCAGGGCTTCGCCGTAGGCACGGCGCTGGCCGGGAAAACGCGTCAGCACGACCGCATCGCAGGCCAGCTCCTGGTCTTGCCGGAAGCGTCCCGCGGCGAAATGCACCAGGGGGTTGAACCAGAACAGGCAACGCAGGCCCGCCACGAACGCATTCGCCCAATGGTCCCGGCGCCGATGGTGCACCTGCTCATGGCAAAGCACGAGCTGCTGGTGGCGTGGTGCATACCGACGCTCGAAGTCCGCGGGCAACACGATCCGCGCCCGCCACCCCACCACCGCCGGCAAGCCCAGGCTCGCCGTACTCTGCAGCAGGCCATCGGCGCGCGGACACAGCTCGCCAAGGCTGCGGACGAAGCGGCGCTGCTGCGCCACGAGCCGCCAGCCCGCGACCACGAAGCCGATGACCCAGGTCGCCAGCACCCAGGGCGTCGCATCAAACGAAACCGCCGCCACGATCCGTGCGGGCGCCTCGCCCCACGCCGTCGCCATCGCGACCGAAGGCAAGGGCAGCGTCGGCACCACGGTCGCGGGTAATGCGACCGCTGCCAGGGTCGCCGGCACCAGCCACCAGCTGGCGTAAGCGATGCTGGCGCCGAACCAGGCAAGGATCGGGCGGCGCAGCAGGAGCACAACGAGGATGGCGGCGCTGCCCGCCACCGTAACCTCGAGCAGCAGGCCCAGCAGTTCACGATTCATCATCAAGCTCCCGAACCAGCTTCTTCAGTTCCGCGAGATCCTTCTTGCCCAGTCGCCTGCGCTCGCTGAAGTGCGCCACCAAAGGCGCCACGCGCCCGCCGAAAAGGCGATCGAGCAGACTTTCGCTTTCCTGGCCCAGCCAGGCGTCGCGGCTCAGCTCGGCGGCGTACACGTAGCGGCGTCCTTCGCGAGTCGCACTGATGGCGCCCTTGGTGAGCAGGCGATTGAGCAGGGTCTTCACCGTGGGCTCCTGCCAGCCCTGCCCGGCCGCCACCTCGGCGAACACTTGTTCGGCGGTCAGGGGGCCGCGCGCCCACAGCGCCTGCATGACCACGGATTCGGCTTCGCTGATCTGCATAATGATTACGAATGTAAATGTAACCTCAGATTACGCCCGTAATCGTATTTGTCAAGACGCTCGGTGCACGGTGCGATACTGGCGGCACATCCCGGGGAAGAGGAAGGCATGCACCGACCGCTCGCAATGGAATCGCTCGACGCTTGCGTGGATGCCCTGCTCGCCGCCAGCGGCCCCGCGTTGGTGCTCGCCGCTCCCCTGGGTTTGGGAAAGCCGCACCGACTGCTCAATGCGATCACCCGGCGCGTGGCCGCCAATCCGTCGCTGTCCCTGAAGCTGCTCACGGCGCTTTCGCTCACGCCGCCGTCCGCCGGCCAGGGGCTGCAGAAGCGCTTCCTCGCGCCGTTCCTGTCGCGCCACTTCGGCGATGACTTCCCGGCGCTCGACTACGCGCAGGCGATGCGCCGCGATGCGCTGCCGCCGAACGTGGTGGTCGAGGAGTTCTACATGCAGTCGGGCGCCCTGCTCGGCTCGCGCCAGGCGCAGCGGCACTACACCAGCCTCAACTACACCCACGTGGCCCGCGCCGTGGCCGAGCGCGGCGCCAACGCCGTGGTGCAGAAAGTCGCGCGCGAGCCCGGCGGCACGCGCCTGAGCCTGAGCTGCAACCCAGACCTCACCTTCGACCTGCTGGACGAAACGGCGCGGCTCGGCAAGCCGCGGCCGTATCTCGTGGCCGAAGTGGATCCGAACCTGCCCTGGCTCGACGGCCCCTGCGCGGTGCAGGCGCACTTCTTCGACGCCGTGCTCGACCTGCCCGGCGAGGCGCCGAAGCTGTTCGCGCTGGTGCGCGAGCCGGTGGGCGACGCCGACTATGCCATCGGCCTGTACGCCAGCACCCTGGTGCGCGACCGCGGCACGCTGCAGATCGGCATCGGCTCGCTGTCGGATGCGCTCTGCCATGCACTGGTGCTGCGGCACACGCGCAACGCCGACTACCTGGCGGCGCTCGAGGCGCTCTCGCCCGGGCTGGCGGCTTCGGAACTCGTTCGGAACACCGGCGGCACCGAGCCCTTCAGGCTCGGCCTGTACGGCGCCAGCGAGATGGTGAACGACGGCTTCCGCCGGCTGGCCGAAGCCGGCGTGCTGTCGCGCAAGGTGCTGGACGAGACCGCGGCGATGGCGCGCATCAACCGCGGCCAGGCCACGCCCCACGACCTGGAGCGGCTCGAGACCGAGGGCCGCTACCTCGACGGCGCCTTCTACCTGGGCTCGCACGCGCTCTACGACTGGCTGCGCGGGCTGCCGCCGGAGCAGGCGCGTGGCATCGGCATGACCCGCGTCTCGCACATCAACGAGCTGTACGGCAACAACGAGGCGCTCGAGCGCGAGCAGCGCCGCGATGCGCGCTTCTTCAACACCTGCATGATGATGACCGCGCTCGGCGCCGCGGTGTCCGACGGCCTGGCCGATGGCCGCGTGGTGTCCGGCGTCGGCGGCCAGTACAACTTCGTGGCGATGGCGCACGCGCTGCATGATTCGCGCTCGGTGCTGATGCTGCGCGCCACCCGCGGCAAGGCCGGCAACATCGTCTGGAACTACGGCCACGCCACGATCCCGCGCCACCTGCGCGACGTCGCCATCACCGAGTACGGCATCGCCGACCTGCGTGGCCGCAACGACGAGGACTGCGTGCGCGCGATGCTGGCGATCACCGACGCCGCGCACCAGGCCGCGCTGGCCGGTGCGGCCCTGAAGGCCGGCAAGCTGGGCGAAGGCCGGGCGCTGGTGATCCCGGAGAACAACGCCCTCGCCCTCTCGCGCCGCCTCGCGCCGCTGCGCCGCGCCGGCGTGCTGCCCGACTACCCGATGGGCAGCGACTTCACCGACGTGGAGCAGCGGTTGGTGCGCGCGCTGGCCTGGCTCAAGCCCCGGGCCGCCGGGCTGGCCAAGGCCAGGCTGCTGCTGCAGGCGCTGGCCGGCGGCGCCCCGCGGGATGCCGGGGCGATGGCGCGCATGGGGCTGGACGCGCCGCGCGGCCTGTCGGAAAGACTCGAGGCCCGGGTGCTGGCGCTGGCCCTGCGCCGCACCGCGACCGACTGATCGGCGCCGACGAGAGCGCGCGCCCGCGTCCCGCCGCGCAGGTGCGCGGCCATATCGAAGGCTTCCGGACGGCCGCTTCGCACCCTTCCGCATTAGACTGACGCCACGCCGCTCGAAAGGTCACGCCCATGCCCGCGCCCGACGTCCAGCCCTTCTTCCACGAAGACAGCAGCACCTGGACCTACCTGGTCACCGACCCGGCCACGAACGAGGCGGCGGTGATCGACCCGGTGCTGGATTTCGACCCCAAGTCAGGCCGCACGTCCACGACCTCCGCCGAGGCCCTGCTGGCTGCGATCGGCGAGCGGGACGCCACCGTCCGTTGGATCCTCGAGACCCACGCCCACGCCGACCACCTCAGCGCCGGCCACTGGCTCAAGGCGAAGCTGCCCGAGGCGCGCCTGGGCATCGGCCAGGGCATCCGCAAGGTGCAGAAAACCTTCCGGCCGATCTTCAACCTCGGCGAACACTTCCCCGTGGACGGCTCGCAGTTCGACCACCTGTTCGCCGATGACGAACGCTTCGCCATCGGCGTGCTCGAGGCGCGCGTGATCCCGGTGCCCGGCCACACCAGCGACTCGGTGGCCTACCTGGTCGGCGACGCGCTGTTCACCGGCGACTCGCTGTTCATGCCCGACGGCGGCACCGCCCGCTGCGATTTCCCGGGCGGCGACGCGGCCACGCTGTTCCAGTCCATCCAGCGCCTGTTCGAGCTGCCCGGCGACACCCGTGTCTTCGTCTGCCACGACTACGGCCCCGGCGGCCGCGACGTGCGCTGCGAAACGACCATCGCCGAGCAGCGGCGCGCCAACATCCACGTCCGCGATGGCACCAGCGAGGCGCAGTACGTGCAGATGCGCACCGAGCGCGACGCCACCCTGGCCATGCCGACCCTGATCCTTCCGGCCGTACAGGTGAACATCCGCGCCGGCGAGCTGCCCGAGCCGGAAGGCAACGGCGTGCGCTACCTCAAGCTGCCGATCGACGCGCTGTAGCGGGCCGGCGGCGTCGGAAGGCGTTGCTCAGGCGCCCAGCTGCTGGCGGGTCCAGCGCACGATGTTGCTGGCGTCCATGGCGCCGGACTGGCGCGCGATCTCGCGCCCGGCATGGAACAGCACGAGCGTCGGGATGCTGCGTATGTTGTAGCGCTGGCCCAGCGTGGGCTGGGCCTGGGTGTCGACCTTGGCCAGCCGCACCTGCGGCTCCAGCATCGCCGCCGCACGTTCAAAATGCGGCGCCATCATCTGGCAGGGCCCGCACCACGGCGCCCAGAAGTCCACCAGCAGCGGCAGCTCGCTGCGGTCGGCGTGGATGCGGAAGTCATCCACGCCGAGCGTCATCGGCTTGCCGGAGAACAAGGGCAGGCGGCAGTGGCCGCAGGTCGGCCCTTCGCCCAGCCGCGCCTGCGGCACGCGGTTCATGCCGTGGCAATGCGGGCAGGCCAGCACGAGGTTGTCGGTCATGCGGTGGCTCCTTGCCGGCGCGCGCGGGCGCTGAGCAGCACGAAGTACAGCAGCGGGATCACGACCAGGGTCAGCAGGGTCGAGACCAGGATGCCGAAGATCAGCGCGATCGCCAGGCCGTTGAAGATCGGGTCGTCGAGGATGAAGAAGGCACCCGCCATCGCCGCCAGGCCGGTCAGCGCGATCGGCTGCGCGCGCACCGCGCAGGCCTCGATCACCGCGTCGGCCAGCGGCTGGCCCTCGGCGATCGACTGGTTGATGAAGTCCACCAGCAGGATCGAGTTGCGCACGATGATGCCGGCCAGCGCGATCATGCCGATCATGCTGGTGGCGGTGAACTGCGCGCCGAGCAGCGCGTGGCCCGGCATCACGCCGATCACGGTGAGCGGGATCGGCGCCATGATCACCAGCGGCACCCGATAGTCGCGGAACTGCGCCACCACCAGCAGGTAAATAAGCAACAAGCCAACCGAATAGGCCAGGCCCATGTCGCGGAAGGTCTCGTAGGTGATCTGCCATTCGCCGTCCCACTTGATGGCGAAGCCCAGGCCCGAGTCCGGCGCCGACAGGAAGCGCTGCTCCACCGGGGTGCCGGCCAGCGGCGCCTCGCCCACCTGCCCCACCAGGTCGAACATGCCGTAGAGCGGGCTATCGAGCTCGCCGGCCTCGTCGCCGGTGACGTAGACCACGGGCAGCAGGTCCTTGTGGTGGATCATCGGCTCCCAGGGCAGGCGCACCACCTGCACCAGCTCCGAGAGCGGCACCAGGCGGCCGTCGCCGGCGCGCACGCGCAGGGTGAGCAGCTGCTCGAAGCTGGCCTGGTCGCCGGCCGGCAGGCGCAGGCGCACCGGCACGGCGTACTTCGAGGCACCGTCGCGAAGGTAGGTGGCATCGCGGCCGCCGACGCCGAGCTGCAGCGCCTGGGCGATCGCCGCCTGGCTCACGCCCAGCTTCGCGGCCAGGCCGCGGTCGATGAGGGCGAGCTCGCGCGGCGCCTCGGCCTCGAGCGAGCTGTCGACATCGACGATGCCCTCGGTGGCGCTGAAGCGCGCCTGCAGGTCGCGGGCAATGGCGCGGGCGCGGGCGGCATCGGGACCGTAGACCTCGGCCACCAGCGGCGACATCACCGGCGGGCCGGGCGGCACTTCCACCACCTTGACCGAGGCGCCGTAGGTCGCGCCGATCGCGGCCAGCGCCGGGCGCACAGCGCGCGCGATCTCATGGCTCTGGCGATCGCGGTCGTGCTTGTCGACCAGGTTTACCTGCAGGTCGCCCACGTTCGCACCGGCGCGCAGGTAGTACTGGCGCACCAGGCCGTTGAAGTTCACCGGGCCGGAGGTGCCGGCATAGCCCTGCATGTCCAGCACTTCGGGCACGGCCGAAAGCTCCTGCGCGAGTTCCAGCAGCAGCGCGTTGGTGCGCTCGAGCGGCGTGCCTTCCGGCAGGTCGACCACGACCTGGAACTCGGACTTGTTGTCGAAGGGCAGCATCTTCAGCACCACCAGCTGCACGACGGCGAGGCCGGCGGCCGCCAGCACCGCGGCGCCGATGCCCGCGAACAGCCACTTGCGGCGCCGGGCGCCGTCGCCGGCGTGCAGGAAGGGCCGCAGCAGGCGCTCGAACAGGCGCCGCAGGCGGTCCGCGATGCCTTCGTTCGCCTTGCCCTCGCCCGCTGCGTGGCCGTCGTGGGCATGGCGCGAGAGCAGCTTCAGCGACAGCCACGGCGTCACCGTCAGCGCGATCGCCAGCGACAGCAGCATGCCGACCGAGGCGTTGATCGGGATCGGCCGCATGTAGGGCCCCATCAGGCCCGAGACGAAGGCCATTGGCAGCAGCGCGGCGATGACGGTGAAGGTGGCCAGGATGGTCGGGCTGCCGACTTCGTCCACCGCCGGCGGGATCGCCTCGCGCAGGCTCTTGCCGCCCAGGCGCATGTGCCGGTGGATGTTTTCGACGATCACGATGGCGTCGTCCACCAGGATGCCGATCGAGAATATGAGCGCGAACAGCGAGACGCGGTTGATGGTGAAGCCCATCGCCCACGACGCGAACAGCGTCAGCGCCAGGGTCAGGATGACGGCGCTGCCGACCACGATGGCCTCGCGCCAGCCGAGCGCGAACAGCACCAGCAGCACCACCGACAGCGTCGCGAACACCAGCTTCTGGATCAGCTTCATCGCCTTGTCGTTGGCGGTGTAGCCGTAGTCGCGGGTCAGGCTGACGTTCACGCCGTCGGGGATGTGCGTGGTCTTGAGCCCTTCAAGCCGGTCGCTGATGGCGCGGGTGATGTCCACCGCGTTCGCGCCCGGCTTTTTGGCCACGGCGATCGTGACCGCGGGCGCCACGCCGCCGGCCGGGCGCGCCTTGCCTTCGGGCGCGGTGTACCAGGCGTACTGCGCCGGCAGGTCGGCGCCGCGGCGGATGTCGGCCACGTCGGACAGATAGAGCGGGCGGCCACCGGCGAGGCCGATCACCAGCTCGGACACCTGCTGCGCATCGGCGAGGTACTGGCCCGCCGTCAGCGGCAGCACCTGGCCGGCGGCCACGCGGTCGCCGGCCTGCGTGACGGTGTTGGCCGCAGCCAGCGCGCCGGCCAGGTCGTCCACGGTCATGCCGTGCGAGGCCAGGCGGGTGGCGTCGAGTTCGACCACCACGGCGCGCTCGGGCGCGCCGATCGTGTAGACGTCGCGGGTGCCGGGCACGCGCTTGATCTCGGCTTCCAGCGAATGCGCGACCTCGGCCAGCTCGGTGGCGCCGCGGGCGGGGTCGTCGGTCCACAGCGTCAGCGCCATCACCGGCACGTCGTCGATGCCCATCGGGCGCACCAGCGCCTGGCCGACGCCGAGGCCGGGCGGCGCCCAGTCGGCGTTGGAATACACCTGGTTGTACAGCCGTACCAGCGCCTCCTGGCGCGGCACGCCCACGGCGAATTCGACCGTGATCAGCGCCGAGCCGGCGCGGCTGGTCGAATAGACGTGCTTGACGCCCTCGATCTCGGACAGCACCTGCTCCAGCGGATAGCTGACCAGGTTCTCGACGTCCTCGGCCGGCGCGCCGGGGAACGGCACGATCACGTTGGCCATGGTCACGTCGATCTGCGGCTCCTCCTCGCGCGGCGTGATCATGGTGGCGAACAGGCCCAGCAGCAGGCCCGCGATCGCCAGCACCGGCGTCAGCGGATTGGCCTGGAAAGCGCGGGCCAGCCGGCCCGAGAGGCCGAAGCGCGGCTCAGCCATCGTCGCGCGCCCCGGCCAGGTGGGCCAGCGCGGCCACCGGATCGGCCGCGATGCGGTCGCCGTCGGCCAGGCCGGCCAGTACCTCGACCGCGTCGCCGTCGCGATGACCCAGGCGCACCTGGCGCAGCGCCACGCGGTTGCGTGCGTCCACCACGTACACCGCCGTCACCTCGCTGCGCGTCACCAGGGCCGAGCGCGGCACCCACAGGTGGCGGGCCTCGCCGGTCTTGAACGCGGTCTTGACGGTCATGCCCGGCTGCAGGCCGGTGTCCGCCTGCGGCAGCTCCACCCGGACCTTGAAGCTGTGCGTCGCCGGATCGGCGTAAGGGAACACGACCACGCGCTCGGCCTCGATGCGGCGGCCGTCGGGCAGCCGCACCGCGGCGGCGCCGTGTTCGCGGATCGCGGCGATGTCGCTCTGCGGCACTTCGACGTTGATCCGCAGCCGGTCGAGCGACAGGCCGGATACCAGCGGCTGGCCCGGGCGCACCGCTTCGCCGACTTCGACGTGGCGCTCGGTGAGGATGCCGGAGTACGGCGCGCGGATCACGGTGTAGTCGACCTGCTCGCCGGCCTCGCTGACGCCGGCGCGGGCCGCCTCGAGCGCGGCCCGCGCTGCGTCGCGGCGGGCGCGGGCCTGGTCGAGCGAGGCGCGGGCCAGCAGCTGTTTCGCCACCAGCTCTTCGGTGCGCTTGAAGTCGGCCTCGGCCTCGGCGGCCGCGGCCTGGGCGGCATTGACGGCCGCGGAGGCACGCCGCTGCGCCGACACTTGCTCCACGTCGGTGAAGCGCACCACCACCTGCCCCGCCTCGACGTAGTCGTTGACGTCGAAGGGCAGCTCCAGCACGCGGCCGGCGGTCTGGGCCGACAGCGTGGCCTGGTTCACCGCCTCCACCACGCCATCCCAGCGCCGTTCGCGCGCGCTGTCGCGGGCCTCGACGACCAGGGTCTCGAAGGCCACGGGCGGGGCGTCGCCGGGGGCGACAGGCTCCGCGCCGCAGCCCGCGAGGGCCACGGCGACGAGCACGGCAAGGGACAGCGGGCGCAGGCGGGTCATGGGCTCAACTCACTTGAAGGCGCAGCCAGACTTGAAGCCCAGCTTGCCAAACAACATGGCCGCCGGGCAAAAACCGGTGAAGGCCGCCTGCAGCAGGTTCACGCCGACGAAGGCGGTGAGCAGCAGCCACAGCGGGCTGAAGAAATAGGACAGCGCGGCGCTGGCGAGGATCATCACGCCGGCGAAGGCCATCACGGCACGGTCGATGTTCATGGTGTTCTCCTGTCTGGGGTTGGACTTACTTCAGCCGCTCGATGCCGAGCAGCTTCAACACGTACTTCTCGTAGACCGGCTCGGTGTTGCCCGAGCGCATCTTGGCGAGGAAGTACTTCTCGAACGCGACCTTGGCCAGGTGCACCCACTTGCCCACCTTCGCCCAGGTAACGTTGCGCGGCGGGATCTGCGGCAGCGCCACGAAGGCCGCGCCGGTGTCGCCCATGTCGGCCAGGCAGATCGCGTTCCAGGTGGCCTTGGCCACGGCGGGCTGGCCGGCGAGGTCGGAAGCGATGTTCGCGGCGATCGCGGTGACCATGGACTCGATCATGAAGCCGGTCTTGGGCGCGCCGGTGGGCACCGGGGTGGCCTCCACCGGCGGGATCGCGACGCAGACGCCGGCCGAGTACACGTTCCGGTAGGTCGGGTTGCGCTGGTGTGCATCGATCTGCACGAAGCCGCGCGGATTGCACATCTCCTTCGCGGCGCGCACGGCGTCCACGCCGGTGAAGGCCGGCAGCACCATGGAATACGCGAACGGCAGCGCGTGCGTGGCCAGCGGCTGGCCGCGCGCGTCCACTTCGTCCACGTGCATCGTGCCGGCCTCGACCGAAGTGATGCGGGCATTGGTGATCCACTTGATGTGGCGCTGGCGGAACTCCGACTCCAGCAGCCCCTTGGAATCGCCGACGCCCCCGAGGCCCATGTGGCCCACGTAGGGCTCGCTGCTGACGTAGGTGATCGGCACGCGGTCGCGCAGCTTGCGCTTGCGCAGGTCGGCATCGAGGATCATCGCGAACTCGTAGGCCGGGCCGAAGCAGCTGGCGCCGGCGGCCGCGCCGACCACGATCGGGCCGGGGTTGGCCAGGAAGGCCTGGTAGGCCGTCCAGGCCTCGGTGGCGTGGGCCGTGGTGCAGATCGAGTGCGTGTGGCCGGCCGGCCCCAGGCCCGGGACTTCGTCGAAGGCCAGCCGGGGACCGGTCGCGATGACCAGGTAGTCGTAGTCCAGGCGGCTGCCGTCGCGCAGCACCAGATGGTTTTCGTCCGGCACCACGCGCTCGGCGCCGGCGCCGGTGAAGGCGATGCCGTGCTTGTCCAGGTGCGGCTCGACCTGGATCTGGATGTCCCTGGGCTGGCGCCAACCCACCGCCACCCAGGGGTTGGACGGGGTGAACGAGAACAGCGGGCCCTCGCCGACCACGGTGATACCGTGGCCCTTGCCCAGGACCGCCCGCAGTTCGTAAGCGACGCTCATGCCGCCGATGCCTGCACCCAGGACCACGATGTTCGCCACGGGAACCTCCTGCTGGCCGGGGGATGAACCGGCGATTCGTATATTAGTGATATCTTAATTAGATTTCAAGCATAATGCTCCCGTCCCCACGGAGGTGCCCTGACATGCGTCAAACCGTCCAACAGCTCCTGGCCGAGGCCAAGTCCCGGATCCGCGAGATCACTGCCGACGAACTGCGCGCCCTGCAGGCCCGCGGCGTGCCGGTCGTGGACGTGCGCGAGCCGGCCGAGTACGCGGCTGGCCGCATCCCCGGCGCCAGCAACATCCCGCGCGGCGTGCTCGAGTTCGAGATCGACGGCCACCCGGCCGTGAATTGCGCGCGCGACCCGGCCCTGGCCCACCGGGACCAGCCCATCGTCGTTTACTGCCGGAGTGGCGGCCGCTCGGCCCTGGCGGCCGAGGCCCTGCAGCGGCTGGGCTTCGCCGAGCCGCTGTCGCTGGCCGGCGGCTACCTGGCCTGGACCGAGGGCGGTGGCGCGGTGGAAGGCGCATGAGCCCGGCCCGCACCCTCGCGGCCAACGCCGGCCAGCAGATGCAGGCCCAGGCCGAGGCGGCGTCGGACCTGCTCAAGGCCATGGCCAACCCGCAGCGCCTGCGGGTGCTGTGCCTGCTGATCGAGCGAGAGATGTCGGTGGGCGAGATCAACGCCCTGGTCGACCTGAGCCAGTCGGCGCTGTCGCAGCACCTGGCGGTGCTGCGCGAGAAAAACCTGGTCAGCACGCGGCGCGAGGCCCAGACCGTGTATTACGCGGTCAGCGACGGACTGGTGCACGACATCATCGAGACCCTGCACACCGCCTTTTGCTCGCCCGGCCGGACCGGCTGAGCCGGCCCGCCGGGCGCGTCTTCAAAGCGCCTTGGCGGCGGCGACCACCGCGTCCGCGGTGATGCCGAAGTGCGCGTACAGCTGGTCGGCCGGCGCGGAGGCACCGAAGGTGTCGATGCCGACCACGGCGCCGTCCAGGCCCACGTACTTGTGCCAGAAGCCGGTGACGCCGGCCTCCACCGCCACGCGCTTGCGGCACCACGACGGCAGCACGGCTTCGCGCCATTCCAGCGGCTGGCGGTCGAACACTTCGGTGCTGGGCATGGACACCACGCGCGCCTTGATGCCGTCGCCGGCGAGGCGGCGCATCGCTTCCATCGCCAGCTCGACCTCGGAGCCAGTGGCGATCAGCAGCACGTCGAAGCGCGCCTCGCCCGGATCCGAGAGCACGTAGCCACCGCGGGCGATGTCGGCGACCTGCTGCGCGGTGCGCGGCTGGTGCGCCAGGTTCTGGCGGCTGAACACGAGGCAGCTCGGGCCGTCGGCGCGGGCGATCGCGGACTGCCAGGACACGGCGGACTCGACGGCGTCGCAGGGACGCCAGACGTCGTTGTTCGGGATGTAGCGCAGCGAGGCCAGGTGCTCGACCGGCTGGTGGGTGGGGCCGTCCTCGCCCAGGCCGATCGAGTCGTGGGTGAACACGTGGATGGCGCGGGTCGGGATCAGGGCCGACATGCGCAGCGCGTTGCGCGAGTAGTCGGAGAACACCAGGAAGGTGGCGTCATAGGGAATGAAGCCACCGTGCAGCGCCAGGCCGTTGGCGATCGCGCTCATGCCGAACTCGCGCACGCCGTAGTGCACGTAGTTGGCGTTGGCGTCGTCGGAGGTCACCGACTTGCTGCCCTTCCAGAGCGTGAGGTTGGAGTGGGCGAGGTCGGCCGAGCCGCCGATCAGCTCCGGCAGCAGCGGCGCGAAGGCCTCGATCGCCATCTGCGAGGCCTTGCGCGAGGCCACGACCGGCCCGTCGAGCTGCAGCTTCTCGATGTAGGCCCGGGCGGCGGCCTCGAAGTCCTCCGGCAGTTCGCCGCGCGAGCGCCGCACCAGCTCGGCGGCCTGCGCCGGGTAGGCCTTGGCGTAGGCGTCGAACAGGCGGTTCCACTGCTCCTCGCGCACCAGGCCCGTGTTGCCGGCGCGCCAGCCGTCGGAAATGGCCTGCGGGATCTCGAAGGGTGCGTGCGGCCAGTTGAGCGCGGCGCGGGTCGCGGCCACTTCGTCCTTGCCCAGCGGCGCGCCGTGGCTGGATTCCTTGCCGGCCTTGCCGGGCGAACCGAAGCCGATGGTCGTGCGGCAGCAAACCAGGGTCGGCTTGCCGGTCTCGGCCTGCGCGGTCTTGATCGCCTGGGTGATTTCGACCGGGTCGTGGCCATCCACGTTGCGGATGACCTGCCAGCCGTAGGCCTCGAAGCGCGCCGCGGTGTCGTCGGTGAACCAGCCGGAGGTGTCGCCGTCGATCGAGATGCGGTTGTCGTCCCAGAAGGCGATCAGCTTGCCCAGGCCCCAGGTGCCGGCCAGCGACGCGGCTTCGTGCGAGACGCCTTCCATCAGGCAGCCATCGCCCAGGAAGACCCAGGTGTGGTGGTCGACGATGTCGAACTCGGGGCGGTTGTAGCGTTGCGCCAGCAGCTTCTCCGCCAGCGCCATGCCGACCGCGTTGGCCAGGCCCTGCCCCAGCGGGCCGGTGGTGGTCTCGACGCCGGGCGTGTGGCCGAACTCCGGGTGGCCCGCGGTCTTGCTGTGCAGCTGGCGGAAGCGCTTGAGCTGCTCGATCGGCAGGTCGTAGCCGCTCAGGTGCAGCAGCGCGTAGATCAGCATCGAGCCGTGGCCGTTGGACAGCACGAAGCGGTCGCGGTTGAACCACTTCGGGTTGTTCGGGCTGTGGCTCAGGAAGTCGTTCCAGAGCACCTCGGCGATGTCGGCCATGCCCATCGGCATGCCGGGATGGCCCGACTTGGCGGCCTCCACGGCGTCGATGGCCAGGAAGCGGATGGCGTTGGCGAGCTCGCGGCGGGAAGGCGTGGTCATGGGGGCGTCCAGATCGGGGCCCGGGGCCGGGCCGACGGGGCGCTATTGTCGCCGACCCGGCGGCCCGTGTCTCCGTTGCGCCGGGCTGGCCGCGGGTGCTACGCGGGGCCGGCCGTGCCCCGGTCCACCGGCTCGCTGCGGCCGATGACGACCGAGCCGACCATGTCGCCGCCGACGTTCACCACCGTGCGGCACATGTCCAGCAGGCGGTCCACGCCCAGGATCAGGCCGATGCCCTCCGGCGGGATGCCGAACATCGCCAGGATCATCGCGATCACCGGCAGCGAGCCACCCGGGACGCCGGCCGCGCCGACGCCGCCGAGGATGCACATCACCAGCACCAGCGCCTGCTGGAAGACGCTCAGCTCGACACCGAAGAACTGGGCCAGGAACAGCACCGTGATGCCCTCGAACAGGGCCGTGCCGTTCATGTTGGCCGTCGCGCCCAGGGTGCAGACGAAGCGCGCCACGCGCCGCGGCACGCCCAGCGCCTCTTCGGTCACCTTGAGGGTGGTCGGCAGGGTGGCGCTGGAGGAGGACGTGGAGAAGGCCGTCAGGATGGCCGGCTGGGCGTTGCGGAAGAAGGCCAGCGGCGACATGCCGCCGAACACCCGCAGCAGGATCGGGAATACCACGAAGAAATGGATGCCCAGGGCCAGCAGCACGGTGCCGACGAAACGCGCCAACTGGACCAGCACGTCGAAGCCCAGCTTGGACGTGATCGAGAACAACAGCGCCGCCACCGCGTAGGGCGCCAGCTGGATGACCCAGTCGATCAGCTTGAGGCAGATGTCGTAGACGCCCTGCGTGGCGGCGACGAAGGCGCGGGTGCCGTCGCTGCGGATCACCGTGGCGCCGATGCCGAACATCAGGGCGAAGAACATGACCGCGATCAGGTCGCCGTTGGCCGCGGCCTGCACGGGATTGCGCGGCACGATGTTGAGCAGCACGTCGATGCCGGACACGGCCTCGCGGCCGGCGGCGATCTGCGAGGCGCGCTCGCTGGTCTGCGCCATCAGTTCCTGGGCCAGCTCGGGCGGGATGCCGCGCCCGGGCTGGATCACGTTCACGGTGACCATGCCGATCAGCACCGCGATCGTGGTGACCGCGAGGATCCACGCCAGGGTCTTGCCGCCGATGCGGCCGAGGGACTTCGGGTCGCCGATCTCGACCACGCCCAGCACGAGGGCCGAGAACACGAGCGGAATCACCAACATGAACAACAGCCGCAGGAACACCTGACCCACCGGGTCGGCGACGTACTTCACCAGCGCTTCGAGCCAGGCCGCCTCGGCGAACATCAGGTTGGCGACCAGGCCCAGGCAGACGCCCACGACGAAACCCAAAAGCATGCGGGTGTGCAGCGGCAACGTTGGCATCGGCGATACTCCGGCGGGAACCCTTGGGAGATTACACCAAGCGCGCCGGATCCCAGGGATGCGCGAGCAGCTGCGCCAGCGTTTGCGGCCGTCCGACCAGGTAACCCTGCGCATACCGGCATCCGAGCCGGCGCAGGGCCTGCAGCTGCTCCGGCGTCTCGATGCCCTCGACCACGATCTCCGCGCCGAGCGCGCGACCGAGCCGGACCGCGCTTTCGACGATCGCCATCGCCCGCGGCGAATCGAGCATGTCGTGCGAGAACGACTGGTCCACCTTGATGGTGTCGAATGGCAGCCGGTGCAGGTGGCAGAGGTTGGCGTAACCCGTGCCGAAGTCGTCCAGCGCCACCCGGATGCCATGGCGATGGCACAGCTCGATCAGGCCCGCGGCGAGACCGTAGTCGAGCACGCCGCTTTCGGTGATCTCGAGCTTCAGGCTTCCGCGCGGCAGGCCGGCGGCATCGACGCGGGCGACGATGCGTTCGATCACGCCCGGATGCGCCATCTGGCGCGCGGACACGTTCACCGCCACGAATGGCGACGGATCGGCGCCTGCGGCGACCAGGCGCGCGATCGCCAGGCAGGCGGTGTCGATCACGTACTCGCCCACCGGCACGATCAGCGAGGTTTCCTCGGCCAGCGCGACGAATTCCGCCGCCGAGATCGGGCCGCGCTCGGGATGGTCCCAGCGGACCAGGGCTTCGTAACCCGCGATGCGTCCCAGCGGCACGTCGAGCAGGGGCTGCAGGCTCAGTTCGAGCTGTCCCTCGGCCAGGGCTTCGCGCAGCTGCGCTTCGAGCCGGATCCGGCTGATGCCCAGCCGCTCGGACGGCGAGAGGGCATCGGGCGCGGCCTGCTTGCCCTGCAGCGCGGCGAGGGCGCCGCGGTAACGCTTGAGCTGGCCCTCCAGGAGGGAGCGGATGATCGGGTCGGTGGCGGCCAGGCGCTCGGCGATCTGGTGGCGGTCGATCGCGAACAGCACGCAATCGTCCAGTGCGCGGGCGGTGGCGGTGCGCGGGGACTCGTCGATGACGGCCATCTCGCCCACGAGTTCCCCCGGCCCCAGGACGCTCAGCAGCACGTCGCGGCCGCGCTGGCGGGTACGCACCTCGATCTCGCCGGACTCGATCAGGAACGCCGTCCCCGGGTCCTCGCCTTCGCGGAACAGCACCTCGCCGCGCGCGAGCTGGATCCTGAGCTTGGTCATGCCTGCTTCCTGTGCGCCATGCCCTGCAAAACGAAACAGGGCCGCTTTCGCGGCCCTGTCCGTGGTTCCAGGCGAGGCTGGGTTCAGCCGCCGCGCGACACCGGCAGGATGCGCGGGGTCACGAAGATCAGCAGTTCGGCCTTGTCGCTGCTCTTGGACTTGTTCTTGAACAGGTTGCCAAGGACCGGCAGGTCGCCCAGGAAGGGCACCTTGCGCAGGTCTTCGCGCGAGCTGAACTCGTAGACGCCGCCGACCACGACCGTCTGGCCGTTGTCGATCAGCACCGCGGTGCTGACTTCGCGCTTGGAGATCTGCGGCACGAAGCCACCGGCCGGGTTGGCGACCAGCTCGTCCACTTCGTCCTTCTTCACCATCAGGTTGAGGTAGACGCGACCGTCCTGGGTGATGGTCGGGGTGACCTTGAGCTCGAGCAGCACTTCCTTGAAGGCGACCGTGGCCTGCGGCACCGCACCCGGCGTGGTCGACGGCTGGATGGTCAGGTAACCCACCTCGTCACCCTGGCGGATGATGGCCTCGCGCTGGTTGGCGGTGATCACGCGCGGGTTGGACACCACTTCGCCGCGGCCTTCTTCCTCGAGCGCGGACAGCTCGAGGTCGAGCGAGATGTCGCTGCGCAGGATGCTCAGGTTCAGCAGGCCCGCCGGGGTGCTGGCGGGGAGACCGACCAGGAAGCCCGAGTCGCTGGTGGATTCGCCGGCTTCAGCCGCCGCACCAAGGGTTCCCACGCGATCCTGGACGCCGAAGATCACGCCGAGTTCGCGGGCGAACACTTCGGACGCCACGACGATGCGGGCCTCGATCAGCACCTGGTCGACCGGGCGGTCGAGGGTGGCGAGCAGGGTCCGGATCTCCTGGATCTTCTTCGCGGTGTCGATGAGCAGCAGGGTGTTGGTGCGGTTGTCGAAGCTGACGCTGCCGCGCGCCGACAGGAAGCCCTTGGCCGCCTGCTGCAGGCCACCGCCGCCACCGCTGGCCGCACCGCCGCCGCCGCTGCTGGACTTGCTGTCCTCGGTCAGCAGGCGGGCGATTTCCTCGGCATTGCCGTAGTTGATCGCGATGTACTCGGTGACCAGCTCCTCGCGCTGCTCGTTGGCAATGCGGGCGTCCGCCTTGGCCTTCTCGAAGTCGGCGATTTCCTTCTGCGGGGCAACCCAGACCACGTTGCCGTCACGGCGCTGGTCGAGCTGCTTGGCGCGCAGGACGATCTCCATGGCCTGGTCCCAGGGCACGTTGATCAGGCGCAGGGTGACGTTGCCGGCGACGGTGTCGGAGGCGACGATGTTCAGGCCCGACTCCTCGGCGATCAGCTGCAGCACGGTGCGCACCGGCACGTCCTGGAAGTTGAACGTGACCGGGCGGCCGGCGTAGCGCTGCGGCGCGGCCTGGCCCGCCACGGCACCCGCGGCGCGGGCCGGGGTGGCGGCGGCGATCACGGAACCGCGCTTGGGCGCGATCTCGATCACGTACTCGTTGCCGGTCTGGTAGGCCATCGACTCGTAGGCACCGTTGGTGTTGATCACCAGGCGGGTGCTGCCGGCATTGGCGTTCGGCTCGAGGCTCTGCACCGGGGTGGCGAAGTCGGTCACGTCCAGGCGCCGGCGCAGGTTCTCCGGGATGCTGGCGTTGGCGACGTCGACCACGACGCGGTTGCCCTCGCTGCGCATGTCGGCGGTGGCGCCGTCGCTGTTGAAGCGAAGGACCACGCGGCCGGCCCCGTTCTCGCCGCGACGGAAGTCGATGTTGGCGACTTCGATGTCGGAGGCCACGCGCTTGGTCGGGTCGGCGACGCCGGCCAGGGCGTTGGTCTGCTGGGCGCCGGCATCCACCGTCAGGACCAGCAGGTTGCCGGCGCTGCGGGTGGTGTAGGACGCGGGGCGGAACAGGTCCACCACCACGCGGGTGCGGCCGTCGGCTTCCACCGCGGAGACCGCGGAGGTGGCGCCGCTGCCGATCACCACGCGGCGCTGGGTCAGGCCGTTGGAGGTCTCGGGGATGTCGAGGGCGATTCGCGGCGGGGTATCCGTCGTGAACGCCTGGACGTCGCCCACCGGCTCTGCGAACTGCAGGGTGATGTCGACCTTGCCCCCGGGGGCCGATGCGTAGCGCACGTCCTGGAGGACGTTCGCCGCCATGGCCGACAGCGACGTCGTCAGGCCGACGGCGAGCGCTCCCATGGCCAGCAACCAAGTGCGCTTGGTGCCCATCCCCTCGCCGATCGTTTTATTCGCGGTCATCGTGCATTCCCCCAATCAATTGTCTTCAAGGGCGATTTTGGCTTGACGCTCAAGCCAACCGCCGGCCCCATCAGGTACGAGTTCGACCATCTCAATTCGGTCCTCGAAGACCGCCGTGATGCGACCGTCGCTGAGCCCCATGTAGTTGCCCGGCCGGACCCGGTAGGTAACGCGGTCCGGCCCCATCACCAGGCCAACCACCCCGTCGCCGGCGCCGATCGTGCCCACCATGTCCAGGCTGTCGAGCGGGAAGGCCTCGAGGACCTCCTTGCGGCGGTTCGGATCCGGACGCAGGCCGTTCTCGCCGTCCTGGTCCGCGCTGGGCTGGCTGAACGGGTCGCGCAGGTTCTGCGCGGCGTATTCGAAGGTCTCGAACTGCTTCATCACCGGGAGCGGGTCCAGCGGCGGCGCCGGGCGCGCCCTGACCTCGGCCACCCAGGCCTCCAGGTCGCGGCTGCCGCGGGTGCAGGCGGAAAGGGAGACCACGACGGCGGCCAGCAGCAGGCCGGTGGCGATCTTGCGGTAGTTCGGAGCAGCCATTACTTCACCTCCCCGGTGGAGCCCGCGCCGGCGGCGGCGGCTTCGGCTTCGGCTTCCTCTTCCTCGTCCAGGTAGCGGTAGGTCTTGACCGTACCTTCCAGGACCAGGGTGGTGTCGCCTTCGCCGCGCGGCTTCAGCTGGATGTCGTGCATGGTCATGATGACCACGCGCGGCAGCGAGGCGACGCCGCTGACGAAGGCGCCGAACTGGTGGTAGGTGCCCACCATGCGCAGCGAAATCGGCTTCTCGGCGTAGAACTCGAGCTGGGTCTCGGCGCCCGGCTGGAACAGTTCGTTGTTGATGCCGCTGGCCAGCGCCGTCTGCGAGACGTCGACGATCAGGTCCGGCATTTCATTCTTGCTGGGCAGCTGGCGCAGCATCTGCTGCAGCATCACTTCCATCTGGGCCAGCTGCTGCTTGAGCGGCTCGAGGTTCGCGGCGCGGCCCTGCTTGCCCTGGAACTCCTCGCGCAGGGTGACCTCGGTGTTCTCCTCGGACTGCAGCGCCAGGCGCTGGTCGCTGACCTTCAGGTACCAGGCCAGGCCAACCACGACCAGGATCAGCAGGATGCAGGCACCGATCTTGACCTGGAAGGGCCAGCCCCCGGAGTTGCTGAAGTCCAGGTTGCGGAGGTCGACTTTCTTGCTGCTCACGGTGCACCTCCGGCGACGGGCGGCGCCGGGGCGGCCGCGGGCGGCGCCGGGGCGGCCGCGGGCGCGGCTTCCTCATCCACGGCGCTGGGGTTCTTCAAGGTCACCTGGAGGGAGAACATGTTGGGCAAGCCCTTGTCCTCGCCCTTGGCCTCGATGATGCTCAGGTCCGGGCTGGCCATCCAGCCGGACGACTCCAGGTTGCGCATGTAGGAGCTGACGCGGGCGTTGGACTGCGCGCGGCCCTCGAGCGTCAGGGTCTGGCCGTTCTGCTTGATCGAGGTGAGGCGGACGCCCTCGGGGATGGTGCGCACCAGCTCGTCGAACAGGTGAACCATCTGCGAACGGCTGGCCTGCAGCTGCTCGATCACCTGCTTGCGGGCGAGCAGGTTGGCCTTCTTCTTGTCGAGCTCCTCGATCTCACGGATCTGCTGGTCGACGAGCACGATCTGCTGGCGCAGGTACGCGTTGCGATTCTGCTGACCTTCGATCTGGCCGCTGTAGTACATGACGATCAGGAAGCTCAGGAGCAGCGCGACCACGGCCGCGAGGCCGAGCATGCTGACGAATTCCTTCTGGCGCTGCTTGCGCCGCTCCGCGCGCCAGGGAAGTAGGTTGATTCTGGCCATTAGTCGAAGCTCCTCAGGGCCAGGCCGCAGGCGATCATGAGCGCGGGGGCGTCCTGCGCCAGGGCATGGGCCTGGACGCGGGGGCCGAGCGCCATGTTGGCGAGCGGGTTAGCGATGACGGTGGGCACGCCCAGCTGCTCCTCCACGAGGTTGGCGATGCCGGCGATCGATGCACAACCACCCGCCAGGACCACCTGGTCGACGCGGTTGAAGTCGCTGCCGGCGTAGAAGAACTGCAGCAGGCGGCTGACCTGCTGGACCAGCGCCTCCTTGAACGGCTCCAGCACCTCGACCTCGTAGCTCTCCGGCAGGCCGCCCTGGCGCTTGGCCAGGCCCGCCTCGTCGTAGCTCAGGCCGTAGCGGCGCATGACCTCGTCGGTCAGCTGCTTGCCGCCGAAGACCTGCTCGCGGGTGTAGATGCTGCGCTGGTTGCGCAGGACGTTCAGGGTGGTCATGGTCGCGCCGATGTCCACCAGCGCCACGATCGCGTCCTTGGGCACCGACAGCTGGTCGGCGACCAGCTTGAAGGCGTTCTCCATCGCGAAGGCCTCGACGTCGATGACCTTGGCGGTGAGGTTGCCCAGCTCGAGCGCCGACTGGCGCAGCTCGACGTTCTCGGTGCGGGAGGCGGCCAGCATGACCTGGATCATCTCCGGGTTGCTGGGCACCGGCCCCAGGACCTCGAAGTCGATGCTGACTTCGTCGATCGGGTACGGGATGTAGTTGGCGGCCTCGAGCTGCACCTGGTCCTCGAGGTCATCCTCGTCCAGGTCGCCCTGGATGGGGATGATCTTGGTGATCACGGACGAGCCGGAGACCGCGGCCGCGGCATGCCGGGCCTTGGTGCCGGAGCGGGCCACGGCCCGCTTGATCGCCTCGCCGACGGCCTCGACCTCGACGATGTTCTTCTCGACCACGGCATTGGGAGGCAGGGGCTCGACCGCGTAGTGCTCGACGCGATAGCGCCCGCCCGACTCGGTGAGCTGCAGAAGCTTGACGGCCGTGGAACTGATGTCCAGGCCGACGAGCGGTGTCTTGGTATTTCCGAAAAGACCCACGGTTTCTCCCCTTCCGACGGGCGCTTACAAGCGATAGGTGCGCCGTTACATTAAATAACGAAAAATTGCCAAATGGCAATGCCCCCCCGTTTTTGGACGTCGGGACCCCTGTTCAGCTTGCTTCGCGCTCCCCTTCCTAGACGCATTCGGGTCCGGAAACCGGCCTCCCCCAAGGCGGCTCCCGGCCATGCCTCGTTCTATACTCCCTGCCCCATGTCGATGTAAACCTCGGGAGAGGCCCTGGATGGCCCGTTTTGTTCGATTGCTGCGCCGGTTGCTCTACTTTTTCGCCGGCCTGGCCCTGCTGGGCATCCTCGCCCTCGGGGTCCTCTACTGGCTCATCGCCCCCCGCCTGCCGGACGTCCAGGAGCTGCGCAACGTGCAGCTGCAGGTGCCCCTGAGCATCTACACCCGGGACGGCCAGCTGATCGCGCTGATCGGCGAGACCCGCCGCTTCCCGGTCGACATCGAGGAGGTCCCGCAGCCGGTGAAGCAGGCCTTCATCGCCATCGAGGACGCGCGGTTCTACGAGCACCCCGGCATCGATTGGCGCGGCATCACCCGTGCGGTCTGGCTGCTGGCGACCACCAGCGACCAGCGCGTGCCCGGCGGCAGCACCATCACCCAGCAGGTCGCCCGGCAGTTCTTCCTGAGCGCGGAATACTCCTACACGCGCAAGCTCACCGAGATCTTCCTGGCGCTCAAGATGGAGCGGGAGCTGTCCAAGGACGAGATCCTCGAGCTCTACCTCAACAAGAGCTTCTTCGGCAACCGCGCCTACGGCGTCGCCGCCGCGGCGGATTACTACTACGGCAAGACGCTCGACGAACTGACCCTGGCCCAGGCCGCGACGCTGGCCTCGATCCCGAAGTTCCCGTCCAGCGGCAACCCGATCATCAACCCGGACCGCGCGCTGGTGCGCCGCAACTACGTGCTGCTGCGCATGCGCGAGGAAGGCATGATCACGGTGGCGCAGGAGCAGGCGGCCCAGGCCGAGCCGATGGACGCCAGCCCGCATGAACCCAAGGTCGAGGTCGAGGCGCCCTACGTCGCCGAGATGGTGCGCGCCGAGATGGAGCAGCGCTACGGCGCCGAGGCCACCACCAGCGGCCTGAGCGTGTACACGACGCTCGACGGGACGCACCAGGCCGCCGCCGCGCAGTCGGTGCAGGCGGGCCTGCTCGAGTACGACCGCCGCCACGGCTACCGCGGGCCCGAGGCCCAGCTCGACCTGGCCGAAGGCGAGGACGCCGCCGCGCTGCGCCAGCGCCTGCGCGAGTACCCGTCCCTGGGCGGGCTGCGCGCCGGCATCGTCACCGGCTTCGAAGGCGAGTCCGCCCGGCTGTTCGTGGCCGGCGCCGAGCCGGTGCTGCTCGACGCCAAGGCCACGCGCTGGGCCGGCAAGCCGCCGAGGCAGCTGCTCAAGCGTGGCGACGTGGTGCGCTACGCGGCGCTGCCGGTGGCGACGCCGGCCAAGCCCGCGGCCGACGCCCCGGCCGACGCGCCGCCGCCGGCGCCGGAATGGGTGCTGGCCCAGGTGCCGCTCGCGCAAGCCGCGCTGGTGTCGCTGCAGCCCGAGGACGGCGCCATCCGCGCCCTGGTCGGCGGCTTCAGCTTCGGCCTGAACAAGTTCAACCGGGCGACGCAGGCCCAGCGCCTGCCGGGCTCGAGCTTCAAGCCCTTCGTGTACGCGGCGGCGTTCGAGCGGGGCTTCTCGCCGTCCAGCATCGTGCTCGACGCGCCGGTGGTGTTCCGCGACCGCGCCGGCAACGTCTGGCGCCCGCAGAACGACGCCGGCAACTTCGCCGGCCCGATGCGCCTGCGCGAGGCGCTGGTGCAGTCGCGCAACCTGGTCTCGGTGCGCCTGCTCGACGCCATCGGCGTGGATTTCGCCAGCCGCTACATCACCCAGTTCGGCTTCAGCCAGGAAAGCCTGCCGCCGAACCTGTCGATGTCGCTGGGCACCTCGTCGCTGACGCCGCTGTCGATCGCGCGTGGCTACGCGGTGTTCTCGAACGGTGGCTACCGCATCGACCCGTGGTTCATCGACAAGGTGCTCGACCGGAACGGCCAGGTCCTCAGCCAGGCCACCCCGGCGCGCGCCTGCCGCGGCTGCCCGGGACGGGCCGCGGGCGAGGCCCGCGACACCACCGTGGTCGACGGCTTCGATTTCGGCAGCGCGCCTGCCCCGGCGCCGGCGCCCGAGGCCCCGGCGGCCACGGAGCCCGTGGCCGAGGGTGAGCTGGTGCTGGCGCCGCGCGCGATCGACGAACGCACCGCGTTCCTGGTGCGCTCGCTGATGAAGGACGTGGTCAAGCGCGGCACCGCCACTGCCGCGCGCGTGCTCGAGCGCGAGGACATCGGCGGCAAGACCGGCTCGACCAACGATTACCGCGACGCCTGGTTCTCGGGCTTCGGCGGCGACCTGGTCACCACGGTCTGGGTCGGCAAGGACGACTTCAACCCGCTGGGCCGGGGTGAATACGGCGGCCGCGCGGCGCTGCCGATCTGGATCGGCTACATGCGCGCGGCGCTCGACGGCGTGCCGGTGCAGGAGCCGGAGGTGCCCCCGGGCATCGTGGTCGCCTCGGTGGACGCCGGCAGCGGCCGGATCGTGCCCGAGGGCACGCCGGGCTCGATCGTCGACTACTTCAAGACCGAGGAGTACGACCGCGTCAGCAGCAGCGGCTTCGACCTCGACCCGGAGCTGAGCAACGAAGAGGCCTTCGACATCTTCTGAAGGCCCGGACGAACGCCATGAGTCCCCGCCGACAGGATGACCCCCGTACGCGCCAGCGCCGGCAGCAGCTGGCGCAGGAAGCCGCGAGGCTGCTGGCGACCGGGGCGCAGCACGATCCCGCCCGCGCCCTGCGCAAGGCCGCCGAACGGCTCGGGATCCGCGACGAGGCGGCCTTCCCCGGCGGCGACGAGATCCGCGAAGCGCTCGAAGCGCACCAGCGGCTGTTCGGCGGCGACGCCCCGCCGTCCCGACGCCAGGCGCTCCGGGAGGCCGCCCAGGAGGCGATGGCGTTCTTCAGCGCCTTCGACCCGCGCCTCGCCGGCGCGGCGCTGGAGGGGCCCGTGGACGCCCACGCGCCGGTCTGCCTGCACCTGCATGCCGACGATCCCGATGAGGTCGCCCACTTCCTGCACGACCAGCGCATCCCCGCCACGCAGGTCACGCGCCGGCTGCGGCTGTCGCGCGAGCAGGCGACGCCCCTGCCCTGCTGGGAGTTCGAAGCCGGCGGCATCGCCTTCGAGCTGTGGGTCCTGCCCGCGTCGGCCCTGCGGCAGCCGCCGCTGGAATCCCTGGAGGACCGGCCACTGCGCCGCGCCACCGCCAACGCCCTGCGCCAGCTCATCGCCACTGGCGACTGAAGCACCCAACCCCACCAATCCAAACAAATGAACCTGGTTAATTTGTTTCGCCTCGCAAAAAAGGTACCGGGTTCATTTTCCTTCGCCGGTGAGACTTGTCTCATCGGCGAAGGAAAATGAACCCGGTACGGCTTTTTGGCTTGGATCAGCGCTTTTCGAGCGGGACGTAGTCGCGGTTCGCGGCGCCGGTGTAGATCTGGCGCGGGCGGCCGATCTTGGCTTCCGGGTCGGTCTGCTGCTCGAGCCAGTGCGAGACCCAGCCGGCGGTGCGGGCAATGGCGAACATCACCGTGAACATCTCGGTCGGGATGCCCAGCGCCTTGTAGATGATGCCGGAGTAGAAGTCGACGTTCGGGTAGAGCTTGCGCTGGATGAAGTAGTCGTCCTTGAGCGCGGCCTCTTCCAGGCGCATCGCCACTTCCAGCATCGGGTCGTTGACGCCCAGGTCGGCGAGGACCTTGTGGCACATCTCGCGGATGATGGTCGCGCGCGGGTCGAAGTTCTTGTACACGCGGTGGCCGAAGCCCATCAGGCGGAAGCCCGAGTTCTTGTCCTTGGCGCGGTCGACGGCCTTGGCGACGTCTTCCGGGCGGCCGATCTCGGCCAGCATCTTCAGCACCGCCTCGTTGGCGCCGCCGTGCGCCGGGCCCCAGAGCGCGGCCACGCCGGCGGCGACGCAGGCGTAGGGGTTGGCACCGGTGGAGCCGACCAGGCGGACGGTCGAGGTGGAGGCGTTCTGCTCGTGGTCGGCGTGCAGGATGAAGAGCAGGTCGAGCGCCTTGGCGGCGACCGGCTTGAGGGTCAGCGGCTCGCTGGGGACCTCGAACATCATGTGCAGGAAGCGCTCGACGTACTCGAGGTTGTTGCGCGGGTAGCGCACCGGCCAGCCGATCGAATAGCGATAGCAGGCGGCGGCGATCGTCGGGACCTTGGCCAGCAGGCGGATCGCGGCCATGCGGCGCTGTTCCGGGTCCTCGAGGTCGAGTTCGTCGTGGTAGAAGGCGGCCAGCGAGCCGATCATGCCGCACAGCATCGCCATCGGATGCGCGTCGTGGCGGAAGCCGCCGAGGAAGCCCTTGAAGGCCTCGTGCATCATCGTGTGGTGGGTGACTTCATGCTCGAACTTGGCGAACTGGGCCGGGTTCGGCAGCTCGCCGTTCATCAGCAGGTAGCTGGTCTCGAGGAAGTTCGAGTGCTTGGCCAGCTGCTCGATCGGGTAGCCGCGATACAGCAGCACGCCCTCGTCGCCGTCGATGTAGGTCACCGCGCTGCGGCAGCTGGCGGTCGCCACGAAGCCGGGGTCGTAGGTGAACATGCCGGTTTCTTTCGGCAGCCGGGTGATGTCGACGCAAGGCGCGCCAAGGGTGCCGGAATAGACGGGAAGCTCGACGTTCTTGCCGGCGGCGTTGAGCACGACGCTCTTGTTGTCGGACACGGGCTGACTCCTTTCAGGGGGCGCGATCCGCATCCTCGAAGGGCTCTGGCGCGGCGTTCGCTGGTATCGAATCGAAGGCGCCGCCGGGGCGGTCACCATGCGCCGAAGTATCTCACAGCGCCCGCGGACAAGTCAGTGACGAAGGTATGAACCTTGGTCGGGGGGTCGCCAACGAAAAAGGCCGCCCGGAGGCGGCCTTTCCTGCCCGCCCCGGGCCAGGCCCGGGCGGCGCGCTTACTTGGCGTAGCGCTGGCGGAAGCGGTCGATGCGGCCGCCGGTGTCCATGACCTTCTGCTTGCCCGTGTAGAACGGGTGCGAGGCGGAGGTGATGTCGACCTTGATCAGGGCGTATTCCTTGCCGTCGGTCCACTTGATCGTCTCCTTCGAGGAGAGCGTGGAGCGGGTCAGGAAAGCGAAGTCGGAGGACAGGTCCTGGAAGACGACTTCTTTGTAGTTCGGATGGATGTCGGCCTTCATGGCAATAGCTCCGCCGGGTTTGCGTGGGGAAAGACCGGAATTATAGGCCGGGCCCGGGGCCCGTCGCAAGTCCGGGGCTCAGGCGCCCAAGGCGGCCCGGATCAGGGCCTCGAACCGCGCCTGGTCGTAGGCCATCACGATCCGGGCGTTGGCCGGCCGGCCGGTGCGCTGCTGCCAGTCCACCAGGGTGGCGCCGCGGCTGAGCCGGCCCTCCAGTTCGACCGCCAGGTAGCGCGATTCGGCCCGGGCCACGCCGTCCGGGTGCAGGGCCGCCGCCATGGCCAGGGCGTCGGCGCTGTGCCACAGGGCCCCGCGCTTGCCCTCGGACCACTGGCGGGTGAACCGGGAGATGCCGTCGTAGAACCGCGCCCGGTGGTCGCCCGAGCCCAGCCAGGCCTCGAAATCCCGGTGCGGGAAGCCGTGGCGCACCACCGCCTCCCAGTCGGCCAGCTCGAACGAGGGGAAGCCCCGGAACACCACGTCCGCGGCCTCCGGATCGAAGGCGATGTTGAATTCGGCCGGGATCGAGGTATTGCCCTGCCCCGTCACCGCGCCGCCCATCACCACCAGCCGGCCGACGCGCGACGGCAGCGTCGGGTCCAGGCGCAGCGCCAGCGCGAGGTTGGTCAGCGGGCCCAGCGTGACCAGCAGCAGGCGGCCGGCGTGTTCATGCGAGAGGCGGAGGATCGCCAGCGCGGCGTGCTCGGCCTCGGCCTGGCGCGCGGCCGGCGCATAGCCGGTGTCGCCGAAGCCGTCCTGGCCATGCACGTAGGCCGCGTCGGCCGCGTCGTGCACCAGCGGCACCGGGCAGCCCGCGTACACCGGCACGTCCACGCCCGCGATTTCGCAGAGCTTGAGCGCGTTGGCCACGGTGTGGCGCAGGCCGACGTTGCCGGCGGCGATGGTCAGGCCCAGCAGCCGGTGGCGCGGGTCGTGGAAGGCCATCAGCAGGGCCAGGGCGTCGTCGACGCCCGGGTCGGTGTCGATCAGCAGCGGAATGCGGTCGTCGGTCATGCCGCGATTATGCCGGCTCAGGCGCCGGCGAAGCGCGCGGCGCCGCCGACCCAGCGCTGCACCAGCCGGTCGGCGGTGTCCGGCGCGTCGGCCAGCAGCTGGTCCGCGGCGACGTGCACTTCCGGCAGCAGGTCGGCGTCGCGCACCAGGTCGGCGACGCGGAAGCTGGCCAGGCCGGTCTGGCGCGTGCCCAGCAGCTCGCCCGGGCCGCGCAGCTCGAGGTCTTTCTCGGCGATCAGGAAGCCGTCAGTGCTGGCCCGCATCACTTCCAGCCGCTCGCGCGCCATCTGCGACAGCGGTGGCTTGAACATCAGCACGCAGCTGGACGCGGCCGCGCCGCGGCCCACGCGCCCGCGCAGCTGGTGCAGCTGGGCCAGGCCCAGGCGCTCGGCGTTCTCGATCACCATCAGGCTGGCATTGGGCACGTCCACGCCGACCTCGATCACGGTGGTGGCGACCAGCAGGTTCAGTTCGCCGGCCTTGAAGGCGGCCATCACCGCCTGCTTCTCGGCCGGCTTCATGCGCCCGTGCAGCAGGCCCAGGCGCAGTTCGGGCAGCAGCGCACCGAGCTGCTCGTAGGTGGTCTGCGCGGCCTGCGCCTCCACTTCCTCGCTGTCCTCGATCAGGGTGCAGACCCAGTAGGCCTGGCGGCCCTCGGCGCAGGCGGCGCGGATGCGCTCGACCACGTCACCGCGCCGGTCGCCGCTGATCGCGACCGTCTGCACCGGCGTGCGGCCCGGCGGCATCTCGTCGATCACGGACACATCCAGGTCGGCGTAGGCCGACATCGCCAGCGTGCGCGGGATCGGCGTCGCGGTCATCACCAGCTGGTGCGGCACCTGCGCGCCGCTCAGGCCCTTGTCGCGCAGCGCGAGGCGCTGGTGCACGCCGAACCGGTGCTGCTCGTCGACGATGGCCAGCGCCAGGCTCGAGAACAGCACCTTGTCCCGCATCAGCGCATGCGTGCCCACCACCACCTGCGCCCGGCCGGAGGCGATCTCCTCGAGCACCGCCGCGCGCGCCTTGCCGGTGACCTTGCCCGCCAGCCAGGCCACCTGCAGGCCCAGCGGTTCGAGCCAGGCGCGGAAGTTGGTCAGGTGCTGCTCGGCCAGCAGCTCGGTCGGCGCCATCAGCGCGACCTGCCGGCCGGCCTCCACGGCGTTGGCGGCGGCCAGCGCCGCCACCACGGTCTTGCCGCTGCCGACGTCGCCCTGCACCAGCCGCAGCATCGGCTCGGGGCGCGCCATGTCCTGCGCCACTTCGCCCAGCACGCGCTGCTGCGCCCCGGTGAGCTTGAACTTCAGGCCGGCGCGCAGCGCGGCGGCGAGCTGGCCCTTGGGCCGCACCGGCATCGCGCCGTGCGCGCGCAGGGCGATGCGCTGGCGGCGCAGGCTCAGGTGGTGGGCCAGCAGCTCCTCGAGCGCCAGACGGCGCTGCGCCGGGTGGATGCCCCGTTCGAACTCGCGAAGGTCGGCGTCGGGCGGCGGGCGGTGCGCGGTCAGCAGGGCCTCGCGCAGCGTCGGCAGCTGCAGCCGCTGGCGCAGGCCCGCCGGCAGCAGCTCGAGCTCGTCCGCGGGCGGCAGGCGCTGCAGCGCCTCGCCCACCAGCCGCGACAGCGACTGCGGCCCCAGCCCCTCGACCGCGGGATACACCGGGTCGAGCCGGTCGCGGACCACCGTGTCGCCCTCGTCGGCCAGCAGCTTGTAGCTCGGGTGCACCATCTCCAGCCCGTGCTGCCCCGGCCGCGCCTCGCCGTACGCGAGCAGGCGGCGACCGGGCACGAACTGCGCCAGCTGCGCCCGGTTGAAATGGAAGAAGCGCAGCACCAGGCCGCCGAAGGATCCATCCCGGATCACCACGCGCAGCGTCGGCCGGAACCGGAAGCTGCGCTCGACCGCCTCGACGCGGCCTTCGACCTGGGCCGACACGCCCGGCTGCAGCGCGCCGATCGGCGTCACGCGGGTGCGGTCCTCGTAACGCAGCGGCAGGTGCAGCCAGAGGTCCTGCAGGCTCAGCAGCCCGCGCGCGGCGAGCTTTTCAGCCACCTTCGGGCCCACGCCCGGCAAGGTCGACAGGGCGGCGGCCCCGGACGGCGCCAGCGCCGGTTCCGGGCCGCGGGTGCCGCGGCGGCGCGGCGGCGCGGCCATCGGCTCAGCCGGTGACCAGGACCGCGTCGACCTCGACCCGGGCGCCCTTGGGCAGGCCGGCGACCTGGATGGTCGATCGCGCCGGGTACGGCGCCTGGAAATACTCGGCCATCACCGCGTTGACCTGGGCGAAGTCGGACAGGTCCATCACGTAGATGCCCACCCGCACCACGCCATCGAGCGAGCCGCCCGCGGCTTCGCACACGGCCTTGAGGTTCTCGAACACGCGCCGGGTCTGGGTGCTGATGTCGCCGGTGACCAGCTCGCCGGTGGCGGGGTCGAGCGGGATCTGGCCCGAGAGGTAGACGGTCTGGCCGGCGCGCACGGCCTGGGAGTACGGCCCGATGGCGGCGGGCGCGCGCTCGGTGCTGATCGGATCGCGGGACATGGCGTGCCTCGTCTGGGTGGGGAAGCCGGATTGTAGGAGCCGCGCGCCGCAGCGGCCAGCGCGATCAGACCCGCTGCACCCCGTGCACCACGCCCAGGCGGCGGATGCGGCGGATCACGTCGGCCAGGTACTTGCGGTTGCGGACCTCGATGGCGAACTCCATCACCGACACCGCCACGTCGCGCTCGCGGTACTCGACCGCGTCGATGTTGGAATTGCTCTCGGCCACGGCGGCGGCGACCTGGGCCAGCACGCCGGGCTTGTTCTCGACCTCGATGCGCAGCGCCACCCGGTAGTCGCCCTCGACGCTGCGGTCCCAGGCCATCGGCACGCAGCGCTCGGGGAACTTGCGGTACTCGGCCACGTTCGGGCAGTCGGCGCGGTGCACCACCACGCCCTTGCCGGCGCTGAGGTAGCCCATGATCTCGTCGCCCGGGATCGGGTGGCAGCAGGCCGCGAAGCTGAGCACGCCGCGTTCGCTGCCGGTGATCATGATCCGCTCGGAGGTGCCGGCCGGCAGCGCGGCGCCGTCCAGCGGCAGCACGTCCTGCCCGTGAACCATCAGGCGCGCCACCTGCGCCGGCATGCGGTTGCCGAGCGCGATGTCGGCCAGCAGCTCCTCCAGGCGCCGGTAGCGCAGGTCGGCCAGCAGCTGCTCGATGCGCTCGGCCGAGACGCGGTCGAGCGAGCTCTCGAGGGCCTCCAGCGCGCGATCGAGCATGCGGTGGCCGAGGTCGACCGCGTCCTCGTGCTCGAGCCGCTTGAGGAAGTGCCGGATCGCCGTGCGCGCCTTGCTCGAGACCACGAACTCCAGCCACTGCGGGCCGGGCGTGGCCGAGGGCGCGGTGATGACCTCGACGCTCTGGCCGCTGCTGAGCTTGGTGCGCAGCGGCACCAGCTTCTTGTCCACGCGCGCGGCCACCGCATGGTTACCGACGTCGGTGTGCACGGCGTAGGCGAAATCGAGCGCGGTGGCGTTGCGCGGCAGCGCCAGGATGTCGCCCTTGGGCGTGAACAGGTAGACCTCGTCCGGGAACAGGTCGACCTTCACGTTCTCGAGGAACTCCAGCGACGAGCCCGCGGTCTGCTGCGCGTCCATCAGGTTGCGCACCCAGTCCTGGGCGCGCGCCTGGGCGGCGCTGCCGCCGGCGCCGGCGCTCTTGTAGACCCAGTGGGCGGCGATGCCGCGCTCGGCCACCAGGTCCATGTCCTCGGTGCGGATCTGCACTTCCACCGGCGCACCATAGGGACCGAACAGCACCGTGTGCAGGCTCTGGTAGCCGTTGGCCTTGGGGATGGCGATGAAATCGCGGAAGCGCGCATCCAGCGGCTTGTAGATCGAGTGCACGGCGCCGAGCGCGTGGTAGCACTGCATCACGGTGGGCACCACGATGCGGAAGCCGAAGACGTCGAGCACCTGCTCGAGGCTTTTGTTCTCCTGCTTCATCTTGGTGTAGATGCTCCAGGGCGACTTCACCCGGCTCACCAGGTGGTTGCGCAGGCCCTCCTGCGCCAGCCGCTGCGCCATCTGCGCCTCGATGGTGGCCAGGGCTTCGCGGCGCATCACCGGCTGGGCCGCGATGCGCCTGGAAATGACCCGGTGCCGCATCGGGTGCAGGGCGCGGAAGCCCAGGTCCTGCAGCTCGGCCTTGATCTTGTTCATGCCCAAACGCTGGGCGATGGGCGCGTAGATCTCCAGGGTCTCGCGGGCGATGCGGCGGCGCGACTCGGCGGCCATCGAATCGAGCGTGCGCATGTTGTGCAGGCGGTCGGCCAGCTTGATCAGGATGACGCGCAGGTCGCGCGCCATCGCCAGCATCATCTTGCGGAAGCTTTCCGCGGCGGCTTCCTGGCGATCCCGGAAGTGCAGCTTGTCGAGCTTGGTGACGCCGTCCACCAGCTCGGCCACGGTGACCGAGAACTCGCGCTCGATCTCGCTGCGCGGCAGCGGCGTGTCTTCCAGCGCATCGTGCAGGATCGCGGCGCAGAGCGTCTCGGCGTCGAGCCGCAGCTCGGCCAGGATGCCGGCCACCGCCACCGGGTGGGTGATGTAGGCCTCGCCGCTCTTGCGCGTCTGGCCCTCGTGGGCGCGCGCGCCGACCTCGTAAGCGCGGCGCACCTGGCGCACCTGGTCGGGCGGGAGGTAGTCCGACAGCCGCTTCTCGAGCGCCAGCACGGCGTCCGGACACGGGTCCGGGCCGATGTCGGCGACTTTCTGCGGCTTGGTGAAGGATGACATGCAGGCAGACTACGCGGGCGCGGGAAACCCATCAATGCCGCGGCTTTCCGGCCCGTGAACGAACTGTGGGAGGGACTGTAGGAGGGCCTTCAGGCCCGAAGCTTCTTTGCGAAGAGCTTCGGGCCTGAAGGCCCTCCTACAGTCCCTCCCACAGGAGTTGGGCAAGGGGCGGGGCCCCTCGCGCCGGGATCAGAGGTCGTCGCCGCCCTTGGACAGGTCGTCGTCGACGACTTCCGCGGCGGCCCACTCCAGGGCCTCGCGCTCGGCGCGCTCGCGCTCGGCCTTCTCGACGTCATCGATCAGCTGCTGGTCGATGCGGCGGGCGGCGATCTCGCGCAGGGCCAGCACGGTCGGCTTGTCCTGGTGCTCGCTGTTGTCGAGGGTCGGCTCGACGCCCTTGGCCAGCTGTCGGGCGCGCTTGGACGCCATCAGGACCAGCTCGAAGCGGTTGTCGACGACGGACAGGCAGTCTTCCACGGTGATGCGGGCCATTGGATCTCCTCACCGAAGGCTGCCCGGCCAGGGCACCTACGGAAAATCAAGGGGTTACGCGAACCGCGCATTCTACGCCCGGGCCGGGGGCCGGCGCAAATGGCGCGCCGGGCCGGGGTTCAGGCCAGCAGGTCGCGGATCAGGGTGGCGTGGCGGGCGGCCTGGGCGGCCCGCTTCAGGCGCTGGGCCACGAAGATGGCCCGCAGCTCGGCCGCGGCGGCGTCGAAATGCTCGTTGACGATCACGTAGTCGAACTCGTCGTAGTGCGACATCTCCTCCCGGGCGGCCGCCAGGCGCCGGGCGATGGTCTCCTCACTGTCCTGGCCGCGGTTGCGCATCCGGGTCTCGAGCGCGTCCTTGGACGGCGGCAGGATGAAGACGCTCAGGCAGTCCGGCATCTTCTCGCGCACCTGGCGGGCGCCCTGCCAGTCGATCTCCAGCAGCACGTCCTTGCCGGCCGCCAGCTGCGGCTCCACCGACTGCCGGGCGGTGCCCTTGTAGTCGCCGTGCACCAGCGCGTGCTCGAAGAAATCGCCGGCGGCGATCATCCTTTCGAACTCGGGCTTGTCGACGAAATGGTAGTGCTGGGCGTGGCGCTCGCCCGGCCGCGGCGCGCGCGAGGTGAAGGAGATCGACAGCGCGATGCCCGGCTCCTTCGCCAGCACCGCGTTGACCAGGCTGGACTTGCCGGCGCCCGAGGGCGCGGCGACGACGTAGAGGGTGCCGCGGATCGTGTTCATTCGAGGTTCTGCACCTGTTCGCGCAGCTGTTCGATCAGGACCTTGAGCTCGACCGCGGCCTGGGTGGTGCGGCTGTCCACCGACTTCGAGCCCAGGGTATTGGCCTCGCGGTTGAACTCCTGCATCAGGAAATCGAGCCGGCGGCCCACGGCCTCGGGCAGGGCGAACACGCGCCGCGCCTCGGCGACGTGGCTGGCGAGGCGGTCGAGCTCCTCGTCCACGTCGATCTTCTGCAGGTTCAGCACCACTTCCTGCTCCAGCCGGCCGGGCTCGAGCGGCAGCTTGAGGTCGGCCAGCTTCGCGTCGAGCTTGGCGCGCAGGGCCGCGCGGATCTCGGGCAGCCACTCGCGGACCTGGCGGGTGATGCGCTCGATGCCGTCCACGCGCTCGGCCATCACGGCCGCCAGCTTGGCGCCCTCGCGCTCGCGGGCGGCGACGAATTCGGCCAGGGTCTCGTCGAGCAGGGCCAGGGCCTCGGCCTGCAGGCCGGCCTGGTCCAGCGCGTCCTCCTCGACCACGCCCGGGAAGCGCAGCAGCTCGGTGAACTCGGTGCGCAGTCCGGGGAAGCGCCCGTCCATGGCCTGGGCCGAGGCGGCCAGCTGGTCCAGCAGGCCCTGGTTGACGCGCAGCTCGGCGCGGCCGCCGGCGGTCGGGCGGAAGCGCAGCACCAGGTCGACCTTGCCGCGCGAGACCATCCGGGCCACCCGCTCGCGCAGGGCCGGCTCGATCGCGCGCAGCTCCTCGGGGGCGCGCACGCTGAGTTCATGGAAGCGGTGGTTCACCGCGCGCAGCTCGCAGCCCAGCGTGCCGCCGGTGGCGGCGCGCTCGCAGGCGGCGAAGGCAGTCATGCTGCGGATCATGGGCGGTCCCGGGTCTGGAGGGGTCGAATGGTAATCTAGCCGGCCAAAGATTGCCGGATGTGCCCCATGACCAGCTCCCCCCGCCCCGACGGCCGCGCCCCCGACCAGCTGCGCGCGGTCCGCATCGAGCGCAACTACACCAAGCACGCCGAGGGCTCGGTGCTGGTCTGCTTCGGCGACACCAAGGTGCTGTGCACCGCCAGCATCGACAACAAGGCGCCGGGCTTCCTGCGCGGCAAGGGCGAGGGCTGGGTGACGGCCGAGTACGGCATGCTGCCGCGCGCCACCAACACCCGCAACGACCGCGAGGCCGCGCGCGGCAAGCAGGGCGGCCGCACGCTGGAGATCCAGCGCCTGATCGGCCGCGCGCTGCGCGCCTGCATCGACCGCAAGGCGCTCGGCGAGCGCACCATCACCCTGGACTGCGACGTGCTGCAGGCCGACGGCGGCACCCGCACTGCGGCGATCACCGGCGCCTACGTGGCGCTGTGCGACGCCGTGGCGGTGCTGCGCGCCCGCGGCGACGTCACCCGCGACCCGATCCTGGGCGCGGTGGCGGCGGTCTCGGTGGGCATCTGCCAGGGCGTGCCGGTGCTCGACCTCGACTACCGCGAGGACAGCACCTGCGACACCGACATGAACGTGGTGATGAACGACGGCGGCGGCTTCATCGAAGTCCAGGGCACGGCCGAAGGCCACGCCTTCCGCCGCACCGAACTCGACGCCCTCCTGGCCCTGGCCGAAAAAGGCATCGCCGAACTCGTCGCCCTCCAGCGCGCGGCTTTGGCGGGCTGAGAGCGTTTTTCTTGCCACGGATGAACACGGATGAACACTGATCAAGAAAAAGCCAGGATGTAGCTCGTTGGCTGGAAGTAGCCAGCACACCCAACGCTGTTTTCCCTATCCGTGTTCATCCGTGTTCATCCGTGGCTAAAAACCGGGCCCGCCAATCCATGCCAAGACAACTGGTTCTCGCCACGTCGAACAAGGGCAAGCTGGCCGAGCTGCAGCCGTTGCTGGCGGATGCTGGCTATGCGCTGGTGACGCAGGGCGAGTTGGGGGTGGAGGATGCGGTCGAGGATGGGCTGAGCTTCATCGAGAACGCGATCCTGAAGGCGCGCCACGCCTGCGCGGCGACCGGGCTGCCGGCGCTGGCGGATGATTCCGGGCTGGTGGTGGATGCGCTCGATGGCGAGCCCGGCCTGTACAGCGCGCGCTATGCCGGCGTGCACGGGGATTCCGCCGCCAACATCGCCCGGCTGCTCGAACGCATGCAGGGGCTCGAGGGCGAACAGCGCCGGGCGCACTTCCACTGCGTGATCGTGCTGATGCGGCATGCCCGCGACCCGCAGCCGCTGGTGGTCGAGGGACGCTGGCCGGGCTACGTGCTCGAGGCGCCGCGCGGCGAAGGCGGCTTCGGCTATGACCCGGTGTTCCTGGTGCCGGAGCAGCAGCACACCGCCGCCGAGCTCGACCCGGCGCTGAAGAACCGCATCAGCCACCGCGGCCTCGCGCTGGCCGCCCTGCGCGCGCGGCTGCACGAGCTGTGAGCACGCTGATCCCGCCGCCGCTGTCGCTCTACATCCACATCCCGTGGTGCGTGAAGAAGTGCCCGTACTGCGACTTCAACTCGCACGGGCAGAGCGGCGCGCTGCCGGTGGACGAGTACATCGCCGCGCTGGTGCGCGACCTCGAGCAGGACCTGCCCCTGGTCTGGGGCCGCACGGTGCACAGCGTGTTCTTCGGCGGCGGCACGCCCAGCCTGTTCGCGCCGGGCGCGATCGGCGCGATCCTCGACGCCTGCTCGTCGCGCCTGCGCTTCGCGCCCGGCGCGGAAATCACGATGGAGTGCAATCCCGGCACCGCCGAGCACGGCCGCTTCGAGCAGTACCGCGCCGCGGGCGTGAACCGCATCAGCTTCGGCATCCAGAGCTTCGACGACGGCTGCCTGAAGCGGCTGGGGCGCATCCACGACAGCGGCGAGGCCGAGCGCGCGGTCAAGCTCGCGCAGGACGCCGGCTACGACAACCTCAACCTCGACCTGATGTACGCCCTGCCCGGCCAGGACCTGGCGATGGCCCTGCACGACGTCGAGCGCGCGATCGCGCTGCAGCCCGCGCACCTCTCGCACTACCAGCTGACGATGGAGCCCAACACCGCCTTCGCCGTGAAGCCCCCGGAGGGCCTGCCCGGCGAGGACGACGCCTGGGACATCCAGGAGCGCTGCATCGAGGCGATGGCCGCCGCCGGCTACGCCCAGTACGAAGTCTCGGCCTACGCGCGCCCGGGCCGGCAGTGCGCGCACAACCTCAACTACTGGCGCTTCGGCGACTACCTCGGCATCGGCGCCGGCGCGCACGGCAAGATCAGCAGCGGCGCCACCGGCGAGGTCCGGCGCCGCTGGAAGCCCAAGAACCCGCGCGATTTCATCGCCCACGCGGGCACCGCGAAGGGCATCGGCGGCGACGACCCGATCGCGCCGGCCAGCCTGCCGTTCGACTACATGCTCAATGCGCTGCGGCTGGTCGAGGGTTTCCGCCTGGCCGATTTCGAGTCGCGCACCGGGTTGGATCGCGCCGTCATCGCCGCGGAACTCGAGGAGGCCCGCGTGCGGGGCTGGCTGGAGCAGGACGGCGAGCATTGGCGGCCGACGGAGCTGGGGCGGCGGTTCACGAATGACGTCATCGGCTTGTTCCTGGACTGACGCCGCCCGTTCACCCGCCGCTCCCCCGACCCCGCCTATCCTCCCGCCATGCTCGACACCATCCTCCTCACCTGCCCGCATTGCGGCGAAACCTTCGAGACCGTGGCCGACCCCTCGGCCGGCGACGCCGAATACGTCGAGGACTGCTACGTCTGCTGCCGCCCGATCACGGTGCGGCTGCGGGTCGGGGGCGACGGGGAACTCGACGGCTACGACGCCGACCGCGACGACTGACCCCGTCTTGATCTAGACTTCACGCGCCCCAGGTGTTCGGGAAGCCGGTCCAAGTCCGGCGCTGCCCCCGCAACGGTAGGCCAGAAAACCCCTCCAGCAAGCCACTGTGCCCCCGGGCATGGGAAGGCGGACGGGAGGCGAGGTGCCCCGCGCACCCCGCCGCTGGCGAGTCCGGAGACCGGCCTGGTGCTTGGCCACCCCCACGGGTGGCCACCACGGCACGTTGCGGAGGGCGACGGGGCGGCGTCATGGCCTGCGCCCGCGTGCGTCCGGCCGTCTCGTTTCCCCGGCAGCTTCCCGCGCGTGCTTCCCGCGGGTGAGCGTTCCAGGAGAAACCATCGATGAACCCCGTTGTACGCCAGGCCGCGCTTTGCGCGGCGATTTCGCTGCTGCTGTCCCCCGCCGCCGTCGCCCGGGACGCGGCCACGCTGGACGCCGTCCAGGTCACCGCCACCCGCGTCGAGCGCCCGCTGGACGAGGCCCTGGCCTCGATCACCGTGATCACGCGCGAAGAGATCGAGGCCAGCCAGGCCCCGGACCTGATCGACCTGCTCGGCCGGCAGGCCGGCATCGACGTCGCCCGCACCGGCGGCCCGGGTGGCGGCAGCGCCCTGTTCCTGCGCGGCAGCAATTCCAACCAGAGCCTGATCCTGGTCGACGGCATCCGCGTCACCTCCACCGGCCAGGGCGTGTTCGACTTCGCCCACCTGCCGCTGGAGCAGATCGAGCGGATCGAGATCGTGCGCGGGCCGCGCGCGTCGATGTGGGGTTCGGATGCGATCGGCGGCGTGGTGCATGTCTTCACCCGCGACCCGTCCGCGCCCTCGGCGCGCGTCACCGCGGGCAGCTACGGCCGGGTCGGCGCCAGCGCCGCCTTCGGCACCGGCGACGACCGCCGCGGCTTCGGCATCACGGCCGGCGCGCAGCGCGTGCGCGGGTTCTCCGCCACCAACCCGAACTCGGTGTTCTCCTACGACCCCGACGACGACGGCTACCGCAACCGCAACCTCAGCCTGCGCGGGCGAACCGCCGTCGGCACGCAGGTGCTGTCGTTCAACGCCATCGCCACCGATGCCGAAGTCGAGTTCGACCGCGGCGTCACCGACGCCCGCAATGCCTCGGGCGGCGTGACCCTGGCCGGCGAACTCGGCGCGCGCTGGAGCCACCAGTTCACCGTCGGCCACGCGCGCGAGGACCTGGACACCGCGGGCTCGTTCCCGAATGCCTTCCGCAGCCGCCGCACCAGCGCCGACTGGCTGCACACGCTGGCCACCGGCGAGGACGCCCACCTGCGCTTCGGCCTGAACTGGCAGCGCGAGCAGGGCGAATCGGAGAACGCCTTCAACGGCACGCTGTTCGACGACACCCGCCGCAGCCAGGCCGCCTTCGTCGGCTACGGCGGCCGCTTCGGCCGGCACGTGCTCGACCTGTCGCTGCGCCGCGACCACAGCAACCAGTACGGCGGCGTCACCACCGGCAACGCCGGCTGGGGCGTCGACCTGGGCGAGCGCGTGCAGTGGCGCCTGTCCTGGGGCGAAGGTTTCCGCGCGCCCAATTTCAACGAGCTCTACTACCCCGACACCGGCTTCGGCTTCGCGGGCAACCCGGACCTGCGGCCGGAGCATTCGCGCACCTGGGAAACGGGCCTGTCCTACGCGCCGGCCGCGGGCCAGCAGCTGGCGCTCTCGGTGTACCGCACCCGCGTGCGCGACCTGGTAGCGTTCGCCGCGCCGCTGACCAACAACGCGATCAACATCAACCGCGCCGCGCTGGACGGCGTGGAGCTCGGCTACCGCTTCGACCGCGGCGGCTGGACCGGCGGCGGCAACCTGACCTGGCAGGACGCGATCGACGCCGGCACCGGCCGGCCGCTGCTGCGCCGGGCCAAACGCAAGGCCCATGTCGAACTGGGCCATGGCTGGGACAACGGCCTGTCGGTCGCGCTGGAGGGAGACTATTTCTCAGGTCGTCCCGATTTCGGCGCCCAGCTGCCCTCGCATGCCCTCGCCCACCTGCGCCTGGCCTGGCAGTTCAGCCCGGCCTGGCGCCTCGAGGGAAGGCTGGAAAACCTGACCGATCGCGACTACGAGCTGGTGCGCGGCTACAACACCCCGGGCCGCAGCGGCCTGCTCAGCCTGGTCTGGAACGGCAGGTGAAGGCTTGCCGGGCCAGTCCCCCGGACTGGCCCGGCCCTATGCGCCGGGCCGCGCGTGTGCCTAGAATCGCGCTGGGGAATTCACACGGAGCGCCGCATGCCCGCATCGGCCAAACCTCCGCACGCGTCCGCACCGACGCTGGCGACGCGGCCATTGCCTGAACGAGTCCGCGGGCTTCTGGGCGGCATCCTCGAGTATTCCTCCGACGAAATCGAGCGCACGCTGGTCTCGACGCTCAACGAATTCGAGCAGCAACTCTTCAAGTTCGCCGAACAGGCCCGCAGCAACATCGTCCAGACCCGCTGGCTCGAGGCGCAGCGGCTGGTCAAGCGCACCCGCCCCGACCTGGTGCCGCGCTTCCTGATCGCGCTCGAGGCCGAGCTGGCCTGCATCAAGGACCCGCCGGGCGCGAAATCCATCACCGGCGGCTTCCGGCTGACCCGCGACGAGCTTTCGCTGGTCGAGAACCTCGACCTCGACGAAGCCACCGTGCTTTCGGAGATCGCCAGCCGCGCCGAAGTCCGCAACAGCCTGCCGCTGTACCTGCTGGGCCAGCGCTTCGGCGTGCTGGCCGGCAAGCCGGCCTTCGACGCCGAGAACCTGCCGATCGGTCCGCAGGCGCTGTGCCGCATGCTGCGCCAGGCCGCCGACTGCCTCGAGCTCGCGGGCGAACACCGCAGCCTGCTGTTCCGCACCTTCGAGCGGCACCTGATGCCGCTCTACGGCGGCTTCATCGAATCGGTGAACACCTACCTCTCGCGCAACGGCGTGCTGCCGAACCTGCACTACGTCCCGGTGCGTGCGCGCCCGGCCAGTGCACCGGCCGCGAAGATCCGCCTGCCGGGCGATGGCGGTAGCGTCGCGGACGGTTCGGGCGCAGGTCCCGGCACCGGGTCCGCCGGCGGCACGGGCGCGGGCGCGGTTGGCGCCGGCGCGCGGGGCGGCGGCATGGGCGGCGGCGCGGGTCCGGGCGGGGGATCGCCGGGCCTCGGCGCCGGTGGCCGCGGCCTGGGCGGCCAGGCGGCCAGCGGCGAAGACACCTTCCAGCAGATGCGCCACCTGCTCGCCGGGCGGCGCCAGCTGCTGGGCAAGCTCGTAGGCGGCCAGCCTTCGGGCAGTGGCGGCGGCGTGCCGGTCAGCACCGACCAGGTGCAGGACGTGCTCGGCCAGCTGCAGCAGAAGGCCACGCCCACGATGATGGTGAACGGCAAGCCGACGCCGCGCACCGTCACCCACCTCAAGCAGGACCTCCTGGCGCAGCTGCGCCAGCACACCCCGGGCAACCAGCCGCCGGCGCTGGCCGAGGAGGATGGCGACGCCATCGACCTGGTCGGCATGCTGTTCGACCACATCATGAAGGACGTGCGCCCCAACAGCGCCGCGTCCACCCTGCTGGCCAAGCTGCAGGTGCCGCTGCTGCGCGTGGCGCTGCAGGACAAGGCCTTCTTCACCCGCCAGCAGCATCCGGCGCGGCAGATGCTCAACACCATCGCCGAGACCGGCGCCTACTGGCTGGGCGAGGACGACGCCGACCAGCAGCTGGTGGGCAAGATGCAGTCGGTGGTCGACCGCACCGTGCGCGAGTTCGACGGCGACCTGGGCCTGTTCAACAACCTGCTCGAGGACCTCAGCGGCCACCTGCAGACGGTGACCCGCAAGGCCGAGGTGGCCGAGAAGCGCCACGTCGAGGCCGCCCGCGGCAAGGAGAAGCTGGCGCTCGCGCGCGAGCGCGCCGCCACCGTGGTCGAGGGCATGCTGAAGAAGCAGAACCTCCCGCGTTTCACGCACACGCTGCTCAGCCAGGCATGGACCGACGTGATGGCGCTGACCTCGCTGCGCCACGGCGAGGACTCCGAGCAGTGGAAGCAGCACCTCGATACCGCCGAACGCCTGATCGGCGTCGCCAAGGCGGCGCCGGGCGCCGCGCCGATCAGCAGCGAGGACGCCACCACGCTGCGCGGCGACATCCAGTCCTCGCTGACGCAGGTGGGTTACCACGCCGAGGAAGCGCTCGCGATCGCCCAGCGCCTGGTCGACCCGCAGGCCAATGCCGACGACGATTCCGCCGCCAGCCGCACCGAGCTGACCATGCGCCTGAAGGCGCGCGCCCGGCTCGGCGAGGACCTGCAGCAGGCCAAGAAGACCAAGAAGTCCACGCTCACGCCCGAGGAGCAGAAGCGCCTCGAACAGATCCGCCAGCTGCCCTTCGGCACCTGGTTCGAGTTCTCGCTCAACCAGCAGGGCGAGAAGGTCCGCCGCCGCCTGTCCTGGTTCTCCACCGTCACCGGCCACGTGCTGTTCGTGAACCACCGCGGCCAGAAGGTCGGCGAGAACACGCTCGAAGGCCTGGCCAAGGCCATGGTCCAGGGCCAGGTGAAGGTGGTCGAGGAAGAGAAAGGCACCCTGATCGATCGCGCCTGGAGCACGGTGATGAACGCGCTGCGTTCCTTCGCCGGCCAGTCGCCTGCCGAGGCGCCCGCCAAATGAACGAGTACCGCCGCGCCAAACGCCGCAAGGTCGGCAACATCGACGTCCTCGACACCATGACCGGGATGCTGATCGGCAAGCTCAGCAACCTCTCCGAGACCGGCATGCTGCTGATCCTGGGCGAACCGATCACCAGCGACGCGCTGTTCCAGCTGCGCTTCACCCTGGACGATTCGTCCGGCAAGTCGCGCCAGGTCGAAGTGGGCGCGCACGAGCTGTGGTCGGACGAAGCCGCGGCGCCGGGCCAGGTCTGGACCGGCTTCCGCTTCATCGACGTCGCCCCGGAGGACGTGGCCTTCATCCGGGAGTGGGTGGATGCGCCGGGCAGCCAGTACGTCTGAATCCCCGCGCCGCTGCGCGCTGGCGGCGCTGGCCGTCGCACTGGCCCTGGCGGCCGGCTGCAGCCGCGAAGAGCCCGTCCGCATGGAGCGGCTGTACGTGTTCGGCACCCTGGCCGATGTCGAAATCCGTGGCGCCGACCTGGCGCAATCCAGCGCCGCATTGGCCGAGGTGTCCACGCTCCTGACCCAGCGCCAGGCGGAATGGCATGCCTGGGAGCCCTCCGACCTCACCCGCATCAACGCCGCGCTGGCGGCCGGCGGATCCGCTGCCGCGCCCACCTCGGTGGTCGAGTTGATCGCGCGCTCGCGGCCGCTGGCGCAGGCCAGCGAGGGCCTGTTCGATCCGGCCGTCGGCGGCCTGGTGGCCGCCTGGGGCTTCCACACCTCGACCTTCCCGGTGCTGACCGCGCCGCCAGGCGAAGCCTGGCTGCAGCGCTGGCGCGAGGCGCGCCCGCGGCTGGACCAGGTGCGCGTGGATGGCGACGTGGTGTCGAGCAGCAACCCGGCCGTGCAGCTGGATTTCGGCGCCATCGCCGAAGGGCTGGCGTCGGAAACCATCCTCGAAGTGCTGGCGCGCCACGGCGTGCGCCACGCCCTGGTCAGCCTGGGCGGCGACATCGTCGCGCTGGGGGACGGCAACGGCCGGCCCTGGCGCGTGGGGCTGCAGGATCCGTTCGGCGGCGCGCTGGGCAGCGTCCAGCTCGACGACCACGAGGCGCTCTTCAGCACCGGCAACTACAACAAGTTCCGCGAGTCGCCGACCGGCGCACGCTGGGGCCACGTGCTCGACCCGCGCACCGGCCGGCCGGCGCGCGGCGCGGCGGCGGTGATGGTGCTGCACCGCGACCCGGTGCGGGCCGACGCCGGCGCCACCGCGCTGTTCGTCGCCGGCCCGTCGGGGTTCGAGCGCGCCGCGCGCCGGCTCGGGCTGGGCTGCGTGCTGATGGTCACCGAAGAAAACGAAATGATGGTCACCACGGCGATGGCCGCACGGGTCGAGCTGCTGCGCAACCCGGTCTCGCTGGGGCCGCCGCTGGACCTCGGGCCGGCTTGCGACGCCGGCCCGCCGGCCACCGCGGACTAGCGCCTCAGCCGCGGAAGCAGAGCGCCGCCTCGGGCTTGTGGATCGCGAAGCCCTGGGCGTAGTCCACGCTCAGCCCGCGCAGCAGGTCGCGGGCGCGGTCGTCGGCCACCCACTCCGCCACCACCTGCAGGCCCAGCTGGTGGCCGATGTCGGTCACCGCGCGCACGATCGAGTAGCTCACCGGGTCGGTCTCGATGTTGCGGATGAAGCTGCCGTCGATCTTGATGAAGTCCACCGGCAGGTTCTTGAGGTAACCGAACGAGGCCATGCCCGAGCCGAAGTCGTCGAGCGAGAACTTGCAGCCGGCCGCGCGCAGCTTCTGCATGAACTCCACCGCGCGCGCCATCGAGCTGACCGCGGCGGTCTCGGTGATCTCGAAGCAGATGCGCTGCGGCGGCACGCCGTAGTCCTCGAGCCGCTGCAGCACGAAGTCCGCGAAGCTGTCGTCCTCGAAGGTCGGGCCCGAGAGGTTGATCGCGCACAGCTTCACGGGCTTGCCCGAGGGGTGGATGCGGTTGAAGTTCGCCAGCGTGGTGTCCACCACCCAGCGGTCGAGCTGCGGCATCAGGCCGAAGCGCTCGGCGGCCGGGATGAACGCGCCCGGCGGCACCATCGCGCCGCTCTCGTCGCGCAGGCGCACCAGCATCTCCACGTGCACGCCCTCGGCCTGCTCGCCGTACCACAGCGGCGCCAGCTCCTGGAAATGCAGCAGGAAGCGGCCGTCGGCCAGCGCCTGCCGGATCCGGCCCGCCCACTCCATCTCGCTGCGGCGCTGGGTGGTCTCGAGGTCGTCTTCCGAGAACAGGTGCACGCGGTTGCGGCCGCGCTCCTTGGCCATGTAGCAAGCGGTATCGGCGTGCGCCAGCAGGGTGCGCTGGCTCAGGCCCGGGCCGCGCATCATCACCACGCCGATGCTGGCGCTGATGGTGTAGTTGCGCTGCTCCCAGCCGAACACGTAGCCGTCGATCTCGACCCGGATCTTCTCGGCCAGCGCCGCGGCGCGGGCTTCGTCGGTGCGCTCGAGCAGGAAGGCGAACTCGTCGCCGCCCAGGCGCGCCACGATCGCATCGCGCGGCAGCAGGCCGGCGAACAGCGCCGCCAACTGCGCCAGCAGCTGGTCGCCCGCGTAGTGGCCGGAGGTGTCGTTGATCAGCTTGAACTGGTCCAGGTCCATGTACAGAAGCGCCGCCGGCGGCGCGCCCGCATCCAGCGCGGCGATGGCAGCGTCGAGCTGGCGTTCGAACTCGCGGCGGTTCAACAGGCCGGTGAGGGCGTCATGCGTGGCCTGGTAGCTCAGCTCCTCGCTCAGCACGCGCAGTTCGGTGATGTCGTTGGCCACCGCCAGCAGGTGCGGCTGTTCGCCCAGCATGATCCGGGACACCGACAGCGTCGCCCAGAACGGATCCTGCCCGGGAACCCGCAGCCGCACCGTCTCGTTGAAGATGGCGCCCGGATCCGTGCCCATGCCCACGACGCGCTCGCGCATGGCCGGGTCCTCCACCAACTCCGGCAAGGTCGGGCTGAGGAACTCGTCGCTGATGCCGAAGCGGTCGCGGCAGGCCTGGTTCGCGTACACCAGCTGGCCATCGCCCACCCGCGCCAGCAGCACCAGCGCCGGCAGCAGTTCGTTCAGGGCCCGGAAGCGCTCCTCGCTCTCGCGGTACTGCGAGGACATGTCGCGCGCCAGCGCCAGCGCCCGCGCGCGGGTGCCGGCGATCGACAGGGCCAGCGTGGCCATCAGCAGGCTGGCCAGGCAGCCGATGCCGAAGGTGAGCAGCGGCAGCCAGCCGGCTTCGTCGTCGAGCAGTTCGGCGTCGGCCATCATCCGCCAGGTGCGGCCGCCGTAGGCCAGGTCGCGCACGAAGGTGGCGGTTTCGACGCCCTTCCGGGCCTCGATTTCCCTTGGGTTGGTGTAGAGCAGGCGCGGGCTGGCCTCGCCGTCGCTGATGTCGAACACCTCGAGGTCGAAGCGGTCCAGCGCCTCGCGCGGGAGCGCGTCCTCGATCAGCCGGGTGATCCGGAACGAGGCCGCCAGCGAGCCCATCTCGCGGGCGCGCCGCTCGGCCAGGTCGCGCGGCTGCGGACCGGGGGTGAACACCGGCAGGCGGATGGTGAGGCCGTCGTCGCTGCCCGGCATGTTGGCGCGCTGCACCAGCCGGAAGGCGGCCGACATCACCGGTTGGTCGGCATCGCGGGAGAACCGGGCCGCGGCGAGGTTGGCCGGCTGGGTGGCGATGTCGAGCCCCAGCAGCATCCGGTTGCCCTGCATCGGCGCGACCAGCACGGTGGGGTAACGCAGCTGGCCGTCGGGCTCAGCGTCAGGGGACGGTCGATCGCTCTTCACCGCGTACGCGACGGCCTGAAGGCTGGGGAACTGTTCGCGCGGGCGCAGGTTCGAGTACATCGCCTCGAACTCGTCGATCGTCACCTCGTCGGAGGCCAGGAACAGGGCCTGCACCGACCGCACCAGCAGGCCGCAGGTCTGCAGCTGGCTGTCCACGGCGTCGAAGCTGCGCTCGGCCAGGCGCTCGAGGCGGACCTGCTCGGAGCGGGCCAGGGCATCCCGGTGCAGGCTGGCGGCCAGCAGGCTGAGCGCAAGGCCGACCAGCAGCGCCCCGAGGCTCCACAGCCAGGCGGGCTGGCCGAGGAAGCCGCCGTCTTTGCGCCGATTTTCCAAACCCTTCTCCTGCCCCTGCGCCAGATGCGGCAAAATCGGGCCTTCGCCCACGAAGGACCGGCCATGACTCCCCAGGACACAGCCACTCTATATCCCGCGCACCTGTCCGCAATCAAGGCGCGGGTGGACCGGCTGCTGGAAAAACATGGCTTCGATCACCTTCTGGTGGCGTCGGGCGTGGAAAAACACGAATTCCTGGACGACCGCCCCTACCCCTTCAAGCCCAACGCCCAGTTCAAGGCCTGGCTGCCCCTGACCCGGCACCCGCACTGCTGGATCGCCTACACCCCGGGCCAGCGCCCGGTGCTGGCCTACTACCAGCCCGACGACTACTGGCACGTGCCGCCCACCCCGCCGCAGGGCGCCTGGGTGGAACACTTCGACATCCGGGTCATCACCGACCCGGCCGAGGCCGTGAAGCACCTGCCCACGGGCGGCCGCGCCGCCATCCTGGGCGAGGCCGACGCCGCCCTGCCCGGCTTCACGCCCAACAACCCCGAAGGCCTGCTCGCCGCGCTGCACTACCACCGCGCCTACAAAACGCCCTACGAACTGGCCGTGATGCGCCTGGCCCAGCGTCGCGCGGTGCCGGGACACCTGGCGGCGCGCGAAGCGTTCAAGGCCGGGCTGTCGGAAGCGGGCATCCACGCGGCCTACCTCGCGGCGACCGGCCACACCGACCTGGACCTGCCCTACAGCAACATCGTCTGCCTCAACGAACACAGCGCGGTGCTGCACTACCAGTACAAGGACACGCACGCGCCGTCCCGGCATCGCTCGCTGCTGATCGATGCCGGCGCCGAAGTGGACGGTTATGCCTCCGACATCACCCGCACCTGGGGCAATGGCGACGTCGATTTCGAAGCGCTGGTCGCCGCCGTCGAGGACGAGCAGCAGGCCCTGTGCGCGCGCGTGAAGGCCGGCGTGGACTACCGCGACCTGCACTTGGAATGCCACCTGCGCCTGGGCAACGTGCTGCGCACGCTGGACCTCGTGGACATGGACCCGGCCCAGATGCTCGAGACCGGCCTCACCTCCACCTTCTTCCCGCACGGCCTGGGCCACCCCATCGGCCTGCAGGTGCACGACGTCGCCGGCTTCACCGACGAAGCCGGCCAGCTGATCCCGCGCCCCGCCGGCCATCCCTACCTGCGCATGACCCGCACGCTGGAGCCCGGCATGGTGGTGACCATCGAGCCCGGCATCTACTTCATCCCGACGCTGCTGGCCAAGCTCAAGGCCACGCCGCAGGGCAAGGCCGTGGACTGGCGGAAGGTTGAGCACCTGGCGAGCTTCGGCGGCGTGCGCATCGAGGACGAGGTGCACTGCACCGACGGCAAGCCTGAAAACCTCAGCCGCGACGCCTTCGCCGAGGCCTGAGGCCGCCCGAACCCTGTGGGCGGGACTTCAGTCCCGATGCCTTTGGCCGGAAAGCATCGGGACTGAAGTCCCGCCCACAACGCTGCAGGTCGCGGCCAAAGCCCTGATTTGCTAGGCTTTGCGGCCTTCCCCGCCCATCCAAGCCCGGCCTCCGCGCCGGGCCAAGAGCCGTCAGCCCCCATGGAAAAGAGCTTCGAGCCCCAGACCTTCGAGACCAAGTGGTACGCCCACTGGGAAGCCAGCGGCTGCTTCAAGCCGTCGGGCAAGGGCCCGGCCTACACCATCATGCTGCCGCCGCCGAACGTCACCGGCACCCTGCACATGGGCCACGCCTTCCAGCACACGCTGATGGACGCGCTGGTGCGCTACCACCGCATGAAGGGCTTCGACACGCTCTGGCAGGTCGGCACCGACCACGCGGGCATCGCCACGGAAATGGTCGTGTCGCGCAACCTGGCGCTCGAGGGCAAGGGCGAGACCCGCGATTCGCTGGGCCGCGACAAGTTCATTGAAAGGGTTTGGGCCTGGAAGCAGGAGTCGGGAGACACCATCACCCGCCAGATGCGCCGCATGGGCGCCTCGGGCGACTGGAGCCGCGAGACCTTCACCATGGATGCCGGCCCGAGCCAGGCCGTGGTCGAGACCTTCGTGCGCCTGTTCGAGGAAGGCCTGATCTACCGCGGCCAGCGCCTGGTGAACTGGGACCCGGTGCTGAAGACCGCGATCTCCGACCTCGAAGTGGTGAGCGAGGAAGAGGACGGCAAGCTGTGGTCGATCCGCTACCCGCTGGCCGGCGGCGCCACCTACGAACACGTCGAGCACGACGCCGACGGCAATGAAACCCTGCGCGAAACCCGCGACTACCTCGTCGTCGCCACCACGCGCCCGGAAACGATGCTGGGCGACACCGCCGCGATGGTGCATCCGGATGACGCGCGCTACGCCGCGCTGGTCGGCAAGGCCGTGGCGCTGCCGCTGTCGGATCGCGAGATCCCGATCATCGCCGACGACTACGTCGACCGCGCCTTCGGCACCGGCGTCGTGAAGGTCACGCCCGCGCACGATTTCAACGACTACGCCGTGGGCCAGCGCCATTCGCTGCCGCTGATCAACATCCTCACGCCGGACGCCGCCATCAACGGCAACGCGCCGGAGAAGTACCGCGGCCTGGACCGCTACGCCGCCCGCAAGGCCGTGCTGGCCGACCTCGAGGCGCTGGGCCTGCTGGTCGAGGAGAAGAAGCACAAGCTGCAGGTGCCGCGCGGCGACCGCACCGGCCAGGTGATCGAGCCCTACCTCACCGACCAGTGGTTCGTGCGGATGGAGAAGCTCGGCGCCAAGGGCCTGGAACTGGTCGAGAGCGGCAAGGTCCGCTTCGTGCCGGAGAACTGGATCAACACCTACCGGCACTGGATGGGCAACATCCAGGACTGGTGCATCAGCCGCCAGCTCTGGTGGGGCCACCGCATCCCGGCCTGGTACGACGCGTCGGGCAAGGCCTACGTGGGCCGCGACGAGGCGGAAGTGCGCGCGAAGCATGGCCTCGGCGCCGACGTCGCGCTGACCCGCGACAGCGACGTGCTCGAGACCTGGTTCTCCTCGGCGCTGTGGTCGCACAGCACGCTGGGCTGGCCCGACCCGCAGGCCATGGCCGAGCGCGGCTTCGACAAGCGCCTGCCGACCTCGGTGCTGGTCACCGGCTTCGACATCATCTTCTTCTGGGTCGCCCGGATGATCATGATGACCGACCACTTCACCGGCGAGGTGCCGTTCAAGGACGTGTACATCACGGGCCTGGTGCGCGACCGCGACGGCCAGAAGATGTCCAAGTCGAAGGGCAACGTGCTGGACCCGATCGACATCATCGACGGCATCAGCGCCGACGCGCTGGTGGCCAAGCGCACCACCGGCCTGATGAAGCCGACCGACGCGCCCAAGATCGAGAAGGCCACCCGCAAGGAATTCCCGGACGGCATCGCGCCCTTCGGCGCCGACGCGCTGCGCTTCACCTTCGCCTCGCTGGCCACCCACGGCCGCGACATCAAGTTCGACCTGCAGCGCTGCGAGGGCTACAAGAACTTCTGCAACAAGCTCTGGAACGCCGCCCGCTTCAGCCTGCTCAACTGCGAGGGCTTTTCTGTAGGAGGGACTTCAGTCCCGAACCCGCAGACCGACGCCGAACGCTGGATCCTCGACCGCCTGCAGCACACCCTGCGCGAAGTCGAGAAGGGCTACGCCGACTACCGCTTCGACCTCGCCTCGCAGACGCTGTACGAATTCGCGTGGAACGAGTTCTGCGACTGGTACCTCGAGCTTTCGAAGCCGGCGCTGATGGGCGATGACCGGGCCGCGGCCGACAGCACCCGCCACACCCTGCTTTACGTGCTCGAACAGCTGCTGCGCGCCCTGCACCCGATCATCCCCTTCGTCACCGAGGAGATCTGGCATTCGGTCGCGCCCAAGCTCGGCATCACCGGCGACAGCATCAGCACCCAGCCCTACCCGACCGCCGACGCCGCGCTGGAGAACGCCGCCGCGGCCGCCGACATCGAATGGCTGAAGGACGCCGTGACCCAGCTGCGATCGATCCGCAGCCAGATGGGCATCGCGCCGGCGAAGGCCGTGCCGCTGCTGCTGCAGGACGGCGACGCCGCCGACCGCGAACGCGCCACCCGCTACACGCCGGCGCTGAAATTCCTGGCCAAGCTCGAGTCCATCACCTGGCTCGAAGGCGAGGCCCCGGCCGCCGCCGCGGCGCTCGTGGGTTCGCTGAAGCTGCTGATCCCGCTGGAAGGCCTGATCGACCTGGGCGCCGAAACCGCGCGCCTGGACAAGGAACTCAAGCGCATCGCCGGCGAGATCGCCAAGTGCCAGGGCAAGCTCTCCAGCGAAACCTTCGTGCAGAACGCCCCCGCCGCCGTGGTGGAGCAAGAGCGCGCGCGCCTGGCGGACTGGACCGCGCAGCAGGCCGCCCTGCAGCAGCAGCGCTCGAAGCTGGGCTGAGCCGGAAAAGCCGTACCAGGTTCATTTTCTTTTTCGATGAGACGAGGCTGCGCAGCGCAGCGCAGAGTCTCATCGAAAAAGAAAATGAACCTGGTACGGCTTTTGCCCTAGCTTTCGGGCGGAAGCAGCTCCATGGCCATCACGATCGCGTCCTCGCGGCCCTTTTCGGCGGGGTAATAGTTCGGGCGCTGGCCGATCTCGTTGAAGCCTTCGTCGCGGTAGAGCTGGATCGCGCGCGGGTTCGAGGGCCGCACTTCGAGGAAGACCTGGTTGGCCTGGTGCCAGCGCGCCAGGTCGACCAGCCGGCGCAGCAGGCGGCGGCCGTGGCCGCGGCCCTGGTATTCGGGCGCGATGCAGATATTGAGGATGTGCGCCTCGCCCGCCGCCGCGCTCAGCACGCCGTAGCCGAGCAGGGTCGAGCCCGCCTCCAGCACCCAGCACTGGTGGCCGGCGCGCAGGCAGTCGCGGAAGATGCCCGGGGTCCACGGGAAGACGTAGGCGCGGTTCTCGATCGCCGACACCGCGTCGATGTCGGCCTGGCGCATCGGGCGGACCTGGCTTCCCGGGGCGGGCCGCGCGTTCATGGCTCAGCGCCTTCGGCGCAGTGCCCGCAGCGCCGGCCACAGCGCCCGCTTGGCCCGCGCGTCCGCGCGCAGCTGTTCGGCCGGCGGCAGCAGCGCCGAGGGATCGCGCCCGCCCGCCGCCCGCACCAGCGACTCCCAAAGCTTTTCCGGGAAGCCCGCCGGCCGCGCCACGACCACCGGCGGCGGCACCGGCGCCGGCACCTGGCGATAGAGCGCGTAGCCCATCGCCGCCAGCATCGCCTGCTGGTCGGGACGCCAGCTCATGCGGCGGGCTTGCGCCGCAGCTTGGTCCACAGCCACCAGGCCGGACCCGAAAGCACGTACACCATCGCGATCGCGAACAGCCCCTTGGCCTGCGCGATGAACAGCACCGCGATCGTCACCACCACCAGCGCCATCACGAAGAACGGCACCCGGCCGCCCTTCGGGAAACCCTTGAAGCTGAAGTACTTGATGCGGCTGACCATCAGCAGGCCGGCCGCCACCGTGACCGCGAAGGCGAGCCAGCGCAGCCCCTGCCCGCCGTAGCCGAAGGTGTTCATGGCCCAAACGAAGGACACCATCAGGCCCGCGGCCGCCGGGCTGGCCAGGCCGATGAACCAGCGCTTGTCGGTCGAGCCGACCTGGGTGTTGAAGCGCGCCAGCCGCAGCGCCGCGCAGGCGGCGTAAAGGAAGGCGGCCGCCCAGCCCACCTTTGCCAGCACGGGCCCGTCGGCGCGGAAACCCACGAGTGCCCAGTGGTACATCACCAGCGAGGGCGCCATGCCGAAGCTCACCAGGTCGGCCAGGGAGTCGTACTGCACGCCGAACTCGCTGGTGGTGCCGGTCATGCGCGCCACCCGGCCGTCGAGGCCATCGAACAGGCCGGCGACGAACACCGCGATGCAGGCATTCTCGAAATTGCCGCTGGCCGCGGCCAGGATGGCGTAGAAACCCGCGAACAGGCCGCCCGTCGTGAGCAGGTTGGGCAGCAGGTAAATGCCGCGGCCGCGGGCCGGGACGGGTTCGTCTTGGGGATCCATGCCGGAAGTGTAGCGGCTCCCGGATTCGCCCCATAGCCCGCGCCTTGCGGGCCGGGGAAGGTGGTGGTATCACGGGGCCACGCCAAACCCCCGGAGCCACCCCATGTCCCGTCCCGTCCTGTTGATCGCCCTGGCCCTCGGCCTGGCGCCGGGCCCGCTGCTCGCCGACAAGACCACGGTCTACAAGTCGAAGAATGCCGACGGCACGTCCGTCTACAGCCAGGTGGAAACCCGCGATGCCCAGGTGCGGCGCGTGGACGGCCGCGACCCGAACCTGCCGCCCGCGCAGGCCGGGGAAGCGCCCAAGTCCGAAGCCGAGAAGGCCTGCGAAACCGCCACCAAGAACCTCGAGCTGCTGGGCTCGGGCCAGCGCCTGCAGCGCGACAAGGATGGCGACGGCACCCCCGAGGACCTCACCCCGGAAGAGCTGGCCACCGAGAAGGACCTCGCCCAGCGCCAGGCCGACGCCTACTGCGCCCCGGCCAAGTAAGCCCGCGCCCCGGCGCACGGGCACGCCCCGGCGCCCACACCCCGGCCGCACGGCCGCTACAATGGCGGCCCTTCCAGCGGTTCGGGTCCTGTCGATGCGCCTTTCCCGGTTCCACCTCAACACCAGCAAGGAAACCCCTGCCGACGCCGAGGTGGTCAGCCACCAGCTGATGCTCCGCACCGGCATGATCCGCAAGCTGGCGGCCGGCCTGTACACCTGGAGCCCGCTGGGCCTGCGGGTGCTGCGCCGGGTCGAGGCCGTGGTGCGCGAGGAAATGGACCGCGCCGGCGCCATCGAGATGCTGATGCCGTCCATCCAGCCGCGCGAGCTGTGGGAAGAAACCGGCCGCTGGCAGAAATTCGGCGGCCAGCTGCTCAAGATCAAGGACCGCAAGGACGGCGAGTTCTGCTACGGCCCCACGCACGAGGAAGTGGTCACCGACTTCGCGCGCAACGAGCTTCGCAGCTACAAGCAGCTGCCGCTGAATTTCTACCAGATCCAGACCAAGTTCCGCGACGAGATCCGCCCGCGCTTCGGCGTCATGCGCGCGCGCGAGTTCCTGATGAAGGACGCCTACTCCTTCCACCTCGGCGCCGAAAGCCTGCGCGAGACCTACCAGGCGATGTACGACGCCTATTCGCGCATCTTCACCCGCCTCGGCCTGGTGTTCCGCGCGGTCAATGCGGACACCGGCGCGATCGGCGGCAGCGCCTCGCATGAGTTCCACGTGCTGGCCGACTCGGGCGAGGACGCGATCGCGTTCTCCGACGGCAGCGACTACGCCGCCAACGTCGAGATGGCCGAGGCGGTGGCGCCCGGCGCCCGCCCCGCCGCCGCCGAGGCGATGCGCGAGGTGGAAACGCCCTGGCAGCGCACCTGCGAGGAAGTGGCCAAGCTGATGGGCCTCGCGCTGTCGCGCACCGTGAAGTCGGTCGCCGTGGTCGGCGAGCAGGGCTTCGTGCTGGCGCTGGTGCGCGGCGACCACATGGTCAACGAGATCAAGCTGTCGAAGGTGCCGGGCCTGGCCGATTTCCGCCTCGCCACCGAGGCCGAGATCAACGAACACATGGGCTGCGAGCCCGGTTTCATCGGCCCGGTGAAGCCCGCCAAGGCGACGGTCACGATCATCGCCGACCGCAGCGTCGCCGCGATGGCCGACTTCGTGGTCGGCGCCAACCGCAAGGGCTTCCACCTCGCCGGCGTGAACTGGGGCCGCGACCTGCCCGAGCCGGCGCTGGTCGCCGACCTGCGCAACGTGGTCGAGGGCGACCCCTCGCCCGACGGCAAGGGCGTGCTCAAGATCGCCCGCGGCATCGAGGTCGGCCACGTGTTCCAGCTTGGGCAGAAATACGCCGAGGCGCTCAAGGCCACCGTGCTCGACGCCGAGGGCAAGGCGCAAGTGATGCACATGGGCTGCTACGGCATCGGCGTCTCGCGCATCGTCGCCGCCGCGATCGAGCAGAACTTCGACGCCAACGGCATCTGCTGGCCGGCGCCGATGGCGCCCTGGCAGGTGGCGGTGTGCATCATCAACCCGAAGAACGACCCGGCCGTGGTCGAGGCCGCCGACGCGCTCTACGCCGAGCTGCAGCAGGCCGGCCTGGACGTGGTGATCGACGACCGCGGGCTGCGCCCGGGCGTGATGTTCGGCGACATCGAGCTGATCGGCATCCCGCACCGCGTGGTGGTTTCCGGCCGCGGCCTGGAGTCGGGCCAGTTCGAATACCGCGCCCGCCGCGCCGCCGACAGCGAGAACCTGGACAAGGCCGCGCTGCTGGCTCGCCTCGGCGTCGCCTGAGAAAACCACCCGGCGAACCGTGCTCAAACCCCGCGCAAACCCCCGCGCGGGTTCCAGCGGTGCCTTTGGCAGGGGTAACATCGAGGTATCCCGGGCAGCCGCCCGGAAACCCCACCCTGCCAGGCATCCAAGGAAACCCCATGAGCATCAACCTCGAAGGCCTCTCGGCCAAGGAACTCCAGGCCCTGATCGCCAAGGCCAACCAGCGCAAGAAGTCGCTGGCCAAGCGCAAGCCGATCGCCGCGGTGCGCAAGAAGATCGTCTCCCTGGCCAAGGCCGAGGGCTACACCGTCGACGAGCTGTTCGGCACCGCCCGCATGGTCCGCGAGAAGACCGGCGTGCCGGCCAAGAAAACCCCGGGCAAGAAGTCCAGCCAGAAGGGCACCAAGGTCGAGCCCAAGTACCGCAACCCCGCCGACGCCACCCAGACCTGGGCCGGCCGCGGCATGCCCCCGAAGTGGCTGGCCGCCGAACTCGCCCGCGGCCGCAAGCTCGAAGACTTCGCCATCGCCAGGTAACCGCGTTTTTTGACGCGGATTTACGCGGATAAAAGCGGATAGAGCAAACGCGAAACTGGTTACCCGCAAGAAAGCGGGCCCAAGGCGAAACGCAGTCAAAAAAATGGGGTCAGAGTAATTTTCCGTTTCAAACGGTAAATCACTCTGACCCCTTTTTTACGCTCGCCCGCCGAGCTCGCGACAGCCCACTCCGGCTTCCGCTCTATCCGCGTTCATCCGCGTAAATCCGCGTCAAAGAATCAGATATTCCGCCGCGACGGGACGATCAGGTTGCCGAACAGCAACCCGGCGACGATCGCGATCAGGGCCGACAGCAGCACGAAGGCCGTGTCCAGGCCCAGCCAGACGTCGCGCTCCATCACGAAGTTCAGGCTGCGGAAGCCGACGCTGCCCGGCACCAGCAGGATGATGCCCGGCACCCGGATCAGCGCGCCCGGGCGATTGCGCCAGCGGCCGTAGATATTGCTGATGGCGGCCACGCCCATGCTGGCGAAGAAGGCGCCGCCCGCGAAGTTGTCCGAAGCCAGGCCCAGCAGCTCGCCGCCCACGCGGGTGAGGCCGTAGCCCAGCAGCACCGCCGCCATCACCAGCGGGTAGTCGCGCGCCGAGGCCTGGAACAGCACCGCGAACGCGTACGCCGCCACGCCCAGCGCCACCAGCGACGGCAGCAGCGACGGCGGCTGGGCCGCGGCCTCCTGCGGCACCCAGCCCAGCAGCCCGACGACCTGCATCGCCGCCACGGTGCCGAAGGTCAGCTTCATCAGGATCATCAGCGCGCCGGCGAAGCGCGCGGTGCCGGACATCAGCTGCTGGCTCGAGAGTTCGCTGACGGCGTTGGTCAGCATCAGGCCGGGCATCAGCACGATCAGCGAGGAAATGATCACCGTGTTGAGCGAGATCGGCGTGATCCAGGTCGCCACGGCGGCGGCCAACAGGGTCGCCACCAGCGCGGCGAGCGCCTCGAGGGCCTCGGACAGCCGCGGCCGGCCCGCGCCCAGCACGAACATCACGCCGATCAGCATGCCGATGACGCCCGCGGTGGCCACGCCGGCCCAGGCCGAGCCCAGCAGGGCCGACACCGCCGCCGCCGACAGGCCGAAGCTGAAAGCATTCAGCGCCTGCGACAGCCGGCTGGCGGGGCGATCGAGCGCCTTCAGCGCGGCCAGGCCCGCGGCCGGATCCATGCGGCCGGCCAGCACGTCCTCGGCGATCGCATCGGTGGCGGCCAGGCGGCCCAGGTTCTGGTCGCCGGGCGCCAGCCGCAGCACGCGGGTGATGCCGTTCTGCTGCCCGCGCACCGGGTCGGCGAAGCTCAGGATGATGCCGGTCGGGTTCGACCAGACCTCGCACTCCAGGCCCAGGCGCTGCGCCACGCCCATCACCGCGCCCTCGAGGCGCTGGGAGGTGGTGCCGTAGGCGTGCAGGCGGGTGGCGAGCTCGGCGACGAAACCGGCCTGCGCCTCGTAGTTGGATTGGCTGTTCAGGACGGGGGCAGTCATCGCGCGCAAAGCATGGCACGAGCCTCCGCTGGCGGCTATCCTCGGGCAAAGCTGAGGAAACGCCGACGGCATGAGCCCCCCGCCCAGCATCGAACCCAGCGAGCGCCAGCCCGGCATCCTCGTCGCGCGCGGCGACTGGACCCTGGCGCACGCCGCGACCCTGCTCGCCCTGCTCGAGGCCGCGCCCGAGTCGGCCGAGGACATCGACGGCCGCGACATCGGCCGGCTCGATTCAGCCGGCGCCATGATGCTCTCGCGCTACGCGGTGAAGGTCGGCCTGGGCCTGGCCACGGTCGAGGTGCAGCCGGCCTACCAGCCGCTCACCGGCACCGTGCAGGCGATCTGCGAGAACCCGCGCCGGGTGCGGCGCACCGACTACGGCTTCCGCGAGATGCTGGCGCGCATGGGCTTCGCGGTCGAGGACTACACCCGCGAGATCCTCGCCCTGGTTGGCTTCCTCGGCCTCACGCTCAAGACCGCGCTGGGCGTGCTGCTGCGCCCGGCCCGCTTCCGGCTCACGCCCACCGTGCACCACATGGAGCAGGTCGGCCTCGACGCCGTGCCGCTGGTGCTGCTGCTGAGCTTCATGGTGGGCGCGGTGATCGCCTTCCTCGGCGCCACCGTGCTGCGCGATTTCGGCGCCGAGATCTTCGTGGTCGAACTGGTCGGCATCGCCTTCCTGCGCGAATTCGCCGTGCTGCTGACCGCCATCCTGCTGGCCGGCCGCACCGCCAGCGCCTTCACCGCGCAGATCGGCGCGATGCAGTCGGGCGAGGAAATCGACGCCATCCGCACCCTCGGCCTCGATCCGATCGAACTGCTGGTGATCCCGCGCCTGGCCGCCCTGCTGGTGATGCTGCCGCTGCTGACCTTCCTGGCGATGATCGCGGGCATCGCCGGCGGCCTGGCGGTCAGCGTGGCCAGCCTCGGGTTCACGCCCGAGATGTTCATCACCCGCCTGCACGAGACCATCGAGGTGCGCCACTTCTGGGTCGGCGTGTCGAAGGCGCCGATGTTCGCGATGATCATCGGCCTCATCGGCTGCCTCGAGGGCTTCCAGGTGCAGGGCACGGCGCAGTCGGTGGGCGAACGCACCACCTCGAGCGTGGTGCAGACGATCTCGCTGGTGATCCTGCTCGACGCCTTCGCCGCGCTGTTCTTCATGGAGATGGACTGGTGAGCACGGAAGCCGCCGACGCCGCCGAACTCGCCATCCGCGTGCGCGGCCTGCGCAACGCCTTCGGCGAGCAGGTGGTGCACCAGGACCTGGACCTGGACGTGCGCCGCGGCGAGATCATCGGCGTGGTCGGCGGCTCGGGCACCGGCAAGTCGGTGCTGATGCGCGCCGTGCTCGGGCTGCGTGAACCGCAGGGCGGCAGCATCGAGGTGCTGGGCGTGGACGCGCTGTCCGACCGCGCCCGGGCCAGCGGCGTGATCGAGCTCAACACCGGCGTGCTGTTCCAGAACGGCGCGCTGTTTTCCTCGCTCACCGTGGCGGAGAACGTCTCGGTGCCGCTGAAGGAGCACTACGGCGCGCTGCCGCCCGACATGATCCACGACCTGGCCATGCTCAAGATCCGCATGGCCGGCCTGGGCGAGGACGCGGGCGCCAAGCTGCCTTCGCAGCTCTCGGGCGGCATGCGCAAGCGCGCGGCGCTGGCGCGGGCCTTGGCGCTGGATCCGGCGCTGCTGTTCCTCGACGAACCCACCGCCGGCCTCGACCCCATCGGTGCCGCCGCGTTCGACGACCTCATCAAGACCCTGCAGAAGGCGCTGGGGCTGACCGTCTTCCTGATCACCCACGACCTCGACACGCTTTACACCATCTGCGACCGCGTCGCCGTCATCGGCGACCGGCGCGTGCTCATCAACGCCCCGCTGGCCGAGGTCGAACGCTTCGACCACCCGTGGGTGCAGGATTATTTCCACGGCCCGCGCGGACGCGCCGCGCAGGCCGCCCGGGCCAAGGAGGCTTGACCATGGAAACCCGTGCCAACCATGTGCTCATCGGCGCGTTCACGCTCGCCGTCTGCCTGCTCGCGGTGCTGTTCGCGCTGTGGGCCGCGAAGTACACCACCGAGAAATCCTTCACCGAATACGACGTGGTGTTCGTGGAGGCGGTGACCGGCCTGAGCGTCGGCAGCCAGGTGCTGTACAACGGCATCAGCGTCGGCGCCGTGCGGCGGCTCTCGCTCGACAAGGACGACCCGCGCAAGGTGATCGCCCGCATCCGCCTGGCGGCCGACACGCCGGTGAAGACCGACACCCGCGCCAAGCTGGCGCTCACCGGCCTCACCGGCGTCGCCATCATCCAGCTCACCGGCGGCAGCCCCGGCAGCCCGCCGCTCGAGCGGCGCGAGGGCCAGCGCGTGGCCGTCATCCAGACCGAGCCGTCGGCGCTGCAGAACATCGCCGCCAACGCCAGCGAGATCGTCAACCGCATCAACGAGCTGCTCAGCGACGAGAACGTGGCGCGGGTGACGCGCACGCTCGACCAGCTCGACCAGATCACCGGCTCGATCGCCAGCGAACGCGACGACATCGCCGCCCTGGTGCGCAACGCCCGCGCCGCCAGCGAGAAGCTCGAGCAGACGCTGACCAGCGCCGACCGCACCATCAACAACCTCGACGCCAACCTGGTGCAGGAGCTGCCGGCCCTGGTCGCGCGCCTGGACCGCACGCTGGCCAAGCTCGAATCGGCCAGCACCAGCGCCGACGCCATCCTCACCGACAACCGCGACGCCATCTCCGATTTCAGCCAGGACGGCCTGTCCCAGGTCGGCCCGACCATGCGCCAGCTGCGCGGCCTGATCCGCGAGCTCGACGACCTGGTCGAACGGGTCGAGGGCAACCCCGCCGGCTTCCTGCTGGGCCGCGAACAACCCGAGGAGTTCGAACCATGATCCGTGCCATCGCCCTGCTCGGCGCCACCACCCTGCTGGCCGGCTGCGCCGCGATCGGCGGGCCGAAGACCGACGTGAAGATCTTCGCGCCGGCGTCCTCGGTCACGGTCGATGCGGCCTGGCCCGCCGTGGACTGGCACCTGACGGTGGTCACCAGCGCCGCCAACCAGATGCTCGACTCCTCGCGCATCGCGGTGCGGCCCACGCCCGACCGCTTCCAGGTCTACAAGGGCGCCGCCTGGGCCGACGATGCGCCGGAGCTGCTGCAGACCGCGCTGATCGAAGGCTTCGAGGACGCCGGCAAGCTCGCCGCCGTCGGCCGCTTCGGCGGCGGCTCGCGCGGCGACGCCGGCCTGCTGGTGGAAGTGCGCGCCTTCGAAACCGTCTACGTCGACGGCCGCCCCGAGGCCGTGATCGAAGTGCAGGCCCGCCTGGTCCAGTTCCGCGGCGGCGGCACGGTCGCCGCCAGGCGCTTCCGCCACGCCGTCCCCGGCACCTCCCCCGAAATCGACGACATGGTCGCCGCCTTCGGCACCGCGATGTCCGCCCTCACCACCGACCTCGTCGGCTGGACCCTGCAAGAGGCGAATCGCGAAACGCCATCAACGGACACGCCGCGCTGATGGGAGCACCGTCGCCGGGCGACACCGGCCAGGCCGCCGAGCCACCGCTGACCGCCTACCAGCGTTTCTGGAAGCGCCCCGACGTGATTGGAACCATCGTGCTGGTGGGCGCCGCCATCCAGATAGCCCTGCTGCTGGTCCCCAGCCGCGAGCCACCTCCTGAAATCGTCCAGCGCCTGAAGGTCGCGGACGACACCTACCTGCTCGGCTTCCACCGGAAGGGTGGCGGCTACAACACCGTGATGCGCAACGGCCTGCGGATATTCGATTCAAGACAGCAAGGCGCCGGGCTCTGCCTGCGGCTGTTCGCGACCCCGCAAGGCGGCGTCGAGGCAGAGTGCTACGACGACAAAATGGGCACCACCCGGCGATACGCCGTGACCCACCCGGCCACCGAGTGACCCGAACCCGCTACCGCTCTCCCAATCAAATGAACCAGGTTCATTAAACAAATGAACCTGGTTCATTTGGTTTGATTTGGCGGAAGGTTAGGTTCAGGCGGGGGGCGACTTCGCGGGTGGTGCGGGGCAGGGCGTGGCGCCAGTGGGCCTGGGTTTCGCCGGACATCACGAGCAGGCTGCCGTGCGGGAGGTCGAGCGCGAATTTCTTGGTGGGGTCGCGGCGGTGCTTGAAGGCGAAGCGGCGGGTGCCGCCGAGGCTCAAGGAGGCAATCACCGGGCGCGGACCGAGTTCGGGTTCGTCGTCGCTGTGCCAGCCCATGGCATCGCGGCCATCGCGGTAGAGGTTCGCCAGCACGCTGTTCATGACCACGCCCGCGGCGGCATCGATGCGCGGCCGCAGCGCCTGCAGCGCCGCCGGCCAGGGCCGCGGCTCGAAGCGCGTGCGCGAATAGACATAGGAAGCGCCGGGATCACCGATCCAGCAGCTCAACCGCGGCGAATCCACCTCCCGCCCGAACATCCGGATCCGATGCGTCTCCCACCGGATCGAATCCATCAACCCCGCCAGCAACTCATCCGCCTCCGCGCGCGGCAGCCAGTCGGGCTTGAAGCTGAGCGTTCCGTCGGGGATGGGGTAGAGCATTCTTCAGCCACGGATGAACACAGATGAACACGGATAAAGAAGAAGCCAGGGTGGCTCAAGTCAACGTCGGAAGCGCTCTTTGCCAGCCATCAAACGCTTGCCGGACCACATCTGTGTTCATCTGTGTTCATCCGTGGCTAAAAAACTATTCCCCGGTGTCGGCGACCGCCGCAATCACGCCGGCAAGTTCGAGGAGGCGCAGGTCGGAGCCCGGGGCGCCGACGAGCTGGAGGCCCAGGCCGCCGGGCAGCGGCAGGCTCAGTGCCGGGCAGCCGGCCAGGGAGGCAAGTGCGGTGAGGTCGGCCAGGTTGGCCGGCTCGTCGGCGCCGTAGGCCGGCGGCGCCGCCGCGGTGGTCGGCAGCAGCAGCACGTCGAACTGTTCGAACAGGCGGCGCACGCGCACCACGTGCTGGTCCAGGCGCAGGTCGGCGCGCGCGAAATCGGCCGCGGTCTTGCGCTTTGCGAAATCGAGCAGCCAGCGCAGGCGGGTGGAAGCACCCTCGAGGCGAGGCTCATGCGCGGCCAGGATCTCGGCCTCCATCAGCAGCAGCGCCGCGCGACGGGTGGCGGCGACTTCCAGCGGCGCCACTTCCAGCGCCACCGGCAGCGCGCTGCCGAACACCGGCGCCACCCGCGCCATCACCGCGCTGAAGCTCTCGGCGACCGCGGCATCCACGCCCAGCACGGACAGGTCGGCGACCACGCCGGCCTTGAGTTCACCCGGCACCCAGTCCGGCGGCGACAGCGGAACACGGCGCTTGCGCGAGCGCGGGTCGCCGGCGTCGTAGCCGGTGAGCACCGGCAGCAGCAGCCCGGCGTCCTGCACGGTGCGCGTGACCAGGCCCACGCAATCGAGCCGGCGCAGCGCGGCGGCCATGCCGCGGCAGCTGATTTCGCCGAAGGTGGGCTTGTGCGCCACCAGCCCGCAGAACGCCGCCGGGATGCGCACCGCGCCCAGCGTGTCCGAGCCCAGCGCCGCGATCGCGTGGCCCGCGGCCACCGCGACTGCCGCACCCGCGGAGGCACCGCCGGCCGCGCGGTCCGGATGCACCGGGTTGCGCACGTCGCCGTGGTGCGGGTTGCGGCCCACGGTTCCGAACGCCGCCTCGTCGATATTGGTCTTGCCCAGGAACACCGCGCCGGCGCCGCGCAGGCGCCGCACCGCGTGGGCGTCTTCCTCGGCCAGGCCCGGGTGGCCCGGCAGGCCCAGGCCGGTGGGCATGCCGGCGATGTCGAAGTTGTCGTTCACCGCGATCGGCACGCCGTCCAGACGGCCCAGCGGCTTGCCTTCGGCGCGGCGCTCGTCGCTGGCACGGGCGGCGGCCAGGGCACCGGCGGCGTCCACCCAGGTCCAGGCGTTGAGGTTGCCATCGCGCGCGATCGCGGCCAGGCAGGCGCCGGTCAGGGCCTCGCTGCTGGTTTCCCCTTTGGCCAGGGCGTGCAGCACGCGGTAGAGCGGGGCCTGGCGAAGGGCGTCGGGGCTGGCTGTCATGCGGGCGGGCGTCCGGTCAGGGCTGCGTGAAGTGTCCTTGATTGCCCGGCCCCGGGCAAACCGGGACAATCCGAACCTTGCCGTACGGAGCCTTGGAAAATGAGTGAACGTGACGTGATGGAATATGACGTGGTCGCCGTGGGCGCAGGCCCGGCCGGCCTGTCCTTCGCGATCCGGCTCAAGCAGCTCAAACCCGAGCTGTCGGTGTGCGTGATCGAGAAGTCCTCGGTCATCGGCGCCCACATCCTCTCCGGCGCCGTCATCGAGCCCGGCCCGCTGGACGCCCTGCTGCCCGGCTGGCGCGACAACCCGCCACCGGTCTGCGTGCCGGCCACCGAGGACGAGTTCTGGTTCCTCACCAAGGACGGCGGCACCCGGTTCCCGTTCGTGCCGCCGCAGATGTCCAACCACGGCAACTTCATCGTCAGCCTGGGCGCGATGTGCGCCTGGCTGGCGCCGCAGGCCGAGGCGCTGGGCGTCGAGATCTACCCGGGCTTCGCCGCCGCCGAGCCGCTGTTTGACGAGAACGGCGCGGTCGCCGGCGTGCGCATCGGCGACATGGGCGTGGCCAAGGACGGTTCGCAGAAGTCCGGCTACACCCAGGGCATCGACATCCGGGCCAAGGTCACCGTGCTGGCCGAGGGCGCGCGCGGCCACCTGACCAAGCAGCTGGTGCGCAAGTACGGCCTCGACGCCGAGTCCGACCCGCAGAACTACTCGATCGGCATCAAGGAACTCTGGCAGGTGCCGCCGGGCCGCGTCACGCCCGGCAAGATCGTGCACACGCTCGGGTGGCCGGCCGACAGCCACACCTACGGTGGCAGCTTCCTCTACCACCTCGACGGCGACCGCATCGCGCTGGGCTACGTCTCGGGCCTCGACTACCGCGACCCGAACTACCAGCCCTACGAGGCCTTCCAGCAGTGGAAGCACCACCCGCAGGTGAAGGGCCTGCTCGAGGGCGGCAACATCCTCAGCGCCGGCGCCCGCGCCATCGTCACCGGCGGCTGGCAGTCGCTGCCCAAGGTCGAGATGCCCGGCGCGCTGTTGATCGGCGACACCGCCGGCCTGCTCAACGTGCCCAAGATCAAGGGCACGCACCAGGCGATCCGCAGCGGCATGCTCGCGGCCGAACACCTGGCGGCGCAGGAAACCCCGGTCGCGGCCGGCTTCGACGCCAAGCTGCGCGCCTCGCCGGCGATGGCCGAGCTCAGGAAAGTCCGCAACATCAAGCCCGGCTTCAAGAAAGGCCTGTGGTTCGGCCTGGTGAACTCCGCGTGGGAAACCGCCACCGCGGGCCTCTCGCCCTGGACCTGGCGCTGCAAGCCCGACTGGAGCTCGCTGCAGAAGCTCGACGTGGCCGAGAAGCCCAAGCGCGACTACGTCGAGCGCACGCTGGTGCCGCGCGACCGCCTGGCCGGCGTCTACTTCGCCGCCACCGAGCACGACGAAGACCAGCCGGTGCACCTGAAGGTCGCCGACACCGACGTCTGCATCACGAAGTGCGCCGAGGAATACGGCAACCCCTGCCAGCGCTTCTGCCCCGCCGGCGTGTACGAGATCGTCGAGGACACCGAGGGAAAGCGCCTGCAGATCAACGCCGCCAACTGCGTGCACTGCAAGACCTGCGACATCAAGGATCCGTACCAGATCATCACCTGGGTGACGCCCGAGGGCGGCGCCGGCCCCAACTACCAGAACCTCTGAATCATGTAGGAGGGCCTTCAGGCCCGAAGCTTTTGGCCGGAAAGCTTCGGGCCTGAAGGCCCTCCTACAGGGAAGCATCATGAAGCTTGCGCTTGCGACTGCGATTGCCGCCTACGGGCTCGACGAAGACCTGACGCCGCTGCGCGAGGCCTGCGACGCCGCGGGCATCGACGTCTCCGTCGTCGCGTGGGACGACCCGACCGTGAGCTGGGCGCGCTTCGACGCGGTGCTGCTGCGCTCGACCTGGGACTACATCGACCGCCTGCCGGAATTCCTGGCCTGGTGCGACCGCACCGCCGCGCTCACGAAGCTGTGGAACGGCCCCGACGTGGTGCGCTGGAACACCGACAAGCGCTACCTGGGCGAACTGGCCGCGAAAGGCGTGCCGGTGATCGAAAGCCACTTCATCGCGCCGGGCGAGGATCCGGCCGGCTTCCCCGACCTCGCCGAATACGTGGTCAAGCCCACCGTCGGCGCCGGCTCGCGCGACGCCCAGCGCTACCTGCGCGAAGACCGCCCCGCGGCGATCGCGCACGCGCGTCGCCTGCTCGACCAGGGCCGCCACGTGATGGTGCAGCCCTACCTGCGCGCGGTCGACGAGCAGGGCGAGACCGCGCTGCTGTTCTTCGGCGGCCAGTTCAGCCACGCCATCCGCAAGGCGCCGCTGCTCAAGCGCGGCAAGGACGCGACGCGCGCACTGTTCAACGACGAGCACCTCCAGCCGCGCACGCCGTCCGAGGCGGAGCACGCCGTCGCGCGCCAGGTGCTGGCCGCCCTGCCCTTCGGGCCGCTGGTGTATGCGCGCGTGGACCTGCTGCCGTCCGAAACCGGGCCGCAGCTGCTCGAGCTCGAGCTGACGGAGCCGTCGGTGTTCCTGCCTTACGGCGAGGGTGCGGCGGCGCGGTATGCGGCCGTGCTGGCTGAAAAGCTTCGGGACTGAAGTCCCTCCTACACGAGGCCCTGTAGGAGGGCCTTCAGGCCCGAAGCCTTTGGCCTACTCCTCCAACACCCGCGCGACGACAACGGCCGCCAGCTGCTCCGGAGTCTGCGACACCGTATCGAGCACCAGCTCCGCCGCCTCCGGCGCCTCGTACGGCGAATCGATGCCGGTGAAGTTGCGGATCTGCCCGGCGCGCGCCTTCGCGTAAAGCCCCTTGGCATCGCGGCGCTCGGCTTCGGCCAGCGGCGTGTCCACGTGCACTTCGAGGAACTCGCCCGGCGCGAACAGTTCGCGCGCCATCCGCCGCTCGGCGCGGAACGGCGAGATGAAGCTCACCAGCACGATCAGGCCCGCGTCGGCCATCAGCTTCGCCACTTCGGCCACGCGGCGGATGTTCTCGACGCGGTCCTCGTCGGTGAAGCCGAGGTCACGGTTGAGCCCGTGGCGCACGTTGTCGCCATCGAGGATGAAGGTGTGGAAGCCCTGCGCATGCAGCTGCTTGTCCACCAGGTTGGCGATGGTGGACTTGCCGGCGCCCGACAGGCCGGTGAACCACAGCACCCGCGGCTGCTGGCCCTTGATGCGGGCACGCGCCGTGCGGTCCACGTCCAGGTGCTGCCAGTGGATGTTGGCCGCGCGGCGCAGCGCGAAGTCGAGCGTGCCCGCGGCGACGGTGGCGTTGGACTGCCGGTCGATCAGGATGAAGCCGCCCAGTCGCCGGTTGGCGGCATAGGGTTCGAAGGCGATGGCCTGGTCGAGGCTGAGGTTGACCACGCCGACCTCGTTGAGCTCGAGGTGCTTGGCGGCCAGCGCCGCCTGCGTGTTCACGTCGACCTTGTGCTTGATCTCGGTGACCTGGGCGGTGACGGTGCGCGCGCCGATCTTGAGCAGGTAGGGCCGGCCGGGCAGCAGCGATTGCGCGCCCATCCACAGCAGGTGCGCGGCGAACTGGTCGGCCACCTGCGGCGGGTCGCCAGCGGCGGCGATCACGTCGCCGCGGCTCACGTCCACTTCGTCCTCCAGCACCAGCGTGATGGCCTGCCCGGCCACCGCACGCGGCAGGTCGCCATCGGCGGTGACGAGGCGGGCCACGCGCGAACGGCGGCCCGAGGGCAGCACCACCACCTCGTCGCCCGGCGACACCGCGCCGGCCGCCAGCGTGCCGGCGAAGCCGCGGAAGTCCTGGCTCGGGCGGTTCACCCACTGCACCGGCAGGCGCATCGGCGCGCGCGGATCGTCCTGCGCGGGCTCGGCGGCTTCCAGCGCCTCCAGCAGGCTCGGGCCCGTGTACCAGGGCATCGCCGGCGACGGCGCCAGCAGGTTGTCGCCGCGCAGCGCCGACAGCGGGATCGCCTGCACGCGGGTGATGCCCAGGCTCGCGGCCAGCGCGGCGTAGTCGGCGACGATGCGCTCGAACGTGGCCTGGTCGTAGCCGGCCACGTCCATCTTGTTCACCGCCAGCACCACGTGGCGGATGCCCAGCAGCGAGACGATGTAGCTGTGCCGGCGCGTCTGCGTCAGCAGGCCCTTGCGTGCATCCACCAGCACCACGGCCAGGTCGGCAGTGGATGCGCCCGTGGCCATGTTGCGGGTGTACTGCTCGTGGCCCGGGCAGTCGGCGACGATGAACTTGCGCTTGTCGGTGCTGAAGAACCGGTAGGCGACGTCGATGGTGATGCCCTGCTCGCGCTCGGCCTCGAGGCCGTCCACCAGCAGCGCGAAGTCGATGTCCTCGCCCTGGGTGCCGTGGCGGCGGCTGTCCTTGGCCAGCGCGGCCAGCTGATCGTCGAGCAGCAGGCGGGTGTCGTGCAGCAGCCGCCCGATCAGCGTGGACTTGCCGTCGTCCACGCTGCCGCAGGTGATGAAGCGCAGCAGCGGTTTGGCTTCGTGCTGTTTCAGGTAAGCCGCAACGCTCCCTGTAGGAGGGACTTCAGTCCCGAAGCTTTCGGCGAAGGGCTTCGGGACTGAAGTCCCTCCTACAGAAAGCGGCTTGTTGGTGGCCATCAGAAGTAGCCCTCCTGCTTCTTCTTCTCCATCGACGCGCCGGGGTCGTGGTCGATCACGCGGCCCTGGCGCTCGGAGGTGGTGGCGACCAGCATCTCGGCGATGACCTTCTCCAGCGTGTCGGCCTCGGACTCGATGGCGCCCGTGAGCGGGTAGCAGCCCAGCGTGCGGAAGCGCACCTTGCGCATCACCGGCACTTCGCCCGGCCGCAGCGGCAGGCGCGCGTCGTCCACCATGATGAGCGCGCCGTCGCGCTCGACCACCGGCCGCTCGGCCGCGAAGTACAGCGATGGCACCGGGATCTTCTCGCGGTAGACGTAGAGCCAGACGTCGAGCTCGGTCCAGTTCGAGATCGGGAACACGCGCACGCTCTCGCCCTTCTCGATGCGGGTGTTGTACAGGTCCCACAGCTCGGGCCGCTGGTTCTTCGGGTCCCAGCGGTGCTGGGCGGTGCGGAACGAGAAGATGCGCTCCTTGGCCCGCGACTTCTCCTCGTCGCGGCGCGCGCCTCCGATGGCCGCGTCGAACTGGTGCAGGTCCAGCGCCTGCTTCAGCGCCTGCGTCTTCATCACGTCGGTGTGCACGGTGGCGCCGTGGGTCACCGGGCTGACGCCCTGGGCCAGGCCCTCGGGGTTGGTGTGCGTGCGCAGCTCGACGCCCGTCTCGGCGGCGCGGCGGTCGCGGAATTCGATCATCTCGCGGAACTTCCAGCCGGTGTCCACGTGCAGCAGCGGGATCGGCGGCTTCGCGGGGTGGAAGGCCTTCACCAGCAGGTGCAGCAGCACCGAGCTGTCCTTGCCCACGGAATACAGCATCACCGGGTTGCGGAAGGAGGCCGCGACCTCGCGCAGGACGTGGATGGCCTCGGCTTCGAGGCGGTCGAGGTGGGACAGGGCGGGTTCGCTCATGGCGGGCAGGATATCAACGCAGCAGGTTGTAGAGGCTGACCGCGCTGACCAGCAGGCCGACGAAGGCCATCAGCGGGCGCGCCGGCACCCGCCGCGTCAGCCAGGCGGCGAAGGGCGCCGCGATCACGCCGCCCACCAGCAGCCCCAGCACCACGTGCACGTGGCTGACGCCCAGCGTGGCCAGGAACACCAGCGACACCGCCAGGCTGATGAAGAACTCCGCCGCATTCGCCGTGCCGATCGCGATGCGCGGCTCGAGGTGCCGGGCCATCAGGTGGGTGGTGGTCAGCGGGCCCCAGCCGCCGCCACCCACGGCATCGAGGAAGCCGGCGCCCAGCCCCAGCGGCACGTTGCCGCCGTGCCGGGGCGCACGCCGCTGGCCGCGCCACGCGCGCCAGACCAGCATCAGGCCCAAGGCCAGCAGGTAGGCCGCCACCAGCGGCCGCAGCCAGCTCCAGTCCACCGAAGCCAGCAGCCAGGCACCGGTGACCGCGCCCAGCACGCCGGGCAGCACCAGCGACCACATCAGCTTGCGGTCGACGTTGCCGAAGTAGCCGTGGCTCAGGCCGGACACGCCGGTGGTGGCCACTTCGGCCGCATGCACGCTGGCGCTGGCCACCGCCGGCGGCAGCCCGAAGGCCAGCAGCAGGCTGGAGCTGGTGACGCCGTAGGCCATGCCCAGCGCGCCGTCGACCAGCTGTGCCGCGAGGCCGATGGCGACGAAGATGAAGAACTCGGGGGGCAGGTCCATGGGGCGGCCGCGGGGAGGGTGCGGCGACTATCGTGCGCCCTTTTCGCGCCGGCAAATAAGCGCCGGGCATGTCGGCATGCCGCCTGTTCCTTTCCGCGCGGGAAATCCCGCGCGTAGCGTCGGTCCATCGCTTCCAGGAACCCGACGCCCATGCCTCCCGCCCCCGCCGCCCTGCCCGTGCCGCCCCTGCCCGGTGACAAGGTCGACCTGCTGGCGCGCCTGACCGACGGGCTGGATGCCCCCGGCCTGTGGTGGCTTTCGGGTTACGCCGCCGGCCTGGCCGCCCGCCCGGGCGCCCGGCCGGCGGCCGCGGAGCCGCAGGCCGGCGCCCGCCTCACCGTCGTCTTCGGCAGCCAGACCGGCAATGCGCGGCGCGTGGCCGAACAGCTGGCCCGGCAGGCCGAGACCGGCGGCCTCGCGGTGCGCCTGCTGCGCGCCGATGCCTACCCGCTGCCCGAGCTCAAGGACGAGCGGCTGCTGTACGTGGTGATCAGCACGCAGGGCGAAGGCGAGCCGCCGGACGATGCCCGCGGCTTCGTGTCGCACCTGCTCGGCAAGCGCGCGCCGAAGCTGCCGCAGCTGCAGTACGCGGTGCTGGGCCTGGGCGATTCGAGCTATCCGCTGTTCAACGCCACCGGGCGCGAGATCGACGAACGCCTGGCCGGGCTGGGCGCGAAGCGACTGTTCGCGCGCGGCGAGGCCGACGTGGACGTCGGGGCGGTGGCGACGCCGTGGCTCGGGCAGGCGCTGGAGCACGCGCGCATCGCGCTGGCCGCGACGCCTTCGGCCACGGTGACGCCGCTGCGTGCCGTCGCGCCTGTATCCCCGTGGTCGCGCGAGAAACCCTTCGCCGCCGAAGTGCTGGCCAACCAGCGCCTGACCGGACGCGGCAGCCGCAAGGACGTGCGCCATCTCGAACTTTCGCTCGAGGGCTCGGGGCTGACCTACCAGCCCGGCGACGCGCTGGGGCTGTGGCCGCGCAATCCGCCGGCGCTGGTGGACGCCGTGCTGGCCGAACTCTCGCTCGACGGCGACGCGGAAGTGGATGGCGTGCCGCTGCGCACCTGGCTGTCCGAACGGCGGGAGCTTACAAAGCTGGCGCGCCCCTTCCTGGCGAAGCAGGCCGAGCGCGGCGGGCACGACGCGTTGGCACGCACGCTTGAACCGAACCACGCCGAGGCCTTGGCCACGCTGCTGGGCACGCACCAACTTATCGACTTGCTGCAGGCCTTCCCGGCCGCGTGGACCGCGCCGGACCTGGTCGCCGCGCTGCGGCCGCTGGCACCGCGGCTCTATTCCATTGCTTCGAGCCAGAGCGTGGTCGGTGCCGAAGCCCACCTGACGGTCGACCACGTCCAGTGGGACGCGCCCGGCGGCCGGCGCTGGGGCGCGGCCTCGCACCAGCTCGCGTCATCGGAGGAAGGCGAGGCGTTGCCGGTCTTCATCGAAGCCAACGAGCGCTTCCGCCTGCCGCGCGACGGCGGGCGCGACGTGATCATGATCGGGCCCGGCACGGGCGTCGCGCCGTTCCGCGGCTTCGTGCAGGAACGCGCGGCGAGTGGCGCCACCGGCCGCAACTGGCTGCTGTTCGGCGCCCCTTATGCGCGCCACGATTTCCTCTACCAGCTCGAGTGGCAGCAGGCGCTCAAGGCGGGCCAGCTGCATCGGCTCGACCTCGCCTTCTCGCGCGACCAGGCCGACAAGGTGTACGTGCAGCATCGCCTGCGCGAACACGGCCGCACGCTTTTCGACTGGCTCGAAGGCGGCACGCACTTGTACGTCTGCGGCGCGACGGCGATGGGGCGCGACGTCGAAGCCGCCCTGCTCGATGTCGTCACGACCCACGGCGGGCGCGACCAGGACGCCGCGCGGGACTACCTCGCCACGCTGCAGCAGCAGGGCCGCTATGCCCGGGACGTCTACTGATGAGCGCGCACTCCGTCGAAGACATCAAGCAGGCCAGCGGCCGCCTGCGCGGCACCCTGCTCGACAGCCTGGCCAACCCGGTCACCGGCGCGCTGGCCGAAGCCGACCAAGTTTTGATCAAGTACCACGGCAGCTACCAGCAGGACGATCGCGACCTTCGCGAGGAACGTCGCGTCGCCAGGCTCGAGCCCGACTACAGCTTCATGATCCGCACCCGCACGCCCGGCGGCGTGGTGACGCCGGCGCAGTGGCTGGGCCTGGACGCCATCGCCACCACCTATGCCGAGCGCGGCCTGCGCATCACCACGCGCCAGGCCTTCCAGTTCCACGGCGTCATCAAGGGCCGGCTGAAGGCGACGATGCAGGCGATCAACGCCCAGCTGATCGACACGCTGGCGGCCTGCGGCGACGTCAACCGCAACGTGGCGGTGGCGGCGAACCCGCTGGAGTCGCGCGCGCACGCCGCCGTGTACGCGCAGGCCGCGGCGCTGTCACGGCACTTGTTGCCCAACACCCGCGCCTACTACGAGATCTGGCTCGACGAGCAGCGCGTGGCCGGCAGCGGCGAGGAGGACGAGCCGGTGTACGGCAACGCCTACCTGCCGCGCAAGTTCAAGATCGGTTTCGCGATCCCGCCGGTGAACGACGTGGACGTGTTCGCCCAGGACCTGGGCTTCATCGCCGTGCTCGAAGGCAGCGAGGTGGTGGGCTACAACGTCGCCATCGGCGGCGGCATGGGCGCGACGCACGGCGACGCGGACACCAATCCGCGGCTCGCCGACGTCATCGGCTTCGTGACGCCGGACCAGGTGATCGCCGTCGCGACCGCCGTGGTCACCGCGCAGCGCGACTTCGGCAACCGCACGGTGCGCAAGCGCGCCCGGCTCAAGTACACGATCGACGACCGCGGGCTGGACTGGTTCACCTCGCAGGTGGAGGGCCGCGCCGGGTTTCCCCTGGCCGCGGCGCGGCCCTTCGCCTTCGAGCACTCGGGCGACCGCTTCGGCTGGGTCGAAGGCCACGACGGCCGCTGGCACCTGACGCTGCGGCTGCTGTCGGGCCGCATCCTCGATGGCGCGGACGGCGCGCACCTGACTGGCCTGCGCGAGATCGCGCGCGTGCACGAGGGCGACTTCCGCATGACGCCGAACCAGAACCTGGTCATCGCGGGCGTGCCGGCCGGCGAGCGCGCGCGCATCGATGCGCTGGTTCAGGCACATGGCCTCGACGGCTACCGCACGGCCAGCCCGCTGCGGTTGAAATCGGTCGCCTGCGTCGCCCTGCCCACCTGCGGCCTCGCGATGGCCGAGGCCGAGCGCTACCTGCCGACGCTGACCACGAAGGTCGAGGCGCTGCTCGAAGCCCACGGCCTGATCGACGCGCCGATCCTCCTGCGCATCAGCGGCTGCCCCAACGGCTGCTCGCGCCCCTACCTCGCCGAGATCGCGCTCGTGGGCAAGGCGCCCGGCCGCTACAACCTGATGCTCGGCGCCGACCACCGCGGCCAGCGCCTGAACACCCTTTACCGCGAAAACATCGCGGAACCGGAAATCCTCGCCGCGCTCGACCCGCTGTTCGCGCGCTACGCCGCCGAGCGCGCCCCCGGCGAAGGCTTCGGTGATTTCCTCGTCCGCGCCGGCGTGGTGAAGCCACGCACCGGCATCCCCCTGGAGCTGCAAGCATGAGCCTCGTCCCCGACCCCACCGCCGCCGCCGAATCGGCCCAATCCCTGGCCGAACTCAACGCCTGGCTCGCCGGCCTGCGCGCCGAGCAGCGCATCGAGTGGGCGCTGCAGTCGCTGAGCGGCGAACACGCGCTTTCCTCCAGCTTCGGCGCGCAATCGGCGGTGGCCCTGCACATGGCCACGCGCCTGCGCGGCGACCTGCCCGTGATCCTGGTCGACACCGGCTACCTGTTCCCCGAAACCTACCGCTTCATCGACGAGCTCACGGAGCGGCTGCAGCTGAACCTCCAGACCTACCGCCCGCAGATCGGCATCGGCTGGATGGAGGCGCGCCACGGCAAGCTCTGGGAGCAGGGCCTGGAGGGCCTGGACCGCTACAACCGCCTGCGCAAGGTCGAGCCGATGCAGCGCGCGCTGGCCGAGCTGGGCGTGCGCACCTGGATCGCCGGGCTGCGCCGCAGCCAGGCCAGCACCCGCGCCCACATCGACTTCCTGGAAATCAAGGACGGCCGCTGGAAGCTGCACCCGCTGGCCGACTGGAGCGACCGCGACCTGGGCCAGTACCTCGCCCGCCACGACCTGCCCTACCACCCGCTGTGGGAGCAGGGCTACGTGTCGATCGGCGACATGCACACCACCCGGCCCCTGGCCCCCGGGATGCGCGAGGAAGACACCCGCTTCTTTGGCCTCAAGCGCGAATGCGGGCTGCACTTCGACGAGCCGGCGGCGCGGCGCGCCTAGGGCCCCGGAGGCTGCAGGTCGTAAGCGCCGCCGTCGATGGACCGGCGCGAATGCGCGCAAAGCTTTGCCTGCTCTTCGCGGGACAGTGACCGGAACTGAACCTCGAAGGTGGCGGAAACAAGGCTGTCCATCCCGTCCTCCGCAGCGGAGGGATCCCAAAGCCACTGCTCGTCCGGCGGCGGCGCCGACGCGACCTTGGCCGCCTGCTCGCCCACCCAGCGAAGGTAGGGCGCGTTGCGCCGGTCCCAGCGCGCCAGCATCGCGGCGTCCATGGCGGTGGACGCGTCCCCGAAGCCTTCGCAAAGCCGGATCAGCGCGACCGTCTCGCGGCGGTTCTTGCACAGCGAGGCCAGCAAGCCGGTGCTGGCCGCGTCGCCCTCGCAGGCGGCGATGCCAGCGGCCGTTGCCTCATCCGGCGTCCAGGACCCGGCCTCCGAAGCGGTGGCGCTGGCGCAGGCCAGGCCCGTGGCCAACGCGGCAAACAGGCCCAACCGTAGCTTGGGTCGAAACAGGCGGGCAGGCGGAACGGTCTGCGGCATTCGAGCGGGCTCCGGAGGACGTGCCTGGATCGTATCCCAAGGGCCGCCGCGCGACGTGGCCGCCATGGGCAGGTCCATGGGACGATAGGCCACCTGCTGCCGCTGTCCCTGCCCCATGCTCCGACTCACCGACATCACCCTGCCGCTGGAACACGCCGAGCCGGCCCTGCGCGAGGCCGTGCTTGCGCGGCTGAAGCTGCCCGCGGCCGACCTGCGCGGCATGACCGTGGCCAAGCGCAGCTACGACGCCCGCAAGCGCGGCCACATCCAGCTGATCTACTCGGTGGACGTGGACGTGGCCAACGAGGCCGCGGTGCTCAAGCGCGTCGCGGCCGAGACCCGGCCGAACCGGGTCAAGGTGATGCCGACGCCCGACACCACCTACCGCTTCATCGCCAAGCCTTCGCCGGAACAAAAGCTGCGCCCGATCGTGGTCGGCATGGGCCCCTGCGGCCTGTTCGCCGGGCTGGTGCTGGCGCAGATGGGCCTGCGGCCGATCATCCTCGAGCGCGGTAAGCAGGTGCGCGAACGCACGGTGGACACCTTCGGCCTGTGGCGCAAGAAGGTGCTCAACCCCGAATCGAACGTGCAGTACGGCGAGGGCGGCGCCGGCACGTTTTCGGACGGCAAGCTCTACAGCCAGATCAGCGACAAGCGCCACCTGGGCCGCAAGGTGCTCGACGAGTTCGTCAAAGCCGGTGCACCCGACGAAATCCTGTACGTCAGCAAGCCGCACATCGGCACCTTCCGGCTGGTCTCGATGGTCGAGCACATGCGCGCCACGATTGAATCGCTGGGCGGCGAGATCCGCTTCTCGCACCGCGTCGAAGACCTGGTGATCGAACTGGACGCCGACGGCGACCGCCGCGTCCGCGGCGTGGCGTTGGCCAATGGCGAAACGATCCGCGCCGACCACGTGGTGATGGCGCTGGGCCACAGCGCCCGCGACACCTTCGCGATGCTGCACGCGCGCGGCGTGTACATGGAAGCCAAGCCGTTCTCGATCGGCTTCCGCATCGAGCACCCGCAGTCGGTGATCGACGAAGCGCGCTTCGGCCCCCAGGCCGGCCACCCGATCCTGGGCGCGGCCGACTACAAGCTGGTGCACCACTGCCGCAACGGCCGCTCGGTCTACAGCTTCTGCATGTGCCCGGGCGGCACCGTGGTGGCCGCGGCCAGCGAGCCGGGGCGCGTGGTCACCAATGGCATGAGCCAGTACTCGCGCAACGAGCGCAACGCCAACGCGGCGATCGTGGTCGGCATCACGCCCGAGGACTACGCCGAGCACGACCCGAGCGGCAGCCCGCTGGCGGGCATCGCGCTGCAGCGGTACTGGGAGGAAGTGGCGTTCAAGCTCGGTGGCGGCACCTATGAAGCGCCGGGCCAGCGCGTCGGCGATTTCCTCGCGGGCCAGCCCTCCACCACGCTGGGCGCCGTGCTGCCCTCGTACACCCCGGGCGTCACGCCCACCGACCTGGCGCAGGCGCTGCCGAAGTACGCCGTGGACGCGATCCGCGAAGCGCTGCCGGCCTTCGGCAAGCAGATCAAGGGCTTCGACATGGCCGACGCGGTGCTGACCGGCGTCGAGACCCGCACCTCGTCACCGCTGCGCCTGACCCGCGGCGAAGACGGCCAGAGCCTAAACACCCGCGGGCTGTTCCCGGCCGGCGAAGGCGCGGGCTACGCGGGCGGCATTCTTTCCGCGGGCGTGGACGGCATCCGTGCGGCGGAGTGGGTGGCCGAGGCGATGATCCGGGCCGGCGAAGCTATCCCCGCCTGAAACGAACGGGATTCAGGCCGAGGCCGGTGCCGCCGCGCGCGCGCGAACGCCGGCCACCAGCGCCAGCACGTTAAGCACCGGCGCGATCAACAGCACCTGCGCAACCGCCAGCACCGGGAGCAAGGCCACGACACCCGGCGGCGCGTCCACTTTCGCCAGCATGTAGGCGAAGGCCGGCACCATCAGCAGCGCCACGAACCCGTTCAGGCCCAGAGCGCACCAGCGCAGGAACTTGCGCGCGGGCCAGTGCGCGGCCGCCAGGAACAGCATCAGCGGCACCGCGGCCATGCCGGCGAGGAACACCAGCCTGAAATGCCGGCCCAACAGCAACACCGCCACCGGCAGCAGGGCCAGGGCGATCCAGGTGCTCACTTTCGCGGTTTTCATCATGCCGCGAGTTTGTCAGTTGGTGATGGCCTGGCTCAAGTCGACCCACGTCGGCGGCTGGGGCCACGCGGGCGAATCGTGCCCCGCCACCGCGCGCTTGAGGTCGGCGCGGTCGAGCTGCGGGGCCAGGGCCAGCAGCAGCTCCAGCGCGTAGTCGCGCAGCACGCGTTCGCGCGGCAGGACGGCCCAGCTGGTGCAGTCGGGGATGGCGACGGGTGCGGGCAGCGCGCGCAGGTCGCCGTCGTCGCGGGCGCTGACCGCCATTTCCGCGAGCAGGCCGACGCCGAGGCCGGCGCGCACGTAGGTCTTGATCAGGTCGGCGTCGCGCGCGGTCATGGCGATCTGCGGCTCGAGGCCGGCGTCGGCGAAGGCGCGGCGGAGCGAGGACTCCGGCTTGTTGGTGGACTCGTAGCTGATGAGCGGCAGCGCGGCGAGTTCGGCCAGCGTGGGCGCGCGTTCCAGCGTGGCCAGCGGATGCGCGTCCGGCACCAGCACCTGCCGGCGCCAGCGGTACAGCGGCACCGCCAGCCCGCCCGGCGGCGTATCGCCGGCGGTGCTGACCACGGCGAAGTCGGCCTGGCCTTGCGCCAGCGCATTCAGCGCCTCGCCCTCGGACGCGGGCTGCAGGTGGATGCTCACCTCGGGGAAACGCCGGGCCAGCGCCGCGATCGCGGGCGGCAGCACGAAGCGCGCCTGCGTGTGCGTGGTGACGAGGGTCAGCCGGCCCTGGGTCTCGCCGCGCTGGTTGGCGGCGAAGGCGCGGATGTTGCCGGCCTCGGCCAGCACGCGGCGGGCGTGGGCCAGCACTTCCTGGCCCGAGGGTGTGATGGCCTCGAGGCTGCGGCCCTTGCGCTGGAACAGCAGGAAGCCGAGTTCGTCCTCGAGCTGCTTGAGCTGCTTGGACAGGCCGGGCTGGGTGGCGTGCACCTTCTCGGCGGCGAGGGTGATGTTCAGGCCCGAGTCGGCGATCGCGACCAGGTAGCGGAGCTGGGTGAGGGTCATGGCGGTTCCAGGCAAAGGGTGGCGCAGGCGCGGCTCAGGGCACGGGCGGGCGACAACATTTGCTGGAACGGCTCGGTTTCACGGGGATTTCCGGAGGCGCGCGCGGGGCGCCGATGACGTGCACCGACCGTAACCCGGCGTCGCCGGCCGCGTCCAGACAGGTTTGATAACCGCAGGGCATATGCACCGTTGCAGCCGTCATTTCACCGGCGGCGGGCCGCGGCCTAGGGTCTGGCCATGGACACCGCCCCGCTTCCGCTGTTTCCCCTGTTCGCCGACCTGCGCGGCCGGCGCGTGCTGGTCGTGGGCGGCGGCGCGGTGGCGCGGCGCAAGCTCGAGCCGCTGCTGGCGGCGGGCGCGCGGGTGGTGGTCGGTGCGCCGCGGCTGGATGCGGACGTAGCCGCGCTGTGGGCTGAAGGCCGCATCGAACATCTCGCGGGGCGCTTCACGCCCGACTGGCTCGACGGCGCTTGGCTGGTGGTCGCCGCCACCGACGAAGGCGCGGTCAACCGCGCGGTCGCCGCGGCCGCCGAGGCGCGGCGGATCTGGGCCAACGTGGTGGACGACCTCGAACTGTCGAGCTACCAGTCGCCGGCCCGCATCGAGCGCGGGCCGCTGCAGATCGCGATTTCCAGCGGCGGCGGTGCGCCGATGCTGGCGCGGTACCTGCGCGAGAAGCTCGAGACCGAACTCGATGAGTCCATCGGCGCGCTGGCCACGCTGCTGCTGCACGAGCGCGCGCGCATCCGGCAGCGGCATCCGCGCCTGCCCGAGCGGCGGCGCTTCTTCGAGAAGCTGCTGGCCGGACCGGTCGCCGAGCGGTTTCGCGCGGGTGACGCTGCCGGTGCACGGGCGGCCTTTGAATCCGCCCTGGGCGAAGCGCCGCCCTCGCGCGACATCGGCACGGTCGCCCTGGTCGGCGCCGGCCCCGGCGACCCGGGCCTGCTCACGCTGCGCGCGCTGCGCCTGCTCAACCAGGCCGACGTGATCCTGCACGACCGCCTCGTGGGCCCCGGCGTGCTGGCGCTGGCGCGCCGCGACGCCGAGTTCATCGAAGTGGGCAAACAGGCCGCCAACCACCACGTCACCCAGGACGGCATCCACGCACTGATGCTCGAGCACGCGCGCGCCGGCCGCCGCGTGGTGCGGCTCAAGGGCGGCGATCCGTTCGTGTTCGGACGCGGCGGCGAGGAGCTCGAGTTCCTGCACGCGCACGGCATCGCCTTCGAAGTGGTGCCGGGCGTGACCGCCGCGCTCGCCTGCGCCGCCTACGCCGGCGTGCCGCTGACGCATCGCGACCATGCGCAATCCGTGCGCTTCGTCACCGCGCACTGCAAGGACTCGCTGGACACCCTCGACTGGCGCGCGCTGGCGCAGGAGAAGCAGACGCTGGCGGTGTACATGGGCGTGGCCGGCCTGGCGTCTTTCCGCGATCGCCTGCTGGCCCACGGCCGCGCGGCCAGCACGCCCTTCGCCCTGGTGGAGAACGGCTCGCGGCCCGAACAGCGCGTGGTCATCGGCACGCTGGACCGCTTGCCTGAAACCGCGGCCGCGCACGCCGTGCAGTCCCCCGCCCTGCTCATCCTCGGCGAAGTCGCCGCGCTCGCGACGACCCTGCACTGGTTTGGCACCGAACCCCTGCAGGAACGGGTTCAGGTTCACTTTCCCGAACCCGTCCCGGCGATCGCCGACGCCGCCTAGCCGGGAAAGTGAACCTGACCCCGTTCCTGGCGCTTTGGCCCAGCCGCTGGAACTGAACCTGACCCCGTTTTTGGAGAACGCCATGGCGATTTACGACAGCATCCTCGACACCATCGGCCGCACGCCCATCGTGCGGCTGCATCGCATCGCGCCGGCGCACGTGTCGCTCTACGTGAAGGTCGAGTCCTTCAACCCCGGCGGCTCGGTGAAGGACCGGCTGGCGCTGGCGATCATCCTCGATGCCGAGCAGCGCGGGCTGCTCAAGCCCGGCCAGACGGTGGTCGAAGCGACCTCGGGCAACACCGGCATCGCGCTGGCCATGGTCTGCGCGGCGCGCGGCTATCCCTTCGTGGCCGTGATGACGGAAACCTTCTCGATCGAACGCCGCAAGCTGATGCGGGCCTACGGCGCGAAGGTGATCCTGACGCCGGCCGCCGAGCGCGGCAGCGGCATGGTGCGCAAGGCCGCCGAGCTGGCGCAGAAGCACGGCTGGTTCCTGGCGCGCCAGTTCGAGAACGAGGCCAACCCGGCCTACCACCGCAGCACCACCGGCCCCGAGATCCTCAGTGATTTCGCGGGAAAGCGGCTCGACTACTTCGTCACCGGCTGGGGCACCGGCGGCACCCTCACCGGCGTGGGCCAGGTGCTGAAGCTGGCCCGGCCGGGCATCCAGGTCGTCACCAGCGAGCCGGCCGGCGCCCAGCTGCTCAACGGCAAGGACTGGGCCCCGCACAAGATCCAGGGCTGGACGCCCGACTTCGTGCCGGCCGTGCTCGACCGCGGCCTCGCCGACCAGGTCCGCCCCGTGGACGACCTCACCGCCCGCGACACCGCCCGCCGACTCGCCGCCGAAGAGGGTGTGTTCGTGGGCCTGAGCGCCGGCGCCACCGTGGCCGCGGCCCTGCAGGTCGCCCGGGACGCCCCGGACGGCAGCGTGCTCCTGGCCATGCTGCCCGACACCGGCGAGCGCTACCTCAGCACGCTCCTGTTCGAGGGCGTGAACGAAGGCAGCGACGAGGACTGGCTGGCGGGGCTGGAGGACACCCCCCGCCGCCGCGTGAAGACCATGTAGGAGGGCCTTCAGGCCCGAAGCTTTTCGGCGAGGGGCTTCGGGACTGAAGTCCCTCCTACAGTGACGGGGGGAAAGGGTAGAATTGCGGTCCCTTCGAAGCCCGCCGCGCGGCCCCACGCCGTGCGCCGGCCTGCCCCACAGGAACGTCGCGACGATGAAGATTCTGGTCGGTTACAAGCGGGTGGTGGACTACAACGTCCGCATCCAGGTCAAGCCCGATGGTTCGGGCGTGGTCACCGAGGGCGTGAAGCTCTCGCCCAACCCCTTCGACGACATCGCGCTGGAAGAAGCCCTGCGCCTGCGCGACAAGGGCATCGCCACCGAAGTGATCGTCTGCACGATGGGCCCGGCCGACTGCCAGGCGCACCTGCGCAACGGCCTGGCGATGGGCGCCAACCGCGCCATCCACGTGGTCACCGACCAGGCCGTGCAGCCGCTCACCGCGGCCCGCGCCCTGCTCAAGCTGATCGAGAAGGAGCAGCCGCAGCTGGTGCTGCTGGGCAAGCAGGCGATCGACGACGACGCCAACCAGACTGGCCAGATGCTGGCCACGCTTTGGGGCCGCCCGCAGGCCACTTTCGCCGGCAAGCTCGACGTCGCCGACGGCAAGGCCACCGTGGTGCGCGAAGTCGACGCCGGCCTGGAAACCCTCGAGGTCGACCTGCCCGCCGTCGTCACCACCGACCTGCGCCTGAACGAGCCGCGCTTCATCAAGCTGCCCGACATCATGAAGGCCAAGTCCAAGCCGATGGAAACCATCGCCTTCGCCGACCTCGGCGTAGACAGCGGCGACCATCTCAAGACCAGCCACTTCGCCCCGCCCGCCAAGCGCAGCAAGGGCGTGATGGTGAAGGACGTCGCCGAGCTGGTTTCGGCGCTCAAGGCCAAGGGCCTGGTGTAAGGAGACCATGACGATGAGCAAGATCCTGATCGTCGCCGAGCACCTCGGCGGCCAGCTGAACTCCTCCACCGCGCGCTGCGTCAGCTGCGCCGCGGCCATCGGCGGCGAGATCCACGTCGTCGTGCTGTCGGACGCGCCCGATGCGGTCGCCGCCGAGGCCGCGAAGATCGCCGGCGTCGCCAAGGTGATCACCGTCGCCAACGCCGCCAACGCGAATCCGATCGCGCAGGTGCTGGCGCCGCAGGTCGCGAAGCTCGCGGCCGGCTACAGCCACGTGCTCGGCGCCTCCACCACCTTCGGCAAGGACCTGATGCCCTGCGTCGCGGCCCTGCTGGGCGTGGCCCAGGTCAGCGACATCATGGCGGTGGAATCGAGCCACGTGTTCAAGCGGCCGATCTACGCGGGCAACGCGATCATCACCGTCCAGGCGCCGTCCTCGATGGCCGTGGTCGGCACCGTGCGCACGGCCTCGTGGCCCGCCGCGGCCAACGGCGGCAGCGCTGCGGTGGAAGCCGCGTCGGTCGACGCCGCGCTGCCCACGCATACCCGCTTCGTGTCGCTGCAGCAGGGCAAGTCCGACCGCCCCGACCTGCAGAGCGCCGGCAAGGTGGTCTCCGGCGGCCGCGCGCTCGGCTCGGCCGACGCATTCAAGATCATCTACTCGCTGGCCGACAAGCTCGGCGCCGGCGTCGGCGCCTCGCGCGCCGCGGTGGATGCCGGCTACGTGCCCAACGAGCTGCAGGTCGGGCAGACCGGCAAGATCATCGCGCCGGAACTCTACGTCGCGATCGGCATCTCGGGCGCGATCCAGCACCTCACCGGCATCAAGGACGCGGGCACCATCGTCGCGATCAACAAGGATGCCGAGGCGCCGATCTTCGAGATCGCCGATTTCGGCTTGGTCGGCGACCTGTTCCAGATCGTGCCGGAGCTGGAGAAGTCGCTCTGAGCTGAACTCCGCGCCGGCCCCGGCCGGCCTGCGGAAACCACGCCGACGCGGCTACGGCCCGTCGGCGTTTTCGTTGGTGGCGTCCGCGGCCCGGCGCGCCGCCTCGATGCGCTCGGCGCTGGGCGGATGCGTGGACAGGTAGCCGACCGGGCCGCCGTCGCTGTCGCCGCCGTGCGAATCCGACAGCCGCTTCATGATCTCGGCGAAGTCCGCCGGCGACTGCCCCTTGCGCGCGAGCAGCGCGAAAGCGAAGGCGTCGGCCTCGCGCTCGAACTCGCGGGAGAACCCGCTCTCGATCAGGATCACCGGGATCGACACCGACAGCGAGCCGGTACCCGACAGGTCGCCGAACAGGAAGCCCGCCACCACGACCACCGCCGAGCTCTGCAGGCCGCGGCGCATGCCGTGGCGCTGCTCGTGGTGGCCGGCCTCGTGCGCCAGCACCGCCAGCACCTGGGCGTCGGACTCGGCCAGCGCCACCAGCTCGTCGGTCACCACCACCAGGCCGTCGGGCAAGGCCAGCGCGTTCGCCCCCAGCGTCGGCGCGCTGCGGAACTCCAGCCGGAAATCGGCGGCCCGCGGCAGCTCCTGGACCAGCGCCCCGAACTTCGCCTGCAGCGTGCGCCGGCGCTTCTCCGGCAGCCGCGTCGGCTTGAAATGCATGCGGTCGAGCAGCTCCATCGCCTGGCTGCTGATGGTCCGCTCGACGGCCGCGGGAATCGCCGGCGCGAGCCGGTCCGCCATCCACGGCAGGCCGAGCTGGAAGAAGCCGACGACGCCCAGCACCGTCGCCACGCCGGCGCCGATCGCCGCGCCGCGGCGCCGCTCCAGCCAGTCGGCCCAGCCCTCGACCTGGTCGCGGCCGCCCAGCCAGGCCTCGAGCGCCGGCGTGTCGGCGATCTCGAGGTGGCCTTCGCCGGGCAGGCGCAGCGTGCGCGGCATGCGGCCCAGCCGCGGGCTGAGCGTCAGCTCGGCCGCGGCGAACTCCAGCACCATGCCCTCGGACTCCAGCCGCACGGTGCCCGGCGACGGCTCGCTGATCCGCGCCGCGCGCGGCCGGCTGCCGCGGCCGTCGTACCAGGTGGCGTCGAGCGCGTTCAAATGCCGATGTCCACGTCGAGGTCCAGCGCATCGGTGAGCTCGGCGCCGGCGGCGCCCTCGGCGCGCTCGGCCTCGGCGACGAAGTGGTCGAGCTCGCCGTCGGCCAGCAGGGCGAAGTGCGCGGCGCGATAGCGCGCGATGCGCACCATCGCCCACGGCACCAGCAGGCCGACCGTGGCGACGATCGCGACGCCGTTGCTGAAGTAGATCCAGATCATGTCGCGGGCGCGCAGGGTGCTCTCGAAGCGATGCCCGCCGAGGCTGGAATAGCGCCACATCAGGTTGATGTACTTGGTGCGCAGGTAGATTGGCAGCGCCAGCAGCGCCAGGTACACCGCGGCCAGTGGCGCGAAGATACCGATCATCACGCCGATCGGCGGCTCGCCGCCGACGCTGCTGTCGCCCGACAGCGCGGCGCCGAGGGCGGCGCCCGCGATGACGACCAGGATCATCAGCAGGTAGGCCCCGAAGCCCAGCCCGATGCAGATCAGGAACGGGATGTAGTACGTGCCCAGGTCGCCTGCGAACCGGAAGCGCTTTCCGCCGAAGCGATGGCCGCTGACGGTGTAGTCGTGCTGGTGCATGCGCACCCACGGCAGCACCATGTAGGCGGTGAGGATCTGCAGCGCCGGCCGGAACATGAAGTTCACGTAGGCCTCGTACACGCCCTCGACGAAGCGGAAGCGCAGCCCGCGCCAGGCCGAGTAGCGCGCGCGGAAGCGCAGCGTGCGGTGGATCAGCCACGGGAACATCACCAGCACGAACAGGATCAGCGGGATGTAGACCACCCAGACCTGGAAATGCGCCGACAGGCCGAGGCCGATCGCGACGGCGTACGCGATCAGCCGGCCCTTGAGGATGGCGATCGGGTCGGCCAGGTATTCGAACGGCGCGCCCGCCAGGCGGGTGTTGCCGTAGAAGTAGCGCTCGGTGCGCACCTTGGCCCAGGCCGAATAGATGCCCAGCGTCAGCACCGACAGCACCAGGTTCACGAACCAGATGCCGAAGAACTCCTTCGCATCCCCGGTGAATTGCAGCGGATGGCGGACGGGGCCCGGGATCGGCGGCGGCCCGGGAACCCGGGGCGGCGGCGGCAGCGCCGGCGGCTGGGCGCCCGGCGTGGTCGGGTCTTGCTCGTAGCTCATCGGGTCCCCGGGATGGCTCCGGCTCCCCGCCGGCCCGTCAATCTAGCCGCTGCCGGCGATCGCGTGAAGCCTCAGCGGTAGATCCAGAACTTCGAGGCGACGAAGCCCAGCGCGGCCAGCAGGCCGTCCACCAGCGGTTTTCCAAGCCATGCGGCGTGCAGGCCCTGCTGCGCATCGAGCAGCTGCACGGCGCCGGTGCTGGCGGTCGACATCACCAGCCAGAACAGCGCGAAGCGCAGCGCCTGGCGTCGCCCGAGCGGCGGGCGCCCCGGTCCGGCGAAGGTGTAGCGCCCGTTGAGCCAGAATCCGATTGAGGCGCCCGCGACGCGTCCGACCAGGTTGGCGGGCACCACCGGCATGCCGGCCATGGTCAGCAACACGAAGCAGGCCCAGTCCAGCACCAGCTGCGCGCCGCCCACCAGGCCGAAGCCCACCAGCTGGCGCAACACCACGGGCTCAGCCCGCCCGGCGGAACGCGCATCCGGTCTTGGTGGCCAGCTCGTCCTCGGTGACACCGGGCGCCATCTCCACCAGCACCAGGCCGTCGCCGGTCACATCCATCACGGCCAGCTCGGTGATGATGCGGTTGACCACGCCGACGCCGGTCAGCGGCAGCGTGCACTGGGGCAGGATCTTCGGCTCGCCGTTCTTGGTGGTGTGCTCCATCAGCACCACCACGCGCTTCACGCCGGCCACGAGGTCCATTGCGCCGCCCATGCCCTTGACCATCTTGCCGGGCACCATCCAGTTGGCGAGGTCGCCGCGGTCGGTCACTTCCATCGCGCCCAGGATCGCCAGGTCGATGTGGCCGCCGCGGATCATCGCGAACGAATCGTGGCTGCCGAAATAGCTGGCGCCTGCGCGCGCGGTGACGGTCTGCTTGCCGGCGTTGATCAGGTCGGCGTCCACCTCGTCCTCGGTCGGGAACGGGCCGATGCCGAGCAGGCCGTTCTCGGACTGCAGCCACACGTCCATGCCTTCCGGAATATGGTTGGCCACCAGGGTCGGCAGGCCGATGCCCAGGTTCACGTAGGCGCCGTCGCTGAGCTCGCGCGCGGCGCGGGCGGCCATCTCGTCACGATTCCAGGCCATTACTTCGCTCCTCGCACGGTGCGCTGCTCGATGCGCTTCTCGGGGGTGGGGTTGACCACGATGCGGTCGACGTAGATGCCCGGCAGGTGCACCTGGTCGGGATCGAGGCTGCCGACGTCCACCAGCTCCTCCACTTCCGCCACGCAGACCTTGCCGGCCATCGCGCAGGCCGGGTTGAAGTTGCGCGCGGTCTTGCGGAACACCAGGTTGCCGGCAGTGTCGGCCTTCCACGCCTTCACCAGCGACACGTCGGCCTTGAGCGCGGTCTCGAGCACGTACCAGTGCCCGTCGTCGAACTGCCGCGTTTCCTTGCCTTCGGCGACGATGGTGCCGTAGCCGGTGCGGGTGAAGAACGCCGCGATGCCGGCGCCGCCGGCGCGCAGGCGTTCGGCCAGCGTGCCCTGCGGGTTGAATTCCAGCTGCAGTTCACCGGCAAGGTACTGCCGTTCGAACTCCTTGTTCTCGCCGACGTAGGACGAAATCATCCGGCTGATCTGGCGCGTGGCCAGCAGCTGGCCCAGGCCAAAGCCGTCGACGCCGGCGTTGTTCGAGATCGCGGTGAGCCCGCTGACGCCGGAGTCGCGCAGCGCGGCGATCAGCGCCTCGGGAATGCCGCAGAGGCCGAAACCGCCGACCGCGAGGGTCTGGCCGTTGGCGACGAGGCCGGCGAGTGCGGCGGCGGCATCGGGATAGAGCTTGCCGGACCGGCGGGCACCGGCGGCCTGGGGGCTTGGCGACGTCATGGGCATCCTCAGCGTCTGGAAGCCGCCATTCTAGCGGCTGCGCCCCCAGCCGGGGATCGTACTTTCGGCCGGCGCGCCGGGGCGCCCGTGCGGCCTTGCGTTATCCTCCCGCACAGACATTCCCGGACTTCGACCCGCGACGGATGACCCCCGCCCCGACCACCCCTGCCGCCGTGGAAACCCGCCCTCCCGAAGCCGACGCTGCGCTTCCGGCCTGGCGCTCCGGCATCGCCGTGGTGATGCCGTGCTACCGGGTGGTCCGGCACATCCTGCCGCTGCTGGCGCGCATCGGCCCCGAAGTCGACCGAATCTACTGCGTCGACGACGCCTGCCCGGACGGCAGCGGCGACCACATCGCCGCGGGCGCGACGGACCCGCGCGTCCAGTTGCTGTGCCACCCGGTGAACCAGGGGGTGGGCGGCGCGGTGATGACTGGTTATGCGCGCGCGGTGCAGGACGGCGCCCGCGTGATCGTCAAGCTCGACGGCGACGGGCAGATGGATCCCGGCATGCTCGGTGTGCTGGTCGCCCCGATCCTTTCCGGCGAGGCCGACTACACCAAGGGCAACCGCTTCTGGGACCTGCGCCGGATCGGCGACATGCCCCTTCTCCGTCGCCTCGGCAATCTCGGGCTGGGCTTCATGGCCAAGGCCAGCACCGGCTACTGGGACGTTTACGACCCGACCAACGGCTATACCGCGCTGCATGCCGACGTCGCCGCGCGGCTGCCGTTCGAGCTGGTGGCGAAGCGCTATTTCTTCGAATCCGACCTGCTGTTCCGCCTCAACATCGAGCGCGCGGTGGTGATCGACGTACCGATGGACGCGCGCTACGGCGACGAGACCAGCCACCTGAGCTTGCCGCGGGCCGTGGGCGAGTTCTCGCTTGGCCATGCACGAAACCTGCTCAAGCGCATCATCTACAACTATTTCCTGCGCGACCTGACGCTGGCGTCGATCGAACTCGTGCTCGGTATCTCGCTGCTGGCCTTCGGCGCCGGCTTCGGCGGCTGGCACTGGTGGCATTCGGCACAGGCCGGCGTTGCGACGCCGGTGGGCACGATCATGATCGCCACCGTGGCGGTGGTCAGCGGACTGCAGTTGCTGCTGGCATTCCTCGGGCACGACATAGCCGCGATGCCGCGTCGTCCGCTACACAAGGTCCTGGCGCACCGGGCCGCGACCCGGCGCGGCTGAGCCCATGGCGTCGTTTCCCCTCGCACGCAGCCTGCTGCTGGCCGGCGGCCTGGCGGCCACGGTCGCGGCGCTGCTCGTCGCCGCCATCCCCTGGGACCGCATCGAACGCAACGCGATCGACATGCTGGTGGTGCTGGCCGCCATCGCCCTGTTGGCCGAAGTGCCGGCGCGCCTGCTGCGGTGGCCACGCGCGCTGTCGCTGCTGGCGGTCGGGCTGGGCGGGCCGGCGATCGCGTATGCCGGACTGCCCGGCCTGCTGGCCACGTCACTGCTGCTGGCCGCCGGCCTTGCGGTGGGGGACCTGCTGCGGCTGCCTGCGCTGGCTTCGCCGTGGGCGCGCGTCATTGCGGGCCTGGGCGTGGTCGCGGCCGTGGCGGGTTGGCTGCTGCCGTTCCCGGTTCATTTCGCCGCCGTCTGGTTTCTCGCGCTCGCGGCGCTGGTCGCGTGGCGCCGGCACGCGGTGTGGGTACAGCTGCGCGACGCCGGCCACGCGCTGGCCGAGGCGCGGCGCGCGGCGCCGAGGGCGAGCATCGCCGCCGCGGGCTTGCTCTGCATTGCCAGCCTGCCGGCCTGGCTGCCGATCCGCATGTCCGACGACCTCGGCTACCACCTTGGGCTGATCTGGAGCCTGCTCGACTTTGGTCATTCCCGCTTCGAGGTCGGCACCCAGGTCTGGACGCTGGCGCCGTGGTCCACCGACGTGCTGCACGGCGTGGTGTCGGTACTGGCCGGCAGCGAAACCACCGGCCCCTTGAACGTGTTCTGGCTCGCGGCCGCGACCTGGCTGGTGCGCGAACTGGCGCGGGGCCTGCAGCTCTCGCCGCGGCTGGCGTGGCTGTCGGCGATGCTCTACGCCAGCCTGCCGGTGTCGGTGGCGATGACCGGCGGCCTGCAGGTCGAGGCTGCGAGCCCGGCGATGCTGGCGGCGCTGGCGCTGGTGGTGCAGCGCGGCGGCCGCTGCGACGATCCGGCGACGCTGCGCCTGTGCGCGGTGCTGGCCGGCCTGATGATGGGCGCCAAGGCCAGCCACGCCTTGCTGCTGCTGCCGATCCTCGCGTGGCTGCTGGTGCGCTGGCGCGGGCTGCCGCCGCTGCGCGCGCTGCCGTTGCCGGCGGGCCTGTTCCTGTTCACGGCGGGCTCGAGCTATGCCTACGCGTGGGGCCTGACCGGCAACCCGGTGCTGCCGCTGTTCAACCACGTGTTCGCATCGCCGTGGTTCGCGCGCGAGGCCTTCGTCGACCCGCTCTGGCAGACCGGCCTCGATGCGTGGCTGCCCTGGCGGCTGGTCGTCGACACGCCGCGCTACTACGAGTCCGTGCCGGGCGCCGCGGGGCTGGTCACGCTGGCCCTGCTCGGCGGCCTCGTCGGCGTGGCCGATCGCCGCCTGCGCCCGCTGCTGCTGGTGGGGCTTGCCGGCGGGCTGCTGGTGTTCTCGCAGGTGCAGTACCTGCGCTACGCGCACCCGTCGCTGGCGCTGGTGATCCCGGCCCTGGTCGCGGCGCTGGTGCCCGCACCGTCGCGCTGGAAGGAGGCCATGCTGGCCGCGCTGGTGGCGGTGCAGCTGCTGCTGGCGCCCACCGCGAACTGGATGCACCTCTGGGGCGCCGTTCGTTTCCATGTCGGCAAGGGCGCCGACGAAGTGCTGCTGCGCTTCGTGCCCGAACGCCTGCTGGCGCGCCAAGTGCGCGAACTCGCGCTGCCGGGGGACCGCGTGCTTTACGCCGACCGCGAGCACACCTACCCCGCCGAACTCCCGGGCCGCGCTTTCGGGCACAACTGGTACAACCCGCGGCTGTCGGGCCTGCTGGACGCGGGCGAAGGTGCCGACTGGAGCCGCCTGCTCGAGGCAAGCGGCGCCAACCTGCTGATCGCGCGCGACGCCGGCGCCGATCCGGCGCTTACGGCCTATCTGCAGCAGCGAAACGCATCCGTGCTGGCCGAGGCGGGGCCCGCGCGGCTCTATCGCCTGTCGCCCGAGTGGATCCCGATGCTGCCGGCGGCGGGCGGCCACCGCGCGGCGCCCGTCGGCGACGCCGATTTCCTGGGCGAAGCGGAGCTGGCCTTTGCATGCCCGCGGCCGGGCACGACGATCATCGTCGAATGGACGCTGTCGCTTGCCCGCGCCGACGCGAACGCGTTCGCGCATCGCGTTACCTGCGGGCAGAACGGCAAGGGCCTAAGCCGGATCCGTTTCGCGCTGCCGGGCGCGGCAGGCGCGCGTGGCCTGGCGGTTTCAAGCCGTGCGGCCGATGGCCGTGTCGTATCCGATGCGCAGGCGCGGGTGGCGTGGCGCCATGACCTGCTCGCCGACGCGGCGCTGCATGCACGCGTCCTGGACCGCCTGTGCGGTCGCGAAGGCTGTGCCCGCGACGACGCGTGGATCGCGCCGGTCCCCTGACGCCCGTCAGGCGAACAGACGCTGCGCCCCGGACCACGCCTGCCCGGGCGCCAGCACCACCGGGTGCAGCACGTTGGCTGCTTCCACGCAGACGAAGTGCAGGTGCTGGCCGGCGCCCAGGTCGGGCAGCGCGGCGGCCAGTACCGGGCCGGGGTTCCAGACGACGACATCGCGGAACCCATCGGCGGCGATCCGCAGGCCTTGCCCCCCGGCCACCAGGGTCAGTTCGTCGGCGACTTCCGGATAGACGCGGTCGAGCTCCGCGCCGAAGGCCACCTCGTCGCCTTCCTGCAGGCGCCAGCGTCCGCCGTCGGCCGCGTCTTCGTAGGGCCGTCCGGCCAGCCCCCGCAGGCGCGCGTCCGACAGGTCCGCGGCGAAGTAGCTGTGCAGCGCCGCAGTGAACGCAAACGGTGCCGGCCCGGTGTTGCGAACCCGAAGGCGCATCTCCAGCTCGCGCGCGCCGAGCGTGATCTCCATGACGGCCTCGAACTCATGGGCCCAGAGCACGCGAGTTTCGGCGGAGGCGTTCAGCGAAAGCGACAGGCGGCTCAGTCCGTCGGGCAAGGCTTCGACGGGACCGGCGGTCCAGGGCAGGCCACGGGCAAAACCGTGCTTTGGCAGGGCCCCGCGACCCGAGAACTGCGGGAACACCACCGGCGCGCCGCCCCGGATCGCCTGGCCGGGCGCGAACACCGCATTGGGACTGAGAAAAAATCGCTCACGCCCGGACGCATCCCGCCAGGACAGGACCTGGGCGCCCTGGGCGCTGACGTCCACGCAGGCGCCCTCGGGCGATTCCAGGCGCAAATGACGCATCGGGACGGCACTCCGGGCAGCGGGCAAGGGGTGGATTGTATCGATCCGCACGGGCGACGCCCCCGTGCCGCCCACGGGCTGGCTTAGGCATCAGTCACGCAAGGCCGCGACGCCGCCCGTTATAATCGAACTCCCCGTGACCCCCGGCAGCCCCTGTTGACCCGACTCCCCTGCTTCAAGGCCTATGACATCCGCGGGCGCGTGCCCGACCAGCTCGATGCCGACCTGGCCGGCCGCATCGGCGCGGCCATGGCCGATGTCCTGGGCCCGGGCCCGGTGGTGCTGGGCCACGACATCCGGCTGAGCAGCCCGGGCCTGCAAGAGGCCGTGTCCGACGGCCTGCGCAGCCGCGGCCGCGACATCATCGACATCGGCCTGTGCGGCACCGAGGAGGTCTACTTCCAGACCTTCCACCGCGCGGCCGCCGGCGGCGTGATGGTCACCGCCAGCCACAACCCGATCGACTACAACGGCATGAAGCTGGTCCGGGAGCAGTCGCGCCCGATCAGCGGCGACACCGGGCTGTTCGCGATCCACGATGCCGCCGTGGCGATGACGGGCGCGCTGGCCGCGCCTTCCGCCCACGTCCGCGCCGACCATGGCAAGGCCGACTACATCCGGCACCTGCTGGGCTATGTCGATCGCGACGCGCTCAAGCCGCTGAAGATCGTCGTCAACGCCGGCAACGGCGGCGCCGGCCTGGTGATCGACCAGCTGGCGCCGCACCTGCCCTTCGAATTCGTGCGCCTGCACCACGAGCCCGACGGCACCTTCCCTCACGGCATCCCCAACCCGCTGCTGCCCGAGTGCCGCGACGCCACCGCCGCGGCCGTTCGCGCCAGCGGCGCCGATTTCGGCGTGGCCTGGGACGGCGACTTCGACCGCTGCTTCTTCTTCGACGCCGACGGCCGCTTCATCGAGGGCTACTACCTGGTGGGCCTGCTGGCGAAGGCCGCGCTCGCCAAGCGCCCCGGCGGCAAGGTGATCCACGACCCGCGCCTGGTCTGGAACACCGTCGAGATGGTCCGGGCCGCCGGCGGCACGCCGGTGATGAGCAAGACCGGCCACGCCTTCATCAAGGAACGCATGCGCGCCGAGGGCGCGATCTACGGCGGCGAGATGAGTGCGCACCACTATTTCCAGGATTTCGCCTACTGCGATTCGGGCATGATCCCGTGGCTGCTGATCGCCGGCCTGGTATCGGCCACCGGGCAATCGCTGGCCGAGCTGGTGGAGGACCGCATGGCAGCCTTCCCCTGCAGCGGTGAAATCAACTTCAAGGTCGCCGATGCCAGCGCCGCGATCGCGCGGGTGCTGGCGAAGTTCGACCCGCTGGCGCCAGCCTACGACCGCACCGACGGCCTCAGCGCCGACTTCGGCGACTGGCGCTTCAACCTGCGCAGCTCCAACACCGAGCCGCTGCTGCGGCTCAACGTAGAGTCGCGCGGCAACCCCCGCCTGATGCACGATCGCACCCAGGACATCGCGGCGCTGATCAGCGCCTGACCGCACAGGACATCCCAGACATGACCGACATCCTTCCCGTCATCCTTTCCGGCGGCTCCGGCACCCGGCTCTGGCCGCTGTCGCGCGAGGCCTATCCCAAGCAGTTCCTGCCCCTGGTCGGCGAGGACACGATGCTGCAGGCCACCTGGCGCCGCGTCGCCGGCCTGGCCGGCCACGCGCCGATGGTGGTGGCCAACGCCGAGCACCGGTTCATGGTGGCCGAGCAGCTGCGCGAAGCCGGTGCCGAAGGCGCCACCGTGATCCTCGAGCCGATGGGCCGAAACACCGCGCCCGCGATCGCCGTGGCCGCGCTCGAGGCGATGGCCGAAGGCGAGGACGCGCTGCTGCTGGTGCTGCCGTCCGACCACGTGATCGTCGACGTCGCCGCCTTCCACGCCGCGGTGCAGCTGGCGCGCGCGCAGGCCGACGCCGGCAAGCTGGTCACCTTCGGCATCCAGCCCACGGGGCCCGAAACCGGCTACGGCTACATCAAGGCCACCGGCGAGGGCGTCCGCGCCGTCGAGAAGTTCGTCGAGAAGCCCGACCGCGCCACCGCCGAGGCCTACGTGGCGTCCGGCCAGTACTACTGGAACAGCGGCATGTTCCTGTTCCGCGCCTCGCGCTACCTGGCCGAGCTCGGCCGGCTCAAGCCGGACATCCTCGCCGCCTGCCGCGAGACGCTGGTCAAGTCCAAGCGCGACGAGGACTTCATCCGCCTCGACGGCGAGGCCTTCGCCGCCTGCCCCTCCGACTCCATCGACTACGCGGTGATGGAGAAGACTGCCGACGCCGCGCTGGTGCCGCTGGACTCGGGCTGGAGCGACGTGGGCTCCTGGGCCGCGCTGTGGGAAGTGTCGCCGCAGGACGCCGACGGCAACGCCTGGCACGGCGACGTGATCTCGATCGGCTGCCGCAATTCCTACGCCCACGGCGAGCGCCTGATCGCGATGGTGGGCCTGGAGGACATCGTGGTGGTGGACACCGACGACGCGCTGCTGGTCGGCCACCGCGACCGCATCCAGGAAGTGAAGGACATCGTCGGCAGCCTCAAGCGCGACGGCCGCTCGCACGCCACCTGGCACCGCAAGGTCTACCGCCCCTGGGGCGCCTACGACTCGATCGACAACGGCGAGCGCTTCCAGGTCAAGCGCATCACCGTGAAGCCGGGCGGCACGCTGAGCCTGCAGATGCACCACCACCGCGCCGAGCACTGGATCGTGGTCAGCGGCACCGCCAAGGTGACGCGCGGCGACGAGGTGATCCTGCTCACCGAGAACCAGAGCACCTACATCCCGCTGGGCGTGGTGCACCGGCTCGAGAACCCGGGCAAGCTGCCGCTGGAGCTGATCGAGGTGCAGTCCGGCAGCTACCTGGGCGAGGATGACATCGTGCGGTTCGAGGATGTCTACGGGCGCGACAAGTGACGAATTGCCGGCTCGGACGCGAGCCATGACCCGCCAGGCTGTCACGGCGCTGGCCGGGTCGTTCGCGCGCAAGCGCTGTTCGGTCGGCGCGCTGATCCACGATTCCCAGGGGAGGCTGCTGATCCTCAGACCCTCCTATCGGCCCGAATGGCTGCTGCCGGGCGGCGTGGTCGAGGAAGGTGAAAGCCCCGGCGAGGCGCTGGTGCGCGAACTCCACGAAGAGATCGGCCTGGCCACCACCGTCCTCGGCCTGGCCTGCGTGGACTACGTGCCGGCCTGCGAGCGCTTCAGCGAAGCCATGCATTTCCTATTCCACTGCAACGCCCTCGACGACGCGACCGCTCGCGCCCTCCGCCCTGATGGCAGCGAGATCGTCGAGCTGCTGTTCGCGGACCACGAAACCTGCGACACGCTGCTGGCGCCGACCATTGCCCGCCGCCTGCGGTCGCTGGGCGCCGGCCAACCCGGCTACCTCGAGGCCGGCGCGCAGCGCTACCCTTTCTTCGACCGCATTCCCTGAGCGCAGCCCGCCGGGCCCGCAGGAGCACCAAGCCATGACCGACAAAGTGGACTTCGACAAGTACACCGACAACTACAACCAACTGCTGCGGGAGGGAACGAGCTTCTTCTCCTCCAGCGAGCAGTACTTCGCCAAGTACAAGGTCGAGCTGGTGAAGAAGTCGACCCGCCACCCGGTGTCGCGGATCCTGGAGTACGGCTGTGGCATCGGCCGTAACGTTTCCTACCTGCAGGCGGCATTTCCGGGCGCCGAGATCATCGGCACCGACATTTCCGAGGCCAGCCTCGAGATCGCCCGAACGGAGAATCCCGGCGTCCGCTTCGAAGGCGAGCACGCCAACCTGGCGCTGGGCGACTTCGACCTGATCTTCGTCGCCGGCGTTTTCCACCACATCCCGCCGGCAGAACGCCCGGGCGCGCTGGCGCTGTTGTCGACGCGCCTGCGTGCCGGCGGCACCCTTTGCGTTTTCGAGCACAACCCGTACAACCCCGTCACCCGGCGCATCGTCGACAACTGCCCCTACGACGCCGATGCCATCCTGCTTAAGCCCGCCGAACTGGCGGGGCTGATGAAGGGTGCGGGCATGGCGGTCCAGGGCCGGGGCTACTGCCTGTTCATCCCGCCGAAGATCGGTTGGATGGCACCGCTCGAGGACTACCTGACCTGGCTGCCGCTGGGTGGCCAGTACTGGGTGAAGGCGGGCCGCGCTTGATCATCGGGCAACTGTTCCGCTTCGTGATCGTCGGCGTGCTGAACACGGCGATCGGCTACGCGATCATCTTTGGCTGCATGTACCTGCTCGGCATCGGACCGGTGCCGAGCAACGTGGCCGGTTATCTCGGCGGCCTCGCGATCTCGTTCACGCTCAACAAGGCGTTCACCTTCAAGAGCAAGGCCGGTGCCGGCGCGGAGCTTGGCCGCTTCGTGGCGGCGTTCGTGGTGGCCTACCTGGCGAACCTGGCCGTACTGCTGGCCTGCCTGCACCTCGGGCTGCACGAGGCATGGTCGCAGGTGGTGGCCGGCGTGGTTTACATCGGCGTGACCTTCCTGCTCAACAAGTTCTTCGTGTTCCGCCTGCCACCGGACGGCCCGCGGGCGGCTGTCCGCTGACGGCCGCCGCCAAGCGCTACAGCCGGTCGTCGAGAGTCTTGCCGGTTTCGCGGTGCGCGAAGCCCGGAATCACGCTCTGGATCGCATCCACGATGGCCTGCTTGTTGACCGGGCCATCGACCCGGCCAACGGCGTCCTCGAGCATCGCGATCACCTCGCCGTCGAGGGCGCCGGTGGAAAGGTGCTTCACCGCGGCGAGCGTCTCCAGGCCGCTGTCGACCAGGTGCTCACCCTGCCCAACGAATTCCTCGTAGGGCTTCTCCCCGCTGGTATCGAGCGGCGTGAGCAGCAGCGGCCAGCGCTTCTCCCTCGCGAGCGCCGCGACGGACTCGCGCGCCAGTGACTCATCGTAGAAGGGTTCCGGCTCGTAGCCATGCAGCCGCAGCACCCGGGCGGCCACCTCCTCCAGCAGCTGCAGCTCGCTCACCGGGTCCAGGCGCGGGAACAGCACGTGTCCGGCGCGACCAAGCGCCGCCGCCAACAGGCAGATCTCGCCCGACTCGACCTGGGAGACGAAGTAGCGGCGCGTGTCGCGCGGGACGGCGAGCGGCTGCATCTTGGCAAGCCGAACGAGGAAGCCCTGCAGCAAGCTGCCATTCGAGAAAGCGACGTTGGCGAAGCGCGCCGTGGTTTGCTCGCCGCCGCCGGCCAGGTCGGGCGCGAACACCACGTCCTCCATCACCCGCTTGCTGGCGCCCATCAGGCTGGTCGGATTCGCCGCCTTGTCGGTGGACACGGCGAAGTAGCGACGGCCGTGGCCCGACTGGTTTAGCCAGCGCCGGAAGCGCACGTGGCGGACCACGTTGGTGTCGATCATCTGCAGCAGGGAATAGACGTCCTTCTCCGAACGCACGTGCTTGAGCGCGGCGAAGTTGAGCACCAGGTCATAGGGCTTCTCGTCGGCGAGCAATCGGCCCATCACGGGCGAGCCGTAGTCGAGCGGCAAGGTGCGGAAATCACCGACGGCGAGGCCACCGGGCCGCCCGCGCAGGTCGCGCACGAGTTCGGCCAGGTAGTTCTCGCTCTGGTCCACGACGTGCAGGCAGGCCGGCGCGAGGTCGGCCAGCAGCATCGTGGTGGCCGAGCCGATGGTGCCGCCACCCCCGACAACCAGCACGCGCCGGCCGGCGACGGCCTCGAGCAGCGCGTCGCGGCGACTGAGGATGTCCGGTGCGAAGTGCGACGCCTTCCGCTGCAGCACCGCTTGGTCGAGCATCGACTGGGAAATGGCTTGGCTGTCGATCATTGCTGGAGTTCCTTCTTGCGCGCGGCCACGGGCACCGCTTCGCCGTGGCGACGGGAGATAAGGTAGCGGGGTCGTGCCTTGACTTCGTCGAACACCTGGCCCAGGTACTCGCCGAACACGCCCATGAAGAACAGCTGCACGCCGCCGAGGAAGGCCACGAAGGCCAGCAGGGAGGCCCAGCCCGGGGCGGTGGCGGTGCCCATCAGGTAGCTGCCGACCATCAGCGTCGCGGCGAGCACGCTGCCTGCCGCGATGACCAGCCCGGTGATCGTGCAAAGGCGCAGTGGGACCTTCGAGAACGAGCTGATGCCCTGTATCGCAAAGTTGATCAGGATCGAGGCCCGGTAATTGGACGTGCCGCTCATGCGCTTGCGCGGCTCGAATTCGACGAAGGCGACGCGATAGCCCACCCAGGCAACCAGGCCCCGGAGGAAGAAGTTCCGCTCGCCGAACTGCTCGCGCAGCACCGTCACCACCTCTCGATCCAGCAGGCGGTAGTCCGCCGCGCCTCCCTGCAGCTCGATCGAGCCGATCCGGGAGATGATGCGGTAGAACGCCGCCGAGGCCGAACGTTTCAGGAGCCCGGTCTCGCCGCCGTCCTTGCGAAGGGTTTGGACGATCTGCGCACCCGACTCCCATTGCGCCAGCAGCGTCGGGATCAACTCGGGCGGATGCTGGCCATCGCTGTCGAGCATCACCAAAGCATCGCAGTCACACACCTCGATACCAGCGATCAGTGCGGCCTGGTGCCCGAAGCGACGCGACATCACCAGCACCTGCACCTCCGGATCGCGCTCGCTCAGGCCCTGCAACACTTCTTCAGTTCGGTCCGGCGAAGGATCCATCGCATAGATGAATGAAAACAGATAGCGGTCACGAAGCGGCTCCAGCGCGGCGCGAAGCCGCGCGTGGAACTCGAGGATGACTTCGTCTTCGCGGAATACGGGGCACAGCACCTGTACGTGCTTCATCGGGGCGACTCCTGGACCATGGCGCGGATGCCAGCCTCAAGGGAAAAACGAGGGGACCATCCGCTGTCGGCATGCAATCGCGAACAGTCCGCGCGCACGTCCGGTATCTCATTGCGACGCTTCTCGCCGGTGGCGACCACGGGCTTGGAACTGCCAACCGCGGCGAATACCGCGTCGACCACGTCCTGGACGCTGTGCGAGCTGCCGCTGCCGACGTTGTAAAGCCGGTAGCCACCCGATGACTCGGACGCCAACAGGGCGTCGACGGCGTCATCGACGTAGAGGTAGTCGCGCCGGGGCTCCAGGTCCAGCAGCCGGATATCAGGCGCGCTGGCGTCCAATGCCTGGGTCAGTATCCGGGGAACGATGAAGCGGTCGCTCTGCCCCGCACCGTAGACGTTGAACAGGCGCACCGCCGTCACGTTCATGGAGTACTGCCGCGCGAACCACTCGCAGGCCTGCTCGGCCATCCATTTCGAGAACGCGTACGGGTTGTTGGGGTCCAGCGGGTGCGCCTCGGAGATGGGCAGCTGTACCGGGACGCCGTAGATGTACGCGCCGACGAAGACGAGGCTGGCACCGGCACGGCGGCAGGCATCGAGGACCCGCACGGTGCCGTGGGTGTTGACCAGGTGGAACCGCGCCGGATTGTCCCAGGAGTCGGGCACGCCGGTCTCCGCCGCGAGGTGGAACACCAGGTCGCCGGCGCGGGCGGGCAGCTCGTCGCTGAGCAGGTCAAAGCCGTTGGCGCGCCCCAGTTCGACCACGTCCCAGCCGTTGGCGCGAAGCCGCGCCACCAGCCTGCGCCCGAGGAAGCCCCCGCTGCCCGTCACCAGTGCCCGGCGGGCGGCACGTTTCATCACGGCGTCCATCACAGCGCGAACCGCTCGGCAAGCATCGGCCAGTCGTCCACGGCGCGCTCGTAGTCGTCCGGCCGACCGATGTCCAGCCAGTAGCCATCGTGCGCCACCGTATGCACCTGCTGGCCATCGCGGAGGTAGCCCAGCACCAGGTGGTCGAAGCCGAAGGGCGTATCCACCGGGATCGCATCGAGTACGCGGCGCGACACGGCATAGATGCCCATGCTCACCAGGAAGGGAATCACCGGCTTCTCTTCGAACCCGGACAGGATCCTGTCGGCGTCCACCCGCAGCACGCCGTAATCCACGCGCTGTTCGCGCTGCGATGCCGAGATGGTGAACAACCTGTCCGCCGCGATGTGGGCATCCAGGAACTCTCCGTATGGCACGTCGCTGAGGATGTCGCCATTCATCACCAGGAAGTGCTCGGGCAGGTCCCGGATCAGCTTCAGCGGCCCCATCGTGCTGAGCGCCTTGGTCTCGAGCGAATAGTCGATCTCGATACCCCACTTGCTGCCGTCGCCGAAGAAAGCCCGGAACAGGTCCGCCTGGTGGTTGACCGCCAGCGTGATCCGCGTGAAGCCGACCTTGCGCAGCTGGCGGATGATCACTTCCAGGATGGGGTATTCACCGACCGGCATCAGCGGCTTGGGCAGGGCCACGGTGTAGGGGCGAAGGCGGGTGCCCCTTCCCCCGGCAAGGATGACGGCTCGTTTCATTGTGTTCTCCAGAATCTCGAATGGATTGCGCGGCCTGACAGGGCCAGCAAGGTGACGGCCAGCAGGGCGGCGAGCACCAGGGACAGCGTCAGATAGAAATAGGGCGGACGATAGACCAGCTTTACGACATGGTCACCCGCCGGAACCGCCACGCCCAGTACCAGTCCATTGGCGGCAACCAGGTCGACGGGCTGGCCATCGAGCCTTGCGCTCCAGCCCGGCAGGAAGCGCGAACTCACGACCAGCATGCTGGGTTCGGAGCCCGACGTCCGGAGCGTCCAGCGCCCGGGGCGTCGCTTCAGCACTTCGACCGTCTGGTCTTCGCTGCACGCCAGCTCGGGCTTGCCTGGCGACGATTCCTGCTCCAGCAGGACTTGCCGATAGGGCTGGAAGCCACCGCCGGGCAGCGCATCGGCGGTGCCGACGAGAGCCGCGGCAAGCTGGCTACGGGGCAACACCACGGCCTCGCAGGCAAGCCATGCCGGGCCCCGGTAGCCAGTGCGCTCGACGATGGGCGGCAGACCCTCCACCGGCGCGACAGGTCGGGTGCCGGCATCCCGGTCCGCGAGCATCGGCGTCAGCGGCAGTCGGCGCCAGGATTGGCTGGCGGCGTCGAAGACCTCGATGAAACGCAGCTGCATCGGCGCGCCGGCGGCCGGCGTCATCTCCAGCGAAATCGTGCCACCCTGGAACTCCCTGCCCTCGGGTGCACGGAACAGAGCCTCGAACCAAAGCCCCTGGAAGCCACCGGCATCGAAGCTTTCGTAAACCGGCGGCCGGCCATGCTTCACGGCAGCCTTGACGTCCGGACGATCCAGGGCCCATTCGCCAGTGTGCGTGCCGGCCTCGAACGTCGCGACGAAGGTCGGCTCCCCCGACGGCGCCAGCCAGGACACGGTCGCAACGGGAGCACCCGAGGACAGCGACTGCGAACAGCTCATGTGGGTGACGAGGCGAAAAGCATTGAACTGGAGACCCTCGGGAACGCGGGCGGTGACGGCCATGGGTCGAGGCTGGACCGGGCAGCCCTGGCCGATCAGCAGCGGCCCTTCTTCCGCGGGATCGCCGGCGAGCCAGCGCACGCCCAGCACATCCAGTAGCGGCGCGTTCGCCGACATCGGCGGGAAATCGCCGGTGGTCGTCGCACCGGTTAGTTCGGCGTAATCCCGGTTCAACAGGGGACCGTAGCCAACCGGCATCGGCACGCCGTAAAGCATGTTCGCATTGGCCTCGAACGGGCCCGGCACGAAACGCGGCGCACCCATCGGCAGCACGCGCCCGTCGCCCCGGCGCATCGCGTCGGGCAATCGCAGGGTCAGTTCCTGCCGATCGCGGAACTCGTCGCCCCAAGGCGGATATCGCCAGTCGTGGTACCAACCGAAGCTACCCAGGTCCAACACCAGTACCAGCAGCAGCACCATCGCCGAAAGATGTCCCGGCCGGTACAGCAGGAAGGCGAAGGCAGCCAGCGACAGGCCCACCAGGAGCAGCGGCAGGTGGAATCGATAGATCGCGCTGTCGCCGGCCGCCGCCACCGCCTGCGCATGGATGTCGTCGCCAAGCGAGAGCAGCAACACCCCCGCGGAAAGGACTGCCGAGATGGCGAGGGCGGTGATCCGGCGAGCCCGGGCAACTTCGCCCCGCAGCAGCGCCGAGAGCCCCAGGCCGGCAAGCACGGCCATGCACAGGGCGAGCAAGAGTCCGAACCGGGCCTGGGCCCGGAACTGCCCCACCACCGGAAGCTCGTAAAGCAGGTTGCCCAGGGGCGTTATCGTGCCCAGGCACAGCAATCCGCTGACCACGGCGGCCCCAAGCCAGAAGAAATGGCGGCGGTCACGCCGCCAGCCCACGATGGCGGCGACCGCCAGGAACCACGGCGCGATGCCTATGTAGATCGAAAGCTCGGTGATGTTGAACGGACCGGAGTAAGTACCGTAGGGACCCTGCGGCTGCGCGCCAAAGTAGTTGGGGAAAACCGCCATCCTCAGCGACGAAAGGGTATGGCTGAAGGAGTTGAAGTCGAGCTGGGTCCACTGGCCGCGCACGCCGTCGGACGCCGACACGGCCAGCCCCACGATGGCCGGGGACGCCAGAAGTACGCCAAGCAGGAGCATCGTGGCCAGCTTGGCGAACAGGACACGCGCCGGTGCCGCGCCTTTGGCGGCGGCGATGGCAGCCAGCTCGCTGCTCGCATAGAGCCCTGCCAGCAGGATGCCGATGATGGAAATCTGCGGGTGCCCGCCGTAGATGCAAAGGGCCAGCGACGCCGCACCCGCAGCCACCGGGCGCCACCCGGGGCCGTGCCGCATTGCAGCGATCGACCACAGCAGCGCCGGCACCCATGCCGCCGCATGAATGATGCTCAGGTGGCCGATATGGCCGACCATGAAGCCACCGCTGGACACCAGCACCGCGCCGTAAAGCGCCGACACGCGCGACCCCGTGAGCTGTAGCACCAGTCCAAACGTGGATACGGCGCAAACCACGTAGGCAACGATGACCATCACGTTGAAGGTCGGGCTGAGCCATCGGACCGGGTACAGGTTCTGCGCCTGGATATCGGTGGCAATGGCATATCCCGACAGGATCAGGTCGTTCCACGTCTCACCCACCGGCGCCGAGAAGAACGGAAGGTAGAAGAACGCGCCGTCGCCCGGCGCCAGCAGGCCGCCCGTGGCGGTCACCGGGGCGAAATAGGCGGCGAAGAACGCCGCGAATCCGGCCACCAGGATCAGCCATGCAGGCAGCCGATTGCCGCGACTGGCCTCGGGGGGCACGGGCACGCCCTCTCGCGCCTCAAGCGTCATGGACATGATCCCACCGGCCACGACCCAACGTTTCGAAGAACGAGTGCGCACACTTCGCCCAGTCCGGGAAACGATCGGTCGGGAGATCCATCGGTCTAGGCGCGCGGCCCAGTGCCTGCGCCAGGTCAGCGGCGTCGCCGGCGGCGAAATAATCGGCGGCATCGCCGGCGATCTCGCGGAAGACATCGATACCCGACAGGAGAAGCGGGCGACCGTGCCGCGCCGCTTCGATGATGGGCAGGCCAAATCCCTCCGCATCGGACGCCATGAGCACCCGTTCCGCGCCCGCGTAAGCCTGGGCGAGCTCGGCATCCGAGGCGTCCTCGAGCCAGCGCAGGCGCTTGCCCAGCTCCGGGTGGTGATTGATCCGGTGCATCAATGCATCCACGTTCCAGCCCGGCCTGCCCACGATCAGCAAGCGCTGGCGGGAGCCGGCCCGCCAAAGCGTTTCGAACGCGTCCAGCGCGAGGTCGTGGCGCTTGCGCGGCTCGACCGTGCCCACCATCAGGGTCACGGGTCCCGGCGACTCGAGGAAGGACTGGGTACGACCGGGACCGGTCGGATACGCTCCGATCGCGACATCGCCGTCGAGGTCGCTGCCGAGCAGGTTGTGGCCGATCGCCAGCCCCGGGCGATGCTCGGCACCGTTCGAGGCTATCCAAGCCGCCAGGTCATCGGCCACCGTGCGGGAAATGCAGAGGATCACATCGCATTCCCTGACGATGAACCGCAGCCAGTACTCGAACACCTTGGGCATGAAATCGACGCAGTACTGCGGGAAACGCAGGGGGATCAGGTCGTAGAGCATGGCGATGTTGCGGCCCGACTTGGCGCGCACCCGGGCGATGGTCGGCAGGAAGCGCTCGGGATTCTCCCAGGCCGAATCGAGCATGAAGAAATCATCGCCCGCCTGGACCGTGCACCACCCGGACTCGGCGTCCGCGCTGCGGGGAAGCCCGAGGCGGGCCTCGCCGAAGGCTTCGGCCGACACCAGGTCACCGGCCGGCGTGTGCGCGACGAGGCGCACCGGCGCGGCGAGCGCGGAGTCGCAGAGCGCGAGCTCGCGCGCCAGGTTCCGCACGACGCGATGGATCCCGGTGCCGTAGTCATTGGCCACCACTTCACTCAAGTCCACCAGCAGACGGCCAGGCGATTGGGCTTCAACCGTTTCCGCCAAGGCGTGCTCAATGGCGAAGAGGTCGTCGTCGCGGCCACCCGCGGCGATCAGGCCGTCGACCAGGGGCGACACCAAAGCCTGCCCCGTCCGCTCGCGACGAGACGCAAGTGATGCCTCGATCGCCGCCAGGTAGGCCACGGCGACCTGGCCCGGGGCGTGATGCGCGAGCACATGTTGCTTGGCGCGGCTGGAAAGCTCGGTGCGGCGCGACGGGGCGACGATCAGTCCGGCCAGCGCTTCGGTCAGCTCCGGCGCGGAAAACTGGTCAGGAACCTTGACCACGACATCGTCGGGCAACTCCGCGAACGACCCGTGGGTGTTGACGATCAGCGGCAAACCGTGGGCCAGGCAGTCGAGCACCGCCTTGGACGTCTCGCCGCGACTGCCGGTGCGCAGCTGGATCGCGATGTCCGCGGCGGCCAGGTAGTCGGCGTAGCTTTCGGCGGACGCGAAACCGGTGATCCGGATGCGGTCGCGCAGGGGATGGTCGGCGATCTCGCTCGCGACGCGTTCGCCATACGCTCCGCCGGCCGCCTGGCCAACAAACACGAGCCGGATGTGACGTCGTCCTGTGAAGCCTTCGGCGCGCAGCGCCTTGAGCAATTCAAGATTGAGCTTGGTGTCGGCCATGAAGCCGAACGAAACCAGCAACAGTTCGCCGTCGCCGATCCCGAGACGCTGCCGGGCCGCCCGCCAGGCATCGTCGCCAGGCATGCCACGCGCGGCGATGGGCATCGGCAGTACCGACCAGGGGCCACGACGAATGCCGGGGTAGTAGTCGCGACAAAGCGCCAGCGAGTGCGCCGAGTGGACGATCACCGCGTCGGCGCCCTCCACCACGGACCGGCAGGCAGGGTAGCGCTCCCGGGCCTCGCGCCTGTCCTCGCCCCCGGCATCGTGAACCTGCACGGCACGCCGGCCGTGGCCGGACGCGAGCTCCGCGCGGAAGACGTCCGGAAAACCTTCATGGCACTGCTTGTGCCAGTACATCGAGCTGAGGAAGAAGTCGTGCAGCACCACGACGCCCGGGATGTCCTTGATCAGGTCCGCCATGCCCCCGTGGAAAGGGGAATTCCCGAACTGGTAGACCACCTGGTCGAAACGGGCGGCCTGCTGCGGAAGCGCCGTCCACGGGTGCACGGGTATCGCGCCCAGCGCCTGAACGTTCGCCGTGGTGAACACCTCCACGTCCGCGTGCTCGGCGAGCGCCGGCAGGATCTCGGCGGCATAGTCGGCGATGCCACTCTGGTCCGGCGGCAGCGGTGTCACCACGGCGATCCTGCGCCTGGCCGGGCCGATCGCCCCGTCCTTCACCGCAGGTCTCGCGCGCGCCGCAGTCCATGCCTGCACGCTGGCCTGCGCGCACTTGCGCCACGTGAAGGCGGCCGCCCTCGCCGGCCCGACGCTTCGAAGCATGTCGCTGAAGGCGTCGTCGACCAGCACCCTCTCCAGCAGCCGCGCGGTATCCAACGCGCAGTTCGCGTCGAACAGCGAGTCGGCGCGATCGAGCACTTCGGGCAGGCTGGAATTGTTGCCGGCGATCACCGGCGCCCCGCAGGCCATGCCCTCGAGCAAGGGCAGTCCAAAGCCCTCGTAAAGCGACGGGAAGAAGAATACGTCGCAGGACTGGAGCAACTCGATCAGGTCGCTATCGGAAACGCGCCCGGTGATGACCACATCGTCGGCGGACAGGCCACAGGACCTTGCGAGTTTCATGAGCTTATGGCGATCGCCGACCTGGTTCAGTACCAGCTGCACGCCACGTCGCGCTGCCTTGGGCACCTTGGCGAAGGCCACCACGGCGCCTTCGATGTTCTTCCGGTAGTCATCGTTGCCGGTATACAGCGCGAACCGGCCGCGGATGCCGAAGCGCAGCCGCACGCGGGCACGAGTGGCCGCCAGGTCGGTCGCGGGCTTGAAATGGTCAGCGACGCCCGCGTGGATCACGCTCAGCCTGGCTTCCGGAATCCCCAGGAGCTCGATGGCATCCCGTTTGGTCGCCTCCGACAGGCAGAGCAGCACGTCGAAATCCGACAGGCAGGCCACCTTGCGCTCATACCAGGCCCGGTAGGCGGGGTCGACGAGGTACTGGTCCGGGAATTTCAGGGGAATGAGGTCATACAGCGTTGCCGAAGAGATTGCGCCCGGCAGCCCGGCCAGCGATCCCAGGCCCGCCGCGTGCTCGACGAAACCCTCGAACAGGCTGTTGACGTGGACCACGTCCGCGGAAACGGACGCGTAGGCGGCGCGCACGATGTGTTCGGCGATGGGCCGCAGTCCATCGGCCGGGTCGCCGTGGGGAAGCCTAGGCCCCGGATAGTAGTAGCGCATGAGCCGCCGGCGAGGCAGGCCGGCGCCCAACCCAGACGCCACGGCCCGAGCCGCGTCCGGATACGTGCCATCGATGCCGAGCAGGGTTTCGGCGTCGCCCAGCTCGGTCAGCAAAGCAGCCGTCAGGTCGGCCGAATAGCGACCGATTCCGCGGAAACGGGACTCGGTCTGGCACGCCTGTGTATCGATGATGACTCTCATGTCCACCTTCCGGCCCGGGACTGCCCTGCCCTACTCAGGCCGACAACCTGCGCATGTCCGCGTCCACCATCATCGTGATCAACTGCTCGAGCGACGTCTTTGGCTTCCAGCCCAGCTTGGCCATGGCTTTGGCGGGGTTGCCCAGCAGCACGTCCACTTCGGCGGGCCGGAAGAACGCCGGATCGATCACCAGGTGTTCGTCGGCCTTGAGGCCGACGTGGCCGAAGGCGATCTCGCACATGTCGCGCACCGTGGTGGTGAGACCGGTGGCAACCACGTAGTCGTCGCCGGCGGGTTGCTGGGTCATCAGCCACATGGCCTCGACGTAGTCGCCTGCGAAGCCCCAATCGCGCTTGGAATCGATATTGCCGAGTCGCAGTTCCTTCTGACGGCCGAGCTTGATACGCGCCACGGCGTCGGTGACCTTGCGGGTCACGAACTCGATGCCGCGCAGCGGCGATTCGTGGTTGAACAGGATGCCGCTGGACGCGTGCATGCCGAAGCTCTCGCGGTAGTTCACGGTGGCCCAGTGCGCCATCAGCTTCGCCACGCCGTAGGGGCTGCGGGGATAGAAGGGCGTGGTTTCGTCCTGCATCTCGGCCTGGATGAGGCCAAACATCTCGCTGGTGCTGGCCTGGTAGAACCTGGCCTGCTTGTTGACGATCCGCACCGCCTCGAGCACGTTCAGCGCACCCACGCCATCCACCTGGGCGGTGAGCAGCGGTTGCTGCCAGGAGGTGCCCACGAAGCTCTGGGCCCCGAGGTTGTAGACCTCGCCCGCCTTGGACGTCTCCATCGCGCGGATCAGCGAGGACAGGTCGGTCAGGTCGCCATCGATCAGCCGCACGTCGTCCTGCACGCCCACTTCCCGCAGGCGCCAGAGGGTGTCGGTACTGCGACGCGCGAGCACGCCGTACACGTCGTATCCCTTCGACAGCAGCAGCTTGGAAAGGTAGGCGCCGTCCTGGCCGGTGATTCCCGTGATCAATGCACTTTTGTTGCTCATGAAATTTTCCTTGCGTCCGTCAGAATGTCTTTGAGGGTTGTCTCGATGGCGATACGCGGCGCCCAGCCGGTATGCCGGCGGAGGAGGCCCGCGTCGGCGGCCATGCGGCGCTGCTCGGCGGGCCGCAGGCGCGCTGCGTCCTGGCGAATCTCCGGGTCCACGCCCTCGAGGGCGCACATGGTCGCGAGCAAGTCGCGCACCCGGCGCTCGATGCCGCTGCCGACCAGGTAGGTAGCTCCCGGCGCGCCGCGGGCCAGCATGGCGCCATAGGCGGCAACGATGTCCCGGACATCGGTGAAGTCGCGCGTGGTGTCGATGTCGCCCGCGTCCACCACCGGCGCCTGCTTGCCCCCGGCGATCGCGACGACCTGGCGCGCCATCGCGGGGACCACGAAGCGCGCATCCTGCCCGGGGCCGATGTGGTTGAAGGGCCGCGCCACCATCACGTCCAGCGCGTCGGTGCGATGCCACTGCAGGCACAGGCTCTCGGCGGCCAGTTTGCTGACCGCGTACGGGCTGCGGGGCTCGGGCACGCGTGTCTCGTCGACGGGCAGCGCATCGTCCGGGACGCGCCCGTAAACGTCGCCGCTGCTGACATAGATCATGCGGCCGGTGAACTTCGCGGCCTTGAGGGCTTCCAGCAGGCCAAGCGTCCCGAGCAAGTTGATCTCAAGGGTTTCCCGGGGGACCTCGAACGAGCGCGGAACAAAGCTCTGGGCCGCCAGATGCAGCACGGCGTCAGGCGCCTCCGCGACCACCCAGTCCCGGAGTTGGTCGGCGGCGCGTATGTCCAGGCCGGCCGGCGCCTCGACGAATTCCCAGCCCGGCAGGGCGCCGTGAGCAGTACACGCCTCGCGAACATGCCGGCCAACGAAGCCCGAGCCGCCGGTGACGATCAGTTTCCCGGCCATCAGAGTCGCCTCGCGATGATCGCGTAGTCCGGCGCGGCGTGCATCTGGGACAACAGCACGTTCACGGACGGCGCGCCCGGCAGGTCCGCGGCCAGCAGCGGCGGCGCACCCATGTCGCGCGCCACCGTCCAGCGCTCGATGTGCACGCGTTCGAAGCCGCGCGACTGGACCATCCAGCGCAACGCCTCCGGCGGCAGGGGATTGCGATGGGTGGGATCCATGTAGAAAGTGAGTGTTGCCACGGTAAGGTTCTCCGGATTGGGGGTCTCGAGCGCCAGCAGACCGCCCACGCAAAGCACCCGATGGCATTGGTCCAACAGCTCGATCAGCACCTCGAACGGCAGGTGCTCGGCGATGTGCATGCCCGTGACCGCGCCCTGGCTGGCATCTGGCAGGGACCGCAGGTAGCTGATCACGTCGGCCGTCGTGACGTCGAGGCCGCGGTCACGGCAGATCCCGACGAAGGCCTCGTTGCTGTCGACGCCGTGGGCATTGAAACCGTGCTCCCGCAGGACGTCCAGCCAGTCTCCGCGGCCGCAGCCCAGGTCCAGCACCGGAGTGTAGAGACCCCCGGCCTCGGCCTCACGCAGGAAATCGAGATAGGGAAGCGCGCGCTCGCGGATCAGCTCGGGGCTGCCGCGGAACTGCTCCTCGAACTCGACGTACAGGGTGTCGAGCGAACGCTGCTGCCGCGAGGCGTCGCGCTCATTGGCTTCGCCAAGGGCCACCATCTGGCGCAGTTGCTCGGCCGTGGCATGGCCCAACTCGTCCAGGCGACCGAGCTGCTGCCCCTGGCGCAGCAGCTCCTGTTCGCGCTGCTCCAGCAGCTCGCGCAGCGCCGCCACTGCCTGCGCCTGGCGCTCGACCGACTCACGTCGGGCGGCGGCATCCGCCGCGAGCTCCACCAGGCTGGTCCGGAGCTCCTGTTCGCGGCCAGTTAACGCCAGGACACTTGCCGAAAGGTCCGCGGTGAGCTGCTCGCCCCGACGAAGCCCGGCCGCGACCGCCGCGGAAGTGGCCCCGGCTTCCGCCTTCAGCTCCGCCAGCACCGACCGCACGGCGTCGTTCGCCTGGGCCTGTTCGGCAGCGACGCGGCGCGTCTCTTCCTCGATGTCGTCGAGCCGCCTGAACACGCGGGCCGCTAGCTCATCGACCCGCGCGGCGAGCCCGGACGTTTCGCGCGCCTGCACCGCCTCGGCCCACGCCATCCGCGAAGGCAGGGAGCCCAACCGGAGCAGCCCGTGGGCCCAGCCGATCAGTGGCCCGATGATGCGTTTCCTTCGCCAGCAATGAAGCTTGTAGGGGCCCAGCAACCCGTCCACGTGCACGCCGCGCGCCTCGCCCTCGGGAGACCAACGCAGGTGGGCAAGGATCTCGACCTTGCTGGCCTCGCCTCGGCGCAGCTTGCCCAGGTGGGTTTCAAGCCCCTGGGGGTCCGGGGTCCGACGGAGGATGGCGGCATAGGCCGCTTCCACGAACGCCCGGTCCGAGTAGGCCAGCAGCTCCTCGAGCGCATATTCGGCCTTGTTCTCAAGGCGCGGCAGTGAGCCGGTCCAGGTCCGGGCGAAGTCGGCCGGCGCCCGCGGTTCCGCGGCACTCGCTCGACCCATCCGACGGGCGAGTTCGCTTCTCACCTCGGCGATCACTTTGCCGACGTCCAGCGTCATGCCCGCCTCCGGATCTCGATCACTTCCCGGGCCATCGACTGGGCAGACTCGGACCAGGAAGGCCAGGCGCGGGCCAGGGGATCAGGGAATGCAGCGCCGCCCATCGCCACGAAATCCCGCAGCGCGGCCTGCAGCGACCGGCTGGCGCCGAAATAGCCGGCATGTTCGCCCGCGACCTCGCGGAACACGGGGATATCCCGCAGCAGCAGCCGACAGCCGGCGCGTGCCGCCTCGCCGATGGGGAGCCCGTAGCCTTCACCCTGCGAGGCCATCACCAGCAGGTCCGCGCCGGCGTAATGGTGCGCGAGCTGGGCATCGTCGACGCCGTCAATCCAGTGCAGGCGCTGGCCCGAAAGCGGGTGGCGCTTGATCCGATCACTCAGCCCATCCACCAGCCAGCCTCGGTGCCCGACGATTACCAGCTCGAAATCCATGCCCTCTGCCCAGAGCCGGTCGGCAGCATCGAGGACCTCGGCGTGGCCCTTGCGAGGCTCGACGGTTCCGACCATCAGCACGCGCTTCATCCTTGGCTCCGTGGCCCGGCGCAGCGCGGCGACTTCCTGCAGCGGCGCCAGCGCGTCGGCGCCCAGCGGGACGGTGGTTGATCGACCTTGGAAGGCGAGGCCCCGGGCGGCGAGTTGCCTTGCGAGTGCGAGACGGGTCGCCTCGGAGATGCAAAGTGCGACGTCCGCGTTCAGCGCGAGCACGGCCAGCCAGTCGGCAAAGTCCGCCGCTACCGGGGCCGGGAACCACGCCGGATGATCGAGTGGAAGCAGGTCGTGCACGACGAGCGCGACCGGAGCGCCGGCGGCGCGCAAAGGCGCCAGCGCCTTGCCCAGCGCCACGCTGTGCTCGCGACAGAAATCCAGTCCCAGGTAGGCGTCGCCGCTCCGTGGTTCGATCACCTGCTCGGCGCCGAGGCTACCCACGGCCACGCCGTACATGGACTCGACGAAAGGCCAGGCGGCGTAGTGGCGGCCGTCGTCCGCCAGACGGACCGGCACGATGGCAGTGTCCGGTGGAGGCTCGGCCAAAAGCTCATGAAGCACGCGGCGGGTCACCCGCTGCACACCGGCGCCGAGGTCTTCGAGCGCCAGCTGCGTGACATCGACCAGCAGTCTTGGCGCGTCCGCCCGTGACGCCGACAGGCCGCGCGGTAGGCACGACGGCAGCGTCGAAGGGGGCGGAGAGGTCAACTCCGAGGGGATTCCGGGCGGCTGGAGCTTCGGTCGCAGCGGCATGGCGGGCTGGAGCCTGGCGACCAGCCAACGCAACGGGGCAGTGAGGCGCCAGCTGCGGCTTTCCTGCATGCGCTTGATCTCGGCATGCGCCCGCCTGGCCTCGGACGCCTGCTCGACATACGCTACCCACAGACGCGACGGATCTTTCATGGTTCGGCCGGGCGGATCACTTGGGCGCTGATGCGCGGCGGAACATGCGCCACGCCCACGAAGAACGGGTGGCGGACATTGGCGACGGTGAAGACCAGTGCGAGATCCTTCCACTGGTAATTCTTCACCAGGTGCGTCTCGGTGCTCGAAAGGGCCACCGATATCGAGTAGCTGCCCGGGCCAAACTCGGCGTTGAAGCGCACGTCGAACTCGACTACTTCGCCGGCCGCCAGGTCGGTGAGCGCCTGGTCGGTATGGTGGGTGTTGGTGCCGTACACGGGCTGGCCGAGGCGGTCGCGGATCATGTAGCCGAACACCAGCCGGGATACGGCGGAGTGCGCGCGGACGCGGGCACGCAGGACCACCGGATCGGCAACCCCGATGAATTCGATCGGCGTGCCGTTGGCATCCAGCAGCTGCAGGGACTCAAACGTGGCCTCGCCGCTGCCGGACTCGGTCGCTACGCTCGATTCCACGCGGGACGTCCGGACCGTGCGGTTCTCCTTCTCGGCGATCAGCGCGTTGTAATAGTCCAGGACTTCCTGCGGGCCGCCGTCCAGGATCATCTGGCCTCCCTCAAGCAGGATCGCGCGGTCGCAGAGCGACTGGATGGCGCTGGCGTCGTGGGAAACGATGATCAGCGAAGTCCCGGCCTCCCTGAACTCGCGGATGCGCTGGAAACTCTTGTGGATGAAATAGGCGTCGCCGACGGCGAGCGCCTCGTCGACGATCAGTACGTCGGGGCGGATGGCGGTTGCCACGCTGAACGCCACCCGCATCTGCATGCCGCTGGAATAAGTGCGGACCGGCTGGTCGAAGTACTCCCCCACTTCCGCGAACGATTCGATGGCGGGCATCAATCGCTCGATCTCTTCGGCGGCGATTCCCATCAGGCCGCCGGCATGGCGGGCATTCTCGCGGCCGCTCAGCTCGGGATTGAAGCCCAATCCCAGCTCAAGCAGCGCGGAAATCCGGGCGCCCGAACGGACGAGGCCCTCGCTGGCGCGAGTCGTACCGGTGATGAGCTTGAGCAGGGTGCTCTTGCCGGCCCCGTTCTGGCCGACGATACCCATGGCCTCGCCCGCCTGCAGCCGGAAGCTGACGTGCCTGAGAACCCAGTGTTCCGAGCGCGGCTTCACGGGCACGCCGAACCAGCGCGCGAATCGCTGCAGCTCGCTGTCGAATTCGAGATAAGCCTTGCCGAGGTTCTCGACGGCCAGGACCTCCCGGCTCATAGCGCGTCCACCAATTCGGCGGATGCGCGTCGGAAGACCAGCAGCGAGAACGCCAGCAATACCACCGCCGTGAGGGCCACCACCCAGAGTCCCGGGCCCGGCGCTTTCCCGTAGACGATGACGTCATGGTAGGCCATGACCAACGGCGCCACCGGGTTCACCACCAACGTCACCTTGAAGGCCTCCGGAACGATGGCCACCGGATAAACGATCGGCGTGACCCAAAACCAGAACTGGAGCACCACCGCCATCACCTGCCCGATGTCGCGCGCGAACACATTCAGCGTGCCCAGGAGCAGTCCCAGTCCCGTCGCCAGCGCGACGGTGAGAACCATCAGCAGTGGCAGCCAGGCCCAAGCCAGGCTCGGGTAGAAGCCAAGCAAGGGGAATATCACCAGCATCACGGCCAGCAAGGCGACGTTGCTGACCAGTGCCGAGCCGATCGCCACGACCGGCAGCGTGATCCTCGGAAACTGCATCTTGCGGAGCAGAGACGCGTTGTCGATGAACACGGTGATGCAACGCTGCACAATCTCGACGAACAGGCTCCAGCAAAGGATGCCCGACATGAGGTACACCGAATACGCGTACTTATTGTCCACGCCCTCCAGCCTCGCGGCCAGCACGCTGGAGAGGATGGTCGCGAAGATCAGCACCTGGGCGAGCGGCTGGAGCACGATCCACGCGGTCCCGAGCCGGCTGCGCGCGACGCGCACCCGGAAATCATTGACCACGGACGACACCACGAACCCGCGGTACTGCCAGCCCGCCCGCAACATGTCGAACAACTGGGAAACGGGCTTCATTCAGACCCCAACGCACCATCCAGCTCATCCCGCAAATCCGCCACATCCTCGACGCCCACGCTCAGGCGCACCAGGTTGTCGGCGATGCCCAGCGCCGCGCGGCGCTCCGGCGGCACCGAGGCGTGGGTCATGATGGCCGGGTGGTTCACCAGGCTTTCCACGCCGCCGAGCGACTCGGCCAGCGCGAACAGCTTGCAGCGCTCCATGAACTGGCGCGCGGCGTCGCCGCCGCCCTTCACGTAGATCGAGATCATGCCGCCGAAGCCTTGCATCTGGCGCTTGGCCAGCGCGTGCTGCGGATGCGAGGCCAGGCCCGGGTAGATCACCTTGTCGATCGCGGGGTGCTTTTCCAGCCACGACGCGAGCTCCATCGCGTTGGCGCAGTGCGCCTTCATCCGCAGGTGCAGGGTCTTGAGGCCGCGCAGCGCCAGGAAGCTGTCGAACGGACCCTGGATGCCGCCCACCGCGTTCTGCAGGAAGGTCATCCGCTCGGCGAGGCCGGCGTCGTCGCCGACCACCACCATGCCGCCGACCATGTCGGAGTGGCCGTTGAGGTACTTGGTGGCCGAGTGCATCACCAGGTGCGCGCCGAGCGCCAGCGGGCGCTGCAGGATCGGCGAGCTGAAGGTGTTGTCGACCGCCAGCCAGATGCCGCGCTTGCGCGCGAATTCGGCCAGGCGGGCGATGTCGACCAGCTTGAGCATCGGGTTGGTCGGGGTTTCGCACCAGATCAGCTTCGTCTTCGGCGTCACCGCGGCTTCCAGCGCCGCCATGTCGTCGAGGTCGACGAAGCTGAAGTCGAGGCCGGCGCTGCGCCGGCGCACGCGCTCGAACAGGCGGTAGGTGCCGCCGTAGACGTCGTCCATGCAGACCACGTGGTCGCCGCTGTCGAGCAGCTCGAGCACGGTGGAGGTGGCCGCGAGGCCGGAGGCGAACGCGTAACCCTTGCTGCCCCCCTCCAGCGCCGCCACGCAGCCCTCGTAGGCGAAGCGCGTGGGGTTGTGGCTGCGCGAGTACTCGAAGCCCTGGTGCACGCCCGGGCTGGACTGCACATAGGTCGAGGTGGCGTAGATCGGCGTCATCACGGCGCCGGTGCTCGGATCAGGCGACTGGCCGGCGTGGATGGCCAGGGTGCCGAGGCCTTGCTTGTTGCTCATGTCGGGGGGCCTTCTGGGCCGAAAGTTCGGCCGGGGATTTTAAGGTTGGAAAGAGCGTTTTCCCCGGGGGCGGGAAAATCTCTCGGATTCTGTTCAGGTTCTCACTGGGCCCGCCGGCGCAGGTAGTTCAGCAGGTCGATGCGCGTGATCAGGCCCAGGAACCTCTGCTCGTCCATGATGATCGCGACGTGGCCGCGGTCGAACACCGGCAGCAGCGCCGCCATCGGCGAGGTCACGTCCAGCTTGTCGAGCTTGCGCACCATCGCGGTGGACACCGGCTCCTTGAACTTCTCGTCGCGGCCGAACACGTGCATCAGCACGTCGGATTCGTCGACGATGCCGACGATCGCGTCGCCCTCCATTACCGGCAGCTGGGACACGTCGTACATCTTCATGCGCTGGTAGGCCACCTGCAGCGTGTCGGCCGGCGACACCACGACGGTGTCGCGCTGCGCATAGGGGCGCAGGATCAGGTCGCGCAGGTCGTTGTGGGCCGGGCGCTCGAGGAAGCCGTTGTCGAGCATCCAGTAGTCGTTGTACATCTTCGAGAGGTACTTGTTGCCGGTGTCGCAGACGAACACCACCACCTTCTTGGGCGTGGTCTGTTCCTTGCAGTACTTCAGCGCCGCGGCCAGCAGGGTGCCGCTGGAGCTGCCGCCGAGCACGCCTTCCTTCATCAGCAGCTCGCGGCCGGCCAGGAAGCTTTCCTTGTCGGTGATCGCGTAGGCCTTCTTCACGCGGGTGAAGTCGGAGATCGACGGCAGGAAGTCCTCGCCGATGCCTTCCACCAGCCAGCTGCCCGACTTGGTGCTCAGCACGCCCTCGTTGATGTACTGGGTTAGGATGGAGCCGACCGGGTCGGCCAGCACCAGCTCGACGTGCGGCGCGGCCTGGGCGAAGAAGCGCGAGAGGCCGGTCATCGTGCCCGAGCTGCCGCAGCCGAAGACGATGGCGTCCATGTCGCCGTCCATCTGGCGCCAGATCTCGGGGCCGGTGCCCTCCTCGTGCGCCGCCGGGTTGTCGGGGTTGCCGAACTGGTTGATGAAATAGCCGCCCGGGGTTTCGCGGGCGATGCGCTCGGCCATGTCCTGGTAGTACTCGGGATGGCCCTTGGCCACGTCCGAGCGGGTGAGGATGACCTCGGCGCCCATGGCGCGCAGGTTGAAGATCTTCTCCCGGCTCATCTTGTCCGGGACCACCAGCAGCAGCTTGTAGCCCTTCTGCTGGGCCACCAGCGCCAGGCCGATGCCGGTGTTGCCGGCGGTGCCCTCGACCAGGGTGGCGCCGGGGCGGAGGTCGCCGCGCTTCTCGGCGGCCTCGATCATCTTCAGGCCGATGCGGTCCTTGATCGAGCCACCGGGGTTCATGCACTCGAGCTTGAGGTACAGCTCGCAAAGGCCGGCGTCGAGGTGACGGGCCTTGACGATCGGGGTGTCGCCGATCAGTTGGAGGACGCTGTGCTGGACCGTCATGGGAATCAGGGGCATTCGGCGGGAGCGCCAGCCGGGGATTCTAGCAGCCCGGGCCCTCGGCCCGCCCCCTGTCCGCACGCCGTGCTCCGGGGCCATCGGGCGGAAACCAGCGGATAAATGCGGGCGGCGGCGACCCGACGAGGTGGGCCGCCGCCGCCGCAGCGGGAACTCAGTGTCGTCGCGTGTCGAACATGCGGGTCAGCCGGTCCTTGGCGTTGAGCTTTTCCTTCTTCATGCGCCCCAGCGTGGTGTCATCGAGCGGAAGCACGCCCAGCTCGGCGTCCAGCACCTGCTTGTCCAGCTCGCGGTGCCGGTGGTAGAGCTGGCGGAATTCCGGGTCGCTCTTCATGAGCGCATCAAGTTCGCTTTGCGGTTGCCCTTCAAACATCGGATTGACCTCCTCCAGAAACGCGAACGCCCCGGCCGGCGAAGGACGAGGCGTGGCGCATGAGACAAAGGTCAGGTCGCTTTCGCGGGCGGCGCCCCCGAGCGACCGACGCACCCCATCGTGGGTGGACGTGCGCTCGGCGGGGGCGAGGTCTGCTTTCATCGGCCTGGCTCGGTGATCCCGGCGACGCGGCGCCGTCGGGACTTTGAACCTACTCCCCCGTTTTCGGGGTCGCAAGCCTTTCGATAAGCCATTGACTTGAAGAGGAAAGCCCCCGATGAACGGGGGCTTCCAGGACCCGCGGCGGGGCCTTTGGATTCAATCACTTAGTGAAGTGAAGACTTCGCTGAATGCGCCAAGTGATTGATCCTGCTGTCATTCCACGATGATCTCGACCCGCCGGTTGCGTGCGCGGCCGTCGGCGCTGGCGTTGTCGGCGACCGGGCTGGCCTCGCCCTTGCCGCTGGCGCTGAGGCGGCCGGCGGACACGCCGGCGTCCTGCAGCGCGCGCAGCACGGCGTCGGCGCGCCGCTTCGACAGCGCCTGGTTGGCCGCGTCCGCGCCCTGGCTGTCGGTGTGGCCCTCGATGCGGATCGCGCCGCCCGCGGGCAGCGACGCCGCCAGCGTGCGCAGGCTGGCCTGCGCCGACGCCGTGAGGCTGGCGCTGCCGCTGCCAAAGGCGTTGCCGGCCAGCGTGTAGATGGTGCGGCCCCCTTCGCGCCGCGACGGCGGCGCCGGCGCATCGGTGATGTCGCCACCGGCGACCGCGGCGGCCAGCTCGGCCTCCTTGCGGGCCAGCTCGGCCTCCCGGGCGCGGGCCTGGGCCAGCTTGCGGGCCTGGGCGGTCTCGGCTTCGGCGGCTTCCAGCGCGATGGTCTGGGCGGCGGCGGTGGCCTCGAGTTCGCGCTGGATCGCTTCCTCGCGGGCCAGGCCCTGCAGGCGCAGGCGCTCGGTCTCACGCCGGGCCTGCTCGGCCTCGCGCTGGCTGGCCTCGATCATGATCTGGTCGCGCTCGCGGTCGAGCTGCTGCGACTGGCCGGCCAGCAGGTCGGCCTCGGCCGCGGCGCGGGCGGCGGCGATGCGCAGGCCGGCGATGCGCACGCTGTGGGCGCGGTCGCGGCGCTTGGCCTCCTGGGCGGCGGCGACGGCCTGGCGGGCCTTCAGCCGCTCCAGGCCGGCGAGGTCGGCCAGCGAGGGATCGGACTCGAGGTCGCGCAGCTCGGCGACCAGGCGCGCGACGGCTTGCTCATGCTCGGCGGCGGACTGGGCCTGGACGGCGGCGGGCGCGGCCAGCAGGGCGGCCAGCAGCAAGGGGATCAGGTAGGGGCGCATCAGCGGCGTCCTCCGTTGACCAGCAGGCGGCGGCGCAGGTCGGCATTGCGGGCCGACTTGCTGTCGACGTCGGCGCGGGCGGCGTCGAGGGCGGCGCGGGCGCGCGCCAGGTCGGCGGTGGCCTCGGCCGCCTGGGCCAGGTGCAGGGCGTCCTGGCGCTTGCGGCGCACGTGCGCGTCGCGGGCCGCCTGCAGCTGCGACCGGGCGTCGGCAAGCAGGGCGGCGGCGTCGCCGCGCGGCTGGGCGCGTTCGGCGGAGGCGACGGCGGCTTCGGCGGCCAGCAGTTCGGCGCTGTCCTGGGCAAAGGCCCCGGAGCTTGACGCAAGCAGCAGAAGCGCGAGCGCGTGATGGATTTTTAGCGAGGATAATGTCATAAGGCGATCTCGCAGGTGGGCAAAGGGACGCAGGCCATTGTAGCCGTCCGGGGCCCGCCCAACGGTTAGGAACGGGGAACCCAAGGATACGCACATGGACATCGGCTATTTCCTGAAGCTGATGACGGAAAAGAACGCGTCGGACATGTTCCTGACCACCGGCGCGCCCGTCTACATCAAGGTCGAGGGCAAGCTCTACCCCCTCGGCAACACCGGCCTGCCGGCCGGCATGGTCAAGAAGATCGCCTATTCGCTGATGGACGAGGGCCAGGTGCCCGCGTTCGAGCGCGACCTCGAGTACAACATGGCCATCGCCGTGAAGGACACCGGGCGCTTCCGCGTCAACGTGTTCAAGCAGCGCGGCGAAGTGGGCATGGTCATCCGCGCCATCAAGTCCGAGATCCCCAGCATCGACCAGCTCAAGCTGCCGGCCGTGCTCAAGGACATCGTGATGGAGCAGCGCGGCCTGGTGCTGGTCGTCGGCTCCACCGGCTCGGGCAAGTCCACCACGCTCGCGGCCATGATCGACCACCGCAACTCCAACAACACCGGCCACATCCTCACCATCGAGGATCCGATCGAGTTCCTGCACAAGCACAAGAAGTCGATCGTGAACCAGCGCGAGGTCGGCCTGGACACCCACGCCTTCCACAACGCGCTCAAGAACGCGATGCGCGAGGCGCCGGACGTGATCCTGATCGGCGAGATCCTCGACGCCGTGACCATGGAATCGGCCATCGCCTTCGCCGAGACCGGCCACCTGTGCATGGCCACCCTGCACTCGAACAACGCCGACCAGACCCTGGACCGCATCCTGAACTTCTTCCCGGAGTCGGCCCACAAGAACGTGCTGATGAACCTCGCCCTGAACCTCAAGGCGATCATCAGCCAGCGCCTGGTGGTCGGCAAGGACGGCAAGCGCCTGCCGGCGGCCGAGATCCTGATCAACACGCCGATGATCCGCGACCTCATCCGCCGCGGCGAGGTGCACGAGATCAAGGACGCGATGGACAAGTCGCTCGAAGCCGGCATGCAGACCTTCGACCAGGCCCTGTTCCGCATGTACAAGGAAGGCAAGGTCGAGCTGGAGGAGGCGCTGCGCAAGGCCGACTCGCGCGATGGCCTGGCCCTGAAGATCCGCCTTTCGGAAGGCGCGACCGGCGAGCACGACCCGTACGCCGACATGTACGGCGGCGGCGGCCCGGGCAGCGAGAACGCCACCGCCGGCTACTGAGCCGGCCCGCCGGGGCGGCCGCTGGCCGCCCGGCGATTCCCTGCCCGCTTAGTTGCCGCCCGGCGCCGGGGCGTCCGGCTGGTTTTCCGGCCGCGCGGCCTTGAACTCATCCATGGCCAGGCAGTTCTGCACGATCCGGCGGATGGTGCGGTAGGGCGCCATGTCCACGCCGAAGCGCTCGGCATTGAAGACCTGCGGCACCAGGCAGCAGTCGGCCAGGGTCGGCTGCTCGCCGTCGCAGAAATCGCCGGTGGACGGGTTGTCGCAGAGCGTGTCTTCCACCGCGTCGAGACCGACCTTGATCCAGTGTCGGGTCCAGGTGTCGCGCTCGGCCTGCGGCACGTTCCAGGTCTTGTCCATGAACTGCAGCACCCGCAGGTTGTTCAGCGGGTGGATGTCGCAGGCGATCATCTGGGCGATCGCGCGCACGCGCTGGCGCTCGCGCGCGGTGGCGGGCATCAGCGGCGGGGTCGGCCAGGTCTCGTCGAGGTATTCGATGATGGACATCGACTGGCGCAGGATGCGGTTGCCGTGCATCAGCACCGGCACCAGCTCCTGCGGGTTGAGGTCGTTGAACTCGGGCGTGTGCTGCTGGCCGCCGTCCTGCAGCAGGTGCACCGGCATGGTCTCGAAGGGCAGGCCCTTGAGGTTGAGCGCGATGCGCACGCGGTAGGCGGCGCTGGAACGCCAGTACGAATAAAGCCGGATGTTTCCCGCGCTCATGCGACCGTCCCCTTCCCGTTTACGGCGGCCCGGCTGGCGCCGGGTCTTGTGGCCTCAGCATACCCCCGCCCCCGGCGGTTGTGGGAGACCCTGTAGGAGGGACTTCTAAAAAAGGGGTCAGAGTAAATTACCGTTTGAAACGGTAATTTACTCTGGCCCCTTTTTCTGAGGCGTCAGGCCTTGGCGATGCGCTGTTCGATGGCGCCGAAGATGGAGGCGCCGGCGGCGTCCAGCATCTCGATGCGCACCGTGTCGCCGAAGGACATGAAGGGCGTGCTGGGCTTGCCGTCGCGCAGGGCCTCGACCGTGCGCTGTTCGGCGAAGCAGCTGGCGCCCAGCGAGGTGTCCTCGTTGGCCACCGTGCCCGAGCCGACGATCGTGCCGGCCGACAGCGGGCGGGTCTTGGCCGCGTGCGCCACCAGCTGGCTGAAGTCGAACTGCATGTCCACGCCCGCCTCGGGCGCGCCGAACCACTTGCCGTTGATGTGGGTCAGCAGCGGCCGGTGCAGCTTGTTGCCCTGCCAGGCCTCGCCCAGCTCGTCCGGGGTCACGAACACCGGGCTCAGCGCCGAGCGCGGCTTGGACTGCAGGAAGCCGAAGCCCTTGGCCAGCTCGCCCGGGATCAGGTTGCGCAGCGAGACGTCGTTGACCAGGCCGATGAGCTGGATGTGGCCCGCGGCCTCGGCCGGCGTCGCGCCCTGCGGCACGTCGTCGGTGACGATCACGACCTCGGCCTCGAGGTCGATGCCGTAGGCCTCGTCGGCCACCAGCACCGGGTCGCGCGGGCCGTAGAAGCCGGCGCTGACCGCCTGGTACATCAGCGGATCGGTGTAGAAGCTCTCCGGCACCTCGGCGCCGCGGGCCTTGCGGACGCGGGCGACGTGCGGCAGGTAGGCGCTGCCGTCCACGAACTCATAGGCGCGCGGCAGCGGCGACGCGAACGCGGCGAAATCGACCGCGAACACCGGCTCGCCGTTGATGGTTTCGGCGGTGCTGCCTTCCAGCGCCTCGTACACGCCGTTGAGGCGCGGGGCGGCGTTCGACCAGTCTTCCAGCGCGCGCTGCAGCGTGGGCGCGATGCCGGGCACGCGCACCGCGCGCGCCAGGTCCTTCGACACCACCACCAGCGTGCCGTCGCGGCCGCCTTCCTTGAGGGAACCCAGTTTCATCTTCGTTCAATTCCTGATGGCGCGGCGTGCGCGCGTTGCAATCACCGGCGGCGCCTCAGGCGCAGCCCTCGACGTAGAAAACCTGCGGCGGCAGGCCGATCCGCCACTGCACCACCCGCCCCTCGGCGTCGATCTCGAACACCAGGCGCGCGGCCTCGCCGTACTCGGGCGTGACCACCAGGTAGCGGCCCCCGGGCAGGTACTTGTGCGGCTGCTCCTCGACCCGGCTGCCGAAGGTCGCCAGCACGTCGCTGGCCAGCGACCCCACGACGAATCCGCCGGGCGCCGCCGGCACGCGGCCGTACACGTCGTAGCGCACGAACTTCGATTCTTCGAGCATGAAGGCCACGGACTCGTCCGCGCCCTGCGGCGGCCGCGGGTCCATCTCGAGGTAGTAGCAAAGCTCGGTGCCCGTCAGGGTGTAGGGCTGCAGCGGGCGACCCCAGGCCTGGCGAACGCGCTCCTCGCCGTCGCCGAAGCTGGCCGGTCCGAAGCCGCGGAAGTTGACCACCGCGGCATCGTGCTCGCCGCGCGGGCCGGCGGCCTGCGCAGGCACCGGCGCCTCGGGCGCGGCGGGCGTGGCAGGCTCCGGGCTTGCGGCCGGCGCCGGGCCGGGCGTGGCGGCATCGGCGCCGGTGTCACCGGACGGCGGAGCCGAGCAGGCGGCCAGGACGGCCACCAGCAGGGCGCCGGGAAGGAATTTCGCGTGCCGCATCAGCGCACCCCCGGGTCGAACTGGCGGGACAGCCCCTGCCAGCAACGCAGATAGTCGGCCTGCCGTTGGCCCGCGTCCAGCGCCTGGGCGGCGGGGCGGATCACGTGCCGGGATTCGAACATGAAGGCCATGGTGTCGCGGATCACGTCGGGCTTCGACAGGTCGGCGTTCGAGGCCTTCTCGAAGGTGGCCGCGTCGGGGCCGTGCGCGCTCATGCTGTTGTGCAGCGAGGCGCCGCCCGGCACGAAGCCCTCGGCCTTGGCGTCGTAGGCGCCGTGCACCAGGCCCATGAACTCACTGGCGATGTTGCGGTGGAACCACGGCGGCCGGAACGTGTCCTGGGCCACCAGCCAGCGCGGCGGGAAGATCACGAAGTCGATGTTGCTCACGCCCTCGCTGTCGCTGGGCGAATGCAGCACGAGGAAGATCGACGGGTCCGGGTGGTCGTAGCTGATCGAGCCGATGGTATTGAAGCGGCGCAGGTCGTACTTGCTGGGCGCGTAGTTGCCGTGCCAGGCCACCACGTCCAGCGGGCTGTGGTCGATGTCGGCGCGCCACAGGCCGCCCTGGAACTTGGCCACCAGCTCGAAGTCCCCGTCGCGGTCTTCGTAGGCGGCCACCGGCGTCAGGAAATCGCGCGGATTGGCCAGGCCGTTGCTGCCGATCGGGCCGAGGTCGGGCAGCTTGAACATGGCGCCGAAGTTCTCGCACACGTAGCCGCGGGCCTCGCCATCGGGCAGCGACACGGTGAAGCGCAGGCCGCGCGGGATGAGCGCGATCTCCTGCGGCTCGACCTCCAGCACGCCCAGCTCGGTGGCGATGCGCAGGCGCCCCTGCTGCGGCACGATCAGCAGCTCGCCGTCGGCGTCGTAGAAGTAGCGGCCATCCATGTCCTTGTTCGCAGCGTAGACATGGATGCCCATGCCGCCGGCGGACGGACCGCCGTTGCCGGCCATGGTGAACAGGCCATCGAGCCAGTCGGTAGGCGCCGCCGGCATCGGCAGCGGGCTCCAGCGCAGCTGCTCGGGCGTCACCGGCCCGTGGCCGAAGTCGTTGTGGAAGCGCGGATGCGCCAGCGCGCTGAAGGCGCCATGCCCGGCCGCGGGACGGATGCGGTACAGCCAGCTGCGCCGGTTGCAGCTGCGCGGCGCGGTGAACGCCGTGCCCGACACCTGCTCGGCATACAGCCCGTAGGGCGCCCGCTGCGGCGAATTCCGCCCCACCGGCAAGGCCCCCGGCAGCGCCTCCGTCGCAAACTCGTTCCCGAAACCACTCTGGTATTGCAGTGACATGGCGGCGCTTCCGTGGGTCATGTGTTTGAACGCGGATCAGAGCGGATGCACGCGGATAAAAGCGGATGAATCGAATTGAAAAGCTGGATCCTCGCGAATAGAAACGGACGACCTTGGACAACACCCCTTGGTTCTATCCGCTCTTATCCGCGTACATCCGCTCTGATCCGCGTTCAATCACGCCATGCTGAACCTTCGCGACCAGTCAAAGGACGCCGCGGCGGATCTGGTCGCGTTCGATGGACTCGAACAGGGCCTGGAAGTTGCCCTCGCCGAAGCCCTCGTTGCCCTTTCGCTGGATGATCTCGAAGAAGATCGGGCCGATCGCGTTCTGGGTGAAGATCTGCAGCAGCTTGCGCTGCTTGGTTTCCGGGTCGGCGTCGATCAGGATCTTGTTGGCGCGCAGGCGCGGCACGTCCTCGCCGTGGTTGGGAACGCGCTCGTCGATCACGTCGAAGTAGGTGTCGGGCGTGTCGAGGAACTGCACGCCCCGGGCGCGCATCGCCTCGACGGTCGTGTAGATGTCGTCGGTGAAGCAGGCAATGTGCTGGATGCCCTCGCCCTTGTAGGCGTCGAGGTATTCGTTGATCTGCGACTTCGGGTCGTTGGACTCGTTCAGCGGGATGCGCACCACGCCGTCCGGCGCGGTCATCGCCTTCGACACCAGGCCGGTCTTGACGCCCTTGATGTCGAAGTAGCGGATCTCGCGGAAGTTGAACAGGCGCTCGTAGTAGTCGCTCCACTTCTGCATGTTGCCGAAGTAGAGGTTGTGCGTGAGGTGGTCGATGAAGGTCAGGCCGAAGCCCGCCGGGTTCGGGTCGGCGCCCGGGATCAGCTCGTAGTCGGCGGCGTAGGCGTCCTCGCCGGAGGGCACGAGGTAGAGCATGCAGTCGCCGATGCCCTTCACCGCCGGCACGCCGATGGCGCCGGTGCCCGGCTTGTGTTCGATGGCTTCGCCGCCATTGCCCTTCACCACCTCGAACACCTTGGCGACCGGCTGGGTGAAGCGGATCGCGAAGCCGCAGGCGCAGGGGCCGTGCTGGGCGGCGAAGTCGGCGGCGAAGCTGTCCGGGTCCTCGTTCACCAGGAAGTTGACGCCGCCCTGGCGGTAGACGGTGATCTTGCGGGTCTTGTGGCGCAGCGTGGCGCTGAAGCCCATCGCGCGGAACATCGCGTGCAGGTCCATCGGGCTGCCGGCGGGGGCCGCGAACTCGACGAACTCGAAGCCGTCGATGCCCATCGGGTTCTCGAAGGTGGTCGGCTTCATGCCGAGGTTCGGGGCGTGGGTCTGGGGCTGGGCGCTCATGGCGGTCCTCCGGTGGGGGCGGCTTGCATGGGGAAGGCTGCCGTTATAGTTTCATTTGCAACCATTTTCAAGGCGCAGCGCCGCAATGCCCGACCGGGACATCCTGGACCTCGAACATTTCCTGCCCTACCGGCTCTCGGTGCTGTCGAACCGGATCAGCCAGGACATCGCCCGGCTCTACGCCGAGCGCTTCGACCTGGGCGTGACGGAATGGCGGCTGCTGGCCGTGCTGGGCCGCTACCCCGGCCTGTCGGCCAGCGAACTGGCGGAGCGCACGGCCATGGACAAGGTTGCCGTCAGCCGCGCCGTGGCCAGCCTGCTGGCCGCCGGCCGCATCACCCGCGACACCCACGGCGCCGACCGCCGCCGCTCCGTGCTCGAGCTGTCCGAGGAAGGCCAGCGCGTCTACGCCGAAGTCGCACCGGCCGCGCTAGCCTACGAACGCCGCCTGCTGTCGAACCTCAGCGCCGGGGACCGCACCGACCTCGCCCGCCTGGTCGACCTGTTGGGCGCCGCCGAGGCGATCACGAAGTAAAAGCCGTACCGGGTTCATTTTCTTTCTCGCTGAGACTGCGAGCCGCGCCGCGACTCGCAGTCTCAGCGAGAAAGAAAATGAACCCGGTACGGCTTCTGACGAAGGAGTCAAAAGATGGGTTACCTGCGTTGCTTGAGGGGCATTGGCTCCGGCGTCGAATATCCGGCCGAGCCGCCGATGAACCTGGATCCGGTCGACGGCCGGCCGGTGCAGATGGTGCTCGACCTCGAGCGGCTGGCGCGCGAGAAGCCCGGCGCGGCCTGGTACGACCCGCGCCGCAAGGACATGTGGCGCTTCGGTGCGCTGATGCCGCTCGACATCACCGACCCCGCCGACGCTGCGCACATCGTCGCGCTGGGCGAAGGCCACACGCCCCTGCTCGACTACGCCGACCACGCCGTCGCGCGCGCCGCCGGCCTGAAGCTGCAGCTCAAGGACGAAGGCCGCGCCCATCCCGGCTACGGCGCCAATCCCACGCAGAGCTTCAAGGACCGCGGCATGGCGATGGTGGTGGCGATGGCGCGCCGCGCCGGGCTCACCCGCCTCGCGGTGCCCACGCAGGGCAACGCCGGCGATTCGCTGGTGCGCTACGGCCTCGCCGGCGGGATGGAGGTCGTGGTGGCGATGCCCGACGACACGCCGATGCCCATCCTCGGCCAGGTCGCCGCGATGACCCGCCTGCACCCGGGCCGCATCCACCTCGAGCTGGTGAAAGGCACCATCCGCGAGGCGGCCGCCAAGTTGAAGGCGGACTACTGGCCGAACGGCTGGTTCAACTGCGCCACCTTCCAGGAACCCGGCTGGCGCATCGAAGGCAAGAAGACCCTGGGCCTGGAGATGGCCGAGCCGCCGCCGGGCGACACCCACTGGTCGCTGCCCGACGCCATCGTCTACCCCACGGGCGGCGGCACCGGCGTGCTCGGCATGTGGAAGGCCTTCGACGAGCTCGAGGCGCTGGGCCTGATCGACTCGCGCCGCCCGAAGATGTTCTGCGTGCAGTCCGAGGTGACCACGCCGCTGGTGCGCGCCTTCGACGAAGGCGCCGACGACACCCACGCGCTGCCGCAGACCGGGCCCACGCTTTCCACCGGCCTGAACGTCCCCGCCGGCGTCGGCCAGTTCCGCGTGCTGCAGATCATCCGCGCCAGCGGCGGCGCCGCCATCGCGGTGTCCGAAGCCGACACCGCACGCGAACTCGCGGAAGTCTGGCGCGAGCGCCGGCACTGGATCTCGCCCGAAGGTGCCGCCTGCCTCGCCGCCCTGCCCCAACTGCTCGACCGCGGACTGCTCAAGCGCGGGGAGCGCGTGGTCGCCGTCAACACCGGGTCGCTGGAGAAATACTTGCCGGATCTTCGGCATCTCCTTTGACGTCAAAGCCGTACCGGGTTCATTTTCTTTCTCGATGAGACTGCGATCCGCACCGCGGATCGCAGTCTCATCGAGAAAGAAAATGAACCCGGTACGGCTTTTCCAAAGAAAAGCCCCGGCGCTGGGCCGGGGCTTCGGCGATCAATTAACCTGGTTTATTTGACGCCGTGCATGAGCTTGTTGATCAGCGGAGCGATCAGGAACAGCAGCACGCCCGCGCCCAGCAGCAGCCAGAAGCTGAAGGTGAAGCCGTGCAGCGCCGAGGCGACGGTCATGCCGGTTTCGCCCGACACGCTGCCGGCGAAGATGCCCGAGAGGTTGTTGCCGATCGCGGTCGACAGGAACCAGCCGCCCATCGCCAGGCCCACCACCTTCATCGGCGCCAGCTTGGTCACCATCGACAGGCCGATCGGCGACAGGCACAGCTCGCCCACCGTCTGCAGCACGTACACCAGCACCAGCGGCCAGAACGGGATCTGGCCGTCCACGACCAGGTTCTTCAGCGCGTACATCAGCACCAGGAAGGCCACCGCGTTGCCCAGCAGGCCCAGGCCGAACTTGCGCGGGATCGAGGGCTCGATGTTGCGGCTCGCCATCCAGCCCCAGACCAGGGCCACCAGCGGCGCCAGCAGCACGATCGCCACCGGGTTCACCGACTGGAACCAGCCCACCGGGAACTCCCAGCCACCCAGGTCACGGTCGACGATGTTCTGCGCCAGGAAGTTGAACGAGCTGCCGGCCTGCTCGAAGAACATCCAGAACAGCACGTTGAACAGGAAGATGATCAGCATCGCGATCACCTTGTCGCGCGCCACGCCGCCGCCGCGCACGGCCTCGGCCAGCAGCATCACCGCCAGGCCGATGAACAGCGCGCCCAGCACCCAGGCCAGCACCGAGGCACCGACCTTGGCGATCAGCAGGTAAACCAGCGGCACCGCGACCACGCAGCCCAGGATCACCCACATCAGGCTGGTCTTGCCGTTGCGGTCGGCCGGCGGCTCGCCGATGCCCTTGAGCTGGGCGCGGCCGAACCAGAACCACAGGAAGCTGATGATCATGCCCACGCCGGTGGCGGCGAACACGACCTTGTAGTTCTGCTCCATCGGCGTGTCGGTGATCACGCTGGCCAGCCAACCCGTGAGGATCGGCGCGACCAGGGCGCCCGCGTTGATGCCCATGTAGAAGATGGTGAAGCCGCGGTCGCGCCGCGAGTCACCCTGCGCGTACAGCTGGCCGACCATCGTCGAGATGTTCGGCTTGAACAGGCCGTTGCCGACGATCACCAGCGACAGGCCCAGCACGAACAGCGACTGGTTGGGCAGCATGATCACGAACAGGCCCGCCGCCATGATCACCGCGCCCAGCAGGATCGAGCGCTGGTAGCCGATGATGCGGTCGGCGACCCAGCCGCCGAACAGCGCCGTGGCGTACACCAGCGCCAGGAACGCGCCGTAGGTGCGGCTGGCATAGCCCTCGCCCGAGGCGTCGCCGCCAAAGAACTGCGCCACGATGTACAGCGTCAGCGCCCAGCGCATGCCGTAGAAGGCGAAGCGCTCCCAGAACTCGGTCATGAACAGCATCCACAGCGGGCGCGGATGGCCGAGGACGTCCTTGAATTCCGGCACGCCGGCGGTGGCTTGGTTTGCGGTACCGCTCATGCGGTCTCTCCCCTGGGTTTATTGTGGTTATGTGTCCGGCAAGGCCGGGCCGGCCGGCCCCAGCCGGCCTGTGAAGGCCGGGAAGGTTTAGCCGGAATGGGCGGCGCGCGTCAAACCATCGTCACAAACCCGGCCCGTCGGATGAACGGGCCGGGCCGCCGGTTCAGCCGGCCGGGACGTATTCGTAGCTGGCGCCGAAGCCCAGCGGGAAGCCCAGCGCCCAGTAGCCCAGCAGGAAGGCAGTCCAGGTCACCAGCAGGGTGAGCGAGTACGGCAGCATCAGCGCGAGCAGCGTGCCGATGCCCGACGACTTCACGTACCGCTGGCAGAACACCACGATCAGCGGGAAGTACGGCAGCAGCGGGGTGATGATGTTGGTGGTGGAGTCGCCCACGCGGTAGGCCGCCTGGGTCAGGTCGGGCGAGACGCCCAGTTCCATCAGCATCGGCACCATGATCGCGCTGATCAGCGCCCACTTGGCCGAGGCCGAGCCGATCATCAGGTTCACCGAGGCGGTGAGCAGGATGATGCCGATCAGCGTCACCGAGGTCGGCAGGCCGAGTGCGCGCAGGCCGCCGGCGCCCTCGACCGCGATCAGCGCACCGAGGTTGCTCTGGCCGAAGGCCCAGATGAACTGGGCGCAGAAGAAGGCCATCACGATGTAGTAGCCCATGCCGCTCATGGCCTTGGCCATGCCCTGCACCACGTCGCGATGCGTCTTCACCGAACCCGACACCAGGCCGTAGACGACGCCGGGCACCAGGAAGAACACGAAGATCAGCGGCACGATCGACTGCATCAGCGGCGCCTGCGCCACCAGTAGGTTGCTCTGGCCGGGCAGCAGCGGCGTGCCGTCGGGCGCGCGCCAGGCCGAGCCCTCGGGCAGCAGCGTCAGCAGGAACAGCAGCGCGGTGACGCCCATGGCCAGCGCGGCCCAGCCCAGGCCGCCCTTCTCGGACGCCGTCAGCGGGTCGAGCTTGGGCATCTGCGACGCATCGCCGTCCACCGGCGTCCCGCGCAGGCGCGGCTCGATCACGCGGTCGGTGAGGAACCAGCCGACCAGGATGATCAGCACGCTGGAGGCCGTGGTGAAGAAGAAGTTGTTGAGCGGGTTCACGCTCACCGTCGGGTCGGTGAGGTGCGCGGCGGTCTGCGTCAGGCCCGAGAGCAGCGGGTCAAGGCTGCTCGGGATGCCCATCGTGGCCGAGAAGCCACCCGACACGCCCGCGAAGGCCGCGGCGATGCCCGCCAGCGGATGCCGGCCGGCGGCGTAGAAGATCACGGCGCCCAGCGGGATCACCAGCACGTAGCCGGCATCCACCGCGATGTGGCTCAGGATGCCCACGCCGATCAGGGCCGGGGTGAGCAGCATGCGCGGGGTCACCGACAGCGCCGCGCGCAGTGCTGCCGAAATGAAGCCGGTGTGCTCGGCCACGCCCAGGCCCAGCATCGCCACCAGCACCACGCCCAGCGGCGGGAAGGTGACGAAGGTGTTGACCATCGCCGCGGCGAAGCCGGTCAGGGCGGTGCCCTCGAGCAGGTTCTTCACCACGATCGGGTTGCCCGTGCGCGGGTCGATGGCCTCGAACGTCACGCCCGACAGCCACCACGAGACGACCCACACCGCCACCATCAGCAACAGGAAGAGGATGGCCGGGTCGGGCAACTTGTTGCCGATCTTCTCGACCCGGTCCAGGGCGCGCACGACCCAGCCGCGCGGGGCGACGGGCGTGTTGGCGGGGGCTTGGCTCATCGATGGGCTCCGGAAATCAAAGGACGCCGGATGCTAGCAGCCCCTGCCCCGCCCCGGCATCACCCCGGCTGGCCCAGCACCGTGCGCACTTCGAACAGTTCGGGGAAGAAGGTCAGCTCCAGCGCCTGCTTCAGGAAGCCCACGCCCGAGCTGCCGCCGGTGCCGCGGCGGAAGCCGATGATCCGCTCCACGGTCTTCATGTGCCTGAACCGCCAGAGCTGGAAGCTGCCCTCCACGTCCACCAGTTGCTCGCAGGTGGCGTAGGCCTCCCAGTGCGTGTCGGTGTCTTCGTAGATGGCCTTGAACACCGGGATCAGCGCCGGCTCGCGCGCGTGCGGCTGGGACCAGTCGCGCTCGACGCAGCTGGCCGGGATGGCGTGGCCGCGGCGGTGCAGGTGGCGCAGGAACTCGTCGTACAGGCTGGGCGCGTGCAGCACTTCGGTGAGTGCGGCGCTGGCGGCGGCGTCGTGCTCGAACACCTTCACCATGCCGGCGTTCTTGTTGCCCAGCAGGAACTCGATCAGCCGGTACTGCAGCGACTGGAAGCCCGAGGCCGGACCCAGGATGTCGCGGAACTGCAGGTAATCGGCCGGCGTCAGGGTCTCGAGCACCGACCACTGCTCGGTGAGCTGGCGCTGCACCTGCTTCACGCGGGCCAGGATCTTCTGCATCGGGTCGAGCTCGTCGCGCTGCAGGCAGGCGATGGCGGCGCGCAGCTCGTGGATCAGCAGCTTCATCCAGAGCTCGGCCACGTGGTGCTGGACGATGAACAGCATCTCGTCGTGGTGCACCGGGTTCGAGAGCGGCTTCTGGGCGGCCAGCAGGGTGTCGAGCTGCAGGTAGCCGCCGTAGGTCAGGCGCTCGCGCAGGTCGGTGGTGATGGCGTCCTCCAGCGGACGGAGGTTGTCGGGCGAGGTCATCGGGGGTCGGCGGGGGTCGGACAGGGTGTCCATGGTATGTGAAGACCCTGGGGGCTGTCCCCGCGGCCGTTTTTTGCGCCCTGTCACACTTCTGACCCCGAATTCGGATAAATTCCGACCCCTTGGCGGGCTGTCCGCCGATAGCACCGCTTACCTCTGGGGAGAGACACCGCATGAACCCGACCCACCGCGGCCCGCTGGCCGCGACGATCCTGGCTTTGTGCCTCGCGAGCCCTGCCTGGGCTGCGTCCGACCTTGCCATCAGCCAAGTCTACGGCGGCGGCGGCAACTCCGGCGCGCCCTACACCCACGACTTCGTGGAGATCTTCAACCGCGGCCAGACGCCGGTGTCGCTGGCCGGCAAGTCGATCCAGTACGGCTCCTCCACCGGCAACTTCGGCCAGGCACTTGCCCTGCCCTCGGTGACCGTGCAGCCCGGCCAGTACTACCTGGTGCGGCTGGCGGGCGGCGCCACCGGCGTGGCCCTGCCGGCGACCCCCGACTTCAGCGGCTCCTCGCCCAACCTGGCCGGCGCCAGCGGCAAGGTCGCGCTGGTGGATGGCACCGCCAACGTGTCCTGCGGCGCCACGGCGACGCCCTGCAGCGAGTCCCAGCTCGCGCTCTTCATCGACCGCGTCGGCTTCGGCTCCAACAATCTGCCCGAAACCGCGTCCACCCCGCCCCTGAGCAACACCACGGCCGCCTTCCGCGCCGGCGGTGGCTGCACCGACACCGACAACAACAGCGCCGACTTCACCGTCGCCGCCCCGGCGCCGCGCAACAGCGCCACGCCGCTGAACGTGTGCGCCGGCAGCACCGATCCGACCGATCCGGTCGGCAGCGGCAGCGCCAGCCCGGCCAGCCTGGCCGACGGCGACACCACGCTGCTCACCGTCACCGTGACCCCGGGCCGCAACCCGGACTCCACCGGCCTCACGGTGGTGGGCGACCTCAGCGCGATCGGCGGCAACGCCAGCCAGACCTTCCGCGACGACGGCCTGCAGGGCGACGCCGCCGCCGGCGACAACGTGTTCTCGTTCGAGGCCCTGGTCGACGCGGCCAGCCCGGGCGCCGTCTCGCTGCCGTTCACCGTGGCCGACGCGCAGGCACGCAGCGCCAGCGGCAACATCGGCCTGTCGGTGGTCGCCGAAGTGCGCATCTCCGACATCCAGGGTACCGGCACCGGTACGCCGCTGGCCGTCGGCACCCAGGTGCTGACCGAAGGCATCGTCACCGCACGCCGGAGCAACGGCTACTTCATCCAGAGCGCGCCGGGCGACGAGGACGGCAACCCGGCCACCGCCGAAGGCCTGTTCGTGTTCACCGGCGGCACCCCGCCGGTGGACGCCGCCATCGGCAACCGCCTGCGCCTCGGCGGCACGATCACCCAGTTCTCGCGCACCCCGCACGGCTATCCGCTGACCCAGCTGGGCAGCAGCAGCTTTAGCGTTCTCTCGACCGGCAACCCGCTGCCGCCGGCGGTGCTGATCGACGCCTCGGTGCTGTCCGAAGGCGTCGCGCTGGACGCGATGGGCCGCTACCAGGGCATGCGCGTCGAGCTGCCCGCGGCCACCGTGGTCGGACCGACCAATGGCTTCGGTGATTTCTACATCACCCTGCCCACCACCGTGCGCCCCGCGCGCGAGCCCGGCATCGCCGCGCTCGACGCGGTGCCGCTGCCGGCGATGAACAACATCCCGCGCTTCGACCGCAACCCCGAGCGCCTGCGCGTCGAGAGCCTGGGCCTGGAAGCGGGCACCGCGCTCAACCTCGACGCCGGCACCCAGCTGCAGGGCATGGCGGGCGTGATGTACTACGACCGCGGTGACTTCACCCTGCTGCTCGGCGACAACAGCGGCATCGTCGCCACCGGCGGCGCCTTCGTCAGCGCGGTGCCCGCGGCGCCGACCGGCGCGGTGCGCATCGGCAGCTACAACATCGAGAACTTCGCCCTCACCGGCGATTTCCTGACGCGCCTGGACAAGCTGTCCGAGGTCTTCTGCCAGTACCTGGGCAACCCGGACATCGTCGGCCTGGTCGAGATCGCCAACCAGGCCGCGGCCGACCGCTTGGCCGCGGCCATCAACACCAACGAGTTCGGCACCTGCCCGGACAGCCCGCAGTACACCGCCACCGTGCTCGCCAGTAGCGGCAGCCAGCGCCTGGGCTTCCTGGTCAAGACCGCGCCGGTGGCCGGTGGCGCGCCGCGGGTGGCGGTGGATTCGGTCACCGAGATGTTCACCACCGAACCGCTGGTGGCACCGGACGGCAGCACCGCCTCGGGCCTGCTGTTCGACCGTGCGCCGCTGCTGCTGGCCGCGCGCGTCACCGGCGACAACGGCCAGGCGTTCCCGGTCAGCGTGCTGCTCAACCACACGCTGTCGCTGCTCGACGTCAACTCGCTGGCGACCCGCAGCGATGCCTGGCTCACCGCCGGCAACCGTTCGCGCGGCAAGCGCCTGCAGCAGGCGGTGATGCTGTCGGAGCTGGTGGAGGCGATCCAGACCGACCCGACACCGGCCAACCTGGTGTTGATCGGCGACTACAACAGCTTCGACTTCAGCGACGGCTACGTGGACGTGATGGGCATCATCGGCGGCACGCCGGCCCCGGTCGACGAAGTGCTGCTCAGCGGCCCCAGCGCCGTCACCCGCCCGCTGGTGAACCTGATCGGCACCAAGCCCGAGGCCGAGCGCTACTCGTACGTGTTCGAAGGCAACATCCAGACCCTCGACCACGCGCTGGTGAACGACACCGTGCTGGCCAACACCGAAGCCCGCCTGTTCCACGCCCGCGTGAACAGCGACTTCGCCACCGACAACGCCGCCGACCCGACCGTGCCGGTGCGCACCTCCGACCACGATCCGCTGGTGGCCGAGCTGCGCGTGGGCCAATTCCTGGACGCCGACCTGGCCGTCGTGGTCGACAGCCCGCGCAAGCCCGTGCCGAGCGGCCGCATCGCCCACTTCGACGTGACGGTGGCCAACCTGCTGTCTGCGGATGCGCTGCAGCCGGCGCTGCGGGTGGCGGTCGAAGCCATCCCGTCCCGGGTGCGGATCGCCCCGGTGGGCGGCTGGACCTGCGACGCCCCGGTGGCCACCGAGGCCGGCAGCGAGATCGCCTGCCGCCGCGACGCGGCCATGGCCCCGGGTGCAATGGAGCGCCTGCGCCTCGAGGTGGACGCCGTACGACTCGGCGTGTTCCAGACTGTTGACGTAGAAGCAACAGCGACCACCCTAAGCCGCGACCTGGATGCCGCCAACAACGCCGATACCGGAAACGCTAGGATCGTGGGACAGCCGCAGAACCCATTCAATCGCTGACCGGCTGTTCCGGGTTGGATCCGACCCGAGGCTTCGATCGACCCCGCCTGACCGGCGGGGTCTTTTTTTGGCGACGGCGGCACCACGAAGCGTGTGATCGATGGCCTCGGTACGCAGTTGGTGAAAATCGCGCGGGAACCCACGCCGGCGTACGGTGCAGGGCGTGCGCCATCACCGCGCGCAGCAAGGCGCTGGTTTCACGCTTCTGAGCGGACCGGCGCTTGCCACGCCCGGTCCGGGGCTGCTATCAAACGGGTCTGCCTGGGAGGGCCCGTGATGGCGACCGTTGCCAGTTTCGAAATCGAATACCTGCAGTACCTGGGGCCCGACGGCCGTTTGGTGCGTGACGACCTGCCCGAGTTCGCGAAGGACCGGAAGAACCTGGTCGAATTGTTCAAGACCATGCTGTACGTGCGCACCTTCGACACCAAGGCGGTGGCGCTGCAGCGCACCGGCAAGCTGGGCACCTACGCCAGCTGCCTGGGCCACGAGGCTGCGCACATCGGCATCGGCACGGCGATGCAGTACGACGACGTGTTCGCGCCGTCCTACCGCGAGTACGGCGCCCAGATCGTCCGCGGCGTGAAGCCGCGCGACATCCTGATGTACTGGGGCGGCGACGAGCGCGGCAACGATTTCTCCGGCCCGCCGCACGACTACCCGTGGTGCGTGCCCATCGCCACCCAGTGCCTGCACGCGGCCGGCGCGGCGCTGGCCTTCAAGCTGCGCGGCGAGCCGCGCGTGGCGGTCACCTGCGTCGGCGACGGCGGCAGTTCGAAGACCGACACCTACGCCGCGATCAATTCCGCCGGCGCGTACACCCTGCCCTTCGTGCTGTGCATCATCAACAACCAGTGGGCGATCTCGGTGCCGCGCAAGGCCCAGACCGGCGCCAAGACCCTGGCCCAGAAGGGCCTGGCCGGCGGCCTGGACTGCGTGCAGGTGGACGGCAACGACATCATCGCCGTGCGCGCCGCGATGGACCACGCCATCAAGCGGGCCCGCAACGGCCACGGCGGCAGCGTGCTCGAGCTCGTCACCTACCGCCTCTCCGACCACACCACCGCCGACGACGCCCGCCGCTACCGCGACGACGCCGAGGTCAAGGCCGGCTGGGAACGCGAGCCGATGTCGCGCCTGCGCACCTTCCTGATTTCCGAAGGCGTGTGGAGCGAAACCGAAGAGGCCGCGTGGAAGGAAGAATGCGGCAAGCGCGTGGACGAAGAAGTGAACGCCTACCTCGAGACCAAGGTGCAGCCGGTGGAAGCGATGTTCGATTACCTCTACGCCGAGCTTCCGGCTGAGCTCGAAGCCCAGCGCGCCGACGCGATCCAGTGGGAGGGCCGCTGATGGCCGCCATCACCCTGATCGAGGCGATCACCCAGGCGCTGGCCTGGGAGATGAAGCACGACGACACGGTCGTGGTGCTGGGCGAGGACGTGGGCGTGAACGGCGGCGTATTCCGCGCCACCGCCGGCCTGCAGCAGACCTTCGGCAGCGAGCGCGTGCTCGACACGCCGCTGGACGAGACCACCATCGCCGGCCTCACCGTCGGCCTGGCCTCGCAGGGCTTCAAGCCGGTGGCCGAGGCGCAGTTCGACGGCTTCATGTACCCGATGGTGGACCACATCGTCTGCCACGCCGCCCGCTTCCGCTACCGCACCCGCGGCCGCCTGACCTGCCCGATGGTGCTGCGCGTGCCCTGGGGCGGTGGCATCCGCGCGCCCGAGCATCATTCCGAAGCCAACGAGTCGATCTTCACCAACGTGCCGGGCCTGCGCGTGGTGATGCCGTCCTCGCCGCAGCGCGCCTACGGCCTGCTGCTGGCCGCGATCCGCGACCCGGACCCGGTGATCTTCTTCGAGCCCAAGCGCATCTACCGCCAGTACAAGGAAGAAGTGCCCGACGACGGCGAGGCGCTGCCGCTGGACGTGTGCTTCGTGCTGCGCGACGGCAGCGACGTCACCCTGGTCACCTGGGGCGCGCAGGTGAAGGAGACGCTGGAGGCCGCCGACAAGCTGGCCGAGCAGGGCATCAGCGCCGAGGTCATCGACGTGGCCACGCTGACGCCGCTCGACTTCGACACCATCAAGGAGTCGGTGGCCAAGACCGGCCGCTGCGTGATCGTGCATGAGGCCGCGAAGACCGCGGGCTTCGGCGCCGAAATCGCCGCGCGCTTGTCGGAGGAGTCGATGTTCGACCTGGTCGCCCCGGTCGAGCGCGTCACCGGCTACGACACCCACATTCCCCTGTTCCGCCTGGAGATGAAGTACCTGCCCAGCGTGGACAAGATCGTCGCCGCCGCCCAGCGCGTCGCCGCGGCCGGCTGAGGACATTCCATGAGCGAGAAGAAACTGTTCCTGCTGCCCGACCTGGGCGAGGGCCTGCCCGACGCCGAGATCGTCGAGTGGCTGGTCAAGGTCGGCGACGTCGTGAAGCTCGACGAACCGCTGGTGTCGATGGAAACCGCGAAGGCGGTGGTGGAAGTGCCGTCGCCGTACTCCGGCAAGGTACTGCGCCTGGCCGGCGGCGCCGGCGACGTGATCGAGACCGGCCACTGGCTGGTGGAAGTCGAGATCGACCCGTCGCTGCCGCAGCGCGCCGACGCCCAGGACACCGGCCATTCGCACGGCCACAAGCCCGCCGCGGCTGTAGGAGGGACTTCAGTCCCGAACGCTTCACCCGCGGAAAGCTTCGGGACTGAAGTCCCTCCTACAGGGGAGGACGAGGCCGACGCGGGCACCGTGGTCGGCGCGATGGAAAGCTCCAACGCCGTGCGCAGCGAGCAGGCCATCGCCGTCGGCGGCGTCAAGGCGATGCCGGCCGTGCGCGCGCTGGCGAAGAAGCTCAAGGTCGACCTGGCCCGCGTGACGGCCACGGGCGCCAACGGCGACGTGACGCTGGCGGATGTGAAGCGCGCCGCGGCCAATCCCGTGGCCTCCGCCCCGCGCCCGACACCTGTAGGAGGGCCTTCAGGCCCGAAGCCTCTCGCCGAGCGCCCGCAACCCCCGGCGAAGAGCTTCGGGGCTAAAGCCCCTCCTACAGACAGCGATGCGAAGCTCGACGTGGATGATCCGGTCCGCGGCGTGAAGCGCAACATGATCCGCACCATGTCGCAGGCGCACGCCGAAGTGGTGCCGACCTCGCTGATGGACGACGCCGACATCCACGCCTGGGCCCCGGGCGAGGACATCATGGCGCGCCTGATCCGCGCGCTGGGCGTGGCCGCGCAGGCCGTGCCCGCGCTCAACTCCTGGTTCAACGCGAAGGAAGGCACGCTGCGCCGCCACTCGCGCGTGGACGTGGGCATCGCCATCGATTCGCCCGACGGCCTGTTCGTGGCCAACCTGCGCGGAGCCGAGAGGCTCGACGCCTGGCAGATCCGCGGCGAGCTCAACCGCATCCGCGACGGCGTGCGCACCCGCAGCCTGCCGCCGGAAGACCTGCGCGACTACACCCTGATGCTGTCGAACTTCGGCGTCTTCGCCGGCAAGTACGCCACGCCGGTGGTGGTGCCGCCCTGCGTCTGCATCGTCGGCGCCGGCCGCCTCTACCACGCGGTGGTGCCGGTGCTGGGCGGGCTGGAGACCCACCGCACGATGCCGATCTCGCTCACCTTCGACCACCGCGCCTGCACCGGCGGCGAGGCGGCCCGCTTCCTGCGCGCCCTCCTCGACGACCTCCAGCGCCCGAACTGACGTGCCCCACCACAGCCGCCTCGCAGGCTTCATCATCGACTGCGAGGGCGGCTCGCTGGGGAAGGCCGCGCGGTTCTGGAGCCGCGCCCTGGGCCTGCCGGTGCTGGATCCCGACGAGGGTGGCGAAGACAAGTACGCGCGCCTGGACGGCAGCCGCCACGGCCTGCACATCGAAGTCCAGAAGGTGGACCACCCCTCGCGCGTGCACCTGGACATCGAGACCGATGACCTCGAGGCCGAGGTCGCCCGCCTGATCGCGCTCGGCGCCACCGAAGCCTCGCGGCCGCGCCATCGCCGCTGGGTGGTGATGCAGGCGCCCACCGGCCAGCGCTTCTGCGTGGTCAAGGCGCGCGAGCCGCTGACGGCCGCGAACGCCGACCGCCACCCCTGAAACAACGGGGTCAGGTTCGGAACCTGACCCCGCGCCTAGTCTTCGGCGGCTTCGACGCGGTCGCGGCCGCGGCGCTTGGCGCGATAGAGCGCCTGGTCGGCCTGCTGGAACAAAACCTCGGGTGCGTCGCGCCCCGCCAGGCCCATGGCGATGCCCGCCGAGACCGTCACCGGCATCGGCAGGTCCGGGCGCGCGGCGATGTCGCGCCGGATGCGCTCGACCACGGTGCGGGCGCCGGCCAGCGGCGTGCCGGGCATGATCACCAGGAACTCCTCGCCGCCGTAGCGCGCGGCGATGTCGCCGCCGCGCACGCCCTTGGCGATTTCCTCGCCGACGATGCGCAGCACTTCGTCGCCGGCCGCGTGGCCCAGGGTGTCGTTGATGCGCTTGAAGTAGTCGATGTCCAGCACCGCCACCACGTAGGGCGCATTCCGCGCCTGCGTCTCGACCTCCTGGCGGACCTTCTCCAGCCCGGTGCGGTTGAGCAGGCCGGTGAGCGCGTCGGTGCTGGCTTCGGTGGCCAGCTCGCTGTTCTCGGCCTCGAGCTGGCGCTGGTAGCGCAGCAGGTCGCGGGTGAACAGCTCGCGCTCGGCCAGCTGGCGCTGGCTGTCGAGGTGGCCGCGGCGCAGCTCCAGCAGCTGCACGGCCAGGCGCGCGAGCGCGCGCAGGGCATGTTCCTGTTCCGGCGACAGCGTGCGCGGCTCCACGTCCACCACGCAGACCGTGCCCAGCGCGTGCCCGCCCGGCGCGACCATCGGTGCACCGGCGTAGAAGCGCAGGTGGTCGGGCCCGGTGACCTGCGGATAATTCCTGAAGACAGGGTGCACGGAGGCGTCCTCCACCACCGTCACCGCGTCCGGACGCCGGATCGCGATGTCGCAGAACGCGATGCTGCGCTCGGTCTCCTCGCCTTCGATGCCCTCGGCGGCCTTGAACCACTGCCGCTCCTCGTCGACGAAGGTCATCACCGCCTGCGGGGTGCCGCAGACTTCGCGCGCCAGCGCGACGATGTCGTCATAGGCCTGCTCGGGCAGGCTGTCGAGGATGCGATACCGGCGCAGCGCCGCCAGCCGGGCCTGCTCGTCGGCCTCGGGTAACGGTGGAGGGCACGTGGTGCTCGAATCCATCAGGGCAGCCTCCGGGGAATTCCGGCCAGTTTAGGAAACGCCCCCTGCAATACAAGGCACCGGGCGGCCGAGCGGCCGCTGGCGTTCAGTCTTCCGCGGCCACGATCCGATTGCGGCCACCTCGCTTCGCGCGGTACAGGGCCTGGTCGGCCTCGCGGAACACCGCCTCGGGGTCGTCGCGGCCGGCCACGCCGCAGGCCAGTCCACCGGAGAGCGTCATCGGCGCCGCCATGTCCGTGCGGGCCTGCACCGAGCGCCGGATGCGTTCGACCACGGTCATCGCACCGGCCATCGGCGTGCCGGGCATCAGCAGCAGGAACTCCTCGCCACCGTAGCGCACGGCGATGTCGCCGCCGCGGATGTTGCGGCGGATCTCGGCCGCCACCGCCCGGATGGCCAGGTCGCCGGCGGCGTGGCCGTGGTTGTCGTTGATCCGCTTGAAGTGGTCCACGTCCAGCACGGCCACCGCGTAGACGCCGCTGGTCAGCCACTTCGCCGACAGGGCCTCGCCGCGAAGCTTCTCCAGGCCGCTGCGGTTGAGCAGGCCGGTGAGGGCATCGCGGCTCGCCTCCACCGCCAGCTCGGCGTTCTCGACCTCCAGCTGGCGCTGGTAGTCGACCATGCCGCGAGCCATCAGTTCGCGCTCCGCCACCAGGCGCTGCAGCTCGAGGTTGCGCTCGCGCGCCTCGAACAGCCGCATGACCTGCCTGGACAGGGCGGACAGCGCCGCCGCCGCCCGCTCGCCCAGCTCGCGCGGCACGGCGTCGATGACGCAGATCGTGCCCAGGGCATGGCCATCGCCGGTCACCAGCGGGGCGCCGGCGTAGAAGCGGATGCCGGGCGCGCCGGTCACCAGCGGGTTGTCGGCGAAGCGGTCGTCGCGCGTGGCGTCCCGGACCACCATCAGTTCCGACGGCCGGCGGATGGCGTGGTCGCAGAAGGAAATGCTGCGCGGCGTCTGTGGCGCCGTCAGGCCCAGGCGCGCCTTGAACCACTGCCGGTCACCGTCCACCAGGCTCACGAGCGCGATCGGCGTGTCGCAGATCGCGGCCGCCAGCAGCACCAGGTCGTCGTAGGCTTCCTCGGGCACGGTGTCGAGCACGCGAAAGCGCTGCAACGCCGCCATCCGGTCGGGTTCACCCGACCCGGGCAGCGGCCACGCCGGGGAAGGAGTCGGTTCGAGCTCGCCGGCGTGGTGCATGCGCTGAGCCTCGCGGACCAGAGGCCTGCAGTCTACCCCGCCACGGTTTCCGGGCAAGCCGGGGGCCCGGCGCCCGGACGCGGTTGCGGCAAAGACGCCGGGACGCGCGACGCGCTAGCGGAACCGCATCCCGCGCCACGCCCAGGCGACCGCGATGACCGCGAGGAAGGCCTTGTAGGCGAGCAGGCTGGCCAGCACCTGGCGCCAGATCGGCCCGGCTTCGATGCTGGTGCTGGCGATCGCGTAACCCCAGCGCCCGGCGATGAAGCTGGCCACGAAGGCCAGCGCCAGCATCGCCAGGTCGAAGTTGCGCCGCGCCGGCGTGCGCGCCAGCGTGCGCGGGTAGAACCAGTACAACGCACCCAGGATCGCGAACCAGGGCAGGAACAGGATGATCGCGAGGTCGGCGATGTCGGCCATCAGGCGCCCTCCTCCGCGAATGCCGCCAGCGCGGCGGCCACTTCTTCCAGCAGCGCGTGCTCCGCGAGTTCACCCATGGCGTCTTCGCCCAGTTGCACGACGCGGCCCGCGCCTTCGCGCAGCCCCGCGCCGGCATCTGCCTTCAGGCGCGCGATGGCCTGCCCGGCCTCGCGCGGCGAGGCATGGCCCAGGCCCAGCAACAGCTCGCGCCCATCCGCCGCCACCAGCTTGAAGTGGAATCGCCCGTCGGTCTCGCGGTACTGCTTGAACTGCGGCACGGCCGCCTTGGCCTTGCCGGCCTGCGCCACCACGACCTGCTCGCGCAGGTCGCGCAGGCCCACGGCGTGGCGAAGCTCGGCCAGCAGCGGCGTGGCGATCCGGCGCGCCTTGATCGCGCCCTCGCGCAGGATGGCCTCGATCTCGATCGGCTTGGCCATCAGCGCCTCGTACTTCTCGCGCATGGGCGCGACTTCGGCGTCGATCTGCTCGAACAGCGCCTGCTTCGCCTCGCCCCAGCCGATGCCGTCGGCGAAGGCCTTCGCAAAGGCCTGCGACTGCTCCGGCGTCGAGAACGCCTGGTGCAGCTGGAACAGCGCCGAACCCTCGGTGTCCTTCGGCTCCCCCGGCGCCCGCGAATCGGTCACGATCGAGAAGATCAGCTTCTTCAGCTCGGCGCGCGGCGCGAACAGCGGGATGGTGTTGTCGTAGCTCTTGCTCATCTTGCGGCCGTCGAGGCCGGGCAGCGTGGCCACGTTCTCCTCGATCGCCGCTTCCGGCAGCACGAAGTGATCGCCGTACAGATGGTTGAAGCGCGCGCCGAAATCGCGCGCCATCTCGATGTGCTGGATCTGGTCGCGCCCCACCGGCACCGAGTGCGCCTTGAACATCAGGATGTCGGCGGCCATCAGCACCGGGTACATGAACAGGCCCGCGCTGACGCCGGCATCGTCGTCCTCGCCCGCCTCGCGGTTGCGGTCCACCGCCGCCTTGTAGGCGTGCGCGCGGTTGAGCAGGCCCTTGCCGGCCACGCAGGTCAGCAGCCAGGTCAGCTCCGGGATCTCGGGGATGTCGGACTGGCGGTAGAACCACACCTTGTCGGGCTCCAGCCCGCAGGCCAGCCAGCTGGCGGCGATCTCGAGGGTCGAGCGCTGCACGCGCGCCGGGTCCTGCACCTTGATCAGCGCATGGTAGTCGGCCAGGAAATAGAAGCTCTCCACGCCGGGGCGGCGGCTGGCGGCGATCGCGGGGCGGATCGCGCCGGCGTAATTGCCCAGGTGCGGGGTGCCGGAGGTGGTGATGCCGGTGAGGACGCGGGTGGCGGGCATGTCGTCGTCTGCTGTGTGAACCGCGGCATTTTAGCCCGCCCGGGCCGCCAACCCCGTTCGTGCCGGCGGAACGTTGAAATGCGCGCCCAACCCCGGAGCCCGCCCATGAAACGCCTGATCCCCGCCCTCTTCGCCCTGGCCACGCTGGCCAGCCTGCCCGCCGCCGCCCGTTCCGCGGCCCTCGTGGACCTGCAGGTGCTGGACCTGGACCGCCACGAAACCCTGCCCCGCCACCCGCACCACGGCCGCGAGTTCATCGAAGGCCGTCCCGGCCACCGCTACGCCGTGGTGCTGCAGAACCTCACCGGCGAGCGCGTGCTGGCCGTGGTCTCGGTGGACGGCGTGAACGCCATCAGCGGCGAGACCGCCGGCGCCGGACAGGCCGGCTATGTCCTCGGGCCCTGGCAGCGCATGGAAGTGCGCGGCTGGCGCAAGGACCTCTCGCAGGTCGCGGAGTTCGAGTTCACCGCATTGGGCGACAGCTACACCGCCCGCACCGGTCGTCCCGGCAACGTCGGCGTGATCGGCGTCGCCGCCTTCCGCGAGCGCCGCCCGCCGCCGCCGCGCTGGGAAGACGAGATCGCGCAGGCGGCCCCGGCCGAGCGGGCCCGGGGCGGCACCGCCGACGCCGCAGCGCCCGCCGCGGCCGCGGAAAGCGCGCGCGCGGAGGCTTACGCCGGATCGGTGCAGCGCCAGCAGCTCGGCACCGGCCACGGCCAGCGCCGCTGGGATGCCGCCCGGACGACGCACTTCGAACGCCAGAGCGCGCATCCCAACCAGGTGCTGTCGCTCTGGTACGACAGCACCGAGGCCCTGGTCGCCCGCGGCGTGCTGCCCGCCCGCTGGCCGCATTCGCACCGCCAGCCCGAGGCCTTCCCGATCGGCTTCGCCCCCGATCCGTACTGACCAAGCCAATGTAGGAGGGCCTTCAGGCCCGAAGCTTCTGGCCGAAGAGCTTCGGGCCTGAAGGCCCTCCTACACGAACGAAAAAGGGCCGGGCTTTGCAGGCCCGGCCCTTCGGTGTCGCGCGGTGCGGAATCAGTTCTTGGCTTCTTCCGCGGCTTCCTCGAGCTCGCCGCCGGCCTTCTTCACGTCCTTGCCGAAGCCTTCGACGGTGTTGCAGCCGGACAGGGCGAACGCGGCGATCAGGGACAGCAGCACGAGCTGGAACGAACGGGCACGGGTCATGGCGAGCTCCTTTGTTGTTGTGGTGGCCAGAGTCTATTCCGGCCGGATGCACAGTCAATAAACGCCGGGCGTTTTCACCCGGGATTCACGCTGGCGGCGAGCCCCGGTTCAGTCGCGCATCAGCGTCGATTTTCCGAACAGGCTCTCCACCAGGTCCACCGCCAGCAGGCCGGTGCGGTTGTGGTCGTCGAAGGCCGGGTTGAGCTCGACGATGTCCAGCGAGCCGAGGCGGCCGGTGTCGGCGATCATCTCCATCACCAGCTGCGCCTCGCGGTAGTTCGGGCCGCCGGGCACGGTGGTGCCGACGCCGGGCGCGATCGCCGGGTCCAGGAAGTCCACGTCGAAGCTGACGTGCACGTGGGTGTCGGCGTCCACGCCCTCGAGCGCCTTCTCCATCGCGCGCTTCATGCCGAACTCGTCGATGAAGCGCATGTCGTAGATGTCGAGCCCGTATTCCTTCACCAGCCGCTTCTCGCCCTGGTCCACCGAGCGGATGCCGATCTGGCGGATCTCCGACGGCTGGATCGCGGGCGAGCTGCCGCCCAGGTTCACCAGCGCGTCCGGGCCCAGGCCGCACAGGCAGGCCACGGGCATGCCGTGCACGTTGCCGGAGGGCGTGACCTGGCTGGTGTTGAAGTCGGCGTGGGCGTCGAGCCAGAGCACGCGCAGCTTCTTGCCGGTCTCGCGGCAGTGGCGGGCGACGGCGGTGATGCTGCCCACGCCCAGGCAGTGGTCGCCGCCGAGCAGGATCGGCAGGCGGCCGGCCTTGAGCTGTTCGCCCATGGCGTCCATCACGCGGCGGTTCCAGTCCACTACTTCGGCCAGGTGGCGGTAGCCGTCGGTGGGCGGCAGCCAGGGGTTGTAGGGGCCGAGCAGGTTGCCGGTGTCGTGCACTTCCAGCCCGCGCTCGCGCAGGGCCTCGGCCAGGCCGGCGACGCGCAGCGCCTCCGGGCCCATGCTGGCGCCGCGATGGCCGGCGCCGATGTCGGTGGGGGCGCCGATCAGCGCGATCGATCGGGAAAGACTCACTGGCCCGACTCCGAGGCGGCGGGCTTGGCCACGGGTCGGCCTTCGGCCTCCCACCGGAGCCAGCTGCCCTCGATCTGGCGCACTTCGACGCCGGCCTTGGCCAGCACCTCTTCCGCGCTGGTGGCGCGCTTGCCGCTGCGGCAATACACCAGCACCCAGGGGCGGTCGGCGGCCTCGACCTCGGCCAGCCGCGAAGCCAGCTGGTCATGCGGGATGTTCACCGCGCCGGCGACGTGGCCGGCCGCGAACTCCTCGGGGCTGCGCACGTCCAGCAGCAGCGGCGCATCCGGGCGGGCGGTGATCTCGGCGACCGCGGCCGGGGAAACGTCGGGGCGGCCGGCCAGCGCCGCGATCGGCAGCAGGCAGGCCAGCAGCAGGCCCTGGCGGGCCCGGGAAAGCAGCATCGGATGACGGCGCATGGGCGCGTCCTCGCGTGGTTTGGGGGCCCTCAGGATAAGCCCGCCCGCGCGCCGGCCGCCACCCGCGGCGCGGCGGCGGTTCAGTCGCGCGGGAACTTGCGGTCGATCTCGTCGGCGGGCGCCGGGCGGCCGAAGTGGTAGCCCTGCAGCTCGTCGCAGCCGATCTGGCGCAGGAAGCCGGCCTGGGCCTCGTTCTCCACGCCCTCGGCCGCCACCCGCATGCGCAGCTGGTGCGCCATGGCGACGATGGTGCGGGCGATCACGGCGTCGTCGGCGCTCTCGGGCAGGTCGCGGACGAAGCTGCGGTCGATCTTGAGCTTGTCGAGCGAGAACTCGCGCAGGTAGGACAGGCTGGAATACCCGGTGCCGAAGTCATCCAGCGACAGCGACACGCCCAACGCCTTGAGTTCGGCCAGGCGGCCCTGAACGCGCTCGACGTTTTCCATCAGCGAGCTTTCGGTCAGCTCGATCTCGAGCATGGTCGCCGGCACGCCGTGGCGCGACAGCGCCTCGCGCACCTGTTCGACGATGTCGGGCCGCTGCAGCTGCTGGGCCGAGAAGTTCACCGCCACCGTGAAGCCGTCGCGACCCTGGTCGCGCCAGACGCGCAGCTGCCGGCAGGCCTCGTTGAGCACCCACAGGCCCACTTCCGGCATCAGGCCCAGCGACTCGGCGATCGGGATGAAGCGGCCCGGCGGCACCGGCCCGAGGTCGGGGCTGGTCCAGCGCACGAGCGCCTCGAAACCGGTGATGCGCAGGTCGGCGGCGGAAAGCTGCGGCTGGTAGTGCAGGCTCAGCTCGTCGCGGGCGATGGCCTCGCGCAGGCGCGCGCCGAGCACCAGCCGGTCCTCGAGCTCCTGCATCTGGGTGGCGGAGAACTCGCAGATGCTGTCGCGGCCCTGGCGCTTGGCGCGGGTCATCGCCGCCTCGGCGCGGCGCAGCAGCTCCATGCCGCTGTCGCCGTGCTCGGGCGAACGGCTGATGCCGATGCTGGCGGTGAGGAAGAGCTTGTAGCCATCGCCTTCGATCGGCTGCGCGACGGCGGCCCGCACCCGGCGGGCCATGTCCATGGCGCCGGCGCTGTCGACGCCCGGCGCGATCGCCACGAACTCGTCGCCGGCGAAGCGCGACAGGAAGCCCCGGCCGCCCACTTCCGGGCCGATGCGGGCGGCCAGCAGCTGCAGGGCCTCGTCGCCGATCAGGTGGCCCATGGATTCGTTGATGGCGTGGAAGCGGTCGATGTCGATGAACAGCACCGACACCACCGCGCCCTCGGCCGACAGCAACTCCGCCAGCGTGGACTCGAGCACCGGGAAGCGCTGCAGCCCGGTGACCGCGTCGTGGCTGGCGGTGTAGGCCAGCTCGGCCTCCACCCGGTGGCGCTCGGTGAGGTCGTTCTGCACGCCGACGTAGTTCACCAGCCGGCCCTGGTCGTCGCGCACCGGCGAGAGGAACAGGTGGTTCCAGAAATGGCTGCCGTCCTTGCGCCGGTTGCTGATGATGACGTTGCAGTCGCGCTCCTCGCGCAGGGCCGCGCGCAGGATGTCGAGTTCGGCCTGGCTGGTGGCGCCGTCCTGCAGGAAGCGGCAGTTGCGGCCGATCGCTTCCTCCGCGGTGTAGCCGGTCATCTCCACGAAGGCCGGGTTCACGTAGACGATGGGGTTGTCGGCCTGGCGCGGGTCGGTGATGACGATGCCGTTGATGCTCGACTCGACCGCGCGCTCGAGCAGCTGCAGCCGCTCCTCGGCCGAGCGGCGGGCGCTGATGTCGTTGGCCAGCACCTGCCGGCAGGGCCGGCCGTCCAGCACCAGCCGGTGGCTGGTGATCTCGACCCAGAGCGTGCTGCCGTCCTTGCGCCGGTGCTGCCAGACGCCGGCGAAGCCATCGATGCAGCCCCGGCCGGCCAGGTGGGCGCGGAGGCGCTCGGCCTCGGCCGGGGTGCGGATGTCGGCGATGGTCATCATCGCCAGCTCGTCGCGGTCGTAGCCGTAGTTGGCCACCATGGCGTCGTTCACCGCCACGAAGCGCAGCGTCTCGGTGTCGTAGACCCAGGCCGGCATCGGGTTGCGGTTGAACAGGGTCTGGTAGCGCTGCCGGGCCTCGTCCAGCTCACCGACGTGGCGGGCGCGCTCGGCGGCGTAGCGCAGCGAGCGCGCCAGCTTCTCGCCGTCGATGTTGCCCTTGACCAGGTAATCGGCGGCGCCCGCATCCAGGGCCTCGCGGTCCACTTCGTCGTTGCCCTGGCCGGTCAGCATGATCACCGGCCGGTGCGCGCTGCCCTCGGCCACCGCCAGCCGCACCAGGTCCAGGCCGTTGTCGGGGCCCAGCAGGTAATCGACCAGGTAGACGTCGTAGCGGCCCGCGCGCAGGGCCTCGACGCCCTGCTTCAGGGTCGGCACCCAGTCGAGCGTGAACTGGCCGGCGGGGAAATCCGCCAGCAGGTCGCGCAGGATCAGGAAATCCTCTTCGTCGTCGTCCACCACGAGGACGCGAAGATGGATCGGCCGCATCATTTCGCCGGGTGCCCCGCGGGCGGCAGGTCGACGATCTGCAGCCAGTACTTGCCCAGCGTCTGCACGACCTCGATCAGGGCCGCGAAGCTGACCGGCTTGGTGATGAAGGAATTGGCGCCATCGCTGTAGCTGTTGGCCACGTCCTCCTCGGCCTTGGAGGTGGTCAGCACCACCACCGGGATTTCACGCAGCTCGGGGTCGGCCTTGATCTCGCGCAGGGCCTCGCGGCCGTCCTTGCGGGGCATGTTGAGGTCGAGCAGGATCAGGCCCGGCATGGGGTAGCGCACGGCGTCGGCGAAGGCGCCGCGACGCTTGAGGTAGTCCATCAGCTCCTCGCCGTCCGCCACGAACTGCAGCGGATTGCCCAGGCGGCATTCCTGGAACGCCTCGCGGGTCATCAGCCTGTCGTCGGCGTCGTCCTCGGCCATCAGGATGGTGATCAACGGGGGGGCTCCCAGGACAGGCATTGAGGTTCGCTCCAAATCTAACCCACTTTCATGTCTTCACCCCAGCCCGCCGGATGGCAGGGGTGGGGGCGGGGCTTCGGCCTCGGCCGGCTGCCGCGCGGGCAGCAGCAGGGTGAACGTAGCGCCCTCGCCGGGCCGGCCGTCGGCGCGGATGGTCCCCCGGTGGCGCTCGACGATGCGGCGGACGATGGCCAGCCCGATGCCGGTGCCTTCGTACTCCTGGCGACCGTGGAGGCGCTGGAAGGGCCCGAAGATCTTCTCCGCGTACTTGGGCTCGAAGCCGATGCCGTTGTCGCCGATGCGCAGCTCCCAGGCCGCGGCACCCTCGAGCGTGGTCGCGGTCGCGGCGAGGGTGACGACGGGCGGGCGGTCCGGGGACCGGAACTTGAGCGCATTCGACAGCAGGTTCTGCAGCATCTGGCGCATCTGGGTCGGATCCGCCTCGATCGTCGGCAAGGGTCCGCGCTCGATCCGGCCGCCACTGGACTCCAGCCGCGCCTCGAGGTCCTCGATCACTTCCGACAGCACCTTGTCCAGGTCCACCTGCGCGAAGGGCTTGCCGCGCGCGACCACCCGCGAGTAGGCCAGCAGGTCGTCGATCAGGGTCTGCATGCGCGCCGCGGCCTGGCCGGTGCGGTCGAGGTAATCGCGCGCCTCGGGCGCCAGCTGCGCGGCGTGGCGCTCCTTGAGGCGGTCGGAGAAGGCGCGGATCTTGCGCAGCGGCTCCTGCAGGTCGTGCGAGGCGATGAAGGCGAAATCCTGCAGCTCGCGGTTGCGGTTGTTGAGGTCGGCCAGGGTCTGACGCAGGGCCTGCTCGGCGCGGCGGCGCTCGGTGATGTCGCGGCCGACGCCGTAGACCAGGCCATCGGCGCCGGGCACCGAGATCCAGTCGATCCAGCGCACCGCGCCGTCCTTGCGCACGTAGCGGTTCTCGAAGTGCAGCGGCACCGGCACCCGCGCCTTGAGCCGGGCGGACCGGTCGCGGGTGGCGCCATGGTCGTCGGGATGGATGAAGTCGGTGAACTCGCGGCTGCACAGCTCCTCGGCGCTGTAGCCGGTGATCTGGGTGAACACCGGGTTGACCTGCAGCCAGCGCCGGGTCGCGGGGTCGTAGATGACGAAGATCTCCGCGGACATGTCGAAGAAGCGGTCGCGCACGCTCAGGCGCTCGATCAGGCGCGCGCGCTCGATCGCGATCGAGGCCATCTGCGCGAACTGCATCGCCACCAGCTGGTCGTCCTCGGTGAACTCGCCCTGCTGCTTGTCGCTCAGCTGCAGCAGGCCCATGTTGCGGCCGGCGCCGTCCACCAGCGGCACCGCCAGCCAGCCGCGCATCGGCGGATGGTCCTTGGCGTGCGGGCCGAAACCGCGCCAACGGGGGTGAGCCTCCAGCTCGGCCTGGGTCAGGCGCATCGGCTGGTTGGTCTCCGCCACCAGCGCGTAGATGCCGCTGTTGTCGGCCGGCGTCGCGTAGTCGCGCCACTTCGCGTATTTCGCGGCCAGCGAAACCGCGTGTATCTGGTGCACCGCCCCGCCCAGGACCACGCTGGCGACGGCCTGGTTTGCGCCGAGGATGGCGCGCGCCTGGTCGGCGAGGAGCTGGTAGAGCTCCTTTTCGGCGATGTCGCGGTTGAGCAGGATCGCCGCGTCGCTGAGGCGGCGCAGCTGGCGGCTGTTGTTCTCGGCGGCATCCAGGGCGTCGGCCAGGTCGCGCTGGTGCTTGCGCAGCAGGCTGATGTCCTGGGCGATGCCGAACACGCCGGTCACCCGCCCGTCCACCACGATCGGCAGGTTGGTGACGCGCATGTCCAGCCGGTGCCCGCCATCGAGCACGGCGGTGGCCTCGTAGGTGCGCGCTTCGCCGCGCACGGCGGCACTGAAGTGGGCCCGCACGATTTCGCGCTGCTCGGGCGCCACGTTGGCATCGAACATCTGGCCGCGCACCTGCTCGATGCTGCGGCCGGTGGCGCGCAGGCGCCCGTTGTAATCGGTGTAGCGCCCGTCGAGGTCCATCGAGTACACCGCATCCGGATGCTCGTCGAACAGGGAGCGGAAGCGCTGCTCGCTGAGCTGGATGCGGCGGTAGTCGGCGACCTGCTCCACCGCCATGGCCACCATCGCGGCCAGGCTGTCCACCACGGCCAGCTCGGCGTCGGTCGGCGTGCGCGGCTGGCGGTAGTAGGTGGCGAAGGTGGCCAGCACCCCGCCCTTGGCGGACAGCACCGGCGTCGACCAGCAGGCGTGCAGGCCGTGCTCCAGGGCCAGGGCGCGGTAGTCCTCCCAGAGCGGGTCGGTGGCGATGTCGGTGACCACCACGCGCTCGCGGCGCCAGGCCGCGGTGCCGCAGGAGCCGGCCTTGGGGCCGATCGGCTGCCCGTGGACGCCGAGCGTGAAGGCCTCGGGCAGGTCCGGTGCCGCGCCGGTGAGCACGCGCTTGCCGTCCTCGTCGAGCAGCAGGATCGAGCACATCGCCTCGGGGTACTGCAGCTGGTACAGGCGGGCGACGGCGTCGAGGGTTTCGGGCAGCGGCCGGCGCGCGGCGATGCCGGCCAGGATCGCGCGCTGGCCGGCCTCGATCCGCTGCGCCAGCTTGGCCGCGGTGATGTCGCGGATGAAGCCGGTGAAGGCGCGCCCGGTCTCCGACTCGACCTCGGTGATCGAGAGCTCGACCTGGATCTCCTCGCCGTCCGCGCGCAGGGCCGACAGCTCCAGGCGCCGGCCCAGCACCCGCTCCTCGCCGGTCTTCAGGTAGCGGCGCATGCCGGCCTCGTGCGCGGCGCGCAGGCCGTGCGGAATGATGACGTCGGAGAGCCTGCGGCCGATCACGTCGGCGCGCGCATGGCCGAACAGGCGCACCGCGGCCGGATTGAACTCGATGATCCGGCCATCGCCGCCCATGGTGATGATGCAGTCGAACGCGCTCTCGACCGTGGTGCGCATGCGCTGCTCGCTCTCGAGCAGCCGGAGCTCCTGCTGCTTGCGCTCGGACACGTCCTGGAAGGCGCCCTGCACGCGCACCACCTTGCCCTGGGCATCGAACACCGGCAGGCCCAGGGCGCGCACCCAGACCCGGCGCCCGCTGGCCGGCAGCAGCTCCATCTGCTCGTCGAAGGGCCGGCCGTTCTCCACGCAGTCGGCCAGCAGGGCACGCAGGCGGTCCCGGTATTCCGGCGCGTAATAGCCGATAGCCTCGTCGACCGGCGGCGAGTAGCCGGCCGGCCGCTCGTGGATCGCGGCCACCTCGTCCGACCAGACCACGCGATTTTCGGCCAGGTCGAGGTACCAGCCACCCAATCGCGCCGCCTGGCCGGCGATGCGCAGCAGCTGTTCGCTGCGCTCGAGCTGCTCCTGGGTGCGCTTGCGCTCGGTGATGTCCTGCACGCTGCCGGCCAGCAGGCGCGGCACGCCGGCCTCGTCGCGGACGAGGCGCGCGCGCTCGTGCACGTGGCCGATGCGGCCGCCGGGCAGCAGGATGCGGTGCTCGATGTCGAGGTCGGGACCGCCGGCCACGGTCGCCTCCTGCGCCCGCCTCACCACCGGGAAGTCATCCGGGTGGACGCGGGCGCTGAAGGCCTCGAAGTTGCCCGCGAACTCGTCCGGGCCCACTTCGAAGATCGAATACACCTCGTCCGACCAGGCCAGGCGCTGGCTGGCCAGGTCGAGTTCCCAGGCGCCCATGCGGGCGACCTGTTGCGCGCGCTGCAGGCTTTCCTTGGCCTCGCGCAGGGCTTGCGACTGGCGCTCCGCCTCGGTGGCGTCGCGCGCCACTGCGAACACCAGCCGTTCGCGCGGCGACCACACCAGCGACCACTGCATGATCGCGACGCGGCCGTCGCGGGCGATGTGGCGGTTGCGGAAGTCGAGAGTGGGCCGGCCCGCCAGCACGTCGGCCATCGCGCGGTGGGTGGCGCCGCGGTCGTCCGGGTGCACCAGGTCGACCACCGACCGGCCCAGCAGTTCGTTCGGCGGATAGCCCCAGACCGTGGCGCTGGCCGCGCTGACCTGGCTGAAGCGGCCGTTGGCGTCGATCGCGCAAATCACGTCCAGCGAGTTGTCCATCACCAGGCGGTTGAGCACCAGCGACTGCTCCAGGCGCCGCGTCAGCTCGCGCAGGGCGTCCTCGGAACGACGGCGGTCGGTGATGTCCTGCACCGCACCGGCCGCGAACAGCGGCTGGCCCTGGTCGTCGTGGACCAGGGTGCCGATCTCGCGCACCGTGCGGGTCTCGCCGTCCGGACGCAGCACCTTGTACTCGAGGTCGATGTCGCCCTCGCCGGCGTGCAGGCTGCGGTGCGCTTCCTGCACCCGCGGACGGTCGTCGAAGGCCACGCGCTCGAGCAGGGCCGGCAGGCCCCGCGCCAAGCGCTGGCCGGCCAGGCCTAAGATCCGCAGGACTTCATCCGACCACTGCAGCTCGCCGGTGGTCAGGTCGTATTCCCAGGCGCCGAGCTGGGCCAGGCGCTGGGCGCGGCTCGAGCTGGCCTGGGCGCGGGCCAGCGCCAGCTCGGCCCGCTTGCGTTCGCCGATGTCCTGGAAATAGACGGCCAGTCCGTTCGGATGCGGGAAGGCGCGAACCGCGAACCAGGTGCCCAGCGGCGGGTAGAACACCTCGAACGCCACCGTGCAGCGCTCGGACACCGCCTTGCGGTACTGGACCTCCACCTCGGTGCCCAGGGCCTCGGGGAAGGCCTCCCATACCGACTGCCCGATCAGCTCTTCCTTCCGTCGCCTGACCAGCGCCTCGGCCCGGGGATTGAGCAGTGCGAAGCGCCATTCCTTGTCCAAGGTATAGAACGCGTCGCTGATGCTGCCGAACACCGTGGCCAGCTCGCGCTCGACGCTGTAGAGCGCCGTGCGCGCACGCTCGTGCTCCTCGACCTGCAGGCGCAAGGCCTGGCCGCGCTGCTCGGCCAGCTCGGCGCGCTCGCGGGCCAGCGCCGCCAGCCGCAACGCCAGCGCCAGCAGCCCGCCGGTGGCCAGGCCGGTGAACAGCAGCAGGTTGGCGAAGTTGCCGGTGCCGGGCACGGGCGCGATAGGCCAGAGCTCGATCCGCAGCGGCGCATTGAGGAATTCCACCTCGCGCACGAGCGCCGCCGGACCTTCGGCCTCGCCGCGCCGGAACACCGCGCGCCCATCGCGTCGCAGCACCAGCGCGTTCTGCGGCACGACGCCGCCGAGCACGCGCGGGAACAGCCGCTCGTACTCGATGGCGGTCACTACGAAGCCCAGGGTCTGGCCGTCGCGGGCGGCGCGCTTGACCACCAGCTCGCCGCGATCGACCGGCGACGAGCGGGCGCCGGCCGAGTCCGTATCCGACTCGGCGTCGCGGAACAGTGCGGCCAGGCCTGCGTCCAGCTCCAGATGCTTGCCCACCAGGTCAGGCGGGTTCTCGAGGCGCGTGTAGACCTCGGTGGCCACACCGTCCGGATCGGCCCAGACCATCGCGGCCATGCTGGGGAAGTCGCGCACGAACAGCTCGGCGTCAAGCCGGAAGTAGCGGCGCTGGGTCTCGGTATCCGTGGCGCGGGTCATGCGGGCCGCCATGCGATCAAGCGCGCCCAGGCGGGTGCGCTCGCCCTCCTCGAGCGCCAGCACCACCACGTCCATCTGGCGCAACAGGGACGCCTTCTCGCGCCGCGCCTGGTCCTGGTTGATGCCGTACCAGACCACCAGCGACGTCAGGGTCACCGCGACCGCCACCACCAGCGGCAGCCACACTCCCCGCCGCCGCTGGCCGTCGCGGACGCCGGCGCCCGGGCCGGCGAAGGCCAGGCCCAGCCCCATCACCAGCATCGCGGCGCCGGTGAGCAGCGCCATCGGCGTGTGCGAACCCCAGGCGCGGACCACGGGCACGTCGACCAGATAGCCGGCCAGCACCACCGCGCCGATCACCGCCACCATGAAGCCGCAGGCCCAGGTCGCCGCCCAGCGGGTCGGCGCCAGCTGCCCGGTGCGCGGCGCCAGCGCGACGCCCAGCGCGGCCAGCAGGAACGCCGTGGCGGTGTTCGGGGCCATGCGCCCCGGCACCACGTCCTCGGCGACGATGCCGTGCGAGATCAGCCATTCGCCAACGCCCAGCGCCAGCCCGGCGTACTCCTCGGCCAGGCTCGCCGCGGCCAGCACCACCACCGGCAGCATCGGCAGCAGCGCCCGGCGGCGCCAACCGACGGCCATCAGCCCCAGGCTGGCCGCGGCAAGCACGCAGGACAGCGCGGTGTTGAACTGCATCGGCACGTAGTCGGTGCCGGCCTGGACGATGTCGGCACTGCCGGTGGCCCAGCCCAGCATCGCCAGCAGCCCAAGGCCCGCGAGCAGCGCCGAGGCCAGCCGCAGCATCCGCTGCGGCTGCGCGCCCAAGCCGGCGACGAGCAGCCATCCGCCCAGCGCGGCGTGCGCGGCGATCGCCGACGCGGCCAGCAGGAATTCATCGCTGCGCGGCGACCGCCCGTCGGCGGCGGCGAAGGCCACGGCGGCCAGCGCCAGCTGCGCGGCGCCCATCACCCGCACCGCGGCATCGCGCAGCGGCGGGCGCGGCGCCCCGGCCAGGCCGAGTCCGACCAGCGCCATGGCGGTGCCCAGGGCCGCCGCCGGCTGCGCCAGCCAGTGCGCCGCCGGCCAGGCCACGAGGCCACCCAGCACGACGAGCAGCAGGCCCGGGAGGATGCGCGTGGCGCCGGCCCGCGCCGGCGCCAGGCCCAACAGCAGGAACCAGGTACCCACCAGGAAGGGCGTGGCCAGGGCCAGCAGCGCCGGCAGGCCGGGGGCCGGCGTGGACGGCCGCACCAGCAGCGCGTCGACCAGCGTCAGCAGCAGCAGGCCGATGCCCGGCACGAGCCAAGGCTGCCCGTCCGGGGACGCGCCGGGAGGCTGCACTGCGTCTGTGCGGTGTTCGTTCCCCATGCGCGACGCCGACTCCACCAGCCATCGCGGCCAGTCTGCCTTTGGCTATAGGAACGCAATTCCGGGGCGAATGCCATGACCGGATTTCGCAGCCAGGGCAGGGATGGTGCCGGCACCCGGATTCGAACTGGGGACCTACCGCTTACAAGGCGGTTGCTCTACCAACTGAGCTATGCCGGCAACGCGGCGGATTCTAACCCGCGGCGCGCGGCCGTGGCGCCGGTCACTCGCAGGCGACCGGGCGCGCTTCGATGCCGGTGGCGCGCGGCAGCAGCGGCTGCCACTGGAAGCCGGGCTCGGCGGCGATGTCGATCCACCACTGCGCGGCGTCCTCGGTGCGCGGCTCCAGCACCGCCTGGAAACCCAGCGTCGCGAGTTCCTCGCGGCGGTTGTTGGCGTTGCCGAGGTCGCGGAACAGCCCGAGCGACACGGTGTTTTCCTGGGCGCCGGCGGTGACGACGTAATAGTCGCGCACGCCCTTGGCGGCGAGCTGGCGCGCGGTGGCGAGCGCGGCCTCGCGGCTGCCGGCGGCGGGCAGGAAGACGCGGTAGCCGCGCAGTTCGGTCGCAGGCACCTCGCGGAACTGGATGCGGGCGACGCCGGGCGTGAGCGCGGCCATCGCCGCGCGCAGCTCCGCCGGCGTGCCGAACGGCCCGAGGCTGAGGCAGCTGGGCTCCGCCGGCAGCGGCACCGGCACCGCGCCCAGTTCGGCGGCATCGGGCGGCGGCGGCGCCTCGGCCTCGCCGAGCAGCACCAGGCTGCCGACGCCATCGTCGCGCGCCGGCGGCGCCAGCGGCTGCGGCGGTTCGTGCAGCGCCCACCAGGCGGCGACGCCGAGGTTGAGGCAGATCAGCAGCACCGCCAGTCCACGCAGGATCATTCGTCCTTGTTCCTCTTGTCGGCGGCGTAGACCGCCAGGCCTTCCAGCACCAGTCCGGGTGCGGATTCGGATTCGATCTCGAGCCACTCGAGCAGGCGCGGCGCGCCGCCGCCGCTGACCAGCACCCGCGGCGCCACGCCGAGCAGGCGGATCGCCTGGCGGTGGCAGCGCTCGACCAGGCCGACCGCGGCGCCGACGCTGCCGCCGGCGAGCGCATCGGCGGTGTCGGTGGCGAAGTCGCAGGCCTCGCCGCCGGCATAGGCCAGCGCGGGGAAGCGCGCGGCCAGCGCCGCGCGCATGTGTTCGGGGCTGGGCGCGATCACGCCGCCGCGGTGCTGGCCGCTGCCGTCGAGCAGGTCGACGGTGAGTGCGCTGCCGGCCGACACCGTCAGCCACGGCCCGGGGCCGCGCGCGTGCGCGGCCAGCAGGCCGAGGAAGCGGTCCACGCCCAGGCGCGCCGGTTCGGCATAGGCGATGCGCACGCCTGCGCATTCGGCCTGGGTGCGCGCGCGCGTGGCCGGGTGGCCGTGGCGGGCCAGCGCTTCGGCCACCGCCGCCGTGGGCTCCGAGCCCGCCACCGAGGCCAGCCAGCAGCGGTCGCCCGGCTGCACGCCGGCCAGCCAGCGCTGCAGCGACGGCGCGAAGTCGGCGGCGCCGTGCGCCCACGCCTGCACCGCACCGAGGCCGCCGGCCGGATCCCAGGGCGCGACCTTGAGCCGCGAGTTGCCGAGGTCGAGGAGCCAGTTCATGCGGCGCGCAAGCTGGCTTCGCCGGCGTGGCAGCGCCGTTCGCCGTCGGCAATTCGCAGGCGCAGCGCGCCGTCGGCGGCGATGCCGGCGGCCACGCCTTCGTACACGCGTTCGCCTTCCACCACGCGCACGGCGCGGCCGGCGAGCAGGTCGTGGCGGTCCCAGGCCTCGAGCCAGGGCGCCAGGCCTTCGCGCTCGAAATTCGCCAGCATCGGCAGCAGGTGGTCGAGCAGGGCGACGCAGACCGCGTGGCGATCGGGCGCGTGTCCGGACAGCCCGGCGAGGTCGCACCAGGGTTGATCGATGGCGCGCGCCGCGTCGGGGGGCATCGCCACGTTGAGGCCGAGGCCGACCACCACGCGCAGCGGCCCGCCGGCGTCGCCGCCGATCTCGACCAGGATGCCGCCGAGCTTGCGGTCGCCGACCAGCAGGTCGTTCGGCCACTTCAGGCCGACGTCGCGGTAGCCGAGCGAATGCAGCGCTTCCGCCGCCGCCACGCCGACCGCCAGGCTCAGGCCCTGCAGCGCGGCGACGCCGCCTTCGAAGCGGCGCGACACGCTGAGGTACACGTGCGCCGCCAGCGGCGACGCCCAGGCGCGGCCGCGGCGGCCGCGCCCCGCCGACTGGCGCTCGGCGAACCACACGCCGCAGCCGCGCGACGGCACCGGCTCGCGCAGCGCCACGGCGTTGGTGGAGTCCGTGTCGAACAGCACCTCCAGGCCCGCCAGCTCGGCGCGCGCCGCCGGGGCCAGCGCCTCCGAAAGCCGCGCGGCGTCGAGCAGCTGCACCGGCCGCGCCAGGGTGTAGCCCTGCCCCGCCTGCGCGTCGATCCCGACGCCCGCCGCGCGCAAGGCCTCGATCCGCTTCCACACCGCGCTGCGCGTGATGCCGAGTTCGCGCGACAGCGCCGCGCCCGAGGCGGGGCCGTCGCACAGCCGCGCCAGCAGCGCGCGGTCAGTCATGCGCGCGGCGCCGCGGCACCAGGAAGCGCGCGCGCTCGAAGCGCGGCTCGGTGCCGGCCCGCAGCCGCGCCACGTTGCTGCGGTGGGTGAACAGGATGAAGACCGCCAGCACGCCTGCGAAGCCCAGCCGCCACGGATCGGCGCCGGTGAGCAGCGCCAGCGGCACCAGGCTGGCCGCGGCGAGGATGGTGGACAACCCGACGTAGCCGCCGAGGCCCAGCACCAGCAGCCAGGTACCGATCAGCACGGCGAGGCCCAGCGGCCACAGCACCAGCAGCACGCCGACCAGGGTGCCCGCGCCCTTGCCGCCGCGGAAGCCATGGAAGACCGGCCACACGTGGCCCAGCACCGCCGCGAAACCGGCCGCCCACGGCAGCCAGGGCTCACCGCCGCCGAAGCGCAGCGCCAGCCACGCCGCCAGCACGCCCTTGCCGACGTCCACCAGCACGGTGCCCAGCGCGAACTTCCAGCCCTGCGTGCGCAGCGCGTTGGTGCCGCCGGCATTGCCGCTGCCCTGCGTGCGGATGTCCACGCCGCGCAGGCGGCCGAGCAGCAGGCTGCCCGACAGCGAGCCAAGCAGGTAGGCAACGACGAGAAGGGCGAACGCGATCATCGCCGCATTATGGGCCAGCCCGCCGCCCCCGTCAGGCCAGCGGCTGCACCGACACCACCAGCGCCCCCGGGCCGGCGTGCGCACCGATCGCCGAGCCGGTTTCGACCAGCCAGCCCTCGGCCACGTCCAGCTCGGCGCGCAGGGTGGCCAGCAGGCGCTCGCCGTCGGCGGCGGCATCGCAGTGGCCGACGATCACGCGCAGGCGCTGGCCGCGCCCCACCCGCCGGGCCACGTAGCGTCCGAAGCGTTCGGGCTGGTTCGCGGCGCCAAACAGGCCGCCGACCACGCCCAGCCGCCCGCTCGGCTTCACCTTCGCCATCGGCGTCAGGCCCAGCCAGTCCACCAGCGGCTTGGCCCAGGCCGGGATGCGGCCGCCGCGCACGGCGTGGCGGACGTCGCGGGCCAGGGCCCAGGTCAGGGTCAGCGGCTTGAGCCGGGCGAGCTCAGCCAGGATCGTCGCCGCGTCGGCGCCGGCCTGGGCCATTTCCGCCGCGCGCATCACCAGCAGGCCTTCGCCGCCGGAGGCATTGCCGGTGTCGAACACGTGGGTGCGGTCGGGATGGCCGCGCTGGGCCGCGGTCTCGGCCGACTGCAGCGTGCCGGAGATCGCGCGCGACAGGCCGACGTAGACCATCTCGCGATGGTGCGAGAGCAGGAACTCGAACTGCCGGCGGAAATCACCCGGCGGCGGCTGGCTGGTGCGCGGCAGCACCAGCTCCGTGCGCAGCTTGCGGTAGAACTCGGCGGTCGAGAGCCCGACCTTGTCCAGGTAATCCTGGTCGCCGAAGTTCACCCGCGCCGGCACCATGTGGATGTTGAGCCGCTGCATCTCGGCTTCGGGCAGGTCGGCCGCGCTGTCGGTGATCACGGCCACCGCGATGGCGCCGGCGGCGGTGCGGGCCTGGGCGTGCATGTCGTCGGCCTTGGCGCCCTCGACGCGGCCGAAGCGCGCCGCCACTTCGAACATCGCGCTCGGGTTGGCCACGTGCGCGTGCAGGCGCAGCCGGGTGTGGCTGCCCGCGATCACCACGCAGGACGAGCCCAGCTCGCCCATCGCCGCGCGCAGGCCGGCGCGGTCCAGGCCTTCGCCGACCAGCAGGCATTCGCTGCACCAGCGATGCTCGGGATCGGCGTCGCCGAGTTCGCCGTGGCCTTCGGCGGCCTCGAGGTCGGCGGGCTGCTCGTCGGCGACGCCAATCGCGTCGACGGCGCCGGAGGCGATGAACTCGTCGATGCCCTCGAGCAGGTCGACGAAGCCCTGCGCGCCCGCATCCACCACGCCGGCCTTGGCCAACACCGGCAGCTGGTTGGGGGTGTTCGCCAATGCGCGCCGGCTGTGCTCGAGCCCGCGCCGGAACCATTCGCCGAGGTCGCCGCCGCCGGGATGCTCCAGCGCTTCGGCGAAGGCGGCGATCACGCTGATGATGGTGCCCTCGCGCGGCTCCGACAGCGCCTGCCGCGCGGACGCGGCGCCGGCGCGGATGGCGCGGGCCAGGGCCTCGGGCTCGAGCGCACGGGCACTGCCCGCGGCCTCGGCGACACCGGTGAGGAACTGCGCGAGGATCGCGCCGGAATTGCCGCGGGCGCCGTCCACCGCGTCCTCGCCGACCCGGCGCAGCAGGTCGCCGGCGCCCTGGGTGCGGCGGCTCAGCGCGCCGGCCAGCACGCCGCCGAGGGTGAAGGCGAGGTTGCTGCCGGTGTCGCCGTCGGGCACCGGGAAGACGTTGATCTTGTTGAGCTGTTCGCGCTGGGCGATGACGCGGCGGGCGCCGGCGATCAGGGCGCGACGGAGCGCGGGGCCGCGGATCAGCGGGCGGGGAGATTCAAGGAATGCGGCGTTCATGGGCTGCCGGAGTCTGCCGCAAAACGCGCGCCGGCGGCCATGCTGCGCCGCCGCATCCGGGGCGCCCGGCAGCGGCCGGAAAAGGGGGTTAGAATCCCGCGTTGCAACCCTCGGGCCCGCCACGGCATCCGAAGGGACGTCCCCCACCGAAGGTGTCCGCCATGTACCGCATGCTGCTCGCCCTCAGCCTCGCCCTCGCCGCCCCGGCCGCGCTCGCCGCCGAACCCGTGCCGGTCGAATCCGAGGCCCCGGGTTGCACCAAGGCCAAGCCCGCCGCCGGCGAGGCGCCGGCCGCGGCCGATGGCTCCACCACCGCCACCCGCCCGGGCACGCCCGCGCCGGTGCGGCCGCGCGCCACCGGCACCCGCAGCGGTCCGCGCTGGCACAGCCTGCTGCCCGGGATGATCCGCTAAGGCCGACGCCTTGCCTGTGGCACGCATCGCCCGCACGCTGCGGGCATGAAGTCCCTGCTCCGCCGCCTGCTGCCCGCCCCGCCCGCGCTGTCCCCGGAGGACGCCGCGGGCCTGCTCGCCGACCTGCCCTGGCTCTCGCGCCTCGACGACGCGCGCCGCGAACGCCTGTTCGCGCTCACCGCCCGCTTCCTGGCCCGCAAGGCCATCACGCCCGTGCACGGGCTGGTGCTGTCGCCGGTGCACAAGCGCCGGCTGGCCGCGCTGGCCTGCCTGCCCCTGCTCGAGTTCGGTGAAGAAGGCCTGCGCGGCTGGTCGGAGGTGATCGTCTATCCCGGCGCCTTCCGCGTGCACCGCCGCCACCACGACGAGGACACCGGCGTGGTCGCCGAGTGGGAGGACGAGCTCGCGGGCGAGGCCTGGGACCAGGGCCCGCTGGTGCTGTCCTGGGATGACATCGAGGCCGACCTGGCCGAGCCCGAGGCCGGCTTCCAGCTGGTGGTTCACGAGATGGCGCACAAGCTCGACGCGCTCGACGGCGCGATGGACGGCACCCCGCCGCTGCCCGCGGCCTGGCAGCGCGAGTGGGCGCGGGACTTCCAGGCGGCCTACGAAGCCTTCTGCGCGCGCGTGGACGCGGGCGAGGACACGCCGATCGATCCGTACGCGGCCGAGGCGCCCGAGGAATTCTTCGCCGTCACCAGCGAGTACCACTTCTCCGCGCCGGCGCTGCTGGCCGCCGAAATGCCGGCCGTGGCCGCGCACCTGCATCGCTTCTACGGCCGTTCGCCGATTCCCGCGGCCTGACGCGCGCGGCCGGCTCAGAACGCCGGCGGGATGCGCACCTGGAAGCGGGCGCCGCCCAGTTCGGGGGCGCGCTCCACCCGCAGCTGGCCGCGGTAGGCCGCCACGATGTCCTGCACGATCGACAGGCCGATGCCGTGGCCCTGCACCCGCTCGTCGCCGCGCACGCCGCGCTGCAGCAGGCGCTCCACCGCCTCGGCCGGGATGCCGGGGCCATCGTCGTCGACGATGAAGTTCACGCCCGGGCGCTGGTTGGGCGCGGCCGGCTCGACCTGCACCACCAGCAGCACGCGCTTGCGGGCCCACTTGAAGGCGTTCTCGAGCAGGTTGCCCAGCAACTCCTGCAGGTCGCCCAGCTCGCCGTAGAAGCGCGCGCTGGCGTCGATCTCGAATTCGCACAGCACGCCCTTGGCGGCGTACACCTTCTCCAGGCCGGCGACGATCTCCTCGGCGCGCGCCTCGATCTCGATCGGCGCGGCGAATAGCGCGTGGCCGCTGCGGGCGGCGCGCGAAAGCTGGTAGGACACGATCTCGTTCATGCGCTGCACCTGCGCCGCGACCTCGGTGCGCAGCTCCTCGTGGCTGGCATCGGCCTCCAGGCGCGAGCGCAGCACGGCCAGCGGCGTCTTGAGGCTGTGGGCGAGGTCGGAGAGCGTGTTGCGGCTGCGCTCGAGGTGGCTGCGCTCGGATTCGATCAGGTTGTTGATCGATTCGGTGATCGATTCAAGCTCGCGCGGATGCCGGCCGGACAGGCGCTGGCTCTGCGCCTTGCGCACGCGCGCCAGCTCGCGCTCGACGTTGCGCAGCGGCATCAGGCTCCAGCGCAGCACCAGCACCTGCACCATCAGCAGCAGGCCGGCGGCCAGGCCGAGGTAGCCCCAGAGCGCGCGCCGGAACACGTTGACCTGGTCCTGGATCTGGGCCGCGTCCTCGTAGACGCTGAAGGTCAGGCGGAAATCACCGGCCGACTCCCAGATCACGCCGATCGAATAGGCGTAGACGCTGTTCTCCATGCCGCGCGCATCGATGATGCGCAGCGGCCCTTCGAAGCGGCGCTCGCCGGGCTCTAGGAAGGCCACCGGCGGCAGCGAGCGCCCCAGCGACGAGGCCGACTCCCAGCGCAGGCCATCGCCGCGCACGCTGGCGTAGAGGCCGCTGCCCGGGATCATGAAGCGGATGTCGGGCGGCGTTTCCGGCGAGATGAAGGCGCGGCCGCGGTCGAGCTCGCTGCCGGAAAGATAGCCGTTGGCCAAGTCGGCCAGGCGTTCGCGCAGGGCGTTCTGGGCGGTGTCGACGAAGGCGCGGTCGAGCGCGTAGCCGGTCAGCCCGAGGAAGGCGACCAGCGCGAGGCTGGCCGCCAGCAGCTGTCGGGCCTGCAGCGAAAGCGTGCGCCAGCCGCGCAAGGCGGCTTACTCGTCGCGCGGGATGGCGAAGCGGTAGCCGCGGCCGCGGACGGTCTCGATCGGCTTGATCTCGCCTTCCGGATCGAGCTTCTTGCGCAGGCGGCCGATGAAGACCTCGAGCACGTTCGAATCGCGGTCGAAATCCTGCTGGTAGATGTGCTCGGTCAGGTCGGCCTTCGAGACCAGCTCGCCGGCGTGCAGCATCAGGTACTCGAGCACCTTGTACTCGTAGCTGGTCAGGTCGACTCCGACGCCGTTGACGGTGACCGTCTGGGCCGAGAGGTCGAGCTTGACCGGGCCGCAGTCGAGCGAGGGCTTGGACCAGCCCGCGGCGCGGCGCAACAGGGCGTTCATGCGGGCCAGCAGCTCTTCGACATGGAAGGGCTTGACCAGGTAGTCGTCGGCGCCGGACTTCAGGCCCTCGACCTTGTCCTGCCAGCTCGAGCGCGCGGTCAGGATCAGGATCGGGAATTTCTGGCCCTCGGCGCGCAGCGCCTTGACCAGGTCCATGCCCGACATCTTGGGCAGGCCCAGGTCGATCACGGCGATGTCGAACGGCACTTCGCGGCCGTGGTACAGGCCTTCCTCGCCGTCACCGGCGGTATCCACGGCGAAACCCTCGCGCTTCAGGCGCGCAGCCAGGGTCTCGCGCAGCGGGGCTTCATCCTCGACCAGCAGTACGCGCATGTCGTCTCCTTTCGACAGGGGCCGACCCTTGCGGGCAGGCGAAACAGGAACGGGAACGGATCAGTCGAGCTCGCGGGGCATGTCGTCGCCACGCGGGGGCGGGGCGGCGGGCTCGGTGCGGACCGGGGTGCGTGGGCGGATCAGGCTGTCGCGCCGGCTTTCGCGCTCGCGAAGCTGGAACCGCGCCTCGCGGGGCGGCGGACGCACGGACGGGCCGTCCTGGTCCTGCAGCACGCGCACGCGGCCTTCCGGGGTGAGCACCTTGAGGCGGTAGACCTGGCGGCCGCCGCGCTGCATCGGCTCGGCCTGCAGCACGCGCCCGCCGTCGCGTTCGACCTGCCGCACGCGGGCGCCGGCGTCCTCGCGCTGGCTCGGGCGCGGCGCCTCGTCCTGCGCCTGCACGGGCGCGACCGCCACGAAGGCGATCAACAGCAGCAGGGGGCGAAGGGCGGTTGGCATCGTCGGGATACTAGCTCCAAGGGGGTCCGCTAGCCAGCCGGACCATGCGACGAAGTCTGGGCGGGAGGCGGTGAATCCTTTCTGAACCCTAAGCGCTTCAAATACTTGGCGGCGGGCAGGGTTCAGCACTCAGTAGATTTCAGCCACGCAGCAGCGCAGCGAGCCACCGGCCTTCTCGATTTCATCCAGCGGCACGGCGCCGACCTCGAAGCCCGCCGCGGCCAGCACGGCGCGCTGGTCGTCGCGCAGCGCCGCGGCGCCGGCGGCGCTGAACCAGGCGCGCCCGGGGGCCAGGGCGATGCAGTTGCCGGCGAAGGCGGCCTTCTGCGCGGGATCCAGCAGCACCACCGCCGGGGCATAAAGGCTGGCGATGGCGGCGGCCACGCCAGGGTCGGCGAAGCCGGCCGGGCAGGCCACCAGGGCGCGGCCGGCCAGCACGCTCATCACCACGTTGGCGTGGTACTCGCCGGGCGCGAGGTCGAACAGCAGGGTCGCGCGCAGGCCGAGCGCGGCGTGCAGGGCCGCGGCGCCGGCTTCGTCGCAGCGCTCGCCGAGGCCGGCGAAGGCGATGCCGCGGGCGCGGTCGACCACCACCGAGCCGGTGAGCTCACAGACGCCGGGCCGGCTTCGCAGGTCCACTTCCTCGCGGCCCATGGCGCGGAAGAAGCCGCGGATGTCGGCCCGCTCGGCCTCGCGCTGGCGCACCGGGTGGCGCATGCGCCCGACCAGCAGCCGGCCCGGCGCGGTGGCGAAGACGTTGTTCGGGAACAGCCCGTCCGGCGCCGCCGGATCGCCCGGGAAGGCCACCACCGGCAGGTCCTGCGCCAGCGCGCGCTGCAGGCCGCGGTGCTGGTCCAGCGCGCGCGCCGGGTCCACGGCGGCCGAAAGATCCATGTAGGCGTTGTCGCTGGCCGACTGCTCGGCCAGGGCGAAGCCCTCCGGCGTCACCAGGAACGCAGCCGACGCACACGACGGCCCGAAGTCCGGCGCCAGCGACCGCGCGTGGGCCACGAAGGCGGCGGCGTCGCGCGTGATCATGCGGCGCGCCCGGCGCGCGTGGTCATCGCCAGCGCCTGCTCGATCAGCTCCCAGCCCGCGCCCGGGCGCGGCGCGCCTTCGCTGATGACCTGGCGGAACGCGCGCCCGCCCGGCTGGCCGTGGAAGAGCCCGAGCAAATGGCGGCTGACGTGCTTGAGCGCGACGCCGCGCGCGCGCTGCGACTCGATGTAGGGCCGCAGCGAACGCAGCAGCTCGGCCCGATCGCGGGGCGGCGCGCCCGGCGCGAACATCGCCTGGTCCATCAGGTGCAGGCGGTAGGGCTCGTGGTACGCGGCGCGGCCGATCATCACGCCGTCGACGTGGTCCAGCGCCGCCACGGCGTCCTCCACCGTGGCCAGTCCGCCGTTGAGCAGGATGCGCAGCTTCGGCCGCTCGCGCTTGAGGCGATGCACCCAGTCGTAGCGCAGCGGCGGGATCTCGCGGTTTTCCTTCGGGCTCAGGCCCTGCAGCCAGGCCTTGCGCGCATGCACCACGAACAGGCCGCAGCCCGCGGCGGCGACGGTATCGACGAAGGCCAGGAACACCTCGTAGTCCTCCATCTCGTCCACGCCCAGCCGGCACTTCACCGTCACCGGCACCGGCGAGGCGGCCGCCATCGCGGCGACGCACTCGGCCACCAGCCGCGGCTCGCGCATCAGGCAGGCGCCGAAACGCCCGGCCTGCACGCGATCGGACGGGCAGCCGACGTTGAGGTTGATCTCGTCGTAGCCCCAGTCGGCGCCGATGCGGCTGGCCTCGGCCAGGTGCGCGGGATCGCTGCCGCCCAGCTGCAGCGCCACGGGATGTTCAATCGGATCGAAGCCCAGCAGACGGTCGCGGTCGCCGTGGATCACCGCCTGCGCGTGCACCATCTCGGTGTAGAGCCGGGCATTGGGCGCCAGCAGGCGGTGGAAGACGCGGCAGTGCCGGTCGGTCCAGTCCATCATCGGCGCCACCGTCAGGCGGGTGGCTTCGGGGGCGGGCAGCGGGATCATCGCGGCAGTTTACCGGCGCGGGCCCCCTGGCCGCTCGACCCTCAGCCTGGCAGCGGGCGTCCGCTCGCGTCGGTAAGCAGCCGGAAACGCCGGTTCCCGAGATAGAAGGTGAACCGGTACCGCCCGGCATCCTCGCCGGTGCCGCGCTCGCACAAGGTGGCGATGCGCCGGTCCGCCAGCATCGCCGGCACCTGCGCGGGTGCCAGGCCCAGGCCGGATGCCACGAGGGCGGCATCCACTTCGACGGAAGCCCGCGCCGCAGCGTCGGCGGCGGTCGCCCCGGGCCCCTCGGCCGCCGAGGTGCCGATCCCCGCCGCATCCAGCGCTTCGGCCACGCCGCTGAGCTGGTGCGAACCGAAGTCGTTCCAAACGATGTCCATCCCATGCCTCCCTCGTGAACGGCGGGTCATTGCCCAGGCTGACCGGCTGCCATGCTGGCCCCGACGGCGGCGCCCGTCCCTGACCTGGATCAGCCGCGGGCGCGACCGGGCCAGCTGACGCAAGTCAAAGCAGCGGCCGCCAACCGGTACACACTGGAGGCCTGGCCATTCCGGAGAACCGCCATGGATCGCGTAAAGGGAAAAACCTGCATCGTCACGGGCGCGGCGCTCGGCATCGGCAAGGCCTGCGCCGAACGGCTGGCCGGGGAAGGCGGCGCGGTCGCGCTGTTCGACCTGCATGACGCCGAGGGCGAGGCCGTCGCCGCAGCCCTGCGCGCGCAGGGCGCCCGTGCCCGCTACTGGCACGTCGATGTCAGTGACGAGGCCGCGGTGAAGCGCGCCGTGGACGAGGCCGCGGCCGAGTTCGGCGGCGTGCACGTGCTGGTCAACAACGCCGGCATCTCCGGCTCCACCAAGCTCACCCACGAGATCACCGAAGCCGAGTGGGACCGGGTGCAGGCGGTGAACGTCAAGGGCGTGCTGTTCTGCTGCAAGCACGCGATCCCGCACATGAAGGCGGCCGGTGGCGGCAGCATCATCAACCTTTCGTCCATCTACGGCCTGGTCGGCGCGCCCGACGTACCCGCCTACCACGCCTCCAAGGGCGCGGTGCGGCTGATGAGCAAGACCGACGCGCTCTGCTACGCCGCCGACAGGATCCGGGTGAACTCGGTGCACCCCGGCTACATCTGGACGCCGATGGTCGAGGGCCACCTCAAGGCCAGCGGCGCCACCGACGTCGCCGCCGCGCGCAAGGCGGTCGGGGAGCTGCATCCGCTCGGCCACATGGGCGACGTCGACGACATCGCGTGGGGCATCGTCTACCTGGCCTCCGACGAATCCAAGTTCGTCACCGGCGCCGAGCTGGCCATCGACGGCGGCTACACCGCGCGCTGATTACTCGCACACCCCTTGATCCTGGCGCCGGGGACACCGCGGAAGCGAAGGTCACTTCCTGCTCAGTGAAGCCGGCGGTCTCAATCGGTCGACGCAACA
>NZ_AVCK01000054.1 GCF_000747155.1 Arenimonas metalli CF5-1 | reverse complement strand
GGAAACTCTGAACAACTCCCCCGACGTGGGCGACAATAGCGCAACGCGATGAGGGTGACGATCGATGCAGCTGACGTTCGGTGATGCCGAAGGCATGGGCAAGCGCAAGCGGACCCGCAAGGAGATCTTCCTGGCCGAGATGGATCAGGTGGTGCCGTGGAAGGCGCTGCTGAAGCTGATCGAGCCGCACTATCCGAAGATGGGTCGCCCTGGCCGGCAGCCGTATCCGCTGTCAACGATGCTGCGGGTTCACTTCCTTCAGCAGTGGTACGCGCTCAGCGACCCGGCCATGGAAGAGGCGCTTTACGACACAGCGGTGATGCGCCGGTTCGCCGAGCTGAGCGGTTTGGACAGCATCCCCGACGAGACCACGATCCTCAACTTCCGGCGTCTGCTGGAGACGCATGATCTGGCGCCGAAGATCCTGGCGCGGGTGAACGCACACCTCGCCCGCAAGGGCCAGAGCCTGCGCGCGGGCACGATCGTGGACGCCACGATCATTGCCGCGCCAAGCTCGACGAAGAACAAGGACGGCAAGCGCGATCCGGAGATGCACCAGACGAAGAAGGGCAACCAGTGGCACTTCGGGATGAAGGCGCACATTGGCGTGGACGACGAGTCGGGGTTGGTCCACCACGTGGAGTGCACGGCCGCCAACGTCGGCGATGTGACCCAGGTGCACAAGTTGCTGCATGGCAAGGAGGCCACGGTGTGCGGCGATAGCGGCTACACCGGCGCCGACAAGCGCGAAGAGCTGCAGCACGTTGAGGTCGGCTTCCTGATCGCGGAGAAGCCGTCGAAGCTGCGGGCGATGAAGAACAAGCGTGACCGCAAATACGCCGAGCGCTGGGAGCGCTACAAGGCCAGCGTGCGCGCGAAGGTGGAGCACCCGTTCCGGGTGGTGAAGCGCCAGTTCGGCTACGCCAAAGTGCGTTACCGCGGGCTGGCAAAGAACACTGCGCAGGTGCTGACACTGTTCGCGTTGTCGAACCTGTGGATGGCGCGGCGAGATTTATTGGCGGCTGCGGGATAGTTGCGCCTGGATGGCGGGGAAGCCCGCCAGAACAGGCCAGAAACGGCCGAAATCCGACCTGAAATCGATGAAAATCGCTGCTCGACACAATATTGATGCTCGTGTGGCGGCAAAAGCAGCATCAGGGCGTGTTATTCAGATGATCC
>NZ_AVCK01000053.1 GCF_000747155.1 Arenimonas metalli CF5-1 | reverse complement strand
GGCGGTCTCAACCGGTCATTGCAACGCTAGTCTTTCTTGGACTGCGAGGGCGAGAGACCGATGGCGAGAATAGGGCGTCCTGGGCTGCCCGAAGCCCAGAAGCAAGAAGTTTGGCTGCAGTGGAAGCAAGGCCGGCCGATCCGTGAGATCGGCCTCGGCATGGGTCGGACGCCGGGGGCGATTCGTTGCTTGCTGGCCACGAACGGCGGGATCGTCCCGCCGACCCGGCACCGGGCGGACCGAAGCCTGACATTGGCGGAGCGCGAGGAGATATCCCGCGGTCTGGCGGCCGGTTGGTCCTATCGCGAGATTGGCCGGCGTCTGAATCGGCCGGCGTCGACGATCAGCCGCGAAGTTGGGCGCAATGGCGGAGCCGACAGTTACCGCGCCAACCGCGCCGACGAGCTGGCCTGGGACCGTGCGCGGCGACCGAAGCCCTGCGTGCTGGCGACCAACTCGGCGTTGCGCCAGCTGGTGGCCCAGCGGCTGGTCCAGCGCTGGTCTCCCGAGCAGATCGCGGCCTGGCTTAAGCTGGAGTTCCCCGCCGAGGAGTCGCTTCGGGTGTCGCACGAGACCATCTACCGCAGCCTGTTCATCCAGGCCCGCGGCGCCTTGAAAAAGGAGCTGTGCGCGCACTTGAGGACGCATCGGAAGATGCGTCGGTCCAAGGCGTTGGTCGTAGCGCCACGGGGCGGCATCGTTGATGCCGTATCCATTCGGGAGCGACCGGCGGAAGTCGAGGATCGGGCGATACCCGGCCACTGGGAAGGCGATCTGGTCAGCGGCAGCAACAACTCCCACGTAGCGACCTTGGTGGAGCGCCGCACCCGGTTCGTGATGCTGGTGAAGGTCAAAGGCAGAGACACGGCCAGCGTTGTTTCCGCGCTGAGCCGGCAGGTCCAGTCGCTGCCAAAAGAGCTCCGCAAGTCGCTGACCTGGGATCGGGGTACCGAGATGGCCAGCCATAAGGACTTCACCGTCGCCACGGATGTCCAGGTCTACTTCTGCGATCCGCAGAGCCCGTGGCAGCGCGGTTCCAACGAGAACACCAATGGATTGCTGCGGCAGTACCTGCCGCACGGAACGGACCTTTCGGTCCATTCCCAAGCCGCGCTAAACAAGATTGCACTAAGCTTGAACCAGCGCCCAAGGGAGACCTTGGGCTTCAGGACGCCGGCCTATCGGCTGAGCGAGTGTGTTGCGTCGACCGATTGAGACCGCCG
>NZ_AVCK01000052.1 GCF_000747155.1 Arenimonas metalli CF5-1 | reverse complement strand
TGAGTTAAGCCGCGCCGAAGGCGTCGGTTTGAATGATTGGTTAGGCCGCACTCTCACGGACCTGAAAGATGTTGCCCTCTGGGTCAACCGCGTTGCAGACGAGGAATCCCGGTCCGTGCCATTGCTCAGGTAGGACCTCACCGCCCAAAGCGGGCGCCTTTGCCGCCGCCTCCGGAATGCTGGGGACCGTGAAGAAGAACTTGAGGGCGGCGTCCTCTCGCTTCTCCGGAGGAATGGATATGGAAATGGATTCGGCAATTGCCGCCGGAATGGCATGGATCGTCAGCTGGATGTCCGCAGAACGGAGTACCACGAGGTCAGCCGACGAGTGGGCACGGGACATTTCTAGCAACGACTCATAGAACCCAGCGAGCCGAGACAAGTCCTTTGCGTAAATGAAGAGGCCGGCTCTTGCAGGACCAGACATTGGAACTCCAAAAAGTGGGGGCGTTGCTGTGCGGCCTAACGCCTTAGTTAAGCCGCGCCGAAGGCGTCGGCTTGAATGACAAGTTAGGCCTCAGCCGCCCGACGGCATAACGAAAGCCATTCCCGCAGCGTAAACAAGTAAGCCGGCTGGGGGCAAGGATACAAGCCATGCAGCCACGCGCGGGCTATGTCTCTTGACCCTGATGCCAACCAAGACAATGAGCAAGAAGACCGCCGCTGGCATTGCGCAAAGCAGGGTGAGCTCAAGCGCTCGCATCTGGGGGCAGGGAGCCCCATTAACCTGGCAGTTCTCTGCCTGGCTGGACGTAAGGGTGAAGTACATGAGGGCCGAAAGGCCAAAGCCCAACGCGAGGCTAAGCGACGATCCCAGCCAGAAGCTTCTCATGAGGCCTAACACCTTGATTTAAGCCGCGCCGAAGGCGTCGGCTTGAATGATTGGTTAGGTGGCGGCTACGGCAATTGCACGTGCCCAACCCACCAGTCCGCGGTAAACCCTAAGACTAGACCCAATACTACCGCCAAGGTGTAGCCATCTGCGGCGGCACCGAACAGCGCCGCGATGGCGCAAGCGAAAGCCACGCCTAGAAGTGTTTGAGCTAGTAGCGACAGAGACCGCTTCTTGCCCGACGTGCCTAAGGCGACGATCGCGCAATAGAAGCCGAACAGAAAAAACGCGATTACGCCACGTATGGCGTGCGAGTCAACCACATCGGCACGCCAGAAAGCGAAGAGTGCGAAGACGCTAGCAAATAGCAATGCTCCGAGTAGCGACCAACGTCCCATAGCCACCTAACGCCTAAGTTAAGCCGCGCCGA
>NZ_AVCK01000051.1 GCF_000747155.1 Arenimonas metalli CF5-1 | reverse complement strand
AGCCTCCGGGAAAGACGGGGCGATTCAGAGCTTCTTGAACTCGTACGTGAGGTTGAGGCGGACGCTGCCGGCGTTGGAGAAGTACTCGATGTCCTGGCGGATGCGCTTGATTTTCTTGCCGGTCACCGGGTCGAACTCGAACCGTGGCTTCTCATAGCTCCACTGCCCGAGCAGCTTTCCATCGGGCTCGCCCAGCCGATCCAGATACCACCAGAACTGCTCGGTCAGCTGGGGCTCGTTCCGGCGCCGATCAAAGTTCTCCGGCGCCTTGGCCGTCACGGTATGCCAGGTGTCCACCAAGAACTGCGTGGCTCGCTGGGCCTCCTCCACCGGAAACAACGCGCCCCAGGGGTCCCGGGGCGCGGAGACGGTGACGCGCCGCATCAGCGGGCCTCCGGCTGCGCGGCGCGCACGATGCGCTCCGCATCCCGCAGCGCCTCGCCGACCAGCCAGAACCGGCACAGCAGCGGCTTGATCAGGTACAGGCAGTTCTCGACGCGCACGACCACGTCCGAGGCCAGGTACAGGTTTTCGCTCAGCGGAGCCGGCAGCTGCTGATGGCGCTGCAAGGTGGCGATGACGGCCTGAACTGCGGCATCGGAGCGTTGGGTGGCGAGCGCCGGTGCCACGCCGGTACCGGCCGTCGGCGAGAGCCGCAGGATGCCTAACGCGCCGTGGGCCGTGCGCTCGTTGACGATCAGCTCCGCCTGAATGCGCCCTTCCCCCCCCAGTGCGTCGCGCCACTGGCCCAGTTCCTGGACCAAGGCCCGGGCGTATGCCTGCGCGGCGGCCTGGGTCGGCCGATGCTGCAGGGGCGTATGCAGGTCCTTGAACGCGCCCGGCTGAACACTGTCCAGCACCAGGTCCACGACTTCGCGGATGCGCGTCGTCTGGGCCGCGGTAAGCCCGAAGTACTCGGCAATCAATGCTTGGGCCTCCGGCTTCCACTGGGCGTACTGGTCGGCGCGGGTGAGGCTGGGGGCGCGCTCTAGCGCCTGCAGGCGCTTGCTGACTTCGCGCACGATCGCGCGGGCCCGCGCTGGATCGGGGTGCTTGTCGGGCGCCACGAACGGCAGGGCGCCCAGATCCTTCAGGCTCACCCGCTCGCGCTCGAACGCCACCTGGAAGGCGGTGAGCAGCAGGCCATAGCGGGCGAGATCAGAATGCAGGTAGAGCGCCAGGAAGCGCAGCAGGTCCTCCTGGCCCGGCGGCGCGACGATGGCGCCGATGCTGCTCTTGAACGAGAACGGCGTGGACGAGAAGGCGCCGCAGACTTCGCGCTGGGTCGTCATTCCGTCGGTGATGACGATCCGCGGCCCGGTGAAGGCATTCATGACCGCGGTCGGCAGGCGCGCCAC
>NZ_AVCK01000050.1 GCF_000747155.1 Arenimonas metalli CF5-1 | reverse complement strand
GAGGAACTTGCCCAGGGTGCCGCCGGCGCGCAGCAAGGCCAGCATTCCGGCGTCGTGGGCGTTGCCCCAGAACAGGGTCGTGAGCAGTTCGTTGCTGTGGGCCAGGGACTGGGCGCGCAGCCGATGCCGATCGCTGCCGTGCAAGGTCAGGCGCCCGAAAGCCAGGCTGAGGTCGGCCTTGGGGACCCAGTACTCGATCGTTTCGGTCGGGGCCGGCGCTACCTGGTCGGCCGGGCGTGGCCGCGCCACCATCACCACGCAGGGTTGGCGGGCGGCGGCGAACAGGAGCTTGCGCACGTCACCGAAGTTGATCAGGGTCTCGATCTCATAGCGCGCCAGCACCTCGCGCATGAACGCGCGGCTGCTGGGCGCGGCCAGGATGCTGACCGGCAGGATGAAGCACAGGGTGGCCGACGGCGTGACGCACTCCAGGGCGCGCAGGATGAACGCGCCGGCGGTCTGACGCCGGGGGATGTCGAAGCCCTTAGCTTTGGCCCAGGTATCGCTCGAGAGCACCACGTTCTTCTTGGGTTCGACCCAAGGCGGGTTGGACAGGAAGATGCTGCAGTCGGGCGCCTTGAAGCGGGGATTGGCCTGCGAGAAGAAGTCGCCTTCGGCGCCGCCCTGCAGGTTATGGCCCACCAGCTTGGGCAGATGCGAGGATCCCTGCGCGGTCAGGATCGCCAGATCCGACGGGTCGAGTCCCTCGAGCACCGAGAGGTACAGGCTGAACGCGGTTACCCGGCAGGCCGACAGATTGAGGTCGGACCCGAAGATGCTGCTCTTGAGCAGATCGACCCGCTCAGCGAAGCCGAGCGTCCGGCCGGCCTGGGCTTCGGCCTTGCCGAGCAGCCGCCGATAGGCTGTGGTCAGCAAGATGCCCGAGCCGCAGGCGCCGTCGTAGATGCGCTCGGCCAGGAGATTGGTCGACTTCGACAAGGCCAGGTCCACCACCAGCATCGCCAGGTGGCGCGGCGTGTAATACGCCCCGACATCGCGCTTGTCGTCGGCCAGGAACGACTCGTAGATGCCCGAGATCAGTTCGACCGGAATGAAGCGGAAGTCGTACTTCCAGAAGTCCTGCTGGCCGGAGGCCAGGTCCACGCGGCGCAGGAAGGCGTGCAGGCGCGAGATCGCGACCGCGGGCAGCTTCTTCCAGAACGGCTCGGTCTTCGCGCCGGGCTCGAGCAGGTCACCATTGAAGTCGGTCTTGAGGCGATCGAGCAGCCGGCTCACGCCCGCGACGTCGCCACGCCCCACGAGGGTGAACAGCGACTCCACGTCATGGTCGCGCCGATACGTCTCGCCGGCGATCCCGCGGTGCTCGAGGTAGGAGACGAACATCACCTGCGCCATCAGCAGCTGGGCATCGATCTTGCTAAGGCCATGGCCTTCCAGCTCGCGCACCATGACCTGCAGGTTCTCCAGCAGCACCCGA
>NZ_AVCK01000048.1 GCF_000747155.1 Arenimonas metalli CF5-1 | reverse complement strand
AGGTGCGGATTTCGGAGCACCGTGACCGGCCGTTTCGGTTGATCGTGACCGCTCATTTCGCTAACGCGTGACCGCTCATTTCGGTAGCAACGTGACCGATTCTCCGCCTGTTCCGAAACAGGTGGTCACGGCTTACCGAAATCGCCGGTCACGACTTAGCGAAAGCCTTCCCCTTCGTTGCGCATGACCTGATGCGCCGCCATCCTCGACCGATTTCGGGAGAGGAAGATGGCGGCGCCGCGAGTAGCCATGCGAAACATCAAAGAATGTCTGCGCCTCAAGTTTGAGGCCGGCTTGTCCCACGAGAAGATTGCCCGTGCCTTGCAGCTGTCCAAGGGCGTGGTTAGCAAGTACATCGCGGCGGCGCGGGTGGCCGGGCTGGACTGGCCGGCGCTGGTGGCCATGGACGAGGCCGCGCTGGCGGCCGCCTTGTTTGCACCGACGTCGACGAACAAGCCGCGCGGTGAGCGAGTGCTGCCCGATGTGCTGAGCATCCACCGCGAGTTGCGACGCAAGGGCGTGACCTTGCAGCTGCTGTGGGAGGAATATCTCGCCGCGCATGCGGGCCAGCCGACCTACCGCTACACCCAGTTCGTCGAGCACTACCGGCGCTACGCCCAGACGCTCAAACGTTCGATGCGTCAGCTGCACCGTGCGGGCGAGAAGCTATTCATCGACTATGCCGGGCCGACGCTGCCGGTGGTCGACCCGGCCACCGGCGAAGTGCGCCGGGCGCACATCTTCGTCGCCGCCCTGGGCGCCTCGAATTACACCTATGCCTGCGCGACGCCAGGCGAAACCCAGGTGGACTGGCTGACCTCGCTGGGCCAGGCTCTGACCTACTTTGGCGGCGTGCCGGAAATGGTTGTGCCGGACAATCCGCGCGCCCTGGTCGCCCAGCCGGATCGCTACGAGCCGGGCCTGAACCGGGCCACGCTGGAGTGCGCGCGTCATTACCAGACGGTGATCCTGCCGGCACGGCCACGCAAGCCTCAGGACAAGGCCAAGGCCGAGGTGGCGGTGCAGGTGGTCGAGCGCTGGATCATGGCGCGGCTGCGCCATCGGCAGTTCTTCAGCCTGCATGCGCTTAACCAGGCCATCGCCGAGCTGCTGGAGGATCTGAATCGGCGCCCGTTCAAGCGGCTCGATGGCTGCCGGCGCGACTGGTTCGAGCGTCTGGATCGCCCGGCCTTGCGAGCGCTGCCGGTGCATCCCTACGAGGTCGCCACCTTCAAGCGCTGCAAGGTCAGCATCGACTACCACATCGAGGTCAATGGCAGCTTCTACAGCGTGCCCTCCGCCCTGGCCCGGCAGAACGTGGACGTGCGACTGACGGCACACACCCTGGAAGTGCTGCATGGCAACCGGCGGGTGGCCAGCCACCTGCTGCTGGGGCGACGCGGCGCTTACAGTACCCAGCGCGAACACATGCCCGCAGCGCACCAGGCGCATCGTGAGTGGACGCCGCAACGCCTGCTCGACTGGGGCGAGCGGATCGGCCCCTACACGCGCCAACTGATCGATCACCAACTGACCCACAAGCCGCACCCGGAGATGGGCTACCGCGCCTGCCTCGGCCTGCTCTCGCTGGCCCGGCGCTATGGCAATGCACGCCTGGAAGCCGCTGCCGAACGTGCCGTACACCTGCGCGCCTTCACCGGGCGCAGCGTGCGCAACCTGCTCCAGCAAGGCCTGGATCAACAGCCGCTGCCCCAGCGTGCCGCCGAAACGACCTTACCCGGCGACCACGAGAACGTCCGTGGCGCCGACTACTACCAACCCCCGCAACAGGAGCTGTTCGATGATGCCGCAACACACCCTGAATCAACTGCACCAGCTACGCCTGGACGGCATGGCCCGCGCCCTGGAAGAGCAATGGACGCTGCCGGCCAGCCACAGCCTGAGCTTCGATGAACGCCTCGGCCTACTGCTCGACCGCGAACTGGCCTGGCGTGACAACCAGCGCCTGGTACGGCTGCGCAAGAAGGCCAAGCTCAAGTACGCCAACGCCTGCCTGGAAGATCTCGACCGCCGCTCCGGACGCGCCCTGGACGAGCGTCTGATCGCCACCCTGGCCAGTGGCGACTGGATCCGCCAGCAGCACAACCTGCTGCTGACCGGCCCGACCGGTGCCGGCAAAACCTGGCTGGCCTGCGCCCTGGGCAACCAGGCCTGCCGCCAGGGCTATAGCACCCTGTACCTGCGCACCCCGCGCCTGCTGGAACAACTGCGCATCGCTCATGGCGACGGCAGCTTCGGCCGTACCCTGCAACAGCTGGCAAAGGTCGACGTCCTGGTGCTGGACGACTGGGCGCTAGCCCCGCTGGAGGAAGGAGCCCGGCATGACCTGCTGGAGGTGATCGACGACCGCGCTGGCAGCCGCTCCACCATCCTGACGAGCCAACTGCCCATCGAGCACTGGCACGGCTGGATCAACGACCCGACCCTGGCCGATGCCATCCTCGACCGCCTGGTGCACAACGCCTACCGACTGACGATGAAAGGCGAGTCGCTGCGCCGAAAAAAAGCCGAGGAACAAGCCGCATCGTGACCGATGCGATTACAATCCAGAACCCGCGCAACCGGGGTGGAAGCACCGGTCACGTATTAGCGAAACGCTCGGTCACGTTCACCGAAATCCGCAC
>NZ_AVCK01000047.1 GCF_000747155.1 Arenimonas metalli CF5-1 | reverse complement strand
ACAAATAATTACTCTGACCCCTTTTTTGGGGTGGATTACTTGGCGAGGGTGGCTTCGACGGTGATGTCGATGCGGACCTCGTCGCCGACCACCGGCACGTAGCCGCCGACGCCGTAGTCGCTGCGCAGGATGGTGGTGGTGGCGTCGAAGCCGGCGGCCGGGACCTTGGCCATCGGGTGCTCGCCGATCTTGTTGATGGTCACGTCCAGCACCACCGGGCGGGTGACGCCGTGGATGGTGAGGTCGCCGGCGACCTTGAGCGCGTTGTCGCCCGCGGCGGTGACGCCGGTGCTCTTGAAGGTGGCGGTCGGGTAGGTGGCGGCGTCGAAGAAATCGGCCTTGAGCAGGTGCTCGTCCAGCTTCTCCACGCCGGTGCTGAGGCTCTCGACCGGGATGGTGATGTTGACGCTGGACTGGGTCGGGTTGGCCGGGTCGAACAGGAACTCGCCCTGCACCGTGTCGAAGCGGCCGGTGATGTTCGAGAAGCCCATGTGGCTGTAGGTGAACTCGACCTGGGTGTGGGTCGGGTCGATGTTGTACTTGTCGGCGGCCTGGGCACCGAAGGCGGCGACGGCGAGCAGGCTGGCGAGGGCAAGGCGCTTGAAGGTCATTGCGGGGTCTCCGGGGTGGGCCGCCAGCGTGGGTGCCGGCAAGTGAGGGGAGTGTAGTCATCCCGCTGGTGCAACATAGCCGGACCCACGCAACGTATCGTTGCGCCGGACCCCGGCGAGCGTGCCCCACTGCCCCGCCCGGGCGCCAAATTCCGTCTTGGAGAGAGGGAGCAGGCAAGACCGCCGCCCCCCTTGCCGCGCCGCCCGGCGCGCGAGTCCGCCCACGGAGAGACCGCATGACCCGTACCGCCCTGTTCGCTGCGCTGCTAGCCCCCGCCGTCGCGCTGGCTGCGCCGCCCCCCGAAGCCGACAGCTTCCGTTCCCCGCCGCTGGCCGACTCGCTGGCCGCGGGCCAGCAGACCATCGCCCGCGAAGCCAAGCCCGCCAAGGCCGGCGCCATCGCCCCCACCGCGCTGACCATCGAGGAGGTCGGCGACCCCGACACCTTCGGCAAGCCCCTGAAGTGGCTGGGCCTGGTCTCGATCAACCTGCTGCTCACGGACAACTGCTCGCCGGTCGCTGGCGAGCCCGCGCTCGAGAACTGCATCCAGCTGGCGCCTGCGCCGGCGACGACGCCGATCAACGCCACCGACCTGGCCAGCATCACCCTGCCCGGCCGCAGCGCCGAGACCCTGCTCTGCCACTGGCAGACGCCGATCGTGTCCTACAGCCTGGCCAACTACACCGGCGCGCCGGCGCAGTACGCCTTCCGCCTGAGCCCGACCTACCGCTTCGAGAGCGAGGTGCTCGACGACCCGGCGCTGATCAACCCGGCCACCGGCCTGCCCTTCGGTGGCTCGCTGAGCACCACGCTGACCTCGGTGAACCGGTTCGGCACGCTGCAGCCCGACGACTACGAGGTGCAGTACGAATCCGGCACCCGCATGTGCATCGGCGGGGTGCTCAGCCAGCGCAGCCTGGTGCAGCAGTGGGGCCTGACTGAGGCGCAGGCGCGGCGCTTCTTCCGCCGTCCGATCACGATCGTGATGGGCCTGAGCGGCAACGCGCGCCTGGTCGAAAGCGCCAGCATCAACTTCGGCACCCGCTTCGTCGGCGACTGAGCCCGACCCGCCGGCGGCATCGCGATTCGCGGTGCCGCCGGTTTTCCGGCTAGGCTTCGGCCATGCCGCCAGACCCCACCCCCCGCTTCCTGCACGACGGCGCCGCCGGCCACCGCCTGCAGGCGCAGGCACTCGCGCGCGCACTGGATCCGGCGGCGAAGGAGCTGGCGCTGGCGACACGCGCGCCGTGGTCGTGGTTCGCGCCGCGGCGCCTGCCCGGTGCCGAGGCCGCCTTCGGCGAGGAGTTCCGGCGCCTGCTGGACGCCCCGCCGGGCTGGGTGGTCGGCTGCGGACGCCGTCCGGCGCTGGCCACGCGCCTGCTGCGGGCGCGCGGCAGCAAGGTTGTGCAACTGCTGCACCCGCGCCTCGATCCTTCGCACTGGGACCTCGTGGTGGCGCCCGAACACGACGGCCTGCGCGGTCCGAACGTCATCACGCTGTGCGGCAGCCTGCACGCGGTCGACGATGCCTGGCTGGCCGACGGCCGCGCGGCCTTCCCGGCGTTCGCCTCGCTGCCCTCGCCGCGCACCGTGGTGCTGCTGGGCGGCCCGACCGCGGCGGTGCGCTTCGACCGCGGCGCCTTCGAGGTGATGTCGGCCAAGCTCGAGCACTGGCTGGCGGTGGGCGGCGGCAGCTTGTTGGTTGTGGGCTCGCGCCGCACGCCGGCGCAACTGGCGGCACTTTCGCGCAGCTACTGGGCCGACACCCCGGGCCTGCGCTGGTTCGACGCCAGCGATGGCCCCAACCCCTACGCCGGCGCGCTGGGCTGGGCCGACCGCATCGTGGTCTCGCCCGACTCGGTGAACATGGTCTCGGAAGCCTGCGCCACCGCGGCGCCGGTGTATGTCGCGGAACCGGGGCGCGCCACCGGCCGCATCAAGCGCTACCTCGACGACGTCCTGGCCCGCGGCCGCATCCAGCCCCTCGGCAAACTCCCCCACGACGCCGCGTGCGAGCCCCTGCGCGAAACGCCGCGCGTGGCGGCGCTGGTGCGGGACGCTATCTTTTAGACGCGGATTAACGCCGATAAACGCGGATAGAGAAAAGCCTTTAGACAGGTCGACAAGAAGTCGTGGAATCAAACGGGGAAAGCGCCCACTTCAATGGGGCACGCAAAGTCGCCCCCTTCTTTCTGACCGCCCCATTTTCTTTTTGCACAATCCGCTTTTATCCGCGTTAATCCGCGTCAAAAA
>NZ_AVCK01000046.1 GCF_000747155.1 Arenimonas metalli CF5-1 | reverse complement strand
GTATTGACGGAGTTATGCGCTCACGCTCTCAAAGGGGGGACGTAGCGAACATTGTTTAAGGCGTTACTGTCTCGACACGTGCTGTCGAGGGTAAGGCGTCTTGAGGTTATATGATCAAGCCACACGGATCATTAGTATCAGTTAGCTCAACGCATTGCTGCGCTTACACACCTGACCTATCAACCACCTAGTCTTGATGGTTCCTTTAGGGGACTTGTGTCCCGGGAGATCTCATCTTGAGGCACGCTTCCCGCTTAGATGCTTTCAGCGGTTATCGTTTCCGACCATAGCTACCCGGCAATGCCATTGGCATGACAACCGGAACACCAGGGGGTCGTCCACTCCGGTCCTCTCGTACTAGGAGCAGCCCCTCTCAAATCTCCAACGCCCACGACAGATAGGGACCGAACTGTCTCACGACGTTCTGAACCCAGCTCGCGTACCACTTTAAATGGCGAACAGCCATACCCTTGGGACCGACTACAGCCCCAGGATGTGATGAGCCGACATCGAGGTGCCAAACACCGCCGTCGATATGAACTCTTGGGCGGTATCAGCCTGTTATCCCCGGAGTACCTTTTATCCGTTGAGCGATGGCCCTTCCATACAGAACCACCGGATCACTAAGACCTACTTTCGTACCTGCTTGATCCGTCGATCTTGCAGTCAAGCACGCTTATGCCTTTGCACACAGTGCGCGATGTCCGACCGCGCTGAGCGTACCTTCGTGCTCCTCCGTTACTCTTTGGGAGGAGACCGCCCCAGTCAAACTACCCACCATACATGGTCCCCGGCCCGGATAACGGGCCCAGGTTAGAACGTCAAGCACATCAGGGTGGTATTTCAAGGATGGCTCCATGCGAACTGGCGTCCACACTTCATAGCCTCCCACCTATCCTACACAGACGAACTCAACGTTCAATGTAAAGCTATAGTAAAGGTTCACGGGGTCTTTCCGTCTTGCCGCGGGAACGCTGCATCTTCACAGCGATTTCAATTTCACTGAGTCTTGGGTGGAGACAGCGCCGCTGTCGTTACGCCATTCGTGCAGGTCGGAACTTACCCGACAAGGAATTTCGCTACCTTAGGACCGTTATAGTTACGGCCGCCGTTTACCGGGGCTTCGATCAAGAGCTTCGCTTGCGCTAACCCCATCAATTAACCTTCCGGCACCGGGCAGGCGTCACACCCTATACGTCCACTTTCGTGTTTGCAGAGTGCTGTGTTTTTGATAAACAGTCGCAGCGGCCTGGTTTCTGCGGCCTTCATCAGCTCAGCCATGCATATGGCCACCAATGAAGGCGCACCTTCTCCCGAAGTTACGGTGCCATGTTGCCTAGTTCCTTCACCCAAGTTCTCTCAAGCGCCTGAGAATTCTCATCCTGCCCACCTGTGTCGGTTTACGGTACGGTCTGCGTGACCTGAAGCTTAGAGGCTTTTCCTGGAAGCGTGGTATCAGTGACTTCGTCCTAATAGAACTCGTCTCGGTGCTCGGCATAGAGAAGCGCGGATTTGCCTACGCTTCATGCCTACCTCCTTTCCCCGGGACAACCAACGCCCGGTACACCTAACCTTCTCCGTCCCCCCATCGCAGTCACGCGAGGTGCTGGAATATTAACCAGCTTCCCATCGACTACACCTTTCGGTCTCGCCTTAGGGGCCGACTCACCCTGCACCGATTAACGTTGTGCAAGGAAACCTTGGGCTTTCGGCGTGCGGGCTTTTCACCCGCATTATCGTTACTTATGTCAGCATTCGCACTTCCGATACCTCCAGCAGGCTTCTCAACCTACCTTCAACGGCTTACGGAACGCTCCTCTACCGCGCACACAAAGTGTGCACCCTAAGCTTCGGTATACCGCTTAGCCCCGTTAAATCTTCCGCGCAGGCCGACTCGACCAGTGAGCTATTACGCTTTCTTTAAAGGATGGCTGCTTCTAAGCCAACCTCCTGGCTGTCTGTGCCTTCCCACATCGTTTTCCACTGAGCGGTAATTTGGGGACCTTAGCTGTAGGTCTGGGTTGTTTCCCTTTTCACGACGGACGTTAGCACCCGCCGTGTGTCTCCCGTGTAGTCTGTCTTGGTATTCGGAGTTTGCCATGGTTTGGTAAGTCACAATGACCCCCTAGCCATAACAGTGCTCTACCCCCAAGAAGATTCGCACGAGGCGCTACCTAAATAGCTTTCGAGGAGAACCAGCTATCTCCGGGTTCGATTAGCTTTTCACTCCTAGCCACACCTCATCCCCTACTTTTGCAACAGGAGTGGGTTCGGGCCTCCAGTCGGTGTTACCCGACCTTCACCCTGGGCATGGCTAGATCACCCGGTTTCGGGTCTATTGCCTGCAACTATGCGCCCTATTCAGACTCGGTTTCCCTTCGCCTCCCCTATACGGTTAAGCTTGCTACAGACAATAAGTCGCTGACCCATTATACAAAAGGTACGCAGTCACCGAACAAGTCGGCTCCCACTGCTTGTACGCACACGGTTTCAGGTTCTATTTCACTCCCCTCGCCGGGGTTCTTTTCGCCTTTCCCTCACGGTACTGGTTCACTATCGGTCGGTCAGGAGTATTTAGCCTTGGAGGATGGTCCCCCCATATTCAGACAGGGTTTCACGTGCCCCGCCTTACTCATCATCATCTACTAGGCCCTTTCACATACAGGGCTATCACCTTCTATGGCCGGCCTTTCCAAGCCGTTTTGCTAGAACCTAATAGACTTCAGGGCTGGTCCCCGTTCGCTCGTCACTACTGGGGGAATCTCGGTTGATTTCTTTTCCTACGGTTACTGAGATATTTCAGTTCACCGCGTTCGCCTCGTACAGCTATGTATTCACTGCACGATACTGCCGAAGCAGTGGGTTTCCCCATTCGGACATCTCCGGATCAATGTCTGTTGCCGACTCCCCGGAGCTTTTCGCAGGCTGCCACGTCCTTCATCGCCTCTGACCGCCAAGGCATCCACCGTGTGCGCTTATTCGCTTGACCATATAACCTCAAGTCGCCTCAAGGTCATTCGTTTTCGCAAATAGTTACAACGATTAAACTCAATAAGGAATCCTTGACCAGGATTCCCGCCTTAGCCTCTACGACACGTGTTGTAGACAGTTTCGTCTCAAACGCTCGCTACGTCCCATGTTTTCAAAGAACACGATGCCGGGCCCTTGCCCGCCACCTAAATCTTTTGTGTGCGCTGTCATTCCACTGACGATAACTGCCGAACTGGTGGAGCCAGTCGGGATCGAACCGACGACCCCCTGCTTGCAAAGCAGGTGCTCTCCCAGCTGAGCTATGGCCCCGTGACAAGAATGGTGGGTCTAGGAGGACTCGAACCTCCGACCTCACCCTTATCAGGGGTGCGCTCTAACCACCTGAGCTACAGACCCAGGCCGGATCACGTTGTGGAATGCAGGAAACTTGTGCGGACGCCTGGCGAGCAACGACTCGTCATGCTCAAAAGGAGG
>NZ_AVCK01000045.1 GCF_000747155.1 Arenimonas metalli CF5-1 | reverse complement strand
GCGTTGCAATGACCGGTTGAGACCGCCGCTCTTATCCGCGTTCAAACACGCTCCCCCAATGACCCAACGCGAGACGATAGCGGCGATTGCGACGGCGGCCGGGGCGGCGGGCGTGGGGATCGTGCGCCTGAGTGGCGCGGGCTGCCGGGCGATCGCGGCGACGCTGCTGGGCAAGCCGCCCGAGGCGCGGCACGCGCATTACCTGCGCTTCCGCGATGCCGACGGGGCGGTGATCGATGACGGGCTGCTGATCTTCTTCCCCGGCCCGCAGTCCTACACCGGCGAGGACGTGCTGGAGCTGCAGGGCCACGGCAGCCCGGTGCTGCTGGGGCAGCTGCTGCGCCGGTGCCTGGCGCTGGGCGCGCGGCCGGCGCGGCCGGGCGAGTTCACCGAGCGCGCCTTCCTCGAGGGCCGGCTCGACCTGGCCCAGGCCGAGGCCGTGGCCGACCTGGTGTCGGCCGGCAGCGAAGCGGCGGCGCGCGCCGCGCGGCGTTCCCTCGAAGGCGAGTTCTCGCGCCGCGTGGACACCGTGGTCGAAGGCCTCACCGGGCTGCGCGTGTGGATCGAGGCGGCGCTGGATTTCCCGGACGAGGAAATCGATTTTCTGGCCGCGCCCGAACTGCAGGAGAAGCTGCAGCGCGTCGCCGGCCAGCTCGATGCGCTGCGCACCGCCGCCGAACGCGGCCGCCGGCTGGTGGATGGCCTGCACGTGGTGATCGCCGGCGCGCCGAACGCCGGCAAGTCCTCGCTGCTGAATGCGCTGGCGGGCGAAGACCGCGCCATCGTCACCGACGTGCCGGGCACCACCCGCGACCTGCTGCGCGAGCGCATCCGCATCGACGGCATCGAGCTGACGCTGGTCGACACCGCCGGCCTGCGCGATGCGCCCGACGTGGTCGAGCGCGAGGGCATCCGCCGCGCCCGCGAGGAACTGGCCAAGGCCGACCTGGTGCTGGCCGTGGTCGACGCCACGGCGACCGGCAGCCACGCGCTGCCGCTACCCGCCGGCGTGCCGGTGCTGTGGCTGCACAGCAAGGCCGACCTGCTGGCCACCGTGCCCCCGCCGGCCACGCGCGCCGATGGCCGCCACCTGTGGCTGTCGGCGCGCAGCGGCGCCGGGCTCGATGCCCTGCGCGCGGCACTGCGTGACGCGGCGGGCCTGGGCGATGGCGTGGAAGGCAGCTTCAGCGCCCGCGCCCGCCACGTCGATGCCCTGCGGCGCGGCGCCGAGGCGCTGGCGCGCGCGGCCGCGCAGCTGCATCACGGCGCGGGCGAGCTCGCGGCCGAGGAACTGCGCCAGGCCCAGGACGCCCTGGGCGAGATCACCGGGCGCGTGGACGCCGACGCCCTGCTCGGCCGCATCTTCGCCGACTTCTGCATCGGCAAGTAGCGGCGCTCAGGGCTCGGCCAGCTGCGCCGCGCGGAAACGCCAGAAGGTGCCGCGCGGATGCTGGTCGCCGACCAGGCCTTCGCGGCGCCCGGCGGGCAGGCTGCGCAGCATCAGGTCGAGGATGTCGCGGATCACCGGCTTGGACTCCACGAAGTACGAGTGCGCCAGCGTGCTCTCGTCCACGCCCGAGGCATCGATGGTCTCGATGCCGGGCAGCACGATCAGGCCGTCGCCCGAGTCGCCCGCGCGCGCATAGCCGTGCACCTGCTTCGAGGCCTTGAGCGCGAGGTCGTTGGAGGAGGCGTACAGGGTGACGCGCTTGCCCGCCTGCCGCAGCGCCGGCGCCAGGTCGCGGCGGAACACCTCGGCGTCGATGTCCGGGGCGGCCAGGATGATCTCGCGGAACCGGCCGCGCAGGTCGGGGCGCTCCATCACCAGCGCCTGCAGGGCGCGGGTCAGGCCGCGGTTACCCATGCTGTGCGCGATCAGGTACAGGTTGTCGGCGGTGGACTTCTCGGCGAAGTCGACCAGGAACTGCTTGATGTGGGTGGTGGACCACTCGATGTTGGATTCATCGATGGTGTAACCCGGCAGCGAGGCCTGCGAGGGCCAGCTGTAGAACACGGCCGCGCCATCGAAGGACAGGTCGTACGACATCTGCGCCGTCCGGCGGGCGGCATCGGCAAACGACACGTTGTAGCCGTGCACGAACAGGAAGGCATTGCTTCCCTCCGAGCGGGCCACGCGCTGGGACAGCTCCTGGAAGAACAGCGCGCTGGAACGCCGCTGCAGCGACATCAGCACCACGTGCTTCGACGGATCCTCGGTGAGTTCGAAGCGCCACAGCGAAGGCGCCTCGAGCACGCCGGGCTTGTGCGCGGCGGGAATGCTCACTTCCGCCACGCCGTACTCGAGTTTGCCGCGCGCCACACCGTAGCGATCGGCGACGGGCGTGTTGGCGAAGTCGAGGGCGGCGGCGCGATCGGTGGCGTAGAAGACGCGCAGCGTGGCGTGGTTCTTCTCCGGGTCGATGGCGTTCTCCGGGATCCCGTCCCGGGAAGGCAGGCGGGCGGCGCGCTGTTCCTGTTCCGCCCTCAGCGCGGCTTCCCGCTCGGCCGCGGCGCGGCCGGCTTCGGCGCGACGCTGGCTTTCGGCACGCTGCGCGGCTTCCCGGGCGGCGAGCTCCGCTGCCTGGGCGGCCTGCTCTGGTGAGGGAGGCGGCGGCGGCGGCGGCGGCGGCGGCGGGGCCACGACCGGGGGCGGGGCCGAGGCCGTTGGTGCCGGCGTCGGGCCGTCCTGGCGGGGCAGGCTGCTGCAGCCAGCGGCCAGCAACAAGACACCCAAAATGATTCCGACCCCGATCCTGCGCATGCATTTCCCCTGGAAGGCCCGGCCTGGACGACGCTGGCGGCCGCAGCGGCCGATATGGCCTGAATCTGTGCGGGGGATCAAGCTTCGCAACGAAACCGGCTTGACAAACCGGCCAAACTCTTATGTGCTGAACGTCATGGTTTGGTGATTTTTTCAGGGGAAAGACATGACCGTTACGATTTCCACTCCGTCCCGCGCCCTGCGCTGGGGCATCGCGCTGGCGTTGGGCCTGTCCCTCGCCGCCTGCTCCAAGGACGAGGCCGCGCCTGACGCGGCGGCCCCGGCAGCTGCCCCGGCCCAGCCGGCGGGCCCGTCGGCCGAGGAAGTCGCTGCCCAGGAGGCCGCCCAGGCCGCCGAAGCCGCGCTGGCCAGCCTCAGCGCCGACGAGCTCAAGAGCCGCGGCAGCCAGGCCCTGCGCGAGCAGCGCCTGTACGCCCCGGCCGGCGACAACGCCATGGAGTACTACCTGGCCCTGCGCGCCCGCAGCGAGAAGGTCGACCCCCTGGCTGAAAGCGCCCTGATCGACCTGATGCCCTACGCCATCATCGCCGCCGAGCAGGCGATCGGCCGCGAGGACTTCATCGAGGCCGAGCGACTGCGCGGCCTGATCGAGAAGACCGACCCGCAGACCCCGTCCCTGCCGCGCATCACCGATTCCATCGCCAAGGGCCAGGCCAGCGCCGCCGACCGCGTGGCCCAGGAAGCCGCCCGCGAGGAGCAGCGCCTGCGCGACGCGGAGGCCGCCGCCGAGCGCGCCGCCGCCGCCGCGGC
>NZ_AVCK01000044.1 GCF_000747155.1 Arenimonas metalli CF5-1 | reverse complement strand
TGTTGCGTCGACCGATTGAGACCGCCGCGGATTAACGCGGATAAAGGCCGATAAAGCAAAGGGTTGAAAAGAAAAAGGGAGGCCTTCGCGGCCTCCCCTCATCTTGCGTCGGACCAATACTGATTGCTCTATCCGATCTTATCCGCGTCAATCCGCTCTTATCCGCGTTCGAATCCTTACTTCCCCGCAACCGCCGCGGCGGGCTTGTCGCCGTGGCGCTTGGTGATGACGTACTGCTGGGCCAGGCCGAGGATGCCGTTGGTGCACCAGTACAGCACCAGGCCGGACGGGAAGAAGGCCATCATCACGCCGAAGATGAGCGGCATGAAGGTCATGATCTTCTTCTGCATCGGGTCCATGCCCGGCGTCGGCGTCATCTTCTGGGTGAGGTACATCACCACGAGGTTGATCACCGGCAGGATGAAGTACGGATCCGGCGCGGTCAGGTTCTGGATCCAGCCCAGCCACGGCGCCTGGCGCATCTCGACGCTCTCGAGCAGCATCCAGTACAGCGCGATGAAGACCGGGATCGTGATCAGGATCGGCAGGCAGCCGGCGGCGGGATTGACCTTCTCCTTCTTGTACAGGTCCATCATCGCCATCTGGAACTTCTGCTTGTCGTCGCCGTAGCGCTCCTTGAGCGACTCGATGCGCGGCTGGATCGCGCGCATCTTGGCGAAGCTCTGGTACTGCTTGGCCGACAGCGGGTACAGCAGCAGCTTGATGATCAGCACCGTCAGGATGATCGCCCAGCCCCAGTTGCCGGTCAGGTCGTGCAGCGGCTCGAGCACGAAGTCGTACATCGGCTGCGCGAGGAAGGTGAAGATGCCGTAGTCGAGCGTCAGCTTCAGGCCCGGCGCGACGTCCTGCATCTGCTCCTGCAGCTTCGGGCCCACCCACAGGCGCGCTTCGCGCGTCACCGACAGGCCGGGGCCGACTTCGATCGGCGCGCTGACGCCGCGCACGAGGTAGCGCGGGGTCGCGCCCGGCAGCGAGGTGATGGAGAAGCGCTGCGCTTCGTTCTCGTTCGGCACCCAGGCCAGCGCGAAGTGGTGCTGCAGCATCGAGATCCAGCCGCCGGTGACTTCGCGTGTCTGCGGGCCGTCCTCGAAGATGTCGGGGATCTTGTACTTCTCGAAGCCTTCCTCCGGGCTGTACCAGGCGGCGCCCACGAAGCTGAAGGCCTCCGGGTTGGTCAGGCTGGAGGTGCGCGGGGTCGGCGGCGGCGGCACCCGCTGCAGCTGCTCGTAGGCGTTGCCGCGCCAGGCCTGGCTGCCCTGGTTGCTGATTTCCTGGCGCACGGTGATGGCGTAGGAGCCGCGCTCGAGCACCAGCACCTTGCGCACGCGCAGGCCGGTGGCCGGGTCTTCCCAGACCATCGGCACTTCGAGCTGCTGGCTGCCGTCGGCCAGGGTGTAATTGCTGCGGCCGTCCTCGGTGCGGAACATCGCCTCGTGGCTGGGCGCGGTGCCGGTAGTGGCCACCAGGCCGGACTGGGCCACCGAGTAGTGCACGGCGTCGGTGCCGAGCAGGCGCACCTTCACGTCCGGCTTGTCCTTCTCCACCGGGTAGGCGAGCAGGTCGGCGCCGACCAGGCTGGCGCCGCGCGGGTCGACCTGCAGGCGCAGCACGTTGGTGGTGACGGTGACCAGGCCCTGGGCGGGCGCGGCCACGCTGGCCGAGGGCACGTCGCCCGGCACGCCGGGCGCCGGGGCGGCGGCGGCCGAGGGCACCGCGGCGGCAGCGGGCACGTCGGCCGCCGACGGAATCGCATCGGCCGCGGCGGGGATCGGCGCGGAGGCGGCCGGGGGCGGCGCGGGCTGGGCCGGACCGCGGCTCCATTCCATGAACAGGAGGGTGGCGACGGCAAGCCAGGCGATCAGCAGGAAGGAACGGGTCTGGTTCATGGGCAGGCTGCGGGCGCCGGCGTGGGGCCGGGGCCGGGCACGGGGTCTCGGTCAGGAATCGGAGGCGGGGCGTTCGGACGCGCCCGGGGTGGCCGGCATTGTGCCGGGCGGGGGCGCGGGCTTCAACGACCGGGCGCGTTCAAACAGCTGCAGGAACTGCGCGCGGAGCTCGTCGTTGCCGAGCTTGCTGGCGCCGGGTTGTGCGATCAGCACGTAATCGCCGGGCGGCAGGTGCGCGCGCTCGTGTCGGAAGAATTCGCGGGCCAGCCGCTTGATGCGGTTGCGGCCGACGGCGCGCTTGTCGACTTTCTTGGACACGGCAACGCCGAGCCGAGGCACGGTGGCATCGGCCCGGACGTGGGCATGCAGCTTCAGCTGGGGGCTGGAGAGCCTTCGTGCCCCCTTGAAGACCGCCTGGTATTCGGCGGAAGCGCGCAGGCGCGCGCTGGGGGGGAAGGACTTCGGCGTGGCGGGCGGGAGCGTGTTCACGGTCCCTGCAATGGCCCGCGGGTTGCCGCCGGCAAGCCGGCGGCGACGCGTCAGACGGCCAGGCGGGCCCGGCCCTTGGCGCGGCGGCGGGCAAGGATCTTGCGGCCGTCGGCGGTCTTCATGCGGGCGCGGAAGCCGTGGTCACGCTTACGCTTGAGGTTGCTGGGCTGGTACGTGCGCTTGGTGGCCATGGTGGCACCCCGGTTAAGTTTTGGGCGGAAAAGACCGGGGACTATAACGGCCCGGCCCCCGCGTCGTCAAGCCAATTTCGCGTGGCGGGCTTGGCGCGGCGGCGCTAGACTCCCTCCCCCCGACCACTTATCCACAGCGGCGCCCTGGCGCCACTGTTCCCCGGACTTTCGCTTGAACATGGATGCTGCCTGGCCCCGCTGCCTGGAACGACTGGAAGCCGAACTGCCGGCTGAAGAGATACACGCCTGGCTCAGGCCGCTGCAGGCCGAGGCCCGCGCCGACGGGCTGACGCTGTACGCGCCCAATGCCTTCGTGGTGGACCAGGTGCGCGAGCACTACCTGGACCGGATCCGCGAGCTGGTGTCGCATTTCGCCGGCGGCCCGGCCCCGGTGGCGCTGGCCGTGGGCTCGATCAAGCGCGCCGAGGCGCCGATGGCCGGCACCGCGCCGGCGGCGGCCCGCCCGGCACCGCCGGCGGCGGCGTTCGCCGGCAACCTCGACGGCCACTACACCTTCGACAACTTCGTGGAAGGCCGCAGCAACCAGCTCGGTCGCGCCGCCGCGCTGCAGGTGGCCCAGAACCCGGGCAAGGCCTACAACCCGCTGCTGCTGTACGGCGGCTCGGGCCTGGGCAAGACCCACCTGATGCACGCCGCCGGCAACCTGATGCGGCAGAACAACCCGGGCATGCGCGTGCTGTACCTGCGCTCCGAGCAGTTCTTCAGCGCGATGATGAAGTCGCTGCAGGAAAAGTCGATGGACCAGTTCAAGCGCCAGTTCCAGCAGGTGGACGCGCTGCTGATCGACGACATCCAGTTCTTCGCCGGCAAGAACACCACGCAGGAGGAGTTCTTCCACACCTTCAACGCGCTGTTCGACGGCAAGCAGCAGATCATTCTCACCTGCGACCGCTACCCGCGCGAGGTGGAGAACCTCGAGACGCGGCTCAAGACCCGCCTGACCTGGGGCCTGAGCGTCGCGATCGAGCCGCCTGATTTCGAGACGCGCGCGGCCATCATCGCCGCCAAGGCGGTCGAGCGCGGGGTGAAGCTGCCCGACGACGTGGCCTACCTGATCGCCAAGCGCATGCGTTCGAACGTGCGCGACCTCGAGGGCGCCCTGAACACGCTGGCGGCGCGCTCGAACTTCATGGCGCGGCCGATCACCGCCGAGTTCGCCCAGGAGACCCTGCGCGACCTGCTGCGGGCGCAGCAGCAGGTGGTGTCCATCAGCAATATCCAGAAGACCGTGGCAGACTACTACCAGCTGCGCATGGCGGACCTTTTGTCGAAGCGGCGGACGCGCTCGTTGGCGCGTCCGCGGCAGATGGCGATGGCCCTGTCCAAGGAACTCACCGAGCACAGCCTGCCGGAAATCGGCGATGCCTTCGCGGGCCGGGACCATACGACCGTGATGCACGCCTGCAAGGTCATGCGCGAACTGCGCGAGATCGACGGCAAGCTGCGGGAAGACTGGGACAAGCTGCTGCGCAAACTGAGCGAGTAAGGCCTGGGGCCGGGCCGGGTAAGCGTTGGGGACGGCCTGTGGACAAGCTGGGGACGCCTTTGGGGCCCGAAAGTTATCCACAGTTTGTGCCACCCTGTCCCGAAGCTGGCACACAGGCTTGGCAGTACGAATAAAACGTTTTGAATCAGTGGGTTGGATGAGTTATCCGGAGATTTTCGGCCCTCCACCACCACCACTTTTTTAAATATCCACTCTTGGAGCTTGGGGATCCGCATGCGTTTCAGCCTGACGCGAGAAGTCCTACTCAAACCCCTTCAGCAGGTCGTGAACGTGGTCGAGCGTCGCCAGACGCTGCCCGTCCTGGCCAACCTGCTGGTCAGCGTCGAAGGCAGCAAGCTGTCGATGACGGGCACCGACCTCGAGGTCGAGATGGTCGCCCGTTCGGACGTGGACGACGCCCAGCCGGGCGAAACCACCATTCCGGCGCGCAAGCTGTTCGAGATCGTGCGCGCCCTGCCCGACGGCAGCCGCGTCACCCTCAGCCAGACCGGCGACAAGGTAACCGTGCAGGCCGGCCGCAGCCGCTTCACCCTGGCCACCCTGCCCGGCAATGATTTCCCGGCCGTCGAGGACCTCGACCTGGTCGAGCGCATCCGCGTTCCGGAAGCCGCCCTGAAGGAACTCATCGAGCGCACTGCGTTCGCCATGGCCCAGCAGGACGTCCGCTATTACCTCAACGGACTGCTGCTGGACCTGCGCGAGAACTCCCTGCGCTGCGTCGCCACTGACGGCCATCGCCTGGCCCTGTGCGAGGCGCCCCTGCCGGCCGGCGCCCAGACCCGCAAGCAGATCATCCTGCCCCGCAAGGGCGTGCTCGAGCTGCAGCGCCTGCTTGAAGGCGGCGACCGCGAGGTCGAGCTGGAAGTCGGCCGCAACCACCTGCGCATGCGCCGCGAGGACGTCACCTTTACCTCCAAGCTCATCGACGGTCGCTTCCCGGACTACGACGCCGTGATCCCGATCGGCGCCGACAAGGAAGTGAAGGTCGACCGCGAGGCCCTGCGCGCCGCCCTGCAGCGCGCCGCCATCCTCTCGAACGAGAAGTACCGCGGCGTGAAGCTGGAAATCAGCCCGGGCCAGCTGCGCATCGTCGCGCACAACCCGGAGCAGGAAGAAGCGCAGGAAGAAGTCGAGGCCGAAACCAAGGTCGACGGCCTGGGCATCGGCTTCAACGTCACCTACCTGCTCGATGCGCTCACCGCGCTGCGGGAGGAGTTCGTGATCATCAACCTTCGCGACGCCAACTCGTCGGCCCTGGTCCGCGAGGCCAGCCACGAGCGCAGCCGCCACGTGGTGATGCCGCTGCGCCTGTGACCGGCCCGTTTCCCGTGGCACCCTGCCGCCCGGCCCTCGCCGGGCGGCTTCGTTTCTGGCGTCCGGTGGTACCGGGCCGGGCGGGGCCGTCGTGCGCCTGACCCGGCTGGACATCCGGCGCCTGCGCTGCCTGCAGCAGGTGGACTTCCGCCCCGCCCCCGGCCTGAACCTGGTGACGGGCGGCAATGGCGCCGGCAAGACCAGCCTGGTCGAGGCCATCCACCTGCTGGGCTACGGTCGCTCCTTCCGGGGCCGGGTGCGCGACGGCCTGATCCGGACCGGCAGCCCGAACCTCGAGCTCTACGCCGAATGGCTGGACGGCCAGGGCCGGACCCGCCGCGCCGGCCTCCGCCACGGCGGCAGCGACTGGGAGGCCCGGCTCGACGGGGCGCCCGCCCCCAGCCTGACCGAACTGTGCGCCGAGCTGGCCGTCGTGACCTTCGAGCCCGGCAGCCACGAGCTTATCGCCGGGGGCGCGGAACACCGCCGCCGCTTCCTGGATTGGGCCCTGTTCCACGTGGAACCGGCCTTCCTGCCGGTCTGGCGCCGCTACGCCCGCGCCCTGAAGCAGCGCAACGCCCTGCTCAAGCGCCAGCCGGCCCCGTCCGCCCTGGCGCCGTGGGACCGGGAGCTGGCCGAGGCCGGGGAATCCCTCAGCCGCCTGCGTGCTGACTACCTGGACCGGCTGGAGCCGGTGCTGGCGGCCACCGCCCGGGAGTTCCTGCCGGAGCTGGGCGAGGCCGGCCTGCGCTTCCTGCCGGGCTGGCGCCGCGAGGACAGCCCGCTGGAGGATGCCCTGCTGCTGGCCCGGGAGCGCGACGTGGCCCTGGGCTACACCAGCCTGGGCCCGCACCGCGCCGACTGGCGGGTGGACTACGTGGGACTGCCTGGGCGGGAAGCCCTGTCGCGCGGCCAGGAAAAGCTCACCGCCCTGGCCTGCGTCCTCGCCCAGGCCCGCGCCTTCGCCGCCGACAAGGGCGAATGGCCGCTGGTCTGCCTGGACGACCTGGCCTCGGAGCTCGACCAGACCCACCGCCACCAGGCGCTGGCGTCGGTGTTGAGCTCCGGGGCCCAGGTGATCCTGACCGCCACCGAGGCGCCGGGCGACCTGGCGGGCGCGCTGGCCCCGGAGAAGCGGTTCCACGTGGAACAAGGCCAGCTGCACGAGCGCTGAGCCCCGGGGCAGGGCGGCGCACCCCGCCCTCACGCGCTATACTCGCCATACCTTATTTATAGGCGCGCCGCGGCCTCTCCGGGAGCCGTCCGGGCGCCGGTGTGGCCCAACGCGAGACAAGATTGGCGATGACCGACGAACCGATTCAGCCGCAGTCCCCGAACAACACCTACGACTCCAGCAAGATCACCGTGCTCCGTGGCCTGGAGGCCGTCCGCAAGCGCCCGGGCATGTACATCGGCGACGTGCACGACGGCACCGGCCTGCACCACATGGTGTTCGAGGTCGTGGACAACGGCATCGACGAGGCCCTGGCCGGCCACTGCGACCACCTGATCGTGACCCTGCACAACGATGGCTCGTGCTCGGTGTCCGACAACGGCCGCGGCATCCCGACGGACATCCACAAGGAAGAGGGCGTCTCCGCGGCCGAGGTCATCATGACCGTGCTGCACGCCGGCGGTAAATTCGACGACAACAGCTACAAGGTGTCCGGCGGCCTGCACGGCGTTGGCGTCTCGGTGGTCAACGCGCTCTCGTCCAAGCTCTGGCTCGACATCTGGCGCGACGGCAAGCACCACCAGCAGGAGTACGCCGTCGGCGAGCCGGTGTATCCGCTCAAGGTCGTCGGCCCGTCCGGCAAGCGCGGCACCGAGCTGCGCTTCCTGCCCAACGCCGAGATCTTCACCGACACCGAGTTCCACTACGACATCCTGGCCAAGCGCCTGCGCGAGCTGAGCTTCCTCAACTCGGGCGTCAAGATCGAGCTGATCGACGAGCGCGGCGAAGGCAAGCGCGACCTGTTCGAGTACGAAGGTGGCATCCGCAGCTTCGTGGAACACCTGGCTGCCCTAAAAACCCCGCTGCATCAAACAGTTATCTCTGCTTCGGGTGAAAAGGACGGCATCGTGGTGGACATCGCGGTCCAGTGGACCGACGCCTACCAGGAAACGATGTTCTGCTTCACCAACAACATCCCGCAGAAGGACGGCGGCACCCACCTGCAGGGCTTCCGCGCCGCGCTCACGCGCACGCTGACCAACTACATCGAGCAGAACGGCATCGCCAAGCAGGCCAAGGTGGCCCTGTCCGGCGACGACATGCGCGAAGGCATGATCGCCGTGCTCTCGGTGAAGGTGCCCGACCCGAGCTTCAGCTCGCAGACCAAGGAAAAGCTGGTCTCGTCCGAAGTGCGCCCGGCGGTGGAGTCCGTGATCGGCCAGAAGCTGGAGGAATTCCTCCAGGAGCGTCCGAACGAAGCGCGCGCGATCGCAGGAAAGATCGTCGACGCCGCGCGTGCGCGCGAAGCCGCGCGCAAGGCCCGTGACCTCACCCGCCGCAAGGGTGCGCTCGACATCGCCGGCCTGCCGGGCAAGCTCGCCGACTGCCAGGAAAAGGATCCGGCGCTCAGCGAACTCTTCATCGTCGAGGGTGACTCGGCCGGTGGCTCCGCGAAGCAGGGCCGCAACCGCAAGACCCAGGCGATCCTGCCGCTCAAGGGCAAGATCCTCAACGTCGAGCGCGCGCGCTTCGACCGCATGCTCGCGTCCGCCGAAGTGGGCACGCTGATCACCGCGCTCGGCACCGGCATCGGCAAGGACGAGTACAACCCGGACAAGCTGCGCTACCACCGCATCATCATCATGACCGACGCCGACGTCGACGGCTCGCACATCCGCACCCTGCTGCTCACGTTCTTCTACCGGCAGATGCCGGAGCTGATCGAGCGCGGCCACGTCTACATCGGCCTGCCGCCGCTGTACAAGATCAAGCAGGGCAAGAACGAGATGTACCTCAAGGACGACGGTGCGCTCAACGCCTACCTCGTCAACAACGCGGTCGAGAACGCCGAGCTGCGCCCGGGCGAAGGCCTGCCGGCGATCAACGGCGCGCAGCTCGAGAAGCTGCTGCTCGATTTCGTCGCCGCGCGCGAAACCATCGCCCGCTTCGCGCACCGCGTCGATTCGCCGGTGCTCGAGGCGATGCTGGAAATGCCCGCGCTCACCGCCGAGGACTTCGCCGACGAACAGCGCCTGGCGCCGTGGTGCCGCGAGCTCGAGAAGCGCCTGAACGCCACCGGCCTCGGCCGCGCGCGCTACGTCTTCTCGATCCAGCCGGCCACCGATGACGGCCACGCCGGCGCGCTGGTGGTGCAGAAGCAGCACCACGGCCTGGCCGCCACCCAGGTGCTGGCCGCCGGGCAGCTGCTGGGCGGCGAACTGCGCCAGGTCAACGAAATGGCCGGCACGCTCAACGGCCTGCTGCAGCCCGGCGCCACCCTGGTGCGCGGTGGCAAGAGCCAGCCCGTGTCCAACTTCGTGCAGGCGCAGGAATGGCTGCTCGAGGAAGCCAAGAAGGGCCGCATGATCCAGCGCTTCAAGGGCCTGGGTGAAATGAACCCCGAGCAGCTGTGGGAAACCACGGTCAACCCGGAAACGCGCCGCCTGCTGAAGGTGCGCATCGAGGACGCCGTCGCCGCCGACCAGATCTTCGCCACGCTGATGGGCGACGTGGTCGAACCGCGCCGCGAGTTCATCGAAGACAACGCGCTGCGTGTCGCCAACCTCGACGTCTGACGACGCCTCGCCATCGCCCCGCCACCGCGTGCTGCGCTGGTGGCGGGGCACGCCATTCCGCGGCGCCATCCTCGACCTGCTGCTCTACTTCGGCGCGACCCTCGCGCTGACCCTCGCCTTCGCCACGCCGCTGGTGCTGCAGTTCCAGCGCGAACAACCCTACGGCCCGCAGCGCGTGCAGCTGGTGTTCCAGCCCTGCGAAGCCGAGCGCTGGAACGAAGCGGCGGTCAAGGACGTCTTCGCACGCCAGGGCGAGCTGCGCCCCGCACGCGCGCCCGACGGCAGCCCGATCCCGAAATTCATGAACGTGCTGATGCTGCCGCACGAGGCCGAAGGCGCGCACGAGCCCGCGGTGCTCGGCTACTTCGAACTGCATCCGCACACCGGCCACCGCCCGCACATCGACGGTCCGGCGCTGGTGCAGGCCGCCGGTTGCCCGATCACCGAGATCCGCGTGTCGCCGCTGGCCAGCCTGGTGGACGCGATGCAGTCGCTGCCGCAGCGCCTGGCCAGTCCGCTGCTGATCCTGGCGCTGTGCGCTTCCGGCCTGGCGGCGCTGCTGGTGTGGTGGGTGCGCGGCCGCGCGCTGCCGTCGCTGCCGTCGCCGATGCCGCTGGGCCGCGCGCTCGCGCTGGCGGTGGTCGCCGGCGTGCTGCTGCAGGCCGCAGCCACCGGCCTCCTGCTCGGCCTGCGGAACCTGGGCCTGCCGCTGGAGCCGAGCAACCTCGAACCCCTGGTGGCCCTGGTCAAGGATCGGCCGGTCATCGCCTTCCTGCTGGTCGCCATCGTGGCGCCGGTCGGCGAGGAGCTCTTCTTCCGGCACGTGCTGCTGCGGCGCTTCGCGGTAGCCGGACGGGCGGTCACCGGGCTCGTCGCCAGCGCCGTGGTCTTCGGGGTATTGCACGAGATCACCGCGGGCAACGGCGGCCGTCTCGCGCAGCTGGCCATGGCCGGTATCTACGTGGCGATGGGCCTGGCCTTCGGGCTGCTCTACCTTCGCACCGGGCGCTTCGCCGCCGTCGCCCTGGCGCACGGGGTGGGCAACGCCGTGGCGGTGGGGCTGCTGGCGTATTCGACCTCCTGACTACGGGGTTACACTTGCGCCTCGCCGCCGGCCGGGGAAAACCGGCGGTTCCCGGAACCCGAACTGGATACCCATGAGCAAACGCCACCTCTACCTGCTGGCCTTCTCGATCATCGCGATCGCGTGTGCGGCCATGTACTACAAGTGGAGCGTGCTCAAGTTCCCGCTGCAGCCCGACGCGCAGGTGCAGGTGTGGACCGTGCAGGCGCACGTCGAGTACCAGCCGCGCGCGGCCGCCAACGCGGTGACGCTGCAGATCCCCTCCTACACGCCGGGCTTCGCCGTGCTGGACGAGCGCTTCATCGCCCGCGGCTACTCCAAGCTCGAGTCGTCGAGCCCCGAGGGGCGCGAGGTGCAGTGGGCCAACCGCCGCGTCGTCGGCGAGCAGGACCTCTACTACCGCGCCACCATCGTGCGCAGCCAGGAGCAGGAGCAGGCGCTGCTGGATTTCGATCCGGTCATCCCGTCGCCGCCCGAGCTCGAGGAGCCCTACGTCACCGCCGCCGACAGCCTGCTGCTGCAGGTGCGCGAAGGCTCGATCAACAACGTCACCTACGCCCGCGAGCTGCTGCGCCGCCTCGGCGAGGCCACGCCCAGCGAGGAAGTGGCCCTGCTGTCCGAGCGCTACGGCGCCGATGAAAGCGACCGCGCGTATTTCGCCGTGCAGCTGCTGGCCCGGCGCAGCATCCCCGCGCGCGTGATCCACGGCCTCCAGCTCACCGACGAACCGCGCGAAGGCGAGGGCCGCCTGCAGCCCTGGCTGATGGTGCACGACGGCCTCGCCTGGACCATCATCGACCCGCGCACCTTCGCCGAAGGCCTGCCGTCCGACCTGTTCCTGTGGAGCAGCAGCGACCGCCGCGTGCTGCAGATGGAGAGCGAGGCCGCCGCGTCGCTGATGTTCTCGGTCAGCCGCAACCTGGCCGACGCGATGGCCATCGCCGAGCGCCGGCTCGAGGTGCAGGACGCCAACCTCGTGCGCTACTCCCTGCTCAGCCTGCCGCTGCAGGCGCAGGAAACCTACCGCGTGCTGCTGATGGTGCCGATCGGCGCCTTCATCATGCTGCTGCTGCGCAACCTGGTCGGCGTGAAGACCTACGGCACCTTCATGCCGGTGCTGATCGCGCTGGCCTTCCGTGAAACCGCGCTGGTGGCCGGCGTCACCCTGTTCGTGCTGGTGGTCGGCTTCGGCCTGCTGGTGCGCTTCTACCTCGAACGCCTCCGCCTGCTGCTGGTGCCGCGCCTGACCGCGATCCTGATCCTGGTGGTGCTGCTGATGGCCGCGGTCAGCGTGCTGTCGAACCGCCTGGGGCTGGAGGTCGGCCTGTCGGTGGCGCTGTTCCCGATGGTGATCATGGCGATGACCATCGAGCGCATGTCGGTGGCCTGGGACGAGCGCGGCGCGGGAACCGCGATCCGCGAGGGCGTGGGCACCCTGATCGTCGCCGCGCTGGCCTACCTGGTGATGAGCTGGCGGCCGCTGGAGCACCTGGTGTTCGTGTACCCGGAGACGCTGCTCGTACTGTTCGCGTTCGCGCTGCTGCTGGGCCGCTATTCGGGCTATCGCCTGAACGAACTGTTCCGTTTCCGCGCCTTGGCGCGCGATCCGGATCCGATCACGCCGCCGCCGTCGCCGGCCGACGCCACCGACACCGCGTCCTCCGGCAAGGCCTGAGCCATGGGCTGGTTCAACCCCTTCCGCGTCGCCAAGCGCCTCCGGCAGATCGGCCTGATGGGCATCGGCCAGCGCAACGCGCACTACGTGCTGATGCACAACCCGCGCAAGTTCTACCCGCGCGTGGACGACAAGCTGCTGACCAAGAAACTGGCGCTGCAGGTCGGCCTGCCGGTGCCCGACCTGTACGCGGTCGTGCGCGAGGAACACGAGATCGCCGAGCTGCACGAGAAGCTCAAGGGCCGCGACAGCTTCGTGGTGAAGCCGGCGCACGGTTCCGGCGGCGACGGCATCCTGGTCATCTCCGGCCGCCGCGGCGACAAGTACCGGCGCGCCAGCGGTTCGCTGATGACCCGCGACGAGTTCGAGCACCATCTCTCGAACGGGCTCTCCGGCCTGTTCTCGCTCGGTGGCCAGCCCGACCACCTGATCGTCGAATACTGCGTGCAGTTCGATCCGATCTTCGACAACGTCAGCTACAAGGGCGTGCCGGACGTGCGCATCATCGTCTTCCTGGGCTACCCGGTGATGGCGATGATCCGCCTGCCCACGCGCCTCTCGGACGGCAAGGCCAACCTGCACCAGGGCGCGATCGGCGTCGGCATCGACATCCCGACCGGCAAGACCAAGCGCGGCGTGTGGGGCACCGAGATCATCCGCGAACACCCGGACACCGAGCACACCATCGTCGGCCTCGCCATCCCGCACTGGCGCGACCTGCTGCAGATGGCCTCGCGCTGCTACGAGCTGTCGGGCCTGGGCTACGTCGGCGTCGACTTCGTGCTCGACCGCGACAAGGGCCCGATGATCCTCGAGCTCAACGCCCGCCCCGGCCTCGCCATCCAGATGGCGAACGGCAACGGCCTCGAGCACCGCCTGCGCAAGGTCGAGGCGCTGCGCGACCGCGGCGAGCTGTCGAAGGACCCGGCCGAGCGGGTGCAGTTCGCCATCGACCATTTCCCCACCACTGGCTGAACGGCGCCCGCACCTTTCACGCCGATTTAAGACCCGGATCGCCGGCAGCGGTCAAGCTGCGACCCAAGAGAAATGGATACGGGGGCGAACGGTCCGGGAGGACAACCGGGTTGAGCCGGGCAGGCGTTCCCCGTTACCCTTGCTGGCCCACACCGCGCGCGGCGCGGCGCCAAGGAGTCACGAAATGAAGGCCCTACACACGCTCAAGATCGTCGCGCTCGCCGTCTTCCTGACGGCCTCGTTCGCGGCGCCCGACGCCGACGCGCAGCGCAAGCGCGGCGAGCAAGCCGCGCTCTACCCGGACGCCACCCGCAAGTCGCCGACCGGCGGCTACGCCCCGCGCCTGGCCAAGCAGCACCAGAAGCTGCAGTCGATCTACACCGAGGAGGGCCGCGAGCAGGAAGCGATCGCGCTCGCCGAGGAGATCATCAACAACGAGCGGGCCAAGCCCTACGACAAGGCCATCGCGCTGATGACCGCCGGCACCGTGGCGGTGTCGATGGACGACGAGGCCCGCGGCATCGACTACTTCGAGCGCGCGATCGCCGAGGATGCCCTGGTCAACGACAACCACTACAACCTGATGATCAACCTGGCCGCGCTGTACGTGAACGCCAGCCAGTTCGACAAGGCCGACCCGCTGCTGGCCCGCCTGATCGCCGAGACCTCGACCAAGAACCCCGACGTCTATGCCATGCAGGCCTCGAGCTTCTACAACAACGGCAAGTACGCCGAGGCGATCGCGTCCCTGAAGAAGGCCACCGAGTACAAGGGCGAGGCCCAGCCCCAGTGGAACTCGATGATGCTGGGCGCCTACGCCGAGCTCGGCCAGGACGACCAGGCCATCGCCCTGGGCGAGGAGATCCTGGCCAAGAACCCGGACGACAAGCGCGCCATCTCCAACCTGGCCCTGCTCTACAGCAACAACGACCAGCCCGCGAAGGCCGTGGCCCTGCTCGACGGCGCCCGCAAGCGCGGCCTGCTCAACGAGCCGGCCGACTACGAGCGCATCTTCTCCACTTACTACAACATGGAGCAGGAAGCGCAGGCCGCCGCCGTGATCGAGGAGGGCCTGGCCAAGGGCATCCTGCCCCAGGAGGCCAAGTACTACACGATGGTGGCCCAGGCCCAGTACTTCGCCGAGAACATCGCCCCGGCCATCACGGCTGCCCAGAAGGCCGCCGAGCTGTCCAAGGACGGCGAGCCGGGCCTGTTCCTGGCCCAGGTGCTGAGCCAGGAAGACCGCAACCCGGAGGCCATGGCCGCCGCCCGCGCCGCGATCGCCAAGGGCGTGAAGAGCCCGGGCACGGCGTGGATGGTCATCGCCCGGTCCGAGTACTATTCGGAGAACATGGCCGCCGCCAAGGCCGCCTACCGGGAGGCCGCCAAGGACCCCGCCACCCGCGAACAGGCCCAAAAGGCCCTGGCCCAGATTTCCCGCTGATCGGTTGGTAAACCGGTAACCTTGGTATAAGCTAACAAGTTCCCGCCGCTCCCCGGCGGGTCACGGCTTAACGCCGGCAGACCAGAGAGCTCGAGCCGCCACCCGCATGACGGACAAGAATTACAAATACGAAGACAAGCCCCAGGGCATCAGCTGGGCTCGCATCGGCGGCAATGCCTTCGCCATCGCGTTGCACGCGATCGCGTTCATGCTGATGCTGATCCCGGTGGCGACCCCGGAGAAGGCCGAGAAGCCCGACGAAGTGACCCAGGTCAGCTTCATCGAGCCCCCGCCGCCGCCCCCGCCGCCGCCGCCGCCGCCGCCGGAGCCGCCGAAGGTCGTGCAGAAGATCGTCGAGCAGCCCAAGCCGACGCCGGTCCCGCCGCCGCCGGAAGAGCCGCCGGTCGTGTTCGACGACCCGAGCCCGATCGACATCGAGGCCCCGCCGCCGGCTCCGCCCGCGCCGCCGGCCCCGCCCGCCGACTTCAGCCCGTCCGAGGACATCAGCGGCCGCGCCATGAACCCGCCGCGATACCCGGCCCGGGAACTGCGCGACGGCATCGGCGGCACGGTCATGCTGCGCGTCACCATCGATGCCTCAGGCAACGTGCTCGACGTGCAGATCCAGCGTTCGAGCCGCAACCGCAACCTTGATCGCGCGGCCATGGATGCCGCTCGCAAGTGGAGGTTCAACCCGGGTATGCGCGGCGGCCAGAAGGTCGGTGGCGACGTCCTGGTGCCCGTGAACTTCAATCCCGGCTAAGCAATAAAAACGTTCATCCCGTAACGGTCAATCACACAAGAAAGGCACCCTTATGCTGCAGGACATCCTCCTCACCGTCGCCGCCGCTGCGCCGGCCGCCGTTGGCGGCGCTGCCAACAACGCCGAAGCCCTCAACCAGATGGGCTTCGCCCACCTGTTCAAGGAAATGACCTCCGCCCCGGGCGAGTTCATCGTCTCCTGGGTGGTCTTCCTGATGCTGGTCGTGATGTCGTTCGGTTCGTGGTGGTACACGATCGTGAACTTCATCAAGAACACCGTGGTCTCCAACCGCGCCGACGCGGTCGTCCGTACGTTCTGGGAAACCCCGAACGCGCAGGACGCCATCCGCTTCATGGAAGAGCAGCCGGCCAACGAGCCGTTCTCGAAGATCGCGCTCGACTGCGCCCAGGCCGCCGCGCACCACCAGCGCCATGAAGGCAGCCGCCTGGTCGACGCCCTGAACCGCTCGGAGTTCATCGACCGCGCCCTGCGCCAGGCCGTCACCCGCGAGAGCGCCAAGCTCGAGAACGGCATGACCTGGCTGGCCACCGTCGGTGCGACCGCCCCGTTCGTCGGTCTGCTCGGCACCGTGTGGGGCATCTACGGCGCCCTGATCAAGATCGGCGCCACCGGCCAGGCCTCCATCGACGCCGTCGCCGGCCCGGTCGGCGAGGCGCTGATCATGACCGCCTTCGGCCTGTTCGTCGCGATCCCGGCCGTGCTTGCGTACAACGCGTTCAACCGCGCCAACCGCAACACCTACGCCAAGTTCGACACCTTCGCGCACGACCTGCACGACTTCTTCGCCACCGGCTCGCGCGTCGGCGACGTGCCGGCCAAGCGCTGAGTCAACCGGTCTAACCAGGAGCCGCAGGCATGGCCTTCTCAAGTAATTCCGGCGGTGGCGGCCCGATGGCCGACATCAACGTCACGCCCCTCGTGGACGTGATGCTGGTGCTGCTGATCATCTTCATGATCACCGCGCCGCTGATGTCGCATAAGGTCAAGGTCGACCTGCCCCAAGCCACCCTGGAGCAGAAGCCCGAAATCGACCAGCCGCCGATCACGCTGGCGATCGAAGCCAGCGGCCAGGTCTACTGGAACGACGAGAAGGTCTCCACCGACATGCTCGAGGCGCGCCTGGCCGTCCTGGCCCAGCGCACCCCGCAGCCGCAGGTGGACGTGCGCGCCGACAACGTCACCCGCTACGGGATCATCGCGGACGTGGTGAAGAAGGTGCGCATGGCCGGTATCCGCAAGGTGGGCTTCGTGTCCACCCCCGAGCGCTGAGGAAAGACTGACATGGCATTCTCGTCCAACGCCGGCAGCGGCCCGATGGCCGACATCAACGTCACGCCCCTCGTGGACGTGATGCTGGTGCTCCTGATCATCTTCATGGTCACTGCCCCGGCCCTGTCCTACCAGATCCAGGTCGACCTGCCGCAGCGGACGTCCAATCCGCCGCCGCAGCCGAAGGATCCGCCCGAGCCGATCCGCCTGCGGATCGAAGCGGGTGGCACCATCACCTGGAACAACTCGCCGATGCCGATCTCGGTACTCCAGTCGTCGCTCGAAGTGGAGGCGGAACGCGCCATGCAGCCGACCCTGGAAATCGAGACCGACCCCGACGCGCAGTACGAAATGCTGGCCAAGGTCCTGTCCCGGGCCAAGAACTCCGGCATGGAAAAAATCTCCTTCGTGGAACCCGGCCAGTAAGGCCGCGCTTCCCGCACCTGCAGCAACGCCGCCTCCGGGCGGCGTTTTTTTTATGGGCTTGCGAGCACTCCCCGCCGGGCGTACAAGGAAGTCGGGACCCCCGGAAGGAGTAGCGCCATGGCCTTCACCGCCGCACGGACCGCTTCCGACACGATGTCGGAAATGAACATCACTCCCTTGGTAGACGTCATGCTGGTCTTGCTGGTGATCTTCATGGTCACCGCCCCGCTGATGGACTTCCGCATACCGATGGGGCTCTCCCGGCCGGTGCCCGATCCGCCGCCGCCCAGTGAACAGGTGACCCTGGTCGTGGAGCGCGGCGACCTGTTCCGCCTCGCGGGCACGCCGGTGACCGCCCAGGCCCTGCCGGCCGCGCTGCGGATGATCGAAAGCGGGCAGCCGGGTTTCCTGCTGCGCATCGAGGTCGACCCCGACGCCGACTATCAGTCCGCCGCCACCGCGCTGGCCGCGGTGGAGCGCTCGGGCATCGAGAAATATGGATTGGCCGACTAGGCCCCGGCGGCCGCCGCGCCGATGATGGCGCGGTAGGCCCGGACGGTCGGACCCAGCCCCTGGTGCAAGGCTTCGCCGAACAGCGCGTGCCCGATGGATACCTCGAGCACGCCCGGCACGCCGCGCAGGAAATCGCCGAGGTTGGCCTGGCTCAGGTCGTGGCCGGCGTTGACGCCGAGGCCCAGCGCCTGCGCCTCGCGGGCGGTCCGGGCACACAGCGCGATCGCCGCCCCGGCGTCGCCCGCCGCATGGGCTTCAGCGAACGGCCCGGTGTAGAGCTCGATCCGGTCCACGCCCATGCCGGCCGCCAGCGCGAGGCCCTCGGCGCCCGCGTCCATGAAGAGCGACACCCGCACGCCCCAGGCCTTGAGCTGGGCCACCAGCGGCGCCAGCCGGGCGGCATCGCGCGCGAGGTCGAAGCCATGGTCGGAGGTGAGCTGGCCATCCCCATCCGGGACCAGCGTCGCCTGGGTGGGCCGCACGGCCTCCACGAGGGACAGGAAACCCGGGTAGCCCGGGCGCGGCGGCGCGAACGGGTTGCCCTCGAGGTTGTACTCGACCCGCCCGGCCACCAGCCCGGCCAGGTCATGCACGTCCCCGGGCCGGATGTGCCGCTGGTCGGGCCGGGGGTGCACGGTGATGCCGCCGGCACCGGCGGCGATGGCCGCCTCGGCCGCCGCCACCACGCTGGGTTCGAGCCCGCCCCGGGAATTACGGAGCACGGCCACCTTGTTGACGTTCACGCTGAGCAGGGTCATGCCGGCAGCCTACCCTGCCGCCCGCTGGTCGGAAATCCCTGCGTCACTTCGCGGAACCGGGCCGGCGCTTGGAGGATAATCGGGCCATGTCGCCCCTGACCCTGCTCAGCGCCCTGGTACTGGCCGTCGCCTGCCTGGCGGCGCCGACGGCGACGGCCACGGCCTTGCCCGGCGATCCGCTGGCGCGGCACTTCAGCTCCGAGGAAACCCACGCCTCGCCGAGCCACTTCGATGTCACCACCGGCGCGAACGGCGAACTCTTCGTCGGCAACTACGACGGCGTGCTGCACTACGACGGCGTCGACTGGCGCCTGATTGCCCTCCCGGCGAACGTCGCCGCGCGCTCGGTCGCCACGGGCACCGATGGCTTGGTGTACGTCGGCAGCTACGACGGCTTCGGCCGGCTCGTGCGCAACGGCGAGGGTGATTTCGTCTACGAGGAACTGCTCACGCGCGCCGGCCTGCGCGGCGAAGACCGCCACGTCGGCATCGTCTGGGAAGTGATGGCCACCGACGCCGGCGTCTGGTTCCACACCGAACGCGCCCTGCATTTCCTGCCCTACGACGAAGGCGCCGCGCGCCGCTGGCCGCTGCCGGCCGAAGTGCGCAGCTTCTACGCGGTGGGCGCGGAGCTGCTGGTGCGCGTGAACGGCAAGGGCGTGTGCCGCTTCGACGACGGCGAGTTCGAGCTGCTGCCGGGTGGCGACGTGTTCGCCGATCGCGCGCTCTCCGGCGTGATCCCGCGCGAGGGCTGGAACCTGATGGTGGCCGACGACGGCCTGTTCATTTCCGATGACGACGGTATCCGCCGCATGTCCGGCGCCGCCGACAAGCGCGTCGCCGGCAAATCGGCCTACGTCGCGCAGGCGCTGGACGACGGCAGCGTGGTGATCGGCACCCAGGACGGCGAACTGATCCGCATCGGCGCCGACCTGCAGCCGCGCGAGATCCTCGACCTCGGCGGCTTCGCGGTACGCGCGCTCGGCCTGGATCGCGAAGGCGGCCTCTGGGTCGCGACCGAAGGCGACCTGGTGCGCCTATCGCTGCCCTCGCCCTGGTCCTTCCTGGGCCAGGACCACGGCCTGGTGGGCAGCCCGAATGATTTCGAGTGGTACGACGGCGCGGTCTGGCTGGCCTCGTCGCGCGGCCTGCAGCGCATGACCCTGCGCCCGGACGGCGGCGTCGCCAACGAGCGCCTGCCCTGGACCGCCTTCGAGGCCCAGGCCCTGCACGCCAGCGAGGGCGGCCTGCTGGTCGGCATCCGCGAGGGCCTGCTGGTGCTCGATCCCGGCGCGCGCGAGCCGCGCAAGCTGTTCGAGCATCCTTTCCACGGCGTCTACGGCCTGATGGAATCCGAGCACGACGCCGGCCTCGTCTACGCCGCCACGGCGTCGGAACTGATGATGCTGCGTCGTCCCGCGGGCCGCTGGGAGATCGCGGCCACGATTCCGTTCGACGGCATCAGCGCCTACGGCATCGAAGAGGCCGGCCCCGGCGAACTCTGGCTCGGCGATAGCCGTGGCCCGGTGCAGCGTTGGCGGATCGACCTCGACACCGGGCAGCTGGTCGAACGCGAGGTCTTCGACGACGCCCGCGGGCTGCCCGTCGATCCCGACACCGGCACCAGCGTGTTCCGCCTCGACGATCGCATCCACGCCGTGAGCGGCGGCGCCGGCTTCCGGTTCGACGGGGAACGCTTCGTGCCCGACCAGGCGCCACCGGTCACCCTGGTCGACCGCCCCGACGAACTTGTGGTCGAACACACCCCGCTCGGCGATTTCGCCTTCACCACGCGCCAGCTTTGGCGCCGGGCACCGGGCGAGGACGACTGGCAGCAGGTCTATCCGGGCGCCAGTTTCGCCGCCGGCTATTCCAACCTGCGCATGAGCCGCGACGGCGTGCTTCGCGTCGCCACCTGGGACGGCCTGCTGCAGTACAACCCGAACGAAGTCGAGGCCCGCCCGCAGCCGCTGCGGCTGGTGATGGAGCGCGTGACCGCGCGCGGCCCCGCGGGGGAAACCCTGTCGCTGCCGACCCGGACGGTCGGCGAGCCGGTGCAGGTGCCGCCGGGCTACGGCCTGAGCCTGCGCTTTGGCATGGTCAGCATGGAGAGCGGCGCCGAGTTCCGCTACCTGCTGCACGGCGTCACGCCGGACTGGAGCGACTGGACCGACCGCGACCTCACCATCCGCGCCCTCGCGGCCGGGGATTACTCGCTCGAAGTGCAGGCGCGCACCCGCAACGGCCGCCAGGCCGCCGCGATGAACTACCGTTTCCGGGTCGAGCCGCGCTGGTACGAGCAGTGGTGGGTGATCGCGTTTGCCCTCGTGGCGCTGGCGGCGCTCGCCGTGGCGCTCACGCTCTGGGCCGTGCGCCAGCGCACCGAGCGCTACCTCGCCGCCAACCGCCGCCTGGAGTCGCGCATCGCGGAGCGCACGCGCGAACTCGAGGAGCTCAACCGCAAGCTCGCCGAACTGGTCACCGAGGATGCCCTGACCGGCGTCGCCAACCGCCGCGCGCTGGAGAACGGGCTGCGCCGCGAATGGTTCCGCTGCCTCGACCAGCGCCGCCCGCTGTCGGTGCTGATGATCGACGTGGACCACTTCAAGGCCTACAACGACACCCACGGCCACCTCGAGGGCGACGTGCAGCTGCGCGGCATCGCCCAGCGCCTGAACCAGCAGCACGACCCGCAGCGCGAGCTGCTGGCCCGCTACGGCGGCGAGGAATTCGCCCTGCTGCTGCCGGGCGTGCATCCGGACGAAGCGCTGCGGCGCGCCGAGATGATCCGCGCCGCGATCGCCACCAGTGATGCCGGCATGACCGTCAGCGTGGGCGTCGCCGGCTTCGTGCCGGACGTGCAGGTGGAGCCGGATGCGCTGCTGCGCCGCGCCGATGCCGCGCTGTACGTGGCCAAGCGCGCCGGCCGCAACCGCGTCGCCGCCGATGGCGGCTGAGCGCCGATCGCCGGGCGCACCGCGACCCGAGAAAACCTGTCCGGTCTGCCAGCGGCCGTTCCAGTGGCGAAAGAAGTGGGAGCGCGACTGGGACCGCGTGGTCTATTGCTCCGACGCCTGCCGGCGCGGCACGCCGCGCGGCAGGGCCGGCTGACCGCGGGGTTCAGGCTTTCTTGATCAGGCCGATGATGGCCAGCAGCAGGATCGCGCCGATGAAGGCGGTGATGAACAGGCCCATGTCGCCGCCGAACGACAGCCCCAGCTTGGGCAGCAGCCAGCCGCCGAAGAACGCGCCGAGCACGCCGACGACGATGTTCACCAGCACGCCGAAGCCGCGGCCCTTCATCACCACGCCGGCCAGCCAGCCGGCCAGCGCACCGATCAGCAGGAAAATAATCAGGTTCATGGTTCTCCCTCCCCGGGAACAAATGGAACAAGGACCCGCGCGGCGCGCGGGCGTGTGACCGGGCTCAGGCTAGCACGCGCCTCAGTCTTGGTTCTCCCTGGCGTCCTGCGCGCGCTTGCGCGCTTCGGCCTGCTCGCGCATCAGGCGCAGTTCCTCCGGGCCGAGGATGTGGCTGATGTCGCGCGACGAGCTGGAGATGCGCGAGGACAGCCAGCCCAGCACCCACGCGACCATGAAGCCCAGCGCACCGGCCAGGAACACCAGCACGCCCAGCGTGGGCATCGTGCGGACCATCGCCAGGGCCAGGCAGGCCAGGGACGCGAGCAGGTAGAGCCAATGCATTCGGGCAGCCTCCGGAATTTCCGGCGAGTTTAGCCCAAGCCGGCCCGGCCCCGGCCAGTCCCCCGGCGACCGCTAGAGCAGGGGCGAGAACAGGCGGGCGGAGGCCTCGGCCAGCCGCCGGGCGAAGCCGTCGGCCGGACGGTCGGGCCGCACTTCGCGGCAGTGTTCCAGGTCGTCGGTCATCTGCGCCTCCAGCCGCGCCGCGATGGCCTCGTCGTGCAGCAGCACGCTGAGTTCGAAGTTGAGCCGGAAGCTGCGGTGGTCGAAGTTGGCGCTGCCCACCAGGCAGGTGTCGTCGTCGATCAGCAGGGCCTTGGTGTGCAGCATGCGCGGCTGGTACTCGAACACGCGCACGCCCGCCGCCACCAGCTCGTCGAAGTAGGAGCGCGCCGCGGCGCTGACGATGACCGAGTCGCTGCGCGCCGGCACGATCACCCGCACGTCCAGCCCGCGCAGCGCCGCCGAGGTGAGCGCCATCTTCGCCGCCTCGCCCGGCACGAAGTACGGCGTGACCAGCCACACCCGCCGGTTGGCCTGGTGGATCGCCTCCACCTTCACCCGGTGGATCGCCTCCCAGGGCGAATCCGGCCCGGCCGGCAGCACCTGCGCCAGGATCTCGCCCCGCTCGGACGCCGGCCACAGGCGCTCGTCGCGCAGCGCGGTGCCGGTGGCGTAGTTCCAGTCCTCGAGGAAGGCCAGCTGCAGCCAGCGCACCACCTCGCCCTCCAGCCGCAGGTGCAGGTCGTGGAAGGCGTCGGCGCGGACGCGCTCGTTCTCCTCGTCGGTGATGTTGATGCCGCCGGTGAAACCGATGCGGCCGTCCACCACCACCACCTTGCGGTGGTTGCGCAGGTTCACGCGCGGGCGCCACAGCCAGCGCAGCCGCGCCGGATGGAACCAGGCGATCTCGACCCCGGCCGCGCGCAGCGGCGCCAGGAACACCTCGCGCAAACGGCCCGAGCCGATCGCGTCGAGCAGCAGCCGCACGCGCACGCCCGCCTTCGCCTTCGCCATCAGCGCGTCGCGCACGGTGGTGCCGGTGTGGTCGGGCTCGAAGATGTAGTACTCCACGTGCACGTGGTGGGTCGCGCCGGCGATGGCCTCGAGCAGGGCGTCGAGCGTCGCTCCGCCGCCGCTCATCAGCTCGGCGCGGGTCGCGCTCGAGGGCGCGAAGCCCGTGCTCGATTGCCCCAGCCGCGCGAGCGTGGTGCAGTCCGCGCTGGCCCGCAGGCCCGCGGGCAGGGTGTCGTCGAGGCTGGCGCGCGCGCGCGAACGCCGCAGCCGCTGGCGCCGGATCCGCTGCGGCCCGAGGAAGTGGTAGATCAGCAGGCCCAGCACCGGCAGCAGCGCCAGCGACATGATCCAGCTCAGCGTGGCGATCGGTTCGCGCTTCTGCAGCACGATCCAGCCGGCCAGCACGATCAGGTAGGCCGCCCAGATGGCCAGCAGCCACGGCTTGAGGTCAGGCCAGAGTTCGCTCAACGGCATCGGGGGCGCCCGGGAACGCAGGATCGGCGGCCATCATGGCACGCCGGGCGCGTGGCTCGTTCAACGCCCGCCGAACAGCTGCTCGGCGCGCTGGAACAGGATCCAGCTGGTGGCGATGTACTTGTCGCCGCCCTGCGGCCGGTTGCCGCGATGGGTGTGGGTGAAGGCCGCGGGCGCGATCAGCAGGCTGCCGGTGCGCGGCGCGATCTTGCGGTCCTGGTACAGGAATTCCGTTTCGCCTCCGCTGAAGCCGTCGTTCAAGTAGATCGTCCACAGCACGTGCCGGTGCAGGGTTTCCGCGCTCGGGTCGCGCGGGTAGAGCTCGCAGTGCCAGTACGGGTAGCCGCCCTGGCCGGCGGTGTAGCGCTGCAGGTTGATGGCGCCCGGGCGCAGCACGCTGCGCACCAGGTTGGCCAGCGCCGCATCGTCCATCGCCGGGAAATCCTCGGCGGCGATGCGGCGCAGCTTCCCGTCGGCTCCCGGCACCTGCAGCATCAGCGGCGCGATCAGCGCGTGGCTGTACTTGCGCAGGTAGGCCAGCAGGCCGGCGAACACCGCGTTGTTCAGCGCCGCCTCGACCTCCTGCCACTCCGGCTTGCCGGTGATCTGGATGTCGCGGCTGTCCTTGAGCTCGGGCATCACGCCGCCGCCGACCCGGCCGGGCACCGCGGCGCCGCTTTCCTCGAAGGCGGCCAGGATCTGCGCGCAGGCCTCGGCGTTGAGCGCGCCCTCGTAGACTTCGATGAAGTCGCCGTGGCTCACGCGCCGTGTTCCGCGTGGTAGCGGACCGCCTCTTCGACTTCCTTGCGCGAGCCCAGCATCACCGGCACCCGCTGGTGCAGGCCGGTGGGCGTGACCTCGAGCATGCGCTGGCGGCCGGTGCTGGCGGCGCCGCCGGCCTGCTCGACGATGAAGCTCATCGGGTTGGCCTCGTACATCAGGCGCAGCTTGCCGCCCTTGTCGCGGCACTTGGCGTCGATCGGGTAGAAGAACACGCCGCCGCGGGTCAGGATGCGGTGCACGTCGGCCACCATGCTGGCGACCCAGCGCATGTTGAAGTCCTTGCCGCGCGGGCCTTCCTTGCCGGCCAGCAGGTCGCCGACGTAGCGCTGCATCGGCGGCTCCCAGTGGCGCTGGTTCGACATGTTGATCGCGAATTCCTTGGTTTCCTCGGGAATCCGGATGTCGCGCGCGGTCATCACGAAGCTGCCGATCTCGCGATCGAGCGTGAACGCATGGGTGCCGTGGCCGACGGTGAGCACCAGCATCGTGCTCGGGCCGTAGGTGGTGTAGCCGGCCGCCACCTGCGCCGTGCCCGGCTGCAGGAAGTGCTCGTCGCCCGGCTGGGTGACGCCGTCCGGGCAGCGCAGCACCGAGAAGATGGTGCCGACCGAGATGTTGACGTCGATGTTCGAGCTGCCGTCCAGCGGATCGAACAGCAGCAGGTAGTTGCCGCGCTGGAAGGCATCGGGGATCGGCTGGCTGTGGTCCATTTCCTCGGAGGCCAGGCCGGCGAGGTGGCCGCCCCAGGCGTTGGCCTCGAGCAGGATGTCGTTGCTGAGCACGTCGAGCTTCTTCTGCGCCTCGCCCTGGATGTTCATGCTCTGTGCGCCCGGGGTGCCGGCATCGCCGAGCACGCCGCCGAGGGCGCCCTTGCCCACCGCGATCGAAATGGTCTTGCAGGCGCGGGCGACGACCTCGATCAGCAGGCGCAGGTCGGCGTTGATGCGGCCAGCGTGCTGTTCCTGGATGAGGTAACGGGTCAGCGAGATCGGCTTCATGGCGCTCCGGCGGGCAAGGGGACCCCCGCATTGTCCGGGCTGGGGCCGGGCTTGCAAGCCGCGGCCCGCCGGGTGCGAGAATCAGGCATGACCGCCGCGCCCGTGTTCGACAACGCCTTCCTGCTGTCCCTGGGCACGGCCCTGGGCCTGGGCCTGCTGGTGGGCGCCGTGCGCGAGCGGCGCCGGCCCGAGCCGGCCGTGGTCGCCGGGCTGCGCACGCATGCGCTGGCGGCGCTTTCGGGCGCGGTGTCGCTGTGGCTGGGGCCGGTGGTGTTCGCGGTGGTGGTGGCGCTGTCGGGCGTGCTGGCGGCCATGAGCTACCGCCACAGCCAGGGCCAGGACCCCGGCCTCACCGGCGAGGTGGCCCTGGTGCTGACCACCCTGCTCGGCGGCCTGGCCGTGCCGCTTCCCGCGCTGGCCGGTGCACTCGGCGTGGTGGTGGCCGCCCTGCTCTACGCCAAGGCGCCGCTGCACCGGCTCACCCGCGACCTGCTCAGCGAACGCGAGCTGCAGGACGGCCTGGTGCTGCTGGCCTCGGCCCTGGTGGTGCTGCCACTGGTGCCGGACCGGACCCTGGGTCCTTACGACGTCTTCAACCCCGCCACGCTGTGGAAGCTGGTGGTGCTGGTGATGGCCATCAGCGCCCTCGGCCACGTCGCGCTGCGCGCCACCGGCAATCGCTGGGGCCTGGCGGTGGCGGGCTTCTTCGCGGGCTACGTGTCGTCGACGGCGGCGGTGGCCGGCTTCGGCCAGCGCGTGCGCGAGACGCCGGCGCTGCTGTCCTCGGCGGTGGGTGCGGCGATGCTGGCGAACTTCGCCTCGTTGACGCTGTTCGTGCCGATCCTGCTGGCGGTGGCGCCGGGCCTGCTGATCCAGGTCTGGCCCGAGCTGGCGGCGGCCGGTGCGGTGATGGCCGTCGGTGGCCTGCTGGGCCTGCATCGCGGCGAGGACGGCGCGGTGCCGTCGCCGACCGCGCAGACGCGGATGTTCCGGTTCTCGCATGCGCTCACCTTCGCGGCGGTGATCACGGCGGTGCTGTTCGCGTCGGCCGCGCTCAACGACTGGCTGGGCCCGCGCGGCGCGATGGTGGCGGCGACGCTGGCGGCGCTGGCCGAGGTGCACGCGGCGGTGGCCACCGTGGGCAACCTGTTCCGCAGCGGCGTGTTCGACCCGGAGCAGGCGCGCTGGGGCCTGGTCGGCCTGCTGGCGGCGAGCTGGGTGGCGAAGTCGGTGGTGGCCTGGAGCAGCGGTGGCCGCGCCTATGGCCTGCGCGTGCTGCTGGGCCTCGGGCTGGCGGTGCTGGCGGCGGCGATCGTCGTCGCAGTGTTCTGAGATTACTCGGCCCGGCCGGGCGCCGGCCTAGATCACCCGCAGCGTGATCGCCTTGAGCACCGCCCGGGTGCGGTCGCGGGTGCCGAGCTTGTCGAGGATGTCGGAGACGTAGTTCTTCACCGTGCCTTCGGACAGGAACACCGCGCGCGCGATCTCCTTGTTCGAGTAGCCACCGGCCAGCAGGCGCAGGATCGCCACCTCGCGTTCGCTGAAGGTGTCGCTGGGCGCGGCCTGGTCGCGGTAGGCGTAGCGGGCGCGCACCGGGTCGGTGGACACGGGGGCGAGCAGGGTCTCGCCGGCGGCGACGCGTGTGATCGCTTCGAGCAGGTCTTCCGGCGAGGCGTCCTTCAGCAGGAAACCCTGGGCACCGGCGGCCGCGGCGCGCAGCGGCAGCGCTTCCTCGTCGAAGGTGGTCAGCAGCACCACCGGCGTGGCGTCGCCGCGCGCGCGCAGCGCCTGCACCAGGCCGAAACCGTCGAGGCCGGGCATGCGGATGTCGGACAGCACCACGTCCACCGGCGTCGCGGCCAATGCCTCGAGCAGGGCCTCGCCATCGCTGGCCTCGAGCACCACGGCCAGGGTGTCGAAGCCGGCGAGCAGCGCCTTCAGGCCGCTGCGCACCAGGGCCTGGTCGTCGGCCAGGGCGATGCGGATCGGTGCACTCATGCCGCCACCGGCAGCCAGGCCTGCAGGTGCACGCCACCGGTGCCGGTGCGGCCGACGCTGAGCCCGCCGCCCAGCGCCTCGAGGCGCTCGCGCATGCCGCACAGGCCGTTGCCGGCGCGGACCTCGCCGCTGCCGCGGCCGTCGTCGCGGATGTCCAGGCGCAGCGATTCATCCTCGCGCCGCAGCACCACCCACAGGTTCTGCGCCTGCGAGTGCTTCACGGCATTGGTCAGGCCTTCCTGCACGGCGCGCAGCACCGCCTCGGCCTGGGCCACCGTGGCCACGCGCGCGTCTTCGCCCACCTCGAGCTGCAGGCGCGGGCGCGGGAAGGGCTTGGCGAGCGCGTTCAGCGCGGCCACCAGGTCGAGGCCGTCGCCCTGGCGCATCTGCTGCACCACGCCGCGGATGTCGGCCAGCAGCTCGTCGGCCAGGCAACGGCAGAGCTGCACCGCGTCTTCCTCGGCGAAGCGCGGGTCGCGCGCCAGCGCCGCCAGGTTGAGCTTGAGCGCGGTGAGCTTGTGCCCGGCCACGTCGTGCAGTTCGCGCGAGAGGCGCAGGCGCTCGGAATCGCGCGCCGATTCGGCCAGCAGCGAGCGCGTGGCCAGCAGGTCGGCGTTGGCGGCGGCGAGCTCGTCGCGGGCCTGGCCGGCGGTGAACGCGAACCAGGCCGTCAGCGCGGCGAAGCCCTGGAAGCTCATGTGCATCAGGGTCGAGACCAGCGGCGAGCCGATGTCCCAGACGTGCCTGTAAATCAGGTACACCCCGACGTTGATCGCCACCACCATCGCCACCGAGGCGCGCGGCGGCCACATCTGCACCAGCTGCACCACGCACAGGATCAGCAGGATCGGCAGCGTGCTGTTGCGCGCCAGCAGCATCAGCCCGAACGTGATGGCCAGCTGGGCCAGCACCATCGCGCGCTCCACCGGCCGCGGCCAAGGCCCGCAGGTGGTGGCCATGAACAGCGCCAGGAAGGCCAGGTGCATCGCCGACAGCGCCGGCGCCGGCACCGGCTGCGCCAGCCAGGCCGGCGGCGACCAGCTTGAGTACACCAGCTCCCAGCCGATCGCGGCCCAGGCCAGGTAGCCGGCGAAGTTCATCGGCGAGACGAGTTGCTTGAGGCGGTCGTTCATGGCGCCAGCTTGGGCCGCCGGGCGCCTTCGCTCAAGGCATGGGCGGCAGAAAGTGACTTCCGGCACCACGCGCCGGTGACCGCCGGCACCTGAACCGGGCCGCGCCGGCCGCGAGACTGGTCTCACTTCGGGAGGAACCGCCATGACCCTGCACACGCTCAGCTTCTACACCCACGCCGGCCTTGGCGTGCTCGCCCTGGCCACGTTCTGGATCGCAGGCCTGAGCCGCAAGGGCAGCCCCCTGCACCGCGCGGCCGGCAAGGTCTACCTGCCGGCGATGACCGGCCTGCTGCTGGCGGCGGTGCCGCTGGCCATCGCCGTGTTCCAGCGGATGCCGGTGGCCGGTTCTTTCCTGGGCTACCTGCTGGTGCTGACCGTGACCTCGGTCTGGTGCAGCTGGCGCGCGGTGAAGGACAAGAAGGACTGGGCGCGCTACACCGGCCCGGTGTTCCGCGGCCTGATGTGGGCGAACCTGGCCAGCGCCCTCGTGATCGCCGGCGTCGGGCTGCTGCTGGCCAAGCAGATGCAGCTGGTGATCGTGTCGTTCTCGGGCATCGGGCTGTTCGCCTTCGTGCAGATGTGGCGCTTCTCGCGCCAGCGGCCGGAGGATCCGCGCTGGTGGCTGCGCGAACACCTCAACGCGATGCTCGGCAACGGCGTGGCCACTCACATCGCCTTCCTGAGCATCGGCCTGCCCAAGGTGCTGCCGATGCTGGCGGGCGCGACGCTGATGAACCTGGCGTGGCTCGGCCCGCTGGTGGTGGCCTTCGTGGCCGGCGTCTACCTGACCCGCAAGTTCCTGCCCAAGCGCGCGGCGCCGCCGGCGGGCGTGGGCGTCGCCGGCTAGACGTCGCCGTCCTTGAGCCAGCCCTCGCCGGTGCCGCGGTTGAACACCGCGTCGCCGGGCTGCACCGAGCCGGCCGGGAAGCTGTCGAGCTGCGCCAGCTTCGCGTAGATCGGGGTGAAGTCGGGCCGCGTGGCTTCCATCAGCTGCTCGTAGCTGTCGATGACGAAGTAGGTCTTCTGGAAGGTGTCGATGCGGTAGCGCGTGCGCATGATCCGCTCGAGGTCGAAGCCGATGCGGTTGGGCGCGGCGCTGTCGAGGCAGTGGATCGATTCGCCCTTCGACGAGACGATGCCGCTGCCGTAGATGCGCAGGCCGTCGTCCTGCTTGATCAGGCCGAACTCGACCGTGTACCAGTACAGGCGCGTCAGGTTCACCAGCGCCTCGGGGCCGATGGCGTGCGCCTTGACGCCGCCGCGGCCGTAGGCGGCCATGTAGTCGGCGAACACCGGGTTCATCAGCAGCGGCACGTGGCCGAACAGATCGTGGAACAGGTCCGGTTCGCTGAGGTAGTCGAGCTGCTCGGGCTTGCGGATCCACCACGTCACCGGGAAGCGGCGGTTGGCCAGGTGCTCGAAGAAGGTGAGCTCGGGCAGCAAGCCCTCGACGCCGATCAGCTCCCAGCCCGTGGCCTTGCGCAGCACCGGGTTGAGATCGTCGAACTTCGGGATGTGGTCGGGCGACATGCCCATCAGCCGCTGCTGGCGCAGGAACTCGTCGCTGGCGCGGCCGATGAGCAGCTGCTGCTGGCGCTCGAACAGCGTCGCCCAGACCTCGTGGTCGGTGGCGGTGTAGCTCGACCAGGGTTGCTCGACCACGGCCGTGGTGTAGACCGGGACGTAGCCCTTGTCGGTGAGCTGGTGTTCGACGCGGTTCGGCTGGGGCATGGTCGGCTCCGGGAACAGGCCTCCAGTCTAGCGGCGAGCGGGCGCAAGAGGATTGCGTTGTTGCGCGATATGGGCTTCAAAGCGCAACATAATTGCGTCAATACGCCAAGGTACGCTACGAATGGACAGCCCCGGCCTCGATCGCACCGACCTCGCCCTGCTCGCCATCCTCCAGCGCGAGGGTCGCATCAGCAATGCCGAACTGGCCGAACGGGTCAGCCTGTCGGCCTCGGCCTGCCTGCGGCGGGTGCAGCGGCTCGAGCAGGCGGGCGTGCTGGCGGGCTACTCGGCCGTGCTCGACCCGGCCCGCGTCGGCCTGGGCCTGCAGGCCTTCGTGCGCGTGCAGCTGTCGCGCCACGACGCCGAGGCCATCGCCGGCTTCACCCAACGCGTCAACGACTGGGACGAGGTGATCGCCTGCCACGCCCTCACCGGCGACATGGACTACCTGCTGCACGTGGCGGTGCAGGACCTCGAGCACTTCTCCCGCTTCCTGCTCGACCACCTGCTCAACGCCACCGGCGTCGCCGACGTCAACTCCAGCTTCGTCCTGCGCACCGTGAAGCAAGCCCGCGCCCTGCCCCTGACCCACCTCGCCTGATCAAGAACGGAAAAAGGGGTCAGAGTAATTATTCGTTTGAAACGAATAATTACTCTGACCCCTTTTTCATGGCGCTTGGTGCGGGGTGGTCAGGCGGACGACCAAGGCACGCACCCTGGGAGCGAGGACCAAGATCAGGGGGAAGGCGATCGGCCAGGCGACCGCGAAGCTCCGGGCCCAGGCCAGCAGGTAGCCGGCGTCGAGCCCGCGGTTCACGGCAGTGATGATGCCGGACATGATCGCGGCCATCAGCAGCGACATCAGGAACGAGAACGCCAGGTTGGCGTGCCGCGGCGGGATCCTGAAGCTCACGGCGACGCCTGGCCCCCGAAGGTCTTGCCGAAGAAATCGCCTTCCTTCCACGCGGGGCGGGTGTCGGCGTTGCCGACGCGGCGGCCGATTTCGGCGTTCAGGCGCGCCAGCATCGCCGCGCTGGGGTAGTGGATCGACAGGTCGGTCTCGTCGCTGGGCTGGTGGTAGTGGCCGGTGAGGAAGTCCTCGTACAGCGCCAGCGCGTCGATGTCCGGGTTGCGCGCCTTGATGCCCGCGTCCAGGTACACCGCCGGGATGCCCTGGCGCACGAACGCGTACTGGTCGGAGCGCACGAACACCACTTCCTCCGGCTTCGGGTCGGCCGTCAGGCCCACGCCCAGCTGCGCGGCGGCGGCCTGCACGTCGGCCTCGAGCGTGGAATGCTCGACGCCGATCGGCACCACGTCGGTCACGTCGGTGAGGAACACCGGCATGTCCATGTTGATGTTCGCCACCAGCGACTCGCGCGGCACCGTCGGGAACTTCGCGAAGTAGTCGGCGCCCAGCAGACCCCGCTCCTCCGCCGTCACCGCCACGAACAGCGCCGAGCGCTTCGGCTTGGTCGTGTCGGCCTGCAGCTCGGTCGCCGCCTGCAGCATCACCGCGATGCCCAGCGCGTTGTCGAAGGCGCCGTTGTAGATGCCGTCGCCGTCCACCTCGGCGCCGATGCCGATGTGGTCCAGGTGCGCGCTGTAGGCGATGTGCTCGCCGGCCAGCACGGGGTCGGAGCCTTCGATCTTCGCGACCACGTTCACGCTGTCGACGCGCTTGAGTTCGGTGGCGCCGGCCAGCGTTACCCGGCCCGGCAGGTCGAAGGATTCCAGCGTGCCCTTCTCGCGCCGCTCGAAGATCTCGTCCACCGGCATCGGCGCACCGGCCAGCAGCTTGCGGGCACCCTCGACGCCGAGGCTGGCCGTGGCCTTGAGCTCCGGCCAGGCATCCACCGGCTGGCCCTCGGCGTCCACCAGGCGCATGCCCGGCATCTGCCAGTTGCGGGCGCCGCGCGCCCACGGGTACTTGGCCTCGTCCACCGGGTTGCCGAGGCCGATCGCACCGACCGCGCCGCGCTCGGCCAGCTGGCTCATCTTGCGCAGGCCCGAGGAATGGTAAGCGCGCTGGGTGTTGCCGAAGGTCGACGGCGCGCCGGAGAAATACACCGCCACCTTGCCGCGCAGGTCCACGCCTTCGAAGTCGTCGTGGTCCAGCTCCGGCGCATGCACCGCCTGGCCGACGAAGACCAGCGGCGCGTTCACCACGTGGCTGCTGGCGTTGAAGTTGAGGCCCGGCAGGAAATCGTCCTGGAACGCGAAGCTCAGGTCGCCGTCGTCGCGCTGCACGGTGAAGGCCGCGCCTTCGCGCACGCGCCGCGCCTCGAGCAGCGGCACCTTCTGGAAGTAGCTGCCGTCGTCGCCGGCCGGCGCCAGGCCGATCGCCCGGTAGCGGCTGGCCACGTAGCGCGCGGCCAGGTCGTAGCCGCGGGTGCCGGCCGCGCGGCCCTCGAGCAGGTCATCGGCCAGGAAGGCGACGTCGGCCTCGATGCGGCGCGCGCCGTCCTCGGTCGAAGGCGCCGGCGCCGGCGCGACCGCGGTGGGCGGCGTTTCGGGCGCGCCCGAACAGGCGACGAGCAGGCAGAGGGCGAGCGGGGCAAGCGTGAGGCGCATGGGTCGGGCTCCAGGAAGGACGGCCGACGCTAACACCGCCGGCGCCGCCGTGGAATGATGGCCGTGTCGACAACGGGAGCAGGCGCATGGCGGGAACCGGAACCATCCAGGCCCCGGGACGGGGCGAAGGCTGGCTGATCGTCGCCATCGTGCTAGGCGCGCTGGCCTGGTCGGGCATCGCCCCGCAGGACCGCCTGACCTGGGTGCTGGAGGTGATCTGGGTGGTCATCGGCCTGCCGCTGGTCGCGCTGGCCTGGGGCCGCTTCCCGCTGACGCGCCTGCTGGCCTGGCTGCTGGCCGCGCACGCCCTGGTGCTGATCTACGGCGGCGCCCACACCTATGCCGAGACGCCGCTCGGGCTGTGGGCAAAGGACGCCTTCGACCTCTCGCGCAACCACTACGACCGCGTCGGCCATTTCTTCCAGGGCTTCGTCCCGGCCATCCTCGCGCGCGAACTGCTGCTGCGGCGCACGCCCCTGCTTCGCGGCCCGTGGCTGAACTACCTCGTGGTCGCCGCGGCGCTGTCGTTCAGCGCCTTCTTCGAGCTGATCGAGTGGTGGGCGGCGCTGGTGTGGGGCGGCGAGGCCGATGCCTTCCTGGCCACCCAGGGCGACGTCTGGGATACGCAGTGGGACATGTTCCTGGCCCTGTGCGGCGCGATCCTGGCATTGCTGCTGCTCGGCCGCCGGCACGACCGCCAGCTCGGCCCCGGCTAGCGCGGCGGACCGGGCTCCCAGCCGCTCATCGCGTCGGCCATCACCAAGTTGCGGCCGGCGTTCTTGGCCGCGTACATGGCGCGGTCGGCCCGCTGCAGCAGCTGCGAGAAGTGCCGGTCCATCGGCGCCAGCATCGCCACGCCGATCGACAGCGTGGCCGCGCGCCGGCCCTCGGCCAGCTGCAGCGGCCGCGACGCGAACCCGAGCCGGATGCGCTCGCCGGCGCTCACCGCGCTGGCGCTGTCGGTATTGGGCATCAGCACGATGAACTCCTCGCCGCCCAGCCGGCCCAGCACGTCCTCGGTCCGCATCTCGGCCCGGATGCGCGCCACCGACTGCACCAGCGCCTGGTCGCCGGCGGCATGCCCGAGCTCGTCGTTGATCCGCTTGAAGTGGTCGATGTCGATCACCAGCACCGCCAGCGGCATGCCGTGCCGCCGCGCCGCGGCCATCGCGCGCGCGCCCTGCTCCTCGATCGCGCGCCGGTTGTAGCAGTCGGTGAGGTAGTCCACCCGCGCCGCGCGCTCGAGCTCGCGCTGGCTGCGTTCGGTGCACATGAGCAGGAAACCCACGGTCGCGATGACGGGCAGCACGCTGCCCACCGCGTAGGTCAGCAGCTGCACGTGGGTGATCTGGAACACGCCGGTGACCAGGCCCGGGTCGATCACCAGCGCCCCGGCGCGATAGAACATGATGCCGGCCGCCAGCGCGAACACGCCGCCTGTGACCAGGCGGATCGGGCCGCGTCGCTCGGCGTGCCGGAACACGGTCCAGGCGCTGTAGCCGAGCAGGCCGCCCAGCGTCAGCGAGATCGCGATCAGCCGCAGCGTCAGGTCCGGCGCCACCACGCCCCAGTACACCGAGATCATTACCGACAGCAGCACCAGCGCCGACAGCAGCCAGCGCGTGGATGGCGCCCGGTAGAACAACCGCACCGCGCGCGCATACGCCGCGAACGCGAGCGCGATGCAGGCATTGGCCAGCACCGTGCTGATCCAGGGATCGAGCTGGTCGCGCAGGCTCAGCATCACGAAGCCCGCCGGCTGCAGCAGCGTCGCCGCGACCCAGTGGAACAGGCTCGGCCGGTACTCGGCCGCCAGCGAGCGCCCGACCACCAGCAGCACCATGCCGATCATCAGCGTCAGCAGCGCGCCGACCAGCAGCGCCGAGCGGATGTCGAACAGCCAGGAGGTCCCCATGACGGGGGCTAACGCGCCGCGGCCCGGCGCGAGGCCAGCCAGTCGCGCAGCGCCGCGGGCGCCATCGGCCGCGCCAGCAGGTAGCCCTGGAACTGCGCGCAGCCCAGCGCACGCAGCCGCGCGAGCTGGTCCTCGGTTTCCACGCCTTCGGCCACGCAGTGCAGGCGCAGCGAAGCGGCCAGCGCGACCAGGGCCTGCACCAGCGCGTCGTGGCTGCCCTGCTGGCCCAGCCCGGCGACGAAGCTGCGGTCGATCTTGATCTTGTCCACCGCGAAGCGCAGCAGGTAGGACAGGCTGGAATAGCCGGTGCCGAAGTCGTCCACCGACAGCCGCACGCCCAGCTCGCGCAGGGCCTGCAGGTTGGCCTGGTGCACCTGGGTATCGGCCATCAGCGTGCGTTCGGTGATCTCGAGCTCCAGCCGGTCCGGCGCCAGGCCGTGGCGGTGCAGCAGGCTGGCGATGGACTCGGCGAAATCGGAGCGCGCGAGCTGGGCCTCGGCGACGTTGACGGCGGCATAGAGCGGCGGGCCGCCGCCATCGGCATCCAGCTGGCGCAGTTCGCGGCAGGTGTGCTCGAGCACCCATTCGCCGAGCGCGACGATGGCGCTGGATTCCTCGGCGATCGGGATGAACTCGCCGGGGCTCACCGCACCCAGGCTCGGGCTGTGCCAGCGCACCAGCGCCTCGACGCCGGCCACGGCACCGGCGGCCTCGTCGGAGAACACGGGCTGCAGCACCAAGGTCAGTTCGTCGCCGGCGACGGCATTGCCCAGCTCGCGCTGGATCTCCACGCGCCGCTGCAGGCGGTCGGCCATCTCGGGCGCGTAGGCGATCGCGGCGGTGGTCTGGCGCGACACCGCCTCGCCGTGCGCCAGGTCGCAGGCGTGCAGCAGGTCTTCGGCGGTGGTCGTGGTGCCGGCGGGATCGGCGAGCACGTAACCCAGGCGCGGGTTGAGGCTGTAGCGCTGGTCATCGAGTGCGATTTCCCGCGACAGCGCCGGCCACGCCGCCAGCAGCGAGGCCGCGGCGACCCCGGCCTCGTCCAGCGCCAGCAGCATCTGGTCCGGGCCATCGCGGCCCACCTCGACGCCGTGCCGCACCAGCGCGCCGGCCATGCGCTCGGCGTAGGCCTGCACCAGCCGGTCCACGAAACGCGAGCCGAGCACTTCGCGCAGCGCTTCGGCCTCGCGCAGGGAAATGCGCGCCACCAGCGGCCGCGCACCCGGCGCCCCCAGCCGTTCGGCAAGCCGCCGCACGAAGCCCTCGCGGTTGAGCAGCCCGGTCGCGGCGTCGTGGCTGCCCAGGAACTCGGCGCGCTCCTCGGCGCGGCGCCGGTCGGTGACGTCGAGCGCGAAGCCGCCCGCGAGGCGCTCGTGGTCGGCATCGATGGGAAAACGGTAGACGTCGTACTGCGCGGTGCCGCCTTCGGCGAGCGGGCCGGTCTCGAGGCTGCGCGTCGCCTGCCCGGTAGAAATGAGTTCGGCGTTGTGCAGCCGGTACATCGAGCCCTGCAGCGCCCCGAACAGGGCATCCAGCGACACCGGCTCGCCGCTGGCGGCCACCCGGTCGCCGCCCAGCGCCACGTAGCGCCGGTTGTACAGGCGCGCGACGCCCTGGTCGTCGGCGATCCAGGCCGGCCCGGGGATCTGCTCGAGGAAGGCCGCCAGCATCCGCTGCCGTGATTCCAGCGCCTGCTTGCGCTCGATCTCGGCGGTGATGTCCTCGGCGCTCAGCGCCACGCCGCGCGACCAGGGCACCGCGATCTGGCGCAGCCACTTGGCCTTGAGCGTGGGCGACTGGATCGGGAACTCGTCCACCACCGACCGCTTCTGCAGGAACAGCTCGCGGTAGTGCTCGAAGTAGCCGTGGGTGCGGTTGACCGGGAACAGTTCGCAGATGCTGCGCCCGATCATGTCGGCCGGGTCCATGCCCACCAGCCGGCCGCCCTGCTCGTTGACGTGCGCGAACACGAAGTCGACCACGTCGCCGGAATCGTCGAACACGGCCTCGTTGATGAACAGCGCATTGAGGTTGCCTTCCGCCGCCGCACGGAACCACTCCTCGCGCCGGGCCAGGTCGAGCTCGGCCTGCTTGCGCGCCGAGATGTTCTCGCTGGTGACGACCACGCCGTCCTGGATCGGCACGATCTGGTGCCGCAGCCAGCGCATCTCCGGCGGGTGCTCGGCGACCTCGAACTCCTCGACCAGCGGCTTGCCGCTGGCCATCACGTCGCGGCACTGCTGCAGCACGATCTCGACGCGGCTGGGCGGCACCGCCTGGCGCAGCGTCAGGCCGGCCAGGTCATGGCCGCCGAGCCGAAGCAGCTCGGCGCCCAGCGGATTGGCGAACAGGCAGCGGAAATCAGCGATCGCGCCGTCTTCGGCGCGCAGCGGCTCGAGGATGTAGATGGCGTTGAGCGCGCTGTGGGTCGCGCCGCGGAACCACTCGGCCAAGCGGGAGGCGTCGGGGCCCGCGGCCTCCGGGATACCGGCGACACCAGCGATACCAGACAACACCGGACCGGACATGTCGACTTCCCCGAGGATGCGCCAGTCTGCGCCCCGGCCGTGGCGGCGCGCTAGGGGTGGCTTCGCGGATCGTCGGCTGGATCACGCTCCGGTTCGCCGCGCGGCCGGAACGGCAGCACCACGCCGGTGGGCTCGGCCGGGCGCTGCCACAGCACCGGCACCTCGCCGGGCGAAGGCAGTTCGAGCTCGGGATCCGGCGCCGGCTCCTCCGCTTCGTCCTCCCAGCTGTAGCGCGGCCGCGGCGGCTGCGGGTCGGCCCGGCGCCAGACGAAGGCCGCCAGCACGCCGGCGATGGCGCCGCACAGGTGGTACTCCCAGGAGATGCCGGCCTCGCGCGGCAGCACCGTCAGCAGCATGCCGCCGAAGAAGAAGAAGGCGATGAAGCCGGCCGCGATCGCCGCCTTGTCCCGGCGCAGCACGCCCAGCGTGAACAGCAGGAAGCCCAGCCCGTGCGTGAGGCCGCTGGCGCCGAGGTGGAAGGACGGCGCCTGCCCGATCACCCAGGTGCCCAACCCGGACAGCAGCCAGATCACCGGCAGCGCCCGCAGGCCGGCGCGCGGGTACACGGTGCCCACCAGGGTGCCGAGGATCAGCAGGGCCGAGCCGTTGGCCAGCCAGTGCCCGGCCGAGCCGTGCAGCAGCGGTGCGGTCAGCACGCCGAGCAGGCCGGTGGGCGACTGCGGCGACAGCGTGAACGGCCGCAGGTCGCCCAGCCAGGGGCCTGCGAAGAAGATCGCGCCGAGCGCCGCCACGAAGGCCATGCTGGCCAGCAGCGCGCGGCGGAAGCGGTGTCGGACCGCGGCGGCGTGGTCCCGGGCTAGTTCGTCCATCGGCACTAGGTGGGGGCCGCCGCCGGCCGGGGCAAGCCCGGCCTCAGGCGGCGCCGGCCTCGCCCTTGGGCTTGATGACCAGGCTCAGCACCATCGCCGTCACCAGCGTCGCGCCGACCACGCCCAGCGACACCGCCACCGGGATCTTGAAGATGTCGATGATCAGCATCTTCGTGCCGATGAACACCAGCACCAGGGCCAGGCCGTAGGCCAGCAGGTGGAAGCGGTCGGCCATGTCGGCCAGCAGGAAGTACAGCGCGCGCAGGCCCAGCACCGCGAACACGTTCGAGGTCAGCACGATGAAGGGATCGAGCGTGATCGCGAAGATGGCCGGGATCGAATCCACCGCGAAGATCACGTCGGTGATGGCGATCATGACCAGCACCACGAACAGCGGCGTGTACTTGCGGCGCCGGCCCTCGCCGATCCACAGCGCCTCGCCGTGGTAGCGGCGGATCAGCGGCAGGTGGCCGGTGATCCAGCGCAGGATCGGGTTCTTGTCCATGTCCGGTTCCTGGCCCACCGCCCAGAACATCTTGATGCCGGTGAACAGCAGGAAGGCGCCGAAGATGTACAGCACCCAGTGGAACTTGGCGATCAGCGCCGCGCCCACGAAGATCAGGATGCCGCGCAGGATGATCGCGCCCAGCACGCCCAGGATCAGCACCCGCTGCTGCGACTTGGCCGGCACGCCGAAGTAGGTGAACAGCATCAGGAACACGAAGATGTTGTCGACCGCCAGCGCCTTCTCGACCAGGTAGCCGGTCAGGAACTCCAGCGCGATCCGGTCGGCCTCGGGCCCGGGCAGGCGGCCCTGCAGGTACCACCACAGCCCGGCATTGAAGACCAGGGCGAGGGCGATCCAGGCCGCGGACCACAGCAGGGCTTCGCGGGTCGAGACCTTGTGCGGGCCGTTCTGGCGCAGCACCAGCAGGTCGACCGCCAGCGCGGCGAGCACGAAGGCCGTGAAGACGACCCACATCAGGGGGGTGGCGATGGTTTCCAAGCGATTCTCCGGTGTCGAGCTGCCTCGACCGTTGGCGTGCGCGCCATCCCGGGACGGGACGACCTTCGCCGCTGGCGGGCGAAGGTCTCGCTCGCAGGCCCGTCGGGCCTGCCTGCCGTACCGGGGCTTTGGACGAGGGTCCGGGCCCGTGATGACGATATCGGCAGCGGGAGCTACTCCCCTTCTACGGGGCAGAGTCTGGCATGAACGGTGAACCGGGTGTCAATCACGGTTCCGGCCGGGCAAACCGCGTTAGGTTACTGTGGCGGCGATGGGGTTGGAGGAGGCGGGGATGGGCCTGGATGTTCGATCGGTGATGCTGGTCGGGGTGCTGCTCAGCGCCCTGACCGTGCTGTTGCTGACCCAGGCCGGCCGGGGCTTCCCGGACGAGCGCCGCCGCCACCTCAGGCTCTGGAGCGTCGGCCTGCTGCTGCATCCCGCGGCCTGGGCCCTGCTGGCCGGCCGCGGCGAATTGCCTGACGTGGTCTCCATCGCTCTCGGCAACGGCCTGCTGCTGCTCGGGTTCGCCGAGATGTGCCGGGCCGTACGCGGCTTCCAGGGGCTGCCCGAGCGGCGCCTCCTCTGGTGGGGCGCCGTGTGGATGGCGGTGTCGCTGCTGGTGTTGTTCAGCGCGTACTGGCCGAACTACAGCGCGCGGGTCTTGGTGAATTCGGCCTGCGCCATGACCCTGCTTGGCGCCATTGCCTGGGCCCTGCGGCCGGCGATCGTGCAGGGTGGCTTCACCGCCGCCCGGCTCACCGGCGCCTTCGCCGCGCTCGGCGTGCTGGTGGCCGCCTGGCGCTTCGGTGAGCACGTCCTGGCGCCGCGCGCCACCGGCAGCCTGCTCGACGCCAGCACCAGCGACCTGGTGGTGTTCGTCTACGCCTGCGTTGGTGTGATGTTCCTGAGCCTGGGCTTCATCCTGATGCACACCGAGCGCGCCTACGATGACCTGCGCAAGCTGGCCACCGTGGACGCACTCACCGGCGTGCTGGCCCGCAACGGCCTGACCGAGCAGGGCGCGCGCCTGATCGCCGAGTCCCGACGCCACGGCCGTCCGCTGTCGCTGCTGCTGATGGACATGGACCAGTTCAAGATGGTCAACGACAGCCTGGGCCACCAGGCCGGCGACCACCTGTTGCGGCACCTGGCCGAGCGCGCGCGGCTGGTGCTGCGCGGCGAGGACGTGCTGGCCCGGCTGGGCGGCGACGAGTTCGTGGCCCTGCTGCCCAGCACCGACCTCCAGGGCGCCCGGGTGGTGGCGGAACGGTTGCGGGACGGCATCAACCACGCCCACATGCGCTTCCAGGGCCAGGAAGTGCCGGCGCCGCTGTCGATCGGCGTGGCCCAGCTGCGGGACGACGACGAGGCGCTCGATGTCCTGCTCAAGCGCGCCGACCAGGCCATGTACCGGGCCAAGCGCGCCGGCGGCGACCGGGTGGAAATGGCCCTGGCCAACTAGCGGGAAGCGCCCCCGGGCCGGCCCCGGTATCATTCGCGCATGAACAACGCCGCCCTGCCCGTCATCCAGCTCAAGATCGAGCGCCGCTCCAACCATCCCTGGATCTTCCAGAAGATGGTGGAAAAACCCGTGGCCAAGCCCAAGCCGGGCAGCCTCGTGGACATCGTCGACAACACCGGCAAGTGGGTGGGGCGCGGTTTCTACAACGGCCATTCGCGCATCGCGCTGCGGGTGCTGACCGAAGACCGAAACGAGGAAATCGACGAGGCCTGGTTCGCCGCGAAGATCCGCGCCGCGGTGGCGCTGCGCCGCGACCTGCTCAGGCTCGACGAAACCACCGACGCCTGGCGCGTGGTGCACTCCGAAGGCGACGGCATCTCCGGCCTGGTCGTAGACCGCTACGGCGATCTGCTCGTGGTCGAGTTCTTCTCGGCCGGCCCGTTCCGCTACCGGGAGTGGATCTACAGCGCGCTGCGCACCGAGTTCCCGGGCTGCCGCTTCTACAGCTTCTCGGAAGAGCACGTGCAGAAGCAGGAGAGCTTCGACTTCCGCTCGCCGCCGGCGCCCGAGCCCAGCGTCATCACCGAGCACGGCCTCAAGTTCCGGGCCAGCCCCGGCAGCGGCCACAAGACCGGCTTCTTCGCCGACCAGCGCGACAACCGCGAGTTCCTCACCCGCTTCACCGCCGGCAAGCGCGTGCTCGACATCTGCTGCAATTCCGGCGGTTTCGCCATCTACGCCAAGGCCCGCGGCGGCGCCGACGAAGTGATCGGCATCGACCTGGACGAGGAAATCCTCGAGGTCGCCGAGAAGAACGCGCGCCTGAACGACGCCAAGGTGAAGTTCGTCCAGGCCGACCTGTTCCACTACCTGCGCGATGCGCACCAGCGCGGCGAGCTGTTCGACGTGGTCATCCTCGACCCGGCCAAGCTCACCCGTGACCGCGACCAGGTGATCGCGGCGCTGAAGAAGTACAACGACATGAACAAGCTCGCCATGCAGGTGATCAAGCCGGGCGGCGTGCTGCTGACCTGCTCCTGCACCGGCCTGGTCAGCGAGGAAGAGTTCCTGGACATGATCCGTCGCGCCGCGTTCTACGCCGGCCGCACGGTGCAGGTGCTGAAGGTGGCCGGTGCCGGCGCCGACCATCCGTTCATGGCGCACGTGAAGGAAAGCCGCTACCTCAAGGCCGTGTTCTGCCGGGTCGAATGACCGCCGTTCGCGCCCCCGACACGGCGGCGCTGCGTTAATCGCCGCATGTTCGATTCCCTCGACGCGGTCTGGACCCACGCCTGGGCGCGCCTGCTGGCCGGCGCCCGCAGCGGCGGCGATCCCTTCCACCAGGGCGTGCTGGCCACCGCGTCGCCGGACGGGCCGCAGGCGCGCTACGCGGTGCTGCGCGCGGTGGATCCGGCCGGCGGCACCGTCGCCTTCCACACCGATCGCCGCAGCCCCAAGGTCCTGCAGCTGGCCTCCGACCCGCGCGTGGCCTGGTGCTTCTTCGGGCACGGCGAACAGGTGCGGTTGGCCGGCACGGTGGTGCTGCACCACGACGACGCCGGCGCCGAGGCGGCCTGGGCCGCCAGCCGGCGGTCGTCGCGGCAGAACTACGCCGGGCTGAACGCGCCGGGGAGCCTCGTGGGTGAGCCGGGCGAAGGCGGGCCGCCCGGCCTGGGCGCGCCGCCGCTGGACGCCGCGGCGCTGGACTTCGCGCGCGCCAACTTCGCCGTGGCCCGCCTGCAGGTGCAGTCGCTGGACTGGCTGTCGCTGTCGGCGCAGGGCCACGTCCGCGCCCGTTTCGACCGCACGGCGGACGGCTGGCAGTCGGCCTGGGTCACGCCTTAGCCGGCGCGGCGTTCGGCTAGACTGCGCGCCTCCCACCCGGACCCTCCCGCTTGGACGCACCCGCCCCCGTCGCCGCGCCGCCCGGCCGTCGCGCCGCGCTCGCCTTCATCTTCATCACCGTGCTGGTGGACGTGCTGGCCTTCGGCGTCGTCATCCCGGTGCTGCCGGCCTTGCTCAAGCAGGTCACCGGCGGCGAGATCGCCACCGGCACGGTGTGGCACGGCCTGTTCGCGACCGGCTTCATGCTGATGCAGTTCTTCGCCTCGCCGGTGCAGGGCGCGCTGTCGGATCGCTTCGGGCGGCGGCCGGTGATCCTGATCTCGAATGCCGGCCTGGCGCTCGATTTCCTGATCATGGCGCTGGCCAACACGCTGCCGATCCTGTTCATCGCGCGCCTGCTGGGCGGCGTCACCTCGGCCAGCTTCAGCACGGCCAATGCCTACATCGCCGACGTCACCGCGCCGGCCAACCGCGCGGCGGCCTTCGGGCGGCTGGGCATGGCCTTCGGCCTCGGCTTCACGCTGGCGCCGGTGGTGGGCGCGTGGCTGGGCGCGATCGACCTGCACCTGCCGTTCTACGTGGCGGCGGCGCTGTGCGGCGCGAACTTCTGCTACGGCTATTTCGTGCTGCCCGAGTCGCTGCCGCGCGAACGCCGCTCGGCCTTCGACTGGCGGCGCGCGAACCCGCTGGGCGCCATCAAGCTGCTGCGCGGCCACCCGGAGCTGTTCGGCCTGGCCGGCGTCAGCTTCCTGATGGCGCTGGCGCACCTGGTCTACCCGATGACCTTCGTGCTGTACGCCGACTACCGCTTCGGCTGGAACGGTCCCGACGGCCTGCGCATGATCGGTTGGGCCCTGCTGCTGGTCGGCGTGCTGAGCGTGATCGTCCAGGGCGGCCTGATCGGCCCGATCACCCGCCGCCTCGGCGACCGCCGCACGGTGCTGCTGGGCGCGGCGATGGGTGGCCTGGGCTTCGTGCTGTACGCGCTGGCGCCGAACGGCTACTGGTTCTGGGCGGCGATGCCGGTCGCGGCGCTGTGGGCGATCGCCGGCCCGGCCGCGCAGTCGCTGATGACCGCGCGCGTGGGCCCGGAGGAACAGGGCCGCCTGCAGGGCGCCATCGGCAGCCTGAACTCGATCGCCGGCATCCTCGGCCCCACGCTGTTCACCCAGACCCTCGCCTTCGTGGCCGCCAACAAGGTGCAGGGTCCGCTGGCCGGCGCCACCTTCCTGCTCGCCGCCGCGATGGTCACCACCGCCGGCCTCCTCGCCTGGCAAGTCACCAAAGCACGCGGTTAAAGACCCCGTTCTTAGACCCCGTCGTCATGGGGGGCGGGCGTAGGATGGGGACCTGACCGGAGGAAGCGCATGGACAAGCCCAGCAAGGAAGAAGCCGAAGCCGCCGTGCGCACCCTGCTGCGCTGGGCCGGCGAGGATCCCTCGCGAGAAGGCCTGCTCGACACCCCGCGCCGCGTGGTGGATGCCTACGGCGACTGGTTCAGCGGCTACGGCGAGGACCCGCGCGGGTACCTCGAGCGCACCTTCGAGGAAGTGGCCGGCTACGACGAGATGATCGTGCTGCGCGACATCGAGTTCGAGTCGCACTGCGAGCACCACATGGCGCCGATCATCGGCAAGGCCCACATCGGCTACCTGCCGCGCGGCAAGGTGGTGGGCATCAGCAAGCTGGCGCGCGTGGTCGAGGCCTACGCCCGCCGCTTCCAGGTGCAGGAGAAGATGACCGCGCAGATCGCCCGCTGCATCGAGGAAGTGCTGCAGCCGCGCGGCGTCGGCGTGGTGGTGGTGGGCGCGCACGAGTGCATGACCACGCGCGGCATCCACAAGCGCGGCGTGAGCATGGTGACCTCGAAGATGCTGGGCGATTTCCGCGACGATGCCCGCACCCGGGCCGAGTTCCTGCGCTTCATCGAGGTCGGCCCGGGCCGCTGAGGGCGGCAAGGTGGCGGTAACACGTCCGATGCCTATAATCGCCGCATGAGCGACCCCCGCGCCCAGCTGCAAGACCTCCGAACCCGCATCGAGGCCGCCCCGGCCCTGCCCGAGCGCGCCGACTGGCTGGCCCGGCTCGACGCCGCGCTGCAGGCCCTGGCCGCGAATGCACCGCCGGCCGCGCAGCTCGAGCGCCTGCGCCAGGACGTCGAGGACGCCGAGCACGCGCGCGACGCCGCCAACCTGCAGCGCATGAAGGTCGCCGGCCAGCTCAACACGCTCCAGAAGGCCCTCGCCGCGGCGGTGCCCCAGGTCGACGCAAGCAAGGACGCCCAGAGCGACGCCCTGCGCCGCATCGAATGGCTGGCCAACCACGGCGGCGCCGACCCGGGCGCGGCCGCCGCCGCCAAGAGCGCCGAGATGGAGGCGCCGATGCCCGGTCGGGCGGTGCTCGAAGCGGTGATCGCGGGCCAGCGCAAGTTCACCAAGCAGCAGCTGGAGTTCTCGATCGCCGAGGCCATGGTCCTCACCGGCTGGCAGCAGACGCCGCTGGAGCTGATGGAACAGGGCGAGCCCTGGCTGGCCGAGCTGATCCTCAAGAACCAGGCCGCCTCGGTCTGAAAAGCGGTACCGGGTTCATTTTCTTTCTCAGTGAGACTGAGTCTCAGCGAGGAAGAAAATGAACCCGGTACCGCTTCCGTCAGCGAAGGTTCGGGTAGCTGAACGGCACCAACGCGCAAGTTGGCTATTGGCGCCACAACGGAGTATCCCTGTCGGGCCATTTGGTAAATCCCCCCACAGAGGTTCGCCATGAAAACCCAGATCAAGACCGTGCTGTCCGCCACCCTGCTCACTGCGCTGCTGGGCGCCTGCGCCAGCACCGGCGGCTATTCGTCCGCGCCGCCCCCGCAGGGCGAGGAAGAAGGCATGAACCGCACCCAGAAGGGCGCCATCATCGGCGCCGTGGCCGGCGCCGTGGCCGGCCTGCTCAGCGGCGACGATGCCACCGAACGCCGCCAGCGCGCCCTCGTGGGCGCGGGCGTCGGCGGCCTGGCCGGCGGCGCCATCGGCCGCTACCAGGACAACCAGGAGCGCGCCCTGCGCGAGCGCATGGCCGGCACCGGCGTGGAGGTCGTGCGCGACGGCGACAACATCACGCTCGACATGCCCGAGGCGATCACGTTCGGCTTCGACAGCTATGCGCTGCGCCCGGGCTCGTACACCGTGCTCAACCGCGTCGCCGACACGCTGAAGGAATTCGACCAGACCATCGTCGAGGTGGCCGGCCATACCGACAGCGTGGGCTCCGCCGCCTACAACCAGAAGCTCTCGGAGCAGCGCGCCCAGGCCGTCGGCAACTACCTGACCAGCCGCGGCATCAACGGCGAGCGCCTGATCATCACCGGTGCCGGCGCCAACCACCCGGTGGCCAGCAACAGCACGGAAGCCGGCCGCGCCGAGAACCGCCGCGTCGAAATCACCCTCGTCCCCATCCGCTCCTGACCCAAATAAACCAGGTTCATTTGAATCAAATGAACCAGGTTGATTTGCCCTGAGCCAAAAGCCGTACCGGGTTCATTTTCCTCCTCCTTGAGACAGGGTCCCAGGGAGAAAGAAAATGAACCCGGTACGGAGTTCGCATCGCGGGCCGGCCGGCTGGTCTAGAATTCCCGGAGCGCGCGGCCCGGGTGGGGCCGGCGGGGGAACCGGATGTACCTCAAGCAATTCTTCGGCGATGTCAGCAGCCCGCACCCGTGCGTGAACTGCCGGGGCGACGAGACGCTCGACTTCAACGTGCGCATGGCCTTCCAGCCGATCGTCGACGTCGACACGCGCAGCATCTGGGCCTACGAGGCGCTGGTGCGCGGCGAACACGGCGAAACCGCCGCCGACGTGATCGCCCGGGTGCCGCCCGACAAGCTCTACCGCTTCGACCAGACCTGCCGCGTGCTGGCCATCGACACCGCCGCGCGCCTGGGCATGGTCACGCGCCTGTCCATCAACTTCGCGCCCAACGCGGTGTACGAACCCGCCACCTGCATCCGCCTGACGCTGGCGGCCGCCGAGCGCTGCGGCTTCGACCCGCGCCAGCTTATCTTCGAAGTCACCGAGTCCGAGAAGATCCGCGATGTGCCGCACGTGGTGCGCATCATCAAGGACTACCAGGGCCGCGGCTTCCTCACCGCCATCGACGATTTCGGCGCGGGCTACGCCGGCCTGAACCTGCTGGCCGAGTTCCAGCCGGACCTGGTCAAGCTCGACATGGCCCTGATCCGCGGCCTGGACCAGGACCGCGTGCGCCGCTCGATCACCAGCGGCATCGTCGCCACCTGCCGCTCGCTGGGCTGCGAAGTGCTGGCCGAGGGTGTCGAGACCGCGGCGGAATACCGCGTGCTGCGCGACATGGGCATCACCCGCTTCCAGGGCTACCTGTTCGCGCGGCCGGCCCTGGAAGCGCTGCCCGTGATCGTCCCGGAAACCTGGGACGCGCTGGGCGCCGCGTGACGCACTACGCGCTGCGCTGCGCCGACGACGTCGTCACCCGCTATCGCGTGCATGTCGGTGACGCCGCGGTCGGCGAGATCCGCCACGAACAGATCCACGCCGATTCCCTGCACATCGGCACGCGCCGCTACTGGCTGGTGAACGAGGACGCCGAGCGCGGCACCAGCTACCTGGCACGCTTCATAGGCCGGTTGCGCCCGGACCGCACCTACGCGCTGCGCGATGGCGAGACCGAGCTGGCGCGTGCGCGCCGCCACTGGTCGCTGTTCGGGCGACGCGACTGGATCGAGTTCCGCACGCCCGGCGACACCGCCGCGATCGAGGTCACGGCCCGCGGCCTGCTCGCCGGCGACATCCGCCTGCACCGCGCCGGCGCCGAGCTAGGCACGATGGCGATCACCGGCACCTGGCGCGAAGGCGTCACCCTGCAGGCGCCCGGCCTGACGGTTCCGCAGGCCACGCTGCTGATGCTGGCGGTGCACCGCGCCTGGGGCAACGTGCCCCGCACCCATCCCGAATTCTCCTGAGGTCCGCATGACCGAACCCGCCCCCATTGACCCGGCCGCCGACGCCCGACGCCGCGCGCAATCGGCCGCCAGCCAGCGCCGCTACCTGGTCACCATCGCGGTTTTCACCCTGCAGGGGCTGCTGAGCGTGGCTGGCGGCGCCTGGGCCGCGCGCGTGGCCGACGACGGCAGCGGGACGATCGGGCTGTATGCCGGCGTGGCCTCGGCGCTCGCCTTCGCCGGTGCCGTGGGCGCCGCCTATGTATTTCGAATGACGGCCGGCACCGTGCTGGCCATCGTCGGCCTGCCGGGCGTCCTCCGGAAGATCACGGCCTCGCCGCCGCCGCCGCCCGGGCCGCCCGATCCCGCGGACCGGCGCCGGGAAATGCTGCTGCACCTGTGCACGGCCGGCGTGCACACCGTTGTGCTGCTGGCGCTGTTCCTGGTCGTCGCGGCGGGCGTGGCCCTCGCCGGCCCCGCCGGCTTCCCGCTGCTGGCCGCCCGCTTCGCCCTCGCGGCCGCGCTGCTCAGCCTGCTGACCTGGCGCTCCCTCCAACTCCCCTGGTAAAAAAAAGCGGTACCGGGTTCATTTTCTTTTTCGCTGAGACGGTGTCTCAACGAGAAAGAAAATGAACCCGGTACCGCGTTTTGTCTTGCTCAGGCGCGCCAGCGGGCGAGGAGGTCGGCTTCGCGGGCCTTGGCCTTGGCGAAGTGGGCTTCCTTGACGTGGCCGAAGCCGCGGATGTGCTCCGGCACCGAGGCGATCTCGGTGGCGAGGTCCACGTTGCCGGCGTCGAGCTTGCCCAGCAGTTCCTCGACCGTGTTGGCGTAGTCGGTGATCAGCTGGCGCTCCATCCGGCGCTCCTCGGTCTTGCCGAACACGTCGAAGGCCCCGCCGCGCAGGAACTTCAGCTTCTTGATCAGCTTGAAGGCCGTGAAGATCCACGGGCCGTATTCCTGCTTCACCAGGTGGCCGTCGGCATCGCGCTTGGAGAACATCGGCGGCGCCAGGTTGAAGTGCAGCTTGTAGTCGCCGTCGAACTGCTGGGCGATGCGCTTCTGGAAATCACCCGAGGTGTACAGCCGCGCCACTTCGTACTCGTCCTTGTAGGCCATGAGCTTGAAGTAGTAGCGGGCCACCGCCGCGGTCAGCGCGGTCGAGCCATCGGCCTTGCGCGCCTCGGCCTGGCGCACCTTGTCCACCAGGGCGACGTAGCGGCCGGCGTAGGCCTTGTCCTGGTAGTCGGTGAGGAACTTCACGCGGCGTTCGATCAGCTCGTCGAGGGACTGGCTGATGGTCTCGTCGTCCAGCGAGTCGGCCATGGCATTGGCTTCTGCCGGCGCTTCCACCAGGCCGGCGGCTTCCAGCACCGCCTGCGGGTTGATCGCCGACAGGCGGCCCCAGGCGAACGCGGTCTTGTTCATCTCGATCGCGGCGCCGTTGAGCTCGATCGCGCGCTCGATGGCCTCGAAGCTGATCGGCACCAGCCCGCGCTGCCAGGCCACGCCCAGCATGAACAGGTTGGTGGCGATGGCGTCGCCCATCAGCGCGGTGGCGATCTCGGTGGCGGCGACCTGCAGCGGCTCGCGGCCGCCCAGCGCGGTGCGGATGGCCTCGACGATGCCCGCGGCCGGGAACTGCATGTCCGGCTGGCGGGTGAACGGGCCCGGCATCGCCTGGTAGTCGTTGATCACGACCTCGGTGCGGTCAGCGCGGATCTTCGACAGCGCCCAGTAGTCGTTCACCACCACCATGTCGCAGCCGAGCACCAGGTCGGCTTCACCGGCCGCGATGCGCACCGCGTGGATGTCGGCCGGCGTCTTTGCGATGCGCACGTGGGTGGTGACCGCGCCGCCCTTCTGGGCCAGGCCGGTCTGGTCCAGCACCGACGCGCCCTTGTTCTCGAGGTGCGCAGCCATGCCCAGCAGCGCGCCGATGGTCACCACGCCGGTGCCGCCGACGCCGGTGATCAGGATGTTCCAGGGCTGTTCCAGGTCGCCGCGGATCGTCGGCGCCGGCAGGTTCGCCAGCAGGTCCTTGTTGCCCGTGCCCTTGCGCTTGCGCAGCCCGCCGCCCTTGACGGTGACGAAGCTCGGGCAGAAGCCCTTCACGCAGCTGAAGTCCTTGTTGCAATTGCTTTGGTCGATCTCGCGCTTGCGGCCGTACTCGGTTTCCTTCGGCAGCACCGACACGCAGTTCGACTTCACGCCGCAGTCGCCGCAGCCTTCGCAGACCAGCGAGTTGATGGCGATGCGCTTGGCCGGGTCCACCATCTTGCCGCGCTTGCGGCGGCGGCGCTTCTCGGCCGCGCAGGTCTGGTCGAAGATCAGCACGGTGGTGCCCGGTACTTCGCGTAGGCGCTTCTGCTGGGCATCAAGCTCGGCGCGGTCGTAGAACTCCACGCCGCTCGGGAAGATCGACTTGTCGCTCCACTTCTCGATGTCATCGGACAGCACGACGATCGTCTTGACGCCCTCGCTGCGCACCTGGTGCGCGATGTCGGGCACGGTCAGGGTGCCGTCCACCGGCTGGCCGCCGGTCATCGCCACCGCATCGTTGTAGAGGATCTTGTAGGTGATGTTCACCTTCGCGGCGATCGACTGGCGGATGGCCAGCGAGCCGGAGTGGAAGTAGGTGCCGTCGCCGAGGTTCTGGAAGACGTGCTTCTCGTCGGTGAACGGCGCCTGGCCGCTCCAGGTGACGCCTTCGCCGCCCATGTGCGTGAAGGTATCGGTCTTCCGATCCATCCACGTCACCATGTAGTGGCAGCCGATGCCGCCCAGCGCGCGCGAGCCTTCCGGCACCACGGTGGACGAGTTGTGCGGGCAGCCCGAGCAGTAGTGCGGCACGCGCGGGAAGTTGGCGCGCGGCGCGGCCAGCTCCTTCTCCTTCGCGCTGATCCACTGCAGGCGGCTGTCCATCTGCTCGCTGCGGAAGAAGCGCTGCACGCGCGAGGCGATCACGCGGGCGATGCGCGCCGGCGTCAGCTCGTTGGTGCTCGGCAGCACCCAGTTCTCCAGCTCGTCGTACTTGCCGACGATCGAAGGGCGATGCTCCCAGTTGTACATGTATTCCTTCATCTGCCGCTCGACGAAGCTGCGCTTCTCCTCGACGACGATGATGTCCTCCAGCCCGCGCGCGAACTCGCGGATGCCCAGCGGCTCCAGCGGCCAGGTCATGCCGACCTTGTAGACGCGGATGCCGATGTCCTCGGCCACCTTGCGGTCGATGCCCAGGTACTCCAGCGCCTGCAGCACGTCCAGGTAGCTCTTGCCGGTGGTGACGATGCCGAGGCGCGCCTTCGGCGAATCCACCACCACCTTGTCGATGTGGTTGGCGCGCGCGAAGGCCTGCGCGGCCTTCACCGCGTACTGGTGCAGGCGCATTTCCTGGTCCAGCGGCGGGTCCGGCCAGCGGATGTTGAGGCCGCCCGGCGGCAGCTCGAAGTCGCCCGGCAGGATGATGTCGAGCTGGTGCGGGTTCACGTTCACCGAGGCCGACGACTCGACGGTCTCGGCAATGGTCTTGAAGCCGATCCAGCGGCCCGTGTAGCGGCTCATGGCCCAGCCCAGCAGGCCCATGTCCAGGATGTCCTGCACGCCGGCCGGGTTGAGCACCGGCATCATCGCGCTTTCGAACTCACCCTCGGAGCCGTGCGGCAGCGTCGACGAGCGGCAGGCGTGGTCGTCGGCGGCCAGCGCCAGCACGCCGCCCAGCCTCGAGGTGCCGGCCGCGTTGCCGTGCTTGAACACGTCGCCGCAGCGGTCCACGCCCGGGCCCTTGCCGTACCACATCGAGAAGACGCCGTCGTACTTCGCGCCCTGGAACAGGTTGGTCTGCTGCGAGCCCCACACCATGGTCGCGCCCAGGTCTTCGTTCAGGCCCGGCGTGAACTCGATGCCGCTGGACTTGAGGTGCTTGCGCGCCTTCCACAGCTCCAGGTCGAAGCCGCCCAGCGGCGAGCCGCGGTAGCCGGAAATGAAGCCGGCGGTGTTGATGCCGGCGGCGCGGTCGCGCATCTGCTGCATCAGCGGCAGCCGCACCAGCGCCTGCACGCCGGAGAGGTAGATCCGGCCCTCTTCGCGGGTGTATTTGTGCTCGAGCGTGTACTCGCGGTCGAGCGGACGTTCGGTCGGGAGGGTGGGGACGGACATGGGCGGTTTCCGGGGCTGGAGCAAAGACTCGGAATTATACCCGGCCCGGGCGGTCCGGCCGGGTGGGGGGCGCGTGAAGCTGTCGGGGTTCACGAGTTCGTGACATATCGGCTCAAGACCCCGCCGGGATCAGGAGTTGGTGTCAGATTCCTCTTGTGGCGGGCTGGATGGCAGCCTTCGCGGCGCTGGCTCGGATGCGGGGTTAGCTCCTCGACCCACCATCTCCCCTGCCAGGGTCATGCGTGTGAAGACCCTACCTATTGCTCCAGCGGGGGGAGGCAGTCCTCAAACGACCGTTGGGCCAGGCTGATTCGGTGCACCAGGTCCTGGCTGCCCGTTGCTATGGCGCATTGCATGGCGGCCAGCACGCTCAGGCCGTTCGAACTCTTGAGTGCACCCACGGCCAGGGGTAGCGGCAAACCGTCCTTGTGCCGGTTCAGGGCGTGAATACCCGAGTGCACGAAGGAGTTCAGGGCCGCCCAGGAATGGGTCCGGAAGTTCTTGAGGGACTGTGAAGCGGCTGGGGGCGCGGCCCGCTCGATGCCCAAGAGCATGTCGTTGGCTTGGGGCAGTCCCTTGGCGCCACGCTCGGCTTCTGCGGAGAGGTCCTGCTCAAGCAAGCGAATCTCGTAGTCCTTGGCCACGTAGCAGACCCAGACGGACCGAAGGGCAGCCTCGTACTGCGCCCTTAGCAAAACGGCGGCCGAGATGCCTAGGCCCATAGCGAGCAGGCTGCGGACCGCCTCCCCATGCTCAAGTGCCAGGGAGCCCGCCAAGGCGGAGGTCCGGAAGCGTGCCTGACCCTCGAAGGGCGGAAGCGCGAATGCCAGCTCAAGGTAGTCCGTCAGCATAGCTGATCGGGACAGGAGGGCCTCGAAGGACGAATCATGGGACTCCATGGGATTGATCTCGGCCCTCGGTCACATTCAGCGTTGATGAGCTCGAGGGTGCATTGGGGCTCCAAGATTGTCCACTGCCGTGGGGATAACATCCTTACTACTAACCGGAGTGATTGACGCGAAGCTGGTGGCGTGGGCGACATCCGACCAGCAGCGGACAGTGTGTGAGATTGTGGTACTACTCTGCGATTCCCACCCCGTCGGGAGGGAAACGGCCAACATGGCAAGTTGTCCAGTAACTTCGAGGATTTGCCCTATTTCCGGAACTGAAGAGCACAGAACTAGGCTGCCTGTGCGTAATCTTCGCCAAGCCAATCAGCCGAGAGATTGAGAGATCAGATGATCAAGATCCAACCACAGTACTTGTCTCTTTCGAAGCTTCTGGACCGCCGGCTTTTTCGCATACCGGACTATCAGAGAGCCTATAGCTGGACGTCGCAGCAGCGCGACGACCTGTTTGATGACCTGATCAAAACCCACGTCAAGGGAAAAGATGAAGGTCATTTCATGGCGGCCTTGGTGTGTCTGCGAAGAGGGACTCAGGAGCTGGGAACGGATGAGTTCCAGGTGCTCGATGTCGTCGACGGGCAGCAACGAATAACAACCCTGATATTGCTGCTCAAGACTATATGTGTAGCGCTTGATTCGAAAGATAAGACACAAAAGAAGCTTCAGGGGGAGCTTAGCGATCTGTTGGTCAAGCCTGACAGCGATGAATTACTGCTGCTACAAACCAACCATGACAGCAGTCATTATTTTTCGGACTACCTCCGCAAGGGCAAGATAGCCCCCGTCTCGAACGCAAATACGACAGCGGATCGCGAGATCCTCTTAGCAATTGAGGATTGCCGTCGGTTCGTGTCCCGGTGGAGGGATAACGTCTCTGATTTGATCGCTCTAGGAGCGTTGCTGAAGAACAGGCTCTACTTCTTGCTTCACGAAATCGAAGAAGAAAAAACCGTATACACGGTATTCGAGGTTCTCAACAGCCGTGGTCTCTCGGTTTCATGGCTAGACCGCTTAAAAAGCATTCTGATGGGCGTGGCATTCGAGTTGCCAAAAGTAGACACCGATTCCCTCATCAAAGAACTCCATACAAAATGGAGGGACATCTATGCTGTCATCGGACTTCGCCAAGGACTGAGCACAGAAGCGCTTCGTTTTGCCGCGACATTGCGCGCCCGCACAGCACCCAGCCGGACAATGAGCGAGGAAGATGCTGTCCATGCATTGCGCGATCTTGCCCTGAATAGCGCCAAGGGGCTGCGTGAAGTCGCATCTTGGCTGTTGGAAGTCACCAAGGCGTCCGACCGCGTGGTTGCCAATCATAGATTGAACGCTGTTACCCGCATCTCCCAAGCCAGGCTCCTAGCAGTTGCTATCAGCCTGCGTGACGACATCTCAAAAGCAGATAAGGAAAAGCTGCTAGCTCAGTGGGAGCGAGTGACGTTCCGGATCTACGGGATGATGGGCAACGATGCCAGAACACGAGTTGGCGACTACATCCGGTTGGCGTGGCAGGTGGTCAATGAGAACCTTTCAAAAGCAGAAATCGGGAGGGGAATTGCAGCGATAGGAAAGGATTTCCCGATCGAAAAGGCCGTTGATGAGCTTCGCAATGCTAATTGCTACGAAGGGTGGGAGGTAGAGCTTCGGTACTTCATGTTCAGGTATGAAGAACATCTATCAAGAAACAAGGGCATGATATTTTCCAAGGATCAGTGGGAAAAAATATGGATGGCAAGCCCTTCCGATTCCATTGAGCATATCCATGCGAAGAGCAAAGCACCGGAGAAGCAGAAGCATCGGCTTGGCAACCTTGTTCTTCTCACACCAAATCTAAATTCCAAACTCAGCGCCAAGCCCGCTAAGGAGAAGGCGGATTCTTATATAAAGACTGGGTTGCTCGTGGCAGGCCGGGTCGGGGCAATGATCAGCAAGAGCGGAGCGTGGTCGAAGAAGGAGATTGAAGCTTGGGAGGGAGAGCTTGTGGCTTGGGCCGAAAAAGAATGGGCTGATTGATGCGGCACCAAATGTGCGCATTTGGCTCTTGCCGGCGACGCAATTACGAAAGGGCGGCATCGTCGACGGTGAAACAGAATTAGGGACAAGCCCTGTTCGGATATTGCTGCCGAGGGCTTTGCCTCGTCACCAGTTCTGCGCCTTGATAAAACTTGAGAGAGGGTGTTATGGCGAAGACCAATCAAGATTACGCCGAAACGGCAAAGACGCCTGCCCAGTGCGATAGCCTCATTGCCAATGCTCTGAAAGCCGGGAACAGCGAACTTGCTTTGTTGGCCCGGAAGAGAAAGATCGTGCTTCAGGCCGCCCAGCACGGTGCAACCAAGCATGTTGAGGTCGAGGCATGGAATGGCATCTACGCCATCGAAGAACACCGCCGTTCTCAAGGAAAAACACACTGGCGTGCCAACTACACCCGCAGGGCCATCGCCAATCGGAATGGCGACATCGTCTCAACTGTCGACGACACGGTAAGCAGGGCCGCGCCGACGGACGGCTTTCAGGAGATGATCGATGCTGGCCTTGAAGAGTTCTTGTGGGAGAGACTAGTGCTTCGCTTCCCCGAGCAGTTCTCGTCCCGGGCAATCGAGCAGGCGCGACTACGGCTCAATGAGTGAAGTACTCGTGCTTCTCTACGATCCATAAAGCCGCCCACAAGAACAGCGGCTTATGTTCCCTGCTGACCCCAACCACTCGATCAGGGTTCGTCAGGCGCACCCAGCGTGTCGCCACGGAGCCAATCCGAAATCATTTCCGCCGTAAGTCTTCTTCCCTCAAATCCTTGGGCCTGGCGAGAAGCCATCCGTCTGAGGTCGACCGGCTACGTCGGCATGCTCATCCAGTCCTTCAGCGATCTCGACAGGGATCGCGCGGCTCGTCTTCTGGGCATGCTCCCAGGGAGCCGCGGTCTCGAAGGTAGACCTGCGTCTGACTCAATGCTTCTCCGGGTCGGCCAAAAGCCTTCGCCAGTCGGTAGGTCCTGACGTTGGAGCGAGAATTCGGCTCATCTCGACTCCAAGCTTACGCAGAATTTGAACAGATAAAACACGTACAAGACTCAGTCCTTCCTCAGCCTTGTCGACAACCATTCCCCAATCGATTCCCGCGCCTTCTTTGTCGCTGCTACAGTCCTCTCGGCGACGTCGCTGAGCACGACGGTCACGCGATCTGCCGTCGACGGGCGGGTTCGGTAAAGAGCGGAAAGAGCCTTGAGCTCTTTCTGGTAAGTGTGCGGAAACAGCGTGCTTGTGCTTAGCCAGGACATCGTTCGCTGCGTAGTTATCTCTACTGCCGAGCTCTTGTCATCTCGGATGCTCTTCAAGCGACACCATGCTTCGCGAAGGAACGCTACCTCGTCGCCGATCCGTCCATTGATATAGCTGCTGATTGCGGCTGGCGTGGCCTCGGGTTGCCTTGCCTTCAGGAGCGCACTCTTCTCTCTCAGTAGATCGTCAGCTTTCTCGATCAGGCACGATAGTGCAGCTCGGGCGCTCGCTTCCCACGCGAGATAGGTCTTGTCCTGAATCAGGCCGTCCATTGCGTTCTTGATCGCCCCGGATTGTCGCTGGGTCAGGATAGGCACGACCGCACCCAATACCAGTGCGCCCGCAGGGCCAAAAACAAGCAACCCAATCCCGACGCCGGCGTAGTTCCCAGCGACAGCCAAGCCTGCCCGCGTTCCGCCATCAAGCAGGACCTCTTGAAGCGCTTGGGTTCCTGTGATTTCGTTCCTGTGGACGCGCTCGATATTTCGGATACCGCTCAAGGCCACGACAAACAGCGGAACGTCCGGATGCAACATGTCGTCGCCGGCCTCGATCGATGATCGGGTTACATGTTCCACGACTTGGTTACTGTAGCCTTCCACGAAATGGATCTGGTCAGTCCACTCCGGCGGCGCGTCTCCGTACCGCTCCGACAGCTGACCGGCAAGCTCCGAATTTGCGATCACCGGATAGTCATAGCCGCGATCGAAGTGATTCTTGAGCGAAGAAAGGTCGCCGACATCTTTGACCTGATACTTCGTCCCGTCCACCGAGATATCCCAACCAGCCTGGTTGGAGGTCTCGGGAAATTCGACGAGATGGCCTTGCTCCATCAACTGTGCTGCAACAACCCGCTCCGCGACGTATCCCTTCAGGTTGCTGATGGCGCCAGTCGCAGCATCGGAGTGCATCGCTTCCATCTTGTGCGCGAAAGCCGAGAATGCAACGGGGTCATCCAAATCCTCCACCCGTGAGAAATCGGCTGCACCCAGGACCATGGGGTTCAGGCTCCAGGCGCTGTATAGAATGTCTCCGAGCGTGAGCCCGGCTAGCACAACGTCCTCGCGATGTTCCCGTCGCCGGTCGTCCGCCAGCCCGCTCAACCTGTCCAGGCCTGGGTCCGTGCCAACCGGGCGCTCGAAGATCCCTGCTACTCGAGGATCAAGCTTCGACGCCCTTCTGCGCACAGGTTCAATCAGCTTCCAGTCGGCCTGGTAGCTGGCGAGAACCTCTGTCGGCAGCCCTCCGGATTCGCGCATGCTCTGGAGCGCTGAAAACGCATCTGGCATGGCTCGCGCACCGGCAACACCCGCATCCAAGCCATTCAGGGCCAGCAGCGACACGACCCGCACAGCTATCCCACCGCGCACCTGCTGGTTCGCTGAGCGCGTGGCCCACCAGCCCATGCCGACTGTCGCAGCGACAATGGTAATGGGGTTGGAAAGGACTGCGACGACCGACACCAGGGCGGGTCCGCTTACCAGCGGAATGAACGCAGATGCTTGAGCGGCAAGAATGTAGGCGGAAAAACCCGCCAAGCTGACGCTGGCGCCGAACGCACCCAAACCGCCACCCGTAATCAGGATCTTGCCCAGGGCGGCATCGTTCAATTCGTCGCTGCCAACTGCACCCATCAGGCGCTGTCGATCCTCCTTAGGGAGCTGCGAAAGTCGAGCTCGAGTCTCGGACAGGAGGTCTTCTCTGACCTGCTTGGACCCGGCATCGGTCGCCTGCAGGAAAGATGACATCAGTTCCTCCATCGTCTTTCGTGCGAGCGAGTCGAGGGTGGTAGGGAGGTCGCGAGGCTCCTTCAGCCCATACTTCTCGGCTAGCTTGGCGGCGCGCCCGGGCTGGATGGAATGCAGTGCCCGTGCGACTAGATCGTCCGCAGCTGTGTCAGCAGCGCGCAACGAAGCAAACGTGAGCGGTGGAAGTTCGAGCGCCTCGCGGAGATACATCCACAACAGAACACGCAGCTCGTCGTCCGTCAGCTTCGATTCGCGCCACGCGTCTAGACTGCCCTTTACCGCAGCAGCCGCTTCGGCTTCATCGGTTTCTTTGCTTGCGGTCCTATTCGACTTCCACTTCTCGATCAGTGTGCTGATGCGTCGCTGCAGCGTGCTGTCGTCAAACAGGGCCAGGCACGCGCAAAGAAAATCCCGCGGTGCGGCCCCCAGACCTGCGACGATGTCGCCGGAAGAAAGCACCGGAGGGGCGCCGACGGTGGTTGAGCGGCCCGTCTTCACGTGCTGCGGCACCGTCGGACTTCTGACACCAATGCAGCCATGCGTTCCCAGAGTCAGACAGACAGATAACAGCTAAAGTGTCACGGTGAACCACGCTACGCAATATTGGCGCGAGCCTCGAGCCAACTGCAACCCGGCGATGGCCAGTACCAAGAAATATTCGCATCTTCGTTCCGGAGGCAGCTGCGTACGGTCAGCTATACATTGCATAGGGCTGGGGCAAGATCTCAGGCTCCACCTGTCCGTCCAGATATCGGCGGACAACGCGAAGGCCATTCATCTGTCCTACCATCATCAATTCAAGCGCGGTCTGCCCAGAGAACTGCGGCGCAATATTTGGCCGCCTGATCCAGCTGTCCGCCTGCCTCCCGTCCGAGAATATGGCGTGAAGCGCGCTGTATATGCCTATGACACAGCTGATTCGCTCCATCGAGTCGCTGGAAAGACGGCCGCGGTGCTCGCGTCTCCAGCGATATAACGTCGAGCAAGCCGGCAGGCCGAGAAGGCACCGCTCCTCGCCCGCGGATAGGTTCCACCTTCTCGCGATCCGAAAGAAGGCCCGCAAGGCAGGCCCAACGAGGTGGCTGCGATCTGTTGACCTAGCCGATTTGGTCATCACGAGAGGTTGTAGTGCATGTGCGAATAGTGCTCAGTCGTGCCCTTCGGGTTATTCGCGAGCAACTCAAGTACCGGCTGCGGGATGTAGCGCTTCACCTCCGCGAAATCCGGAGAAGGGTCGTCCCACTTGAACGTGGTCAAGCCTGGGTGGTAGTACTCCGGGACTTTGTCCCTGAACACGTGCTCAGCGTGGTTGACGCTTGAGGCGATCACGACAAAGAGGGTTACCCCCTCGCCGGTGGCGTGATAAAGGGAGAAAGCAACAACGGCTTCGTTGATGTCCATAGGTATTCCTTGGTCGATACATTGGGTGGCCGTATGGGAGCGGCCGAGGTAGTTGGCTAGCCTTCTTCGTGCGCGCCGTGCCGGTAGCCGCGCAGCCAGTCGGGGTTATGTTCGGCGGAGAGCTGGGGCATCCATGGCTGGGCTTCGATCGCCATGGCGATGTGTCGGAGCGCTCCGGTCGATGGGTAGTGCCGAAGCAGTCGATGAGCTTCTGACCGGATGGACTCGGGTAGCGTGGGGTCAGCTCGCAGGTCCTTCAGGAATGCCCCGGCCTGAACCAGGGCGCGCGTGCGCTCATCAGGCGTGGTCATGAGCGCCCCCGCTGGCTTCCTTGATGGGGCCAGTGGTGCCCCACGTCGCCTCGAACTGGGCTCGGGATCGCTGGTCCGGTTCGCGTTCCCTGAGGCGCCCACCTGCGGGCTGTTTGGCGGCGGTCACCAGGACCCTCGAAGCCCTGTTTAAGCGATCCCGCAGTTCGGGGTGCTCCGTCGCCTGTCCGAGGGTCTCCATCCAGGCGTGTCCGCCTACGTTGAGGGCCGGCCGGAACCCACCTTGGCCAAGCAGCGTCCTCGCGACGAACCAGTTCAACGTTCTCCGCCAGGCAACCGAAGAGGGGTCGGTGACAACCTGGATGCTCCCGCGAGACTTGCCGTGCTTCGGCATCCTCTGCGGGCGCCCAAACAACTCGGATTCGGCTGGGAGCACGCGGGCCGCCAAGGGCAGGTCGGCGCCCTCCTCCATGCTCGCGCCCAAAGCGCGAATGCGCTCAACCAACTCAGGCCAGGCAACGACGCAGTCACGGCGCCCGCTGGCCTCGTCTACACGAAACTTCAGGAACCCGCGCTCGAACGCCATCACCAAACGCGTCATGGCTGCGTCGGAGCGGGCATCCTCGTTAGCTTGGCCCACCAAGGCCAAGTCCGAAGCCAGCCAAGGACATTTGTCCACAGTTGCGGGCGACGGGCTAGCGGCCCACGCCAGTGGGAGAACGCGCTCGCCGCACTTCCTGATTCGCCGCCAACGAACCAGGGGCTTCCCGTGCAGATGACAACAAGTGGCGCTTTCGGAAGCCCACTGCCAGCGGAAATAGGGCGTCCGATGGCTGGCAAGATCCTCCTGGAAGCACAGCGGGCAATAGTCGTTCCGCCAGGATGCGGCCAGGAAGTCGTTCGGTACGCTCTGAAGCTCCAGGGGGAACGCAGGAGCCTCCAGGCCCAGGGCCGACCCAAGTGCAGTGTTGATGTTCCTGGGCAGATTGCGGTCGACATCGGCCGAACGACCGCTCCATTGCCAGTTGGAGTCGAGCGTCTTGAAGAGATCAAGGCGACTGAGTCCATAGGACGCGCCCACCCTATCGATGAAGGAAGAAACCGTCTCATCCTTGTTCATAGGATCGGTGCGGAGGATCAGGGGGTTGGGTCCCCGGGGGGCATCAAGCAGCATGGTTCAGCTCCTGCTTGATGAACTCGATATCCGGCCGATACCTGGCGCGACCAAGAAGCTCAACGGTGATCCTCTCCGTACCGTCCACCATGGCCCACAGCGCGGCGTTCCGCAGGCACCGCAGGATGCCATCAGTGATACCGCCGGATCGCTTCACAAGAAACTCCTGGATGCTTTTCTTGCTCAGGCCGCTCGCCCGCTTCAGGGGAAGCGTTCGCTCGTAATCGGAGAGGAAGGTAGCCAGGTCGTCTCCAACCTCCCACGCCGGCAGCGGCATGATTTCAAAGCGAGCGGCCAGGTGAGGGTCGAGCTTGAAGGGCGTCGATTCAGGGTTGGTGCCAAGCGCGAGCACCGGCAGGCTCAGCTCGTTCATCAGGTACTTGATCACTTCCATGACCCGCAGCTGCTCCGTCTCCTGGGCGCCCAGCAGATCCTGCGTTTCATCGAGAATCAGCAGCCCACAATTGAGCCGCCGCAGGTGAGCCACGACTGCAATCTCCTGGTCGCCAATCGTCACGGTCTTGCCGATCGGCGCGCCAGTAGCCTCCAGGATCCGATTCAGTACGGCTTTGGTGCGCCTTGCGCCCGACATGGAGATGGAGACGGCGCACCACGCACCCTCGTTGAGCGAGTCACGAGGCCGGTTCTGCATCGGGAACATGCGCGCCAGCTCCTGGGAGAGCAGCGTCTTGCCCATGCCAGGATCGGCAGCAAGGAAGATGCCGCGAGCACGGCTTCGACGAGGCTCGCGAACCATCCACTCGGCTTCGTTCAAAAGCCCAAGGAAGTTCGGGTGGTACAAAGTCACGTCAGACAGGATGTGCCGAGCCCGCTCAGCCAGGGACAGAGACAAGACGGGAACAACGTTTTCATCGAGGTGGGAATTCTCAGGAGAGCCCCCATCCTTGGCTACGGCATGCTCATCCTTAGCCGCAACGTTGCTGGCGACCGATTCCGAGGCCTCCAACGGGTTGGCTTCCGCAAACGCGGTTTCGCTGGTCATGCGCAAGCTCCCTCAGCAATGCGGGCAGGCCTGGACTTGGTGATCCGCGGCGCAGCCTCGTGGGACATCATGGTGACCGGCGCGGACGGCGCCGGCGGCGTCTTGCGTGCCGCGTCAGTCCGCTTGGCCGACTCTTCGAGAAGCGACTTCATGCGGGCATGCGACTCATCCTTCTTCTGGACGATGCGCGGATCCTTGGCGGAGGCACGCTCTTGCGAACCTCGGCGCCGGACATCCGCGAAGGCAAGCCCGTCCCTAGGTGTGCGGGAGAAGCACTTCGCGATGACGAGCTCTCCATTCGGAACACGGACGTAGACCACAGAGGCGTCAAGCGGGTGGTAGTGCACGGCAACTTTGTGGTCATCACCGACCCATTTGAGGAACTTGTCGTCCCAATAGTTGCCCCCCTTGAACTCGACACCCACTCGTCGGAGAACCCGCTGCTCCGCAGGCAGGAATGCGCCAAGGACTTCCAGCTGAGTTCCCTTGAACTTCGGCGGCGAATCGCCGAAATGGCTGTTCCAAGCGACGATCGGAGGCTTGTTGATCCCCTTGTGAAGACTGAGGTGATAGTTGGAGACGATCTGCTCGGTGAGCCAGGTGCAGAACTCGCGAAGGGTCATGAAGGCCTTCTTCTCCGCGTCGTAGTCTCCCTTCTCAACTGTGTTTCTCTGGGTGGTGCCGGGGAGTAAGTGAACGCGACCCATCACCGTTCCGATTAGCCGCTCAATCGACGCGCCCATCTCGGGTGAACCAATAGGGCGGTGCTGCAGCTTGACCGACATCTGCTCGCAGCCGCGCCGCAAAGCCATGGCCCGAAACTCCATGGCGTTGTCGGACATGATCTCTTCCATCACGCCCTGGCAGGGCCAGTCCCCGACTACACCGTTCGCAGCGAGCCAGGCTTCCTTGGGGAGCAGCGCGTTCGCGAGGCACATCGCCACGCTGGCGGACGACGGTCGCTCGAACGAAACGTACATTCCCACTACCATCCGGCTGAACACGTCGATGGCAAGCGTCAGCCAAGGCCGACCTAGCACCTCGCGGACGGGGGTGTCGGCCACGAGAATGACGTCACAAAGGGTGTGATCGATCTCAACCCGCTGAAGCGGATAGTCCGCCGGGGCGTGCCCGGCTGCCGATCCATGCTTCTCCTTGGCCCGCTTGGAACCTTCACGGCGACGCAGCTTCAACTCCGAAGCAAGGGTCGAGAGGCGGCGTCGAATGGTGTTTTTGCAGGGCGGCTTGAGGCCAGCTTGGCGGCATTCGACGGAAATGCAGTTGTAAAGATGGTCGAAGGACGGCTTCTCCTCGCGCAGGTAATCGCTCTCGATGTTCTTGGCGATGATCAGCTCCATCTCCACCGCCATGTTGCGCGTGCCAACCTTGGGCCCCGGTTTCTGGGGCAGAAGCGCCATCGGCCCTGCGTTTTCACGGTATTTCGCGATATACCTGGCAGCCTGACGGGTCGAGACCTCAAAGTCCGCCGCGATGGACTTCACGAGATCCCCAAGGCCAGCCTCGTCCTTGAGTCCCTGTTGAATGGCTGTGGCAAGCGACGCCGCTCGCTCCCAGTCCGTGACCTTGATGGCCATGCTGCTGTGAAGCTTTTCATTGGCGGTCGGAACGGGACTCAGTTCAGACACCATCGCCGGAAGCACATGGCTAGAATCCTTTAGCTGGACCATGGCAATGCCATCTGCCTCCGCAACGAGCGAGACCGTTGCACCCTTGTGCAGGTACTCAGCGCCAACCTTCAGTTCAATGCCCATTGGCGGTCCTCCCCCATGAAGAAAGCTCGCGACGGGTGACCAGGACGCGAGGCCCTTGCCCAAACGCCAGCATGGCCGCCTCTGAGCGAGAAAGCGCCTCGCCAAGAGAATCGAGCTTCTCGTGGGGCTTGCATTCAATGAAGGTGCGTTTCTGAAAACCGCGATCGGCCCACGCCGACGGAACGTCGCGCCAGACCACCATCAGGTCAGGCGTGTACCGGAAGCGGCGCTTCTGGAACATGTAGTAGATCGTCACCGGCTGAGAAACGATCTTCTCGACTTCGGGCTGGGACGCAAACAGACTGATCGTGTCCCTCTCGATCAGCGATTCGAAGACGATGGCGCCGTGGCCCGGGCGAACGGGGTGGTACCCGCGGATGTTGTGGCCCCGCGACAGCGGAACCTTGCGCTCGGCCCAAGCAGCCGACAGCACGATGGCGGTATCGGAGGGCGGGCGAACCGTGGCGGGCGGATAGTGATCCGGGGCCGTTTCCTGAAGGAAGAACATGTTTGAAGCTCCTGTGTCGTGGGATATGGAAATCCGGACACGCAACCGCCCGTGGGACGCCAAGTTGGGTTGACGGCGTCCTATCGGTGGTGCGAAGCTTCAGGCGTCAGGGACCTAATCTGACCGCTTGAAGATTCGCAGAGCCCGGCCATTCCAGTGGTCGGGCTTTTGCGTTTCCGGGGTTGGGACTTTTAGGTGGTCGTTTGTCCTCCTTGGTTGTGGTCGATGGCCTGGTCGCGATGCCGGAGCAGAAAGGCGGAAACGTCCCGTGTCATGGCGAACTTTCCCCGTCGGCCCGGCAGGGCGAACACGGGGAGCCCAACGCCCTCCCTGCGCAGTGCCTGCTGGAACGCATCGGCGGACCCGTATCCGAGCAGTCGGTACAACGCCTCCCCGCCGACGACATGTCCATGGGTCCTCAGCAGGTCGTCCGCCAGGGACTCGGCCGGAACCCCGCCACTCACCTTCCCCTGGAGGTCGGTGTCACTTCTCGTTGCCACTGGTTGCCCCTCGTTGCCTCTGGTCGGGACCAATGATCTGGACGCCCGGACCGGAAACCAAGAGGCAACGAACTCGGGTAAATTGGTTGCCGCCATGAATGAGCTCGAGAAGTCCTCAAATTCGCTGCGCGCACGCACCTGGTACTCGGCGTGCATGGCTGAGTTGGGCCTCAGCGACGCTGAGATGACGGAGAACAAGGGCGCAACCTCCTATGCCGATTTGCACAGGCGGTTCGTGATTCCGCAGCTCCCCAGGTGGGCGCAGGACATGGTGGTGGCCGAAGGAAAGCGCCTCAGGACCTTTCAGAACATCAGGGACAAGGGGTTTGACCCAACTGCCTCGTCTGTTCGCGTCCAGGCAAGACACGCTCCGAAGGGTTGGAAGGGCCGGACTCGGGCTGAGGCAGAGGGCCAGGCCTTCGTACTGCTACCAGTGAACTTGGTGGAGGCGACCCAGGCCTCTTGTCCACGGGCTGCGGCATGGTTCAAACAGGGTGTCTGGAGTGTCTGGTCCAGTGCCAACTACCGCGCTGACTTGCTCCAAAACTACATGAAGCAGACTCTCGGCAAGCTGGGTCTGATCAGGACAAGGCAGGTTCGAACGCACTTCTACTCACAAGCCATGATTGAGAACGCAAAGCCGGACATTTCGAAGCCATATGTTCGAAGGTACGAGCCTTGGACACGGAATCCCCAGCCGCAGCACCTTGATCTGCTGGCGGGTTATGTGGCGGAAGCAACTTTGTTCGGCGATCGATCAAGTCTCTCCAGTCGGTCCGAAGAAGTGGCGAGATTCCTTCGCCAAGCCGAACGTAAGGAAGTCGCGTACTTGCCAGTCAGCGAGATTCGAGCCCATGTTGCACTCTGGCTTTCCGCTTGCGATGAAGTCATCGATGAAAGGTTTGGCCCATTGGCCTCGGATCGATGGATCAATCCAATTCTGCTTTCCGAATATGAGGACCTTGTTCAATCTGGGGTAATAGCTCTGGGATAGTGAGACGACGCCTCACACTTCCAGAAAATTGCAGGCGATGCACTGATTAAGATCTTGTTCTAACTATTACTAGGGGCTTAAGCGTGAAACTGGAAGACATTAAAGCGGGCGCTCTGGTTTCCGGCATTGATCCTTCCGGACCCGTAACCGTCGTGTCCAGCGAACCAGTTGGCGCCGATGCCTTTACGGTCTACTTCAAGCGGGCAGATAACTCCATATCGGAGCAAATGCTTTTCCGGTCGCATGAAGCCTCGCTCAACATCGCGAGTGTCGGACGCCCTTGGGCTTTCGATGCCCCAGCGGAAGACTTCAAGCTGGCCACCGAGGCCTATCGAATCAAGCTTGCCCATCTGTTCGATCCCATGATGGCCGTGCACACCTCGGATGTGGAGCCGCTTCCCCATCAGATCTCGGCTGTTTATGAGGCGATGCTGCCTCGCCAGCCGCTGCGCTTCGTTCTGGCGGATGATCCCGGCGCAGGCAAGACCATCATGGCTGGCCTGCTGATTCGTGAGCTGATCATGCGCTCCGACGCCCACCGCATCCTCATTGTTTCCCCTGGTTCGTTGTCGGGGCAGTGGCAGGACGAGCTCTGGGAGAAGTTCGGGCTGAAGTTCGACATCTTCAGCAAGGAGAAGCAGGAGTCTTCTGCCAGCGGAAATTACTTCGACGAGCAGGATCAGGTAATCGCCCGGCTCGACCAGCTGTCTCGAAGTGAGGAGCTCCAGGAGAAGCTGAATGCGACGCACTGGGACCTGATCGTGGTCGACGAAGCGCACAAGCTCTCGGCCAACTATTTCGGCAACCAGGTCAATGAGACACTCCGGTTCAAGCTGGGCAAGCTGCTGGGATCGATCACGCGTCACTTCCTGCTGATGACGGCGACCCCGCACAACGGCAAGGAAGAAGATTTCCAGTTGTTCCTATCCCTGATCGATAGCGACCGCTTCTACGGCAAGTTCAGGGAAGGCGCGCACAAGGTCGATGTGACGGATCTGATGCGGCGCATGGTCAAGGAAGAGTTGCTGAAGTTCGACGGCACAAGGCTGTTCCCCGAGCGCAAGGCCTACACTGCCAACTACCTCCTGTCAGAGCGGGAAGCGTCGCTGTACGCGCACGTCACCGACTACGTCCGTAACGAGATGAACCGTGCGGACAACCTCGATGACCAGAGGAAGAAGGGCAACGTCGGGTTTGCTCTGACCCAACTGCAGCGCAGGCTGGCATCCAGTCCGGAAGCTATCTTCCAATCCCTCAAGCGCAGAAAGAAGCGCCTCGAGGACCGACTCGAGGAGATGAAGGTCGTCGCCAGAGGCAATCGTCTCGGCCAGACCCTCACCACCTATAAGCCGGTGGTGATCGATGTACCGGAGAACATCGACGAGTCCGAGGACGCCCTGACGCCCGAGGACTACGAGAACTTCGCCGAGCAAGTGGTCGACCAGGCATCAGCCGCGGAGACCATTCAGGAACTCGAAGCCGAAATCTTCATCCTCAAGTCCCTCGAGCACGAGGCGGCCGGTGTCGTCACGTCCGGCAGCGACAAGAAATGGGAACAGCTGTCCCAGATCCTGCAAGAGCAGCCGGAGATGCGCGACTCGCAGGGAAACCGTCGGAAGATCATCATCTTTACGGAGTACCGCGACACCCTGAACTACTTGTCCGCCAAGATCGGCGGCCTGCTGGGCAAGCCTTCGGCGGTAGTGACGATCCATGGCGGTACCAATCGCGACGAGCGGCGGAAGATCCAGGAAGAATTCCGCCAGAACAAGGAGGTTCTGGTGCTGGTGGCAACCGATGCCGCCGGCGAGGGCGTGAATCTCCAGAACGCCAACCTGATGGTTAACTACGACCTGCCCTGGAACCCGAACCGAATCGAGCAGCGTTTCGGCCGAATCCACCGCATCGGCCAGAGGGAGGTTTGCCACCTCTGGAACCTTGTGGCCAGCGAGACCCGCGAGGGTGATGTATTCCGGCGCCTGTTCGAGAAAATCGAGATCGAGAAGCTGGCGCTGGGCGGCCGGGTCTTTGATGTCCTGGGCGAGGCCTTCGACAACCAGTCCCTGAAGGACCTTCTGGTCGAAGCCATCCGCTACGGCGAGAGCGCAGAGGTGAAGGCCAGGCTGCACGAGGTCATCGACAACACGCTGGACTCCGAGAAGCTCAAGGAGATCTTCAAGCGCAATGCGTTGGTCGACAACCACATGTCCCTGGAGTCCCTGTACGCCATCAAGGAAGAGATGGACAAGGCCGAGGCGCGGAAGCTCCAACCGCACTTCATTCGCTCCTTCTTCCTAGAGGCCTTGGAGCGCTTGGGTGGCGAGGCCCGGCCACGCGAGTCCGGACGCTTCGAGATCCCGCATGTCCCGGCCGTTATCCGGGAGCGTGACCGGACCATCGGCGAAACCCGAACCCCGGTGCTTCGTGGCTACCACCGTGTCTGCTTCGAGAAGAAAGATGTCCGCGTTGACGGGAAGCCGCTCGCGGACCTGATCCATCCGGCCCACCCCTTGATGGGATCGGTGCTGGACCTGATGCTCGAGAACCAGCGCTCCCGCCTCAAGCAGGGCACGGTACTTCTCGACCCGGCGGACGACGGCACTGAACCCCGGCTGCTCCTGTTGATCGATCACAGCGTCCGGGAGGGCGCGGGTGACGACGCCAAGACGGTGTCCCGCCGTCTCCAGTTCGTCTCCGTTTCTCCTAGCGGCGAGACCCACTTCGCTGGCTGGGCGCCTCACCTGGATCTCATCCCCCTGGCCGCAGACCAGATGGCGGCCGCGGCCAGCCTTCTCGACCAGCCATGGCTGAAGTCCGGTATCGAGACGAAGGCGCTCGCCTATGCCTCCAGCGCGATCGTGCCGGAGCACTACGAAGAAGTCCGAACCCGCCGCCTTGCCCAGACGGACAAGATCCACGTGGCCGTCAGGGAGCGCCTGATCAAGGAGATCAACTACCTGACCCACCGCTACATTGAGCTGGAGGCAGAGGTCCGTGCGGGAAGGCAGCCCCGCATGCAGCCCGACCAGCTCAAGAAGCGCGCGGAGGAGCTCACGGCTCGCCTTCAGGCCCGGGAGAGGGAACTGGAGTCGATGCGCCACCTTGTATCCGCCACCCCGGTGATCGTGGGCGGTGCCCTGGTTCTACCCGCAGGGCTGTTCGCCGAGCCGGGCCGAAGCCCGGGCCTGTTCGCCGCCGACGCAGCGGCCCGTGCCCGTATCGAGCGGATCGCCATGGAGGCCGTTTTCGCGGCTGAGGCAGCGCTGGGGCATGTAACCAAGGATGTGTCGGCTGAGAAGTGCGGCTGGGACATCACCTCCCACGCGCCTACCGCGGGCGGAAGGCTTCAGGACGCCAGGCTGATCGAAGTGAAGGGCCGGGCGAAAGGCGCAACCACGCTGACGGTCACCCGGAACGAGATCATCACCGCCCTGAACAAGCCGGACCAGTTCCTGCTGGCGATCGTCCTGGTGGGCGAGGACGGGCAGCCGGAGGGCCCGTTCTACCTGGACAAGCCGTTCGATACAGAGCCGGGCTGGGCGGTCGCCAGCATCAATCTGGACCTTGCTGCTCTACTGAAGAGGGCAAAACGCAACATAAAATAGGACATTGCCTCGGACATGTTCGTGGAAAAGAAAGGCATAAATGTCTGTTTTAAAAAGCAAATAAGAAGATTTGTAGATAGACATTTCTAGGCCCATAATCCGGGGATGACTACACCCATCCTCCGAATCGAAACCGAACGCTTTGGCCCCTTCACGTTCCAAGTTGGGGTCGACCTGACCGCTATCGCCGTTCCTATGGTGCGGGCCGAAGATGCTTGGCGCCGGTTCAGCGCCTCCCCGCTGGCTCGGGTAGCCAACCAACTGCAGCGAGAGGTCCTGGTCCAATCCGTATTCGGTACAAACACCATTGAGGGCGCCAATCTCACTGAAGAGGAGACAGGGCGAGCTCTCGACCTCGATCCGGCAACGGTCCAAGCCGAGCAGGAGGTTCGGGTCAGGAACATTAAGGCTGCCTATGACCTCGCCGTAGCTTCCTCCGAAGATCCAGATTGGCGCTTCTCCGTCAACTACATTCGAGCCGTGCACTCAGAGATCTGTCGTGATCTCCCGCATCCTGATAATCGGCCTGGACTCCTTCGCGATAATCCAAAGGAACGGCCCACGTTCGTCGGTGACGTAGAGCATGGTGGACGGTACAAGCCGCCCCAAAACGGAAGGGACATCTCACGGTTGCTGGATGGATTGGTCAGCTGGCATCAAGATCTTGTTGATGCCGGAATATCCCCCTTGCTGCGCGCGCCTCTGGTGCATCTTTACTACGAGCTGATTCATCCGTTCTGGGACGGAAATGGCCGTGTAGGTCGCGTTCTCGAAGCAACTTTGCTGCGTCACGCAGGCTACAAGTACGCCCCCTTTGCGTTGGCAAAATATTACCAAGAGCATATCCACGAGTATTTCACCCTGTTCAATGCAGTGCGCAGGGCTGAGGAAAAGAAAGAAGAGTTCCCCAACACTACTTTCGTCGCATTCCATCTCGACGGGCTTCGCATCGTCATTGACCGGTTACATGATCGCGTCAACGAGATGGTCGGGATGCTTCTATTTGATGCTGTCGTCAGGCAGCACTTGGACAACAAGCAAATCAACCCGCGGCAATACGCTATCGTCAGACACGTCATTGAGCATGGTCGCCCATTGCCACTGACCGCCATGCGGGGGGATCCCCGTTACCAAGCCATGTATCTGAAGAAGACGGACAAGACTCGCCAAAGAGACCTTAAGCGGATCTTGGAGCTCGGCCTGCTGCGGGCTGATGGTCAGGGGCAGCTTTGGCCCGCCTTTACCGGAGTGCTCGGGGGCGGGAAATGAGGCCTCGGAACCCACAAAAAGAGACGCCCGCTTGTGGCGGGCGTCGGGCCGGAGATGCTATCTCCAGCGGGGTTAGGCCCATAGTGTCGCCTCTAGGCGTCGCCGGAGTCAATAGCGATCTGCCGGCTATTCAGGAGGCGGCATGACCCGGGTCATTGCCTATGTAGACGGCTTCAACCTGTACTTTGGATTGAAGAACTCTGGCTATAAACGACTCTACTGGCTGGATGCCAGAGCTCTTTCGACCAACCTGTTGAAGGAAGGTCAAACATTGTCTGCAGTCCACTACTTCACCGCACGTATCCGAGACAACGGAAAGAACCAAGAAGATCAGAAGCGTCAGAACACTTACATTGAAGCTCTGCAGTGTAGCGGCGCTCAGTGCCAGTTCGGACACTATCTTGAGAAGACAAGAACGTGCAGAAAGTGCCAGGCGAGTTGGCCGGACTACGAAGAAAAGATGACAGACGTGAACATTGCCATCCAAATGATGGCGGATGCCTTTGACGACGCTTTCGATACTGCGCTTGTTATTTCTGGCGATAGCGACCTTACAACGCCAATCCAAAAGATTCGCGAGAGATACCCGTCAAAACGAGTCATCATCGCATTTCCTCCGAAGAGACATTCTTCCGAACTCAAAAGAGTGGCGAATGGCCACCTAACGATTGGCGAAGACAAGTTGCGAGCAAGTCAATTTCCGGAGCAACTGACGAAGCCTGACGGCTTTGTCCTGTCGCGCCCAACAACATGGAAGTAACGATGCCCATTCGATCGCCAAAGAAACTTATTGAGGTTGCACTGCCATTGGCGGATATCAACGCCGAAGCCTCGTTGCGAAAGAGAAAAGCTCCATCGGGCTATCCGACTGCGCTACACAAGTGGTGGGCTCAGCGCCCACCCGCCGCGGCGCGCGCGGTGCTTTTTGCTCAGCTCGTCAACGACCCCGGGTATGAGTCCGGCCAAGGATTTCAACGGGGAATGAACAAGAAGGACGCTGCGCGTGAGCGAGAGCGGCTTTTTGAAATTATTCGGAAATTGGTCCTCTGGGAAAATACTAACGATCAAACGATCCTCAGGGCCGCACGCGAAGAGATACGACGCAGTTGGCAAGAAACGTGTCGTTTAAACGCGAGGCATCCGAACGCCACCGAACTTTTCAACCCGGAGAACCTCCCGGCTTTCTACGACCCGTTTGGAGGTAGTGGATCGATCCCGCTCGAGGCGCAACGCCTGGGCCTGGACTCACACGCATCCGATCTAAATCCGGTTGCGGTCGTACTCAACAAGGCAATGATTGAGATCCCGCCAAAGTTCGCAGGCCGCCCAGCCGTTGGGCCTCTGCCTCGGAACAAGGAGGCAACCGAACGCCGTACGCGAGAAATGCACGAGGACTGGTCAGGTGGCAAGGGGCTAGCCGAGGATATTCGGCGCTACGGGCACTGGATCAGGGACGAGGCGGAAAGGCGAATTGGACACCTATATCCCAGGATCAGAATAACTAAAGAGATGGCAGAGGCTAGGTCAGACCTAAAGTCGCTGGCTGGCCAGAATCTAACAATCGTAGCTTGGCTGTGGGCGCGCACAGTGAAGAGTCCGAACCCTGCGTACACGGAAGTCCAAGTACCACTGGCGTCAACGTTCTTGCTTTCCACTAAGCCAGGCAAAGAGGCATGGGTTCAGCCAGTAACAACTGGAGGCACCTACCGTTTTGAGGTCCGTACAGCTATCGCCGGTCACGGCAAGCCACCGGTTGGGGCGAAAGGGGGGACGAAAGTTTCTCAAGGCTCGTTCCGGTGCCTCATGTCGGATACGCCTATAAAGTATGAGTATGTGGATGAAGAAGCGAATGCTGGGCGCATGGGCGCAAGGCTGATGGCAATCGTTGCTGAAGGAAGCCGCGGCAGGGTCTACCTAGACCCGACCGATGACATGGAGGCTATCGCAAAATCGGCGGCACCGGGCTGGGCGCCAGACACGCCTTGCCGTGGAACTTTTGCCAGTAATGCGCTTGGCCGTAGATATGGTTTCAACGTCTTCGGCGATTACTTCACTGCACGCCAGTTGGTCGCGCTCTCCACACTCTCAGATCTAGTAAGTGAAGCAGGCGACCAAATCCGATCTGATGCGGTGAATGCAGGAATGCCAGATGACGGGGTCGGACTTGAGGCCGGCGGAACTGGCGCAACCGCATATGCAGAGGGTGTCGCCACCTACCTCGCCTTTGCGGCAAGCCGGGCGTACGACTATGGATGTTCAATTTCAACCTGGCGACCAAAAGACAGTGCTATGCGCTCCGGTATGTCCAAGCAAGCTGTGCCTATGACTTGGGACTTCGCAGAGGGCAATCCATTCGGAGAGTCGAGTGCTGGCTTTGTCGAGTGCGCGAACGTTGTCTCGAAAGTGGTTGCGACGTCCTTAGCACCCTTCGACAGCAGTCCGGGGCACGCCATGCAGCGAAACGCCGCAGGTGCCTTCCCCGATGGATGGCGAAAAATGCCTGTCATAAGCACCGATCCACCGTACTACGACAATATCGGTTATGCGGATCTTTCGGACTTCTTCTATGTTTGTATGCGAAGAATCCTTCGTGGTCAGTTCCCTGGCTTGTTCTCAACCTTAGTTGTGCCAAAAGCGGAAGAGCTAGTGGCGACCCCGTATCGTCATGGCGGGAAAAAGGAGGCTGAGAAGTTTTTTCTCGATGGCATGACTGACGCCATGCATCAGATTGCGGACGCATCACACCCTGCGTACCCGATAACCATCTACTACGCGTTCAAGCAATCTGAAACCAAGAGCAAAGGCACGGCTTCTACAGGCTGGGAGACTTTTCTGGCCGCGGTCATCCGGGCCGGACTTTCGATCTCGGGAACGTGGCCAATGCAAACTGAAGGTGACAATCGACAGGTTGGCGTCGGCAGTAACGCGCTAGCGTCGAGCATCATCCTTGTGTGTAGGCCAAGGCCAAAGGAAGCTATTTCGGTATCTCGCAAGGAATTTCTGCGGGAGCTCAAGGGTGAGCTTGAGGATGCACTTGTGGCGATGCTCGGCGGAGAAGGAAATCTATCCCCAATTGCGCCGGTTGATTTGGCCCAGGCTGCAATTGGACCGGGAATGGGTGTCTTCTCCAGATACTCAGCTGTATTGGAAGCGAACGGCGAGCCAATGTCAGTTCACACTGCGCTGACACTGATTAACAAGCAGGTCGATGAGGTTCTAGGCGGCGAAACGTTTGACGCTGGAACTAACTTCTGTCTTGGCTGGTTCCAGGATTTCGGATGGTCCGCAGGTGAGTTCGGAACAGCAAATACGCTAGCCCAGGCAAAAGCCACCTCTGTCCTTGCAGTGGAGCAGGCTGGAGTGATCACGGCGAAGGGCGGAAAGGTGAAGCTGTTGAGGCCTGCCGACTATCCCGCTGGTTGGGATCCGCAACACGACAATAGGACTCCCGCGTGGGAGGCTTTGCATCAGCTTGTGCGCGCGTTGAGCCAAGGTGGAGAAGCGGCAGCCGGCGCACTCTTGGCCCGCATGCCGGAAAGAAGCAGCGATATTCGACGACTGGCATTTTGGTTATATACGCTGTGTGAGCGAAAAGGCTGGGCAGAGGATGCGCGCGGATACAACGAACTTGTTGCCACGTGGCATGCGATCGAAGCCGCGTCTCATGATCTGGGACAACTGGGCGCACAATCTAGATTGGATATCTGAAACTGGTAGTCCAGCCAATCGAATGGGGTGAGATATGGTTGCCAAGAAGCAGGCCGAACGAAAGCACGAGGTGCGTGCGCAGCTTCAGAACGTCGAGCTGGTAAAGGCGAAGTCGTCTCTGCGGCTTGAGATATTCGCGAAAAAGGAAAAGCTTGGCGAACTTGAGGTCGGTCGTGGTGCCATTTACTGGTACGGAGCAAACCGGCAGAAAAGTAAGCGCATCAACTGGTCAACATTCGCCAGGATGATGGATGAGCTGGCCTACGGCGATAAAGCCTGATGCATGTCGAGCACGCACTAATCGACTGTCAGTTGGCATAACGAGATACGGAACCGACACCTATGACCCTGAAGCCGTGGCGCGAGATCGCCATTCCCCATGAAGACGTCCTCAAAGGAACGTTTCAACAGGCGGAGTTCGCAGCCGACATCACTCGCGTTCAGGCGCGAACCGCCACAGCGGAGTACCAAGATCCAGCGCTGTTCTTCCGGAGGACCTTCATTACCGAAGGCATGAGCCTGCTTCTCGACTCCGTGGTTCGCCGACTCAATGGGCAGGGCGGAGATCCGGTCATTCAGTTGCAGACTGCGTTCGGCGGTGGCAAGACGCACACCATGCTGGCTGTACTTCACCTATCGGCTGGCGAGGCGCCCGCGCGCGACCTCGAGGGCATTCCAGCGATCCTGGACAAGGCCGGGGTGCAAGACCTCCCCATGGCAACAGTCGTGGTGCTGGACGGCAACCAGCTGGCGCCGAACCAGCCACGCAAGGTCGAAGGCCATGAGATCCGCACTCTCTGGGGCGAACTGGCCTGGCAGCTCGGCAAGGCAGAGGGCTACGCGCTCATCGCCGAATCGGATCGCGCCGGTACCTCTCCCGGCAAAGATGTCCTGGCTGACCTGATCCGCAAGTACGCGCCATGCGTCATCCTGGTGGATGAGTTGGTGGCCTATATCCGTCAGTTCGAGCCCGGCAAGACCCTGGCCGGCGGCACCTACGACTCCAACTTGTCCTTCATTCAGGCCCTGACTGAGGCGCTCAAGGCGGTACCCAATGCCCTGATGCTGGCCTCCTTGCCTGAGTCTGAGCGTGAGGCCGGCAGTGACCGTGGCGTGGCGGCCCTGAAGACGCTCGAGCATTACTTCGGCCGCGTGCAGGCCATCTGGAAGCCGGTGGGCACGGAGGAAGCTTTCGAGATCGTCCGCCGCCGCCTCTTCGCGGAGATCCGGGACCGATCCGCCGCCGATGAGGTCTGCCGAGCGTTTGCGGACCTCTACGTGCAGCACGGAGGAGACCTTCCGAGTGAGACTCAAGAGGGGCAGTACCTCGCGCGGATGCAGAGCGCCTACCCGATTCATCCGGAGTACTTCGAGCGCCTCTACAAGGACTGGTCGTCCCTGCCCAGCTTCCAGCGGACCCGCGGCGTCCTGAAGCTCATGGCCAAGGTGATCCACCGGCTCTGGCAGGACGGCAACCAGGACCTCCTGCTCATGCCGGGCAGCACGCCCTTGTACGACGCCACGGTCCGGGCCGAGATGCTCAATTACCTCCCCCCGGGCTGGGATCCCGTCCTGGAGCGGGACGTCGACGGCGACCGCTCCGAGCCAGTGGACATTGAGCAGCGCGAACCAAAGTTCGGCTCCATCCAGGCCTGTCGTCGGACCGCCCGGTCCATCTTCTTGGGCAGCGCCCCGACCTCCGTCAACCAGATGACCCAGGGCCTGGAAACCGAGCGGATCCTGCTGGGCTGTCTGCAGCCAGGCCAGGCGCCCTACGTGTACCGGGATGCCTTGAGCCGCCTCGAAACCCGCCTCACCTACCTCAACAAGGGCAACGGCCGCTGGTGGCTGGACGTCCGGCCCAACCTGCGCCGTGAGATGGAAGACCGCAAACGCCGGTTCAAGGACGACGAAGATGTTATCCCCGCCATCCGCGAAACTCTTCAGCGGGTTATCGGCGGCGGCCCCTTGGACGCGACGCATATCTTCACGCCCAGCATCGACATACCCGACGACTGGGCGCTTCGCCTGGTCGTACTGCCGCCACGGGCGACCCATGCCCGAACCGGCGGCAGCCAAGCCATCTCGGCGGCCTTGGCCCTTCTGCGGAACCGGGGCGAACAACCGCGCCAGAAGCAGAACCGCCTCGTCTTCCTGGCGGCCGAAACGGACCAGCTTGGTCACCTGATGGACACCATGCGGACCCTGCTGGCCTGGAAGAGCATCGTCATAGACGTAAGGGACAACAGAATCACCCTCGACAACCTGCAGGCCAAACAGGCTGAGCAGAACGGGAACCAGGTCCAGGAGGCGGCCTATCGCCTGGTCAAGGAAACCTACCGCTGGCTGCTGACGCCGTTCCAGCAGGCGCAGGCCGGCGGCGGCGTGGGCGAGATCGAGTGGGAGTCGCTGCCGCTGAACCCCGCGGCCCAGAACATGACCAAGGAGATCGAGGGGGTCCTGCAAGACAACGAGCTCGTGATCTCCGAGTGGGCCCCCATCCACCTCAACCGGCTCTTGAAAGCTTGGTTCTGGAAGAACGCCGAGCCGGATTGCTCGGCAGCCGATCTGTGGCAGAAGTCCTGCAATTACCTCTATTTCCCGCGACTCCGGAAGTCGACCGTGGTGCAGAACGCGATCGCCGCCGGCGCCGCCAGCCGAGACTTTTTCGGGCTCGCGTACGGCAAGGAAGCCGGCGAGTATCGTGGGTTCACGTTTGGGAAGAACACGACACCCATGATGGACTCGCTGTTGCTGGTTGAGCCGGATCATGCTGCTGCCTATCAGGCGCAGCTTGATGCGGTCCAGGCGGCCGCGATCTCTGCGACCCCGCCAGGAACAACGCTCCCCACGCCCGGCACCCCTGGAGTTGGGCCTAGTCAAACGCCGCCTGTGTCGGCAACACCGGCCTCCAAGCCCAAGCACTTCTATGCAACCGTGGAACTTGACCCGGTCAAGGCCTCCTTGCAGTTCTCGAACATCGTCAACGAGGTTGTCGAGCTGTTTACCGCAGCGCCAGGCACCCGTGTCCGCATCAAGGTCGATATTGACGTTCTCAGCAATACCGGCTTCGAGGACGGCACTGTTCGCGCAGCAAAGGAAAACACGAAGACGCTGAAGTTTGACTCATCCGAGTTCGAGTGACTTCAAGTGATGAAATGGCTCGACAAGGGGATTGACGCATGAGCGACGCAGCCGAAACGAACACGCAGCTCGAAAAGGCGCTAATGGAAGTCGCCATTGAAAGCTGGCGACTCTCGAAGCTATTCATCCGAGCAATATCCAAGCTCGATGCGGGGGATGGCAGCAAGTACGCCAGTCAGCTCCGATACTTCCAAAAGCGCATAGAAGAAAGTCTCGAATCAGGCGGCCTCCGACTGGTGAATCTTGAGGGTCAGCCCTTTGACGCTGGCATGGCTGCGTCCGCCCTGAATGGCGGAGATTTCGGACCCGACGACGTGCTCATCGTGGATCAGATGGTCGAGCCAATCGTCATGGGGAAAGATGGCCTCAAGAAGGAAGGCACCGTTATGCTCAGGAAGGTGGTCGCATGAAGTACGTCGGCATTGATCTTGGAACCACCAACAGCGCCATCTGCTCATTCGATGGAGAAAACGTCCGGCTGTACAAGAGCCAGGACCAGCACGACGTTACGCCGTCGGCGATCTTCATCGATAAGCGCGGAAACAAATACATCGGCTCTCGCGCATACAACAACGCCGCGAAGAATCCGGATAACGCCGCCACCCTGTTCAAGCGCCTGATGGGTACCAGCACGCCCGTGAAACTCCCGGCCGTGAACTTGGTCATGACGCCGGAAGACTGCTCGGCTGAAGTGCTTCGGATGCTGTTTAGCTACTTGCCCGAAGAAATTAGGAATAGTGGCGAGACCGGCACCGTGATCACGGTCCCCGCCGCCTTCAATCAAATGCAGAAGGACGCAACCATGTCCGCCGCCGATGCGGCCGGCATTGGTCGCGTTGCGCTAATGCAGGAACCGGTGGCCGCAGTCATGAGTGTGATGCGCCAACGGAAGAACGACGGGATGTTCCTCGTCTACGATCTTGGCGGCGGAACCCTGGACGTCGCGTTGGCAGAGTGCGTCTCCGGTCGAGTCAGTCTGTTGGCGCACGGCGGCATTGCCATGTGTGGCGGGCGCGACTTCGATCGGATGCTCTTCGACAACGTTGTCAAACCGTGGCTTCTGAGAAAGTTCAAGCTTCCCGAAGAAATTGCTACGGATCCCAACTATCGTTCGCTCCTGCGGATGGCCACATGGGCGGCAGAGAAGGCAAAAATCGAACTTTCCCAAAAGGAATCGACTGTCATCAGTCTGCCGGAGACCGAACTGGGTGTTCGAGACTTGGCTGGCGAAGAGATCTACCTCGATATCCCGCTTGATCGAGCAACCTTTGACGAGCTGATTGCACCAAAGCTCGCTGAATCAGTTACGGCCACCAGGGAAACGATGGAGAAGGCCGGTCTAAGTCCACACGATATCGAACGCGTTGTTTTTGTGGGTGGTCCAACCCACTACAAGCCACTAAGGGACAAGGTCGCTTTCGAACTTGGCGTCGCGGCTTCCACCGAAGTGAATCCGATGACCGCGGTTGCCGAGGGCGCCGCCGTGTTCGCCGAATCAATCGACTGGTCCTCCATGGGCCGTGGACGAAAGTCATCCCGTGGCCAGTTGAGTGCAGGCGGTTCTCTGGATGTTTCGTTTAGCTACATAGCCAGAACGCCTGACTCGAAAGCAAAACTGGTAGTCAAGGTGGCCGGGAGCGTGGCATCGGGGTCCGAGTTCCAGGTCGACAGTCTGGACACCGGTTGGTCTTCGGGCCGAATACCGCTCAAGGATGGCGCAGGCATCGACTTGATGCTTTCGAAGCCCGGCGAGAACACTTTCAAGGTATTCGTTTTTGATAAGAGTGGCGGCCCAATCGCTCTTGGCGAAGACAAGATTGTTATCTCCCGGACCGCGGCCAGCATCGACGCTATCCCGGCCTCTCATTCGATCTCGGTTGAGGCACGCGACAAGATTGGCGGCCGCTTGGTGCTCGACTTCCTGGTTAGAGAGGGCGATCAGCTGCCAAAGAAAGGAAAGAAAACTTTCAAGGCAGAGGAATCGTTGAAAGCAGGCAGTGCCGGTTCGATCAAGTTCAAGCTTTGGGAAGGCGAGATTGCCGATCCGATAACGAGCAACCGGCCGATTGGCATGTTTGAGATCAAGGGGGCCGACTTCGAGGACGGCGTGATCGCCGCCGGGGCGGACTTGATTTGCGAGTACGAAGTGTTGGACTCCGGAAACATTGTCCTGGAGATCACTGTTCCATCGATCGGGGGCTCATTCCACAGCGGGCGGAACTTCTATTCCCGCCAGGATGGGCAGATCGACTACTCAGATGCATCGAAGTTGGTAATTGAGCAGGCTAACCAGGCCATAGCCCGCTTGGACGATATGGCATCCAAGGTTGAGGACGAAAGGCTTGACCAAGCGCGGGAGCGCCTGGAACAAGCGGCTGCCGTAACCCCGGGCGAGTCGGATCCGGAAACCACCAAGCAGGCAATGGATGATGTCCAGGAAGCGAAGCGGCTGCTGGCAATGGCCAGAAAAGAGCATCTGAAGGTGATGCGAAAGATGGAGCTAGACCACGTCGTTGGATTCTTCGATGAGGTTGTAAGACAGCATGCCAGGCCGACGGAAGAGACTACGTTCGACAATCTTGCAAAAACAGCTCAACGATCAATCGACAACAACAGCGGCGAGTTCGAAGCTCACCTTGATGATCTCCGGCACAAGAACTTCCAGATTCTCTGGCGTCAGGACTGGTTCGTGATCGACAGATTCAAAGGCCTCGCCCAGAGCCCCCACTTGTTCCAGGGTGGAGCCGAGCATGCCCAGCTCGTCGCTATGGGCCTTGAGGCACTGAAGCTAAACGACATTGATAAGTTGCGGGACGTCGTATCGCATCTGAACTCGATCCGGATCGGATCGCCAAGTGAGGACGACATGATATCCGGCGCCAACATCGTTAGGAGTTGACCGATGGCACTGGAGCCTTGGCTTCCGAGCGGGTACCTGCTTCCGGATGGAGCCTGCATCCAAGCGGTCAGGTTCGAGGGCAACGGCTGGCAGATAGTTGCGACCAGAGGAGGTGGCGCGGCGTTGATCGTCAAACCGGAATTGGCCGACCGTTGGGCCAACTCCAGACTAATCGCTGGCGGCGAACTGGCCCCATTCTCATTCGGCGAGAAGTCGCTTGTGTCGCTATCTTGTGGTCCGAGCCAGATTCTTTGTCCAGTGTCTGACGGAAAGTCGCCGGACTCGAAGAGCGAAGCGCTGGCGTTCGCACAAGCGCTCCGCGCGACTCGGGAGATCGATCAAGATGCAGCGCTGCAGGATGCCATTTACGTTGAGAAGATCAGCCGGCTGTTGCCAACGTATAGCATCAGCTCAAAAGTCGAAGATGACTTTGTACTAGGGTACTGGCTGACTGGTGGGGCACACGTCTCCGCACGGTCCTTCCGGCGTATGCGCCAGATGCTCAGTTGGCTCGGCGCCTCAAACCTGAGGGATGTGATCGAGGCTGGGGGCTTCAAGGTTGACGAAGCGCTCCCAAGGAGCCCTGCCCAAACGACTTCCGGGGGTTCATCGGGCGCTCAATCTCCCGAAGAAGACTCGCCAACGGACGCTCAGGAACAGCAAGCTGGCGAAAGGGTGTTCGAGCTTCCAGGTCGACCAGCCCTGGCCAGTTTCTTCAATGAACATATTGTCCATATCGTCCTAAATCGCGAACGATACAGCGCGCTAGGCATTGAATTTCCATCGGCACTGGTTCTCCATGGTCCGCCGGGCTGTGGAAAAACCTTTGCAGTAGAGAAGCTGATCGAGTTCCTCGGTTGGCCGAGCTTCTCGATTGACGCCTCCAGTGTTGCGAGCCCCTACATTCACGACACCAGCAAGAAGGTGGCGGAAGTGTTTGAGAAAGCCATGCAGAACGCACCATCGGTTCTGGTGATTGATGAAATGGAGGCCTTCCTCGCAGATCGTGAGATGGGTTCCGGGCATCATCGTGTCGAGGAGGTCGCTGAGTTCCTTAGGCGCATTCCGGAGGCTGCAAAGAATGAGGTACTCATCATCGCCATGACGAACCGAGTCGAAATGATCGATCCGGCCATCTTGCGGCGCGGCCGGTTCGACCATGTCATTCAGGTTGGTTTCGCCAGCGAAGACGAGATTGTTTCACTTCTTGAAAAACTGCTTTCTTCCATTCCAACGGCCGATGACGTGGTGGCTGGTCCCTTGGCCAAGGCACTAGCCGGCCGACCGCTGTCGGATGTTGCGTTCGTTGTCAGAGAGGGCGCGCGACTGGCCGCGAGAGCCGGCAAGAGCGAACTGGACAATAGCAGCCTGGTCACAGCATTGAACTCCGCGCCAGCGCGATCACGGGAGGGCTCAAATGTGCCAACCAGGAGAATTGGCTTCGTATAGCCCTGACGGGACTGTGGTGATAAGCCAGCTGATCTGCAGCAGCGGCTAGCCTAAATAATGCGATTGCTCTAATCAGGGGAACATCGGTGGCTGGGGAAGACGAGAATTCAAAGAAGGGGGACGGCAAGGGCTTTGCTGCTCTCTCCACGCTTGTATCCAACGTAGACACGTCATTGCCACCCACGGCCAAACCAGTTCCTACAAAGGAACCTGTTTCCAGCGCGAGCGCTAGGCAGCCGACGTCATCGGAGGCCACGAAGGCAAAGCCCCAACCACATCCAACTCAGAAAAATACTTACCAAGGTCCTCAGGACGCGTCTTCTGGCGGGTCGGTCGCCAAGTGGGTCCTCGGCATAGCAGCCGTGATTGGTGTGTTCTGGATAATCGGGGAAGCAGACAACAGCCGCCCGACGCGATCATACGACGGTAACTCTTCGGCGCCACCTCAGACACTATCGTCTTTAGTGGAGACGAAACCCCCTGTGGGTCAGAGCCTTGTCTTCACGAACGCACAGATCAACTATTGCTTGGCGGAGGAGATCCGCATGAACAGTGCGGAGGCGGTGCTAGACAACCGGAATGGCAGCGACGTTGATCTGTTCAACGGCATGGTGGCCGATTACAACAGTCGTTGCGGCAATTTCCGCTATCGCAGCGGCGCGCTAGAACGCGCGCGTCGAGAAGTTGAGTCGTATCGACTGCAGCTTGACGCCGCCGGCAGGAGCCGCTTCATGCCAGCGCCATCCGCGGCAGTAGATGCAACGCAGTCTTGGGGTCGAAACCCTTCATTCGATCCGACGATACGAGACATTCAAAGCAATCTTCGTCGGCTCGGATACGACGCAGGCGTAGCCGATGGGGTAATGGGTGCTCGGACGCGCTCGGCCATTATGGCTTTTCAAAGGGATTCGGGTATTGCACCCGACGGCCTACCAACGGCCAACTTACTAGGAAAACTAAGTACTACGGCAAACGCGACTTCAACAGCGCCTGCCTCAGTGCCCAGGTCTGTCGACACTTCGCCGCAAGCCTCTGCACCCACCACCAGCTCAGCTTGGGTATCTTCCCCTGCGGAGGACGTTCAACCAAAAGTGTCGAAAAGCGATCCAAAAAACCTGGAGCTATGCATGTCAGGACGTTATCCGTCTCTGTGCAAGCACGGATTGCTGACTCCGGGAGAAGCAGAGCAGGTCGCGTCTGCTGAGCGTCGAGCAAACTTCCAGACATGCTCTTCTGGAAATTACCCATCTCTGTGTAAGCGATCCCTACTCACGGAAAACGAAGCCCGCCAAGTTGAATCGGCGGAGCGGCGAGCAAATTTCCAAACCTGCATTTCCGGTAACTATCCATCACTGTGCAAGCAACATCTGCTTGCACCAGATGAAAAAATGCAAGTGGCTGATGCAGAGGCGAAAGCAAACTTTAGGACATGCATCTCCGGAAACTATCCATCGCTCTGCAAGCATCATCTTCTAACGGCGGATCAAGCTGCGCAGGTTTCCAATTCGGAGTACCGCGCCAATCTTCAGACGTGTCTATCGGGGAACTATCGGTCCTTATGCAAGCATGCGCTACTCACGCCGACGGATGCTGCGAGCGTCGCAGAGGCCGAACGTCGGGTAAATGTAAGGCGATGAATTGAAGGGACGCATGGGCCGTAGCGGAGTCGAGACAATGACAGACGTGACTATTTTCCAATGTGGCATGTTTAAATCAAGCGCACTCTCAACCCGTCAAAATCGCGGAGTGACTCCGGCAAGCATCTCAATTGACCAGGGGGCAGAACCGCTCCCCGCTCCGGGATCTGGGCGCGATTCGAAAATAGTTTTTTAGGAGTGATATGGGCATAGCAATTTGCTTTGCGTGCGGGTCAGAGAAAGCGAGCGCGCTCCTGCCGTGCGAGGGGTGCGGCAGGACGCCCCGAACCAGCAGCGAGCTCGCAATGTCCCTGGCGCTATCGGAGCACCTTTCGTCGAAGCCGCAATTGGCAAAGTACAGCCATGAACTTCGGAATCAATTGACGCTTTCGGTCCAACCGGCAACGTTAGTCCAGGCTCAGATTGCCCTGAAAGATCCTCAGCTTGTGGCAATGCTTGAGGTCAGACCGAATGACGACGCCCCAAAAAAAGTGGCGGCGTCTGTGGCGCCTGCCGGTACAGCTAAGGCGAACGGCGCTTCCGAGAGTAGCCTGACTGAAGGCGCGAGACTAAGAACAAAGTTGGCGTCAACTGTTTTGCATCAGAACGCTTTCGCACTGCTCGGAGTAAGCACTCGCGACGACCGACGTCGAATTGTTGCAATGGCTGAAGAAAAATCCCTGACGCTTGACCACGATGCCTGCCACAAGGCCAGGTCAGACTTGACTAACCCGCGAAACAGACTCAGTTGTGAGATCGCTTGGCTGCCTGGCGTCTCTCCGAAGAAAGCATCGCAGTTGGTTGACGGCATTCTCCAAGATCCGATGGGCCTCAGGGAGGACTTAAGCCTTCCCGCGCTCGCGCATCTAAACGTGCTGGCGTCCGTCTTCGAATCAGTAGATGCAGCCCACGATGCCGAAGATCTGGCGGACTTCATCCATGTGTTTGCGACCTTGACGGAGGAGCTGGATCCGGACGAAGTTCTTAGGGACATCAATGAAGACCGCGTAGTTGCTGGATTCCCTGAAGTCCGGGCTTTAGACCAGGTCGAGGCAGAGCTCGTCCAGCGCAAGCGTTACTACCGAAGCGCCATTAAGGATGCACTCAACAGACTTCCTCCGAAGACGCTGGTTAAGGTCATGACGCAAGCAGTAGACATGGCTACCTCCGGCGGAGATGAACATGCGCCCGAGCTGATCGATGATCTTGTAGACAGCTATGAGGTGGAAACGAAGGATTTTCTCGAGAAAGAAGAGGAGAACGTTCATAAGCTCATCAAGGCTACCCGCGATGCCGCCAAGTCTGGCGAGGCAGGCATTAAAGGCTACATTGACAAATTGGAGCTGGTTACTCGTAACTGGGACAGCGTCGCACAGCCAATCCAGCTCAGCTCCAAGGCGCGAGGCATGGAGCATGAGGCGAGTCTCGGCCTCGGATACGAGATCCGTAGTCTTGCTATCGATCTGTTCAATAAGCACGACATGATCAATCAGTCCCAGAGACTGATGAACCTACTTCAGGAACTTTTCGCGGAAATCCCTGACATCACTGAGCGAGTTGAGCAGGATGTCGATGCACTTGCGGACATATTTCATAAGCGTAAGCAGTCCGCTGCTCAAAGGGCGGAGTGGGACAGGGAGATTACCTACAGCGCAGAAATTGGTGTGATCTTCAAGGACACACTGAGCATTTCACCCAGTGGAGTCTCTTGGAAAGGCGTGAGCTTCCCCTTGGACGCAATCACTCGGGTTCGGTGGGGCGGGGTCAGCCACTCCGTTAATGGAATTCCCACCGGAACCACCTACACGATTGCTTTTGGTGATGGGCGTTCTGATGTGGTCGTTGAGCTGAAGAAAGAACAGATATATAGCACGTTCATCGACAAGCTTTGGCGAGCCGTCTGCGTCCGGTTGTTAGGTCAGGTACTTGAACTTGTGAAAGCCGGACGAACCATTCAGTTTGGCGAGTCAGTACTTCATGACGACGGAATTACATTGGTGAAGCACAAGTTCTTCGGAGCAAACGAGAACGTCAAGTGCTCTTGGGAGCAGATCCAGATCTGGAATGCGGATGGTTCCTTCTGCATTGGTTCGACGGAAGATAAAAAGACGAACGTCGCGCTTTCCTACATACACAACGCGAACACACACATTCTTGAACAGGTCCTTCGGATGGCGTTCAAGAAGCCAGGGCTGCGCCGACTGAGCGAGCTTCTGGACTGATCTGGTCGATTACGGCCTGGAGATTCAGCGATGGGTTTTCTATCAAACCTTTTTGGAGGCAACAAGGAAGACAAGGCTTTGCGCGAAGTATTCGCGCATATCAACCGCATTATTGATGACGAAAAGTACCAACTGGAGATAATCCATCCAGCAATGAAGGCAATCCTTGAGGCGGCTCCTGCTTACGACAAGGATCCGGATGGTACGGGTCCCTTCGGGTATACGGAAACCAATCCAATCCCGGTAAACGGCCCGATCGGTCAGTTGGCCTATCTCTCCAGGCTCGAAACAGTATCAGGCCAGCGGATCATGTTCCATCGGCTGGGAGCCATTGGCAACGTGGATGTTTTTGAGGCCGTTACGTTCAACGGTGGCGAGTGGTTCATCTTTTTTGTCGATTTCTACCATCCTAGGCGGTCACGGATCGCGCCAGACGGCTTCGGGTTCACCAAGGAGCTTGCTCAGTTCTCTGGCTTCCATAACTTCTGTGCTGACTTCCCTTACGACTTCATGGACAAGAAGGCGTCCGAACAGGAGTCAGGCCTTAGCTTGGCCTATATCGCGTTGAGCAAGGTGACTGGTCAAATTGAAAGCCGGGTCTTCAACCGCCCTCTTGCTCACAAGGCCAAGTTGGAGCTAGTTAAGAGTCGATTGTCTAGCCACCAAACATAGTTCCATGCCAATGGTCAGCTTGCCCACATCTCTTTAGGAGCAGGAATATGTCAAGAAGTGGAGCGGTGCTTCTGTGCGTCGGACTCGCTGTAGCTTCACTTGGCGTCGCTGCCCAGGGACGAGTTGAGAAGCCCCAAAGTACGTTGCGGCCATCCGAGACAAGCGCCGAGCAAGTTAAGCAATGCCTTCAGATTGCTCGGGAGATCGCCGAGCTATCAGATGCCGCAGATGCCGCGCGCGCGAGCGGGGATGTCAATTCCTTCAATGCTACGGTGGATCCCTATAACGCTGCCACGTCGCGTTGGAACGCGAGTTGTACTAGGCCGTACAACCCCGCGGATATGGTCCGAGCGGAGAATCAGGCTGGCTACCGACTGTGCCAATACACCCAGTCGCCCTGCCTGACCGAGACCGAGCGAGGCGAGATACTGCTGGAAGAAAAGCGGCAGCTTCAACAGGTTCAGAAGAGGGGCCAGTAGTTGATAGATTGGCAATTCTGAAAGTATCGAAGGGCAGTTAGTGTGCGAGTTAGGAGGAGCGGAATTATGAAAGTTGTTATTGCGGTAGTTCTAATGTTGCTGTGCGGCACGACTTTCGCTGCTGACTATGACGTTTCCGTTACCCGTAAGGGTTCCAACCTCTACAAGGTGGATGGAAAGGAAATGTACGTCCACACACGGTACTGCTACGAATACGTCTACAGCGAAGACTCGATGCTTCGGATGTCAGGTTCTAGTGGAAAGATCATCTTCCTTGATGAAGGTGAAAGTTGTGACGTGAAGGCCGTGTTTGGAGCAAGCGATGCGTCCCCAGGAAAGTACGATGTCACCGTAAGCCGAGAAGACGATGATTGGTACGAGGTCTTTGGAACCGATACTTTTATCAAGACCAGCTTATGCTTGAACTTGGCGTTGGGCGAGAGCGCTATTCTGAAGCTGAACGCGGGTGGATTCGGAACCCTGTTCTTTATCGACAGCGATGATCAGTGTTCAGTTGATGGCATCTATTCCAAGTTGCGTCTCTAAGTACGATGATCGTGTCACATGATGCTTGCGCCGGCGGACTAGGGCGCAGCCCAGCGTTCCCAGCGAAAGAGAGAGGCTCGGGACAACTACTGAATGTCCATCCATATTGAATCGATTACCGTCATTGCGCGAGTCGACGCTCTTGTAAATATTCCCGGTGCACTCGGGGCATTCGAGTGGGAGCTTGGCAATGGAACATATGCGACAGACGGATCTCTGGCGCGCGGCGCCTTCATGAATCCAAGTGATGTCGGCGCCTTCGTGGCTCGCATGGAGGAATTTGGTCTGGTGTATGAGCTGAACGGTGTTGCGGTTGATATTGCAATTGTGGATCAACTCGACGGGCTCGCGATTCCGGCTCCATGGTTGGGACTATCCGTCGCTCACCTCGGGCCGGACCAGTTCGTGAGTTGCGCAATGCTCATAAACGAACTCGTTGGACCTGTCGTATTTCCCGAGGGTTGGGTATACGAAGGCTCCCTCTATTTCGGTTCTCGTTTCATCGTGGTTGAAGACGGCCGTCGAACTGTGCAGGTAGGTGCGGTCGATGGCGTGGACAGTTTTGTCGACTTGGAGACGGGACAACTAATTCACCGTCCGTCGCAAGCTGTCACCGGTGAGTCACGGGACGCGCGTCCTGTGCTCTATCTCCCACTAAGCATCTCTGATCTTCAGCAACGCGAACAAGCTTGTATAGAGCTAGTTTGTCGCGATGCGGTTTCCAGAAAGGCCCGCCTTCCTGAGTTGATCGCAACTCCACGACCGTGGTGGCGCCCCTGGCCCTCTCGAAGAACACGCCCCTACCCAGCACCAACTAGGAAGACAGTTGGCGCCCTAGCTGAGATGTACGGTCAGGTTTACGAAAGTGATTTCGTTATTCGATGCATTGAACTTCTTTACGGAGATCAGGCGGGGCAGCACTATGATCAGTTGCTGCGCTTAATGCAGCAGCGTCAGGGTAACGCTACCCGCCAGTCGCTTGAACAAGACCCATACGGACCGCTTCCTACCAGACGGCCGGTTGCGGTTGATTGGCTGAATCTCGTCGATTGGCATCTGCCACGTTATGACGTCGTGGTTTTGGCGGGCTAACGCCCCACGCGCGCGATGCCCGCCAAGTGGAAGAAGAATGATCTTTGATGCCGCGTAGGTCCGGCGGAAAACTAATCCTGCAATCGTGTTCTTATCATCGTGAAGTCGACTCGACTAGGCCGCGGCCTGCCTTCGCGGTTCTTGGTTCTATCTCGGTTCCGTCACGGAAATGCTTTCAGCCAAGGAGCAAAGACTGATGACCGCGCTGACACACCGCTTTATCCAAGCGGTTGATTACGCCCGAATCGCCCACGCGGCTCAGTTCCGCAAAGGCTCGCGCATTCCCTACATCTATCACCTGCTCGGCGTCTCAAGCCTGGTGCTGGAGTACGGAGGCAGCGAAGACCAGGCCATCGCTGGTCTGCTGCACGACGTGCTCGAGGACTGCGGGGGTGACCACTTGGCCACCATTCGCGCCCAGTTTGGCGACGGCGTTGCCAAGATCGTCGATGACTGCACGGATGGCACGGCCGAATCCAAGGACAAGCCCAAGACTGACACGGACAAGTTCGCCAACTGGGTCGAGCGCAAGCTGGTCTATATCGCTCACATCGCAACCGAGGATAGGGGCTCGCTGCTGGTGTCGGCCTGCGACAAGCTCCACAACGCCCGCGCCATCCTAGCCGACCTGCAAGGCGATGCTGGCGACCTGGTTTTCAGTCGCTTCACTGCCGGCCGACTTGGCACACTGCAGTACTACGAGGCCATCGCCCGGGTGATGCTGGAGCGGGCCGACCCGGCTGATAGGCGCTTCCACGAACTGGCCCGTGAGTTCGACCGCGCTGTGGGACAGATGCACGCCCATGCCGGGGCCGAGGCACGGGTGCCGCTTGGAAAGGAAACCCTGGTTGCGTGATAAAAGACCGACGGCGTCCCGAAGAAGCTGCAAAGTGACCTCGCGTATCAACACCAAGCACACCAACGTCCCGACAACCTCATTTTCTCCTTAAGGGGAGCTATATCCATGGGTTTTTTCTCGATGCTTTTTGGCGGAAAGAAGAAAGAACCGTCAGTAGATGACCGCTTTCGCCATGTGCGAGGAATGGTAGAGGATGACGACTATCAGCTAGGTTTTTGTGGACCTTCGATCCGAGATGCCTTGAGGGCACTGCCTGCGTTGGACGAAATTCCTGGCGCTTTCGGTCCCTTTGGATTCACGGACACAAACCCCATCCCTCTTAACGGGTTGATTGGTCAACTGGCTTACTTTTCGAAACTTGAAACCGACGCTGGGCAGCGCATCCTTTTCCACCGGCTCGGGGTGATCAATATGGTGGACGTCTGGGAGGCTGTGACATTTGACGGAAGTGAGTGGTTCATTTTTTTCTCCGATCCCTGTCACCCGCGGCGCTCACGAAAAACGCCTAAAGGCTTCCGATTCACCAGCGATTTTGGGCAGTTCTCCGGTTTCCCCGCACGCTGTCAAGAGTTCCCTTACGATTTCGCTTCGCGAAGAGCGGCAATCGGAGAAGGATTGCGTCCGGCTTACATTGCTACCAGAGATATGTCTGAAAGACTTCAGCCTGGCGTATTCGCACGACCTGAGGAGCACGGGCGCAAGATTGAGTTAGTGAACTCCAGATTGACAGGCCAGTCGCATCTCGAGACCCGTTTTGACACCCGCACATGATTCGCGGCTTCCATGCTGCTGACGACGCCCCCCCGGGTTTTGAGTAGCGGATCTGTTTAGAGTCCGGATTTAGGGTGCGCGATCTCGGCCATCCGCTTGGAGTAGGCGGCGGGCTGCAGCCCGCTCATGGCTTTAGGCCTCCTACAGCTGCCCTTCGAACCATTAGTCTGCTGGCTGAGTGGGAGGGTAGTTCTAACCGGGTGGCTTCGATGTTCTGAGGGTGAACTGGATTTCAAACTCGTCGTCCGCAAATTTCTCCACGGACCCGACGAGATCCTTGCGAACGGCGAAGGTTTTGGGAATTTTGGACGCGTCTTCTCCGCGACGTACCGCGTCCGGATCACTGGCTTTGGCGATGACAAGGCTGATTGGCAGCTTGTTCTCATAGGCCAGTTGGAGGTGCTTCCGGAAGAGATTGTTGCCTGGTCCCCTCCAGCGGGACAACCTGTCCACGTAGCGCATTTCCCTCTTTCGGAACTCGCTTTCCCAGAGGCTCATGACGATGCCGCCAGGGATTTCGGCACTCACGGCCCACTGAGCATTTGCCAGCTTGGCACCGTACGTTCGGAAAGCCTCAACAATCCCGACCTTTGCCATGCGTTGCTGCTCCTCTCATGCGTTAAGTCGCGTGGCTTGCCTAGGGTTCGTGTCGCCTCTGGGCACAGGGCAGCCACATCCCCTCTGGGGAACTGTAGCCCGGCGGCCTAAATCAGTCTGGCCACGGCCACGAATCGGGGCTGGACGAGACCGAAGCCCTTCTTTGGGGCCACGGGAAGAGGCAGGTCAGGTGCTCTGCCCCGGTGACCTTGGCATGCCAGCGCCCGGGGCATCTGGTTGCCGGGCAGCAGTTCCTGTCAGTCCCCGGCGAAATTCAGTAGTCCGTGGCAATCCCCAGTCTCAGCCTTCCCCGATTTCGTGCCGATCGCAGGAAATACCGAGCCCTGACAATCACTTGCCGAACATGACATCAATTGCCTGACCCCGACAGAAGCGGCGAGGCACGCCCTCAGGGCATCACCGTTGGGCCGGGAACAGCGCTGGCCGGTGCCCAGGCCGACAGCCGGGACATTTGTCGGGACATCCTTTGCCGGTCGAGAACCCTAAGTGTTTGTTTGTAAAACCCTAAGGGCGGACGTTTCGCTGGACATTCCAATGCCCGCGGTCACGAGTCGGCCTCCCTGCATCCCTGGGGTCGCAGGGAAGGCGACCGGGGAAACGGGCCGAAACCTTGGTGACGAAGACCGGATAAGATCGCCGCCAATGAGTGATCTCGCGACGACACTGCGCGCCCGCCTCGGCCTGGCCGAGCCCGTGCCGGTGGCCTTCCAGCGCGGCGATGTCGTGGTGGGCGACGGCTACCACCGTGAGCGGATCGAATACCGCGGCCTCGAAGGCGACGGGATCCCTGCGTTCCTGTTCACGCCGCGCGGCCGCGAACCGGTTGGCGGCGTCGCGGTCTTCCACCAGCACAACGGCGAGTTCCACTTCGGCAAGAGCGAAGTGGCCGGCCTCGTGGGCAGTCCGTTCCAGGCCTTCGGCCCCGCGCTCGCGCGCAAGGGCCTCGCAGTGCTGGCGCCGGACGCCGTCTCCTTCGAAGACCGCCGCGCCGGCGTGACCGGCGTCGAGCCCGACACCTACGACTGGCTCCAGCACTACAACGCGCTGAACTACCGCCTGATCGACGGCGACACGCTGATGCGCAAATGCCTGGACGACGCGCAGCGCGCCGTGAGCGTGCTGCTGGGGTTACCCGGCATGGACCCGCGGCGGGTGGGCGTGGCGGGGCATTCGTACGGCGGCTACACGTCGCTCTACCACGCAGCCCTGGACCCGCGCTGCCAGTTCGCCTGCATCAGCGGCGCGGTGTGCAGCATCGAGACGCGGCGAAGGGCGGGCACCGGGTTCACGCTGTTCGAAGCGGTGCCGGGGCTGGCGCGCCTGCTCGACACGCACGATGTGCTCGCCGCCATCGGGCCGCGGCCGACGATGGTGGTGTCGGGGACGCAGGACAAGTATTCGCGCGATGCGGACGAGGTGGTGGCGAAGGTGGCCGGGCAACACATCACCGAGCGGCGCTTCGAGCGGGGGCACGCCCTCGACCAGGAAGGGTTTGACTCCATCATCGACTGGATCGTCGACCGCGCGTCCTGACCCTGGCTCAGGTCAATCCCAGGTCAGCCAGCACGCGGGGAATCTGCTGCCTCACCTTGAAGAAGCCCGCCGTAGCCAGGGGCCAGACCTCGGCATCCCATTCGCGCCGCCACTCGGCCAGCGCGATGCCGCTGGCGGCCAGGGCAGGCGTCGCCTCGCGCAGCCAGTCGTGCGTCGGGCCGCGCGTGGCGTAGGGCGTGACGATCTGCGTGACGCCCACCGACTGCGCCCATCGCGCCAGCTCGCCGGGATGACCGGCCCGCAGCGCAGCGGCGGACGCGCCCGCCCGCGCTGCGGTATCGGTGAGTGCGCCGGCTTCGAACCGGATCACGGCCTCCGAAACTTCCAGCGGCGAACGCAAATGGCTGGTCGCCAGCGTCGCCGCGGCGCGGACGTCGAGCGGCGACAGCGCGAAGTCCTCCAGCCGGCAGTCTTCGTCGGTGATGAGCAGTGCGGTGGGGACGCCGGGCTTCGGCGGGTTGAAGTCACGCAGTGCCAGCACGGGCGGCAGGCCCCCGGGCTCGGTCGCCTCCAGGCCCTGCGTCACCTCGGCCAACTCGCCCGCGCGCGGCGCGAAGCGGCCATTGGTGCAGGTCTTGATGTTGTCGGCGCGTGCCGGGTACGGCTTGCCAAGCGTGTGCAGCCCCGCCACCCAGCGCCAGCCCAGCGTGTTCGACGCCGCGTCGCCATCGAGCAGGTGCCGGTAGAAGAAGTCCGCACCCAGGCGCCAGGGCAGGCCAAGCGTGAAGATCCAGATCGACGCGAACCACATCCGCGCATGGTTATGTAGGTACCCGGTCTCGACTAGTTCGGTGGCCCAGGCATCGAAATACGCCAGCCCCGTGTTCCCCTCCATCGCGCGCTCGACGCGGTGGCGCAGCTTACGGTCGTCCTGCAGGGCGACAAGGTCGGATTGCAGGCCCTGCGTGTAGCTGGCCCAAACCTGCGGCCGCCGCTCCAGCCAGCCCTTGAAATAGGTCCGCCAGAACACTTCCTCGACGAACTTCTCAGCCGCCTCCAGGCCATGGGCTGCGAGCGCCGCGGCCACCACTTCCTGCTCGGTCACGAGCCGGCGGCGGATATAAGGCGACAGTTGCGAGACCGCCTTATGGGCGCCGCGGCCATGGTCGATGTTGCGGCCGTTGGCGTAACGCCGTCCCATGGCGGGGACGAACGCAGCCAACGCGTCGAGGCCGGCGGCGCGGCTGGCGGGGAAGTCGGTCATGGGTCCGGAGCCTGGGTTTCCGGAAAAAGTATGGGGCGCGGCCCGGATGGCCTTGTGAAATGGATGGCGCGGGCGCTGCCGGCCCAGCCTGCCCCACGCTCCCGCTCGCCGGGGGCCGCCACGGTCTGGCTCGGCATCTGGCCCGGTCTTTGCGCCCGCATGAATCCGCCGCGGCCGCGTTAGGATGCGCGCAAGGGGGGGGGACGATGACGGACGTAAGAAAGGTTGCCGCAGGCACCGCCGCCTGGCGGCCCTGGTTGCTGCACCCGCTCCTGCTTGCCCTTTGGCTCGGCAGTTTCCTGCTCGCGGCCGCGCTCGAGCACGCGCCGCACGCCAGCCTCTGGTTCCCGCCGGCGGCCGTCACCTTCGCCGGCCTGTTCAGCATCGGCTGGCGGGCGGTGCCGGCGGTGTTCGTGGCCTGCGTGCTGGGCACCTGGCTCACCGAGTCCGGCAATTCCGAAGGCGAGGTGCGCCTGGGCGTGTTCGCCGTGTCCAGCCTGGTTTTCGCGGTGATCCACATCGGCGCCTACGCGCTGCCGGCCATGGTGCTGCGGCGGCTGGCGCCGTCCGCGCCGGCCGAGCTGACGATGCGTCCGGTGTCGCAGTTCCTGCTGCTGGGGGCCTTGGGCGCACTGCTGGCCGCGGTGCTGGGGACGTTTGGCCTCAGCCGCACCGACCTGCTGGACGCGCCGGACCTGTTCGAAATCGCCTCGGCCTGGTGGATCGGCGACTACGCCGCGCTGGTGACGCTGGCGCCGTTCCTCGCGCTGGTGCTGCGCAAGGTCGGCGGTGATGCCGGCGTGCGGCGGTTCCCGCCCTTCGAGTGGGGCGAATGGCGCCTGGGCCGGTCGGCCGCGTCGAAGCTGGCGCTGTTGTTCGCGGTCACGCTGGCCATCCTGCTCGGTTACCTCGAGCTGTCCAACAGCCGCGCGCTGCTGGTGGTGCTGGTGCTGCCGGTGGTGCTGCAGCTGTGGATCGTGCACACCGAGTCGCTGGCCAGCTCGCAGCTGGGCCTGCTGGGCTTCAGCCTGCTCACGGTGGGCGCGGCGGCCGGTTTCGACGTCGGCGACGATGCGCTGGTGCTGCAGTTCGCGGCCATCAGCCTGGCCGCCAACACCTACCTCAGCCTGGCGGCGCCGGCGCTTTATGCCGCCAACGAACGCCTGCGCAACCAGGTCAGCCACGACGGCCTGACCGGCGCGCTCAGCCGCACGCATTTCGAAGACCGCGTGGCGATCGAACTGGCCCGCGCGCTGCGGCGCAGCCAGCCCGCTGCGATCGTGATGCTGGACCTCGACGGCCTGAAGGCGCTCAACGACACCCACGGCCACGCCGCGGGCGACCTCGCGCTGCGCGAGCTGGTGGTGCGCAGCAAGGCCTGCCTTGGCCCCGACGATTTCATGGCGCGCCTGAGCGGCGACGAGTTCGCCCTGTTCCTGCCGGGTGCGGACGCGGCGCGGGCGGGCCACGTCGTCGCCACGATCCGCCAGCGGCTGGCGGCCGAGCCGGTGCAGCCGCTGGGTTTCCACGTTGCCGCGAGCTTCGGCATCGCCACCACCTCGGGCGACGGCGCGTCCCTCTCGCAGCTCCTGCAGGCGGCCGACGGCGCGATGTACGCCGACAAGCGCGCCCGCCGGATTCAGAACGAGTAACGCAGGCCCAGGTTCCAAGTGGTGATCTTGCCGAGCTCGTAGCCGGTGACCAGCGCGAAGTTGGGGCGGAAGTTCCAGCGCCCGTTCACGCCGACCAGGATGTCGTCGTCGAACGCATCGGAACCACTGTCCGCGACTTCGCCGACCGACGTGTAGCGCACGTGGCCCTGCAGGTCGATGGTCGGCGTCGCCGCCCAGATCAGGCCGATCTCGCCGCCCGCGCCACTGCCGTCGGCATCGGTGTCGAGGTCGAAGCCCGCCACCTGCACGTCCTTGAACTCCAGGCTGTCGTAGCTGAGCCGGCCGTAGAAGGTCGTCCGGTCCGAGATCGGGTGCGCGTAACCGACGCCGAGGCGCCAGCGCACCACGTCGAACTCGCCTTCGATGGTATCGACGCCATCGCTGACCTCGAGCTCCTGGCCGATCAGCGCATACTCGCCGAACAGGTGGAACGTCTCGCTGACCTCGAACGCGCCGCCGATGAAGCCGCCACCGCCGGCGTCGGTCTCGAGCTCGAACGGGCCGGCGCCGGCCACCGTGCCGGACGTCTCCACGTCGTTGACGAAGCCGGCGACGATCCCGCCCTCGATGTAGTTGAAGCGGGAATCCTGTGCCGCGGCAGCCATCGGCGCGCAAAGCGCGGCCGCCACGGCCAGAGCGATCACCCTGTGGCGAGTAAACATGGGAACACCTCTGTGTAAGGGGATTAGGCAGATGCGGCCGGACATTGCTGCCGGGCCCGCCGGGGTCGGTCCGTCGGAAGGGCCTCGGCTTTGACAATCCTGAACGGGCCGGTGTGGAGGGCTTGTGACATCAGAATAGCGTTCCGGCGGCGGCGGCGTAGCCCGCCCCGTCCCGGCGCTTCCCGGTCCCCGATGGGGCGGGCCGTCCAGCGCCCGCTCAGGCCGCCAACAGCCGCGTCACCAGCCAGGCCGGCACGCCCACGTAGTAGGCCAGCTGCATCGCCCAGGCCAGGACGCGCCGCGTCGCGATGGCGCGGGATTCGCCCAGCGGCATCGACAAGGCGGTAACCACCTCGACGCACACGCGCAGCACCGCCGCGAACAGCATCAAACCCAGCGCCCACGAAGCCCACCACACGCCCAGCCCCAGCAGCCAGGCGCCGAGGCCGTAGGTGTAGGCCTCGCCGAAGAACCCGCCGAAGGTGATCACCTGGTGCAGCCGGAACGCGACCAGCGCCGGCAGCAGCGGGAAGGCGATGAACTTGATCGCGGCGTGGTCCAGCCAGCCGCCGCCGGTCGACGCGCGCACGGTGGCCCAACGGGCGGCGAACTGCTCGGGTGGCGCCAGCGGCGCCCCTGCATCCGCGAGCGCACGCGCCAGCGCCGCGGGATCGCGCACCGCGAGTCCGTGCGGGAACCGCCGGCCCGACGCCAGCACCAGGTCCCCGCCGCTGCCGGGCCAGGGCAGGCGCCACGCGTGCAGCGCGGCGATCGAGGCCAGCGGCACGGCGGTGCGCTGGTGGCGCTGGTCGAGCACCAGGTCGCGGCCTTCGATGCGCGCTTCGGCGGTGAACCATCGCCGCAGTGCCCACGCCGCCAGCAGCGGCAGCGCCACGCCCCAGCCGAACCCCTGCAATTGTTTGATCGACTGCACCTGGAAGCCCATGCGCAGCCACATGTCGAGCACCAGCCAGGCCAGGCCCAGCGCCGCCGCGATGCGCAGCGCAGCCACGACCCATCGCAGGACCGGCGTCAGCAGCACCACGCGTCCCGGAAGCGCGGGCGCCCGAACGGCGGCGCGCGCCGCGAACCGCGCCATCACCGCCAGCATCGCCAGCACGCCCAGAAGCGCCAGCCCCGCGCCGCCCACCCAGTCGCCCCAGCGCACCATCAGCGTCGGCGCCGGGTCGCGGGCCGCCAGCTCGGCGGTGAGCACGGCCTGGTCGCCCATCGCGGTGTTCACTAGCACCTGGCCGGTGTCGTCGATCACGGCGCTCAGGCCATTCGTGGTCACGCGCACCTGCGGCAGCCTGGTCTCGATGCTGCGGAACGCCGCCGTGGAAAGATGCAGCCGCGCGCCCGCCGGGTAGCCGGTGAACCAGGAATCGTTCGACATGCCGACGATGGCCTGCGCGCCCAGCCGCGCGCCGTCGATCGCCAGCCGGCCGCGCGTGTCGTCCAGGCAGATCAGCGGCAGCACGTTCACTTCGCGGCCATCGGCGGTGCGCAGCGGCATCACGCGGACGCCATCGCCGGGGCGCCAGCTGCCGGTCCAGGGCAGCAGGCGGCGCAGCCAGGCATGGTCGAGCCAGGCCGGCACGTGTTCCGTGAGCGGGAACGGGGTGGCCTTGCGATAGAAGCCCAGCAGCCCGCGGCCAGGCTCGAGGAAGGCGGCGGCGTTGTACTCGCCGGCCTCGTCGAGGTCGTAGGTGCCGAACACCAGCGGCACGCCGGCCGCGTCCACGAAGCCCTGGATCTCGCGGTCCAGCGCCGCGCCGTCCTCGCTGCGCGGATGCGCGAAGGTGGTGGGATAAACGGTCTCCGACCACAGCAGCACGTCGGCGCCGTGGTCGCGCAGGGCCGACCACGACAGTTCGTAGTGGGTGTCGAGCACCTTTCGCACCACGCCGTAGGCACCGATCTCCTGGCGCAGCTGTTCGTAGTTCGTGATGCTGGCCTGGATCATCGCCACCTTGAGGCGCGGCACTTCCGGGCCCGGCGCAGGCAGGGTGCCGAGGCGCCACTGGCCGTAGCCGGCCATCGCCACCAGCACCGCCATCGCGGCCGCGAGCGGTTTGCCGAAGGCGCGCACGCCCTCGCGGCGGCGCGTGATCGCCAGCGCGATCGCTTCGTTCACCAGCAGCAGAAACACCGTCAGCAGCGCGGCGCCGCCCAGGTCGGCCGCCTGCCGCAGCGTGGCCGAGGGCTGCAGCCCGTGGCCCAGCGTGTCGCCCAGCAGCTTCGGCAGCGCCCACTCCACGCCCACCCACGCCGCGGCGCCAGCCAGCACGCGCAGGACCGGCCCGTGGCGCCGCCCCGCGAGATGCCGAACCAGCGCAAAGGCCACGATCTGCGGCTGCATCACCGGCGCCAGCACGACCAGCACCGCCGTGCCCACGCCCGCGCCGATGCCGGTGTAGGCGCCGATCGCCGCGCCGAACCACACGAACACGGCCGCGACGAAGGCCAGGCTCATCAGCACGCCGCTGGCCAGCGCGCCGCGCACCGTGCGCACGCCATCCATCGCCAGCAGCCACGGCACCAGCGCCACGAACCCGACCGTCCAGGCCAGTCCGCCGCGCGCATAAAGCCCCAGCAGCAGGGCACTGAGCAGCACCCCGGCCCAGCCGCGCCAGCGCGGCGAAACCCACGACACGAGATTCAAATCAGCGCGCTCCCCTCACGGCCTCAGCCAGCCGGCGGGACGCGAACCCGCCGGATCGGCAGGTCGGGCGGCGCCAGCTCGGGCGGGACCACGCGGTCGGCGGGCAGCGCGATCGGCCGGCCGTCGGCGTCGTACAGGACGAAGTCCGGCGCGAACATCAGGATCGGCTCGATCGCCACGCCTTCATCGGTGACCTGGTGGTGGCGCGCGTAGCCTTCGGGCAGCGCGTAGTCGGCGGGCACGGCCAGGCCCTCCAGCGGCGGGCTGGTGCCGGGCGGATCGAAGGCGCCCAGGCCGGTGCGGATGCCGAGGTCGTGCAGGGCGCCGATCACTTCGGCGCCAGTCGGCTCGGGGTCGCCGGGCCGGAAATAGGTGGAGAGGTCATTCGGGTCATCGGAAGGCAACTCGGCCACTTCGACCGGCGCCGCCGTCGCGGGACGCGCCGCCGGGACCGGCGCGGGGCCGGCCGGGGAAGCCCTTCCTGATGAAGCCACCGGAACCGGCGCCGACGGCGCGGCGGGGGCCAGCAGCAGCCAGCCCCCCACGAACACCGCCAGCACCAGCACGGCCACCGCCAGCCCCGGCAGCAGGAACCGCAGCGCGGCTCCTGCCTTCGGGCTCACCCGCACGCCGTCGCCGTCCGGTGCGGACGGCGGGGCAGGCGGCTGGCGGTCGTGGGTCACGGCGCGGCCGGGTTGTAGACCGAGATGGCCCAGCCCATGCGCTCATGGCCCAGCTGGTTCCAGATCGGGCTGCGGCCGTTGGTGAAGCTGGTGTAGCGCGCCGCGCCGGTGCCGGTGGTGCCGCCCCAGAGGCCGGCGCTGACCGTGCCGCCGGTGTAGGTCGGGTGCACGTTGTCGGACTGGATGTAGTCGAAGCTGCTCGAGGACGACACGAAGTGCGTGTTGGCATCGCGGATCGTGCCGCGCAGGGTCACCGAGACGCGGTTGACGTAGCTGGCCTCGCTCTCGCCCGGCACGTAGCGCAGGGCCTCGGAGTCGATCTGGCCGTCGCCGTTGCTGTCGTAGTCCGCGCCCATGTACTGGGCGAAGCTGTCGGCGCACTGGAAGCCCTTCAGCCGCGCCTGGTCGCACATCGACCAGTTCATCTTGGCGATCGCGGGCAGGAAGCGGTCCTGCATCTTCACCGTGGCGCCGGTGGTCGCGTCGCGGCAGCTGCTCTGCACGTTGTCGGCCGCGTAGCCCGGGTAGTACAGGTTGGAGATGACCTTCAGGCGCGTGTTCGGGCTGGCGTTGGCGTTGATGAAGTCCATCGCGCGGCCCACGTACAGGCGGCAGTTGGCGACCGCGGTGTCGAGCACGCCGTAGTTGCAGGTGCCGGTCTGGCCCTTGAAGCTGGTGCGGGCCTGCAGGCCGTCGTTGCCGCACATCTCGAAGGTCACCACGCGGGTGTTGGTGGACTGCATGTACGAGCGTTCGGCGACGATCTTGTTGTTGTACACGTCGCTGGCGATGGCGCCGGACTTGGTGCGGCGCACGCTCTCGATGTCGGCGTTCCAGCGGGCGGCCAGGTACTCGGCATCCACGGTGGGCGCGGCGTACTTGGCGGCATTGCTGACCGAGCCGTTGTAGCCGGCGTAGATCGAGTCGCCGTAGGCAACGATGCGGTACTTGGCGGTGGTGCCGGACCGGTCGATGGTCCAGGACACGTTCTGGTTCAGCGTGTTCGCCAGGGCCGGGCCGCCAACGGCCAGCAGGACGGCCGCCGACAGGCACCGCATCGCGGTGCCGCGGTTGTGCATGTTCATCAATGTCTCCCCTTCGAGTGGTGTACGCCACGGACGCCGGACGGCGCCCGACTTGTTCGACGAAACCTGACGCGATGGGGACGACCACTGGACACGGGTTCGTCCTTCCCCTTTCCACCGCCCGCCGGACGCTAGCGTACGGTCAGGGGGTGCGCAATGTGCGGTGCAGCACGTTTTCGGCCCGGCCCCGCGCCCCGGGGGGCCGCCGGGGCGAGAAAACACGTACTACCGGGTTGCATTGGCGACAGGTAGAGTCGGGGCATCGCGGCGTCGTTCAGGCTTTCGGGGGAAAGGCATGGGTTTGGCGGGTTTGACCATCCTGCTGGTCGAGGACCACGGCTTCCAGCGCCGGCTGGGCCTGCGCCTGCTCGCCGACCTGGGGCTGACCCGCCTGCACGAGGCCGCCGACGGCTTCCAGGCCCTCGACCTGCTGCGCGCCCTGCCCGACCCGCCCGACGTGGTGCTGGTGGACCTGGACATGCCCGGCATGGACGGCGTCGAGTTCATCGGCATCGTCGCCCAGGAGCGGCTGGCGCATTCCATCGCCGTGGTCAGCGCGATGGAGCCGGCCCTGCTGCACACCGTGCAGGTGATGGCCAAGGCCTCGGGCCTGCGCGTGCTGGGCTGCATCGAGAAGCCGCTGACGCCGGGCAAGCTCACCACCGTGCTGTCGCTCTACGAAGCCGAGGTGATCGGCGGCCAGGTCGCGCTCGACATCGAAGTGACGCTCGACGAGGCGCGGGAAGCGCTGGCGCGCGGCGAGATCGTGCCCTGGTTCCAGCCGCAGGCCGAGTTCGGCAACGGCAAGATCATCGGCGTCGAAGCGCTGGCGCGCTGGCGCCTGGCCGATGGCCGCATGGTGCCGCCGGCGGTGTTCGTGCCGGTGATGGAGGCGGGCGGCCTGATCGACGAGCTGACCAGCCTGATGCTGGTCCAGTCCTGCGCCTGGTGGAAGCGCTGGCAGGCCCGCGGCCTGGACCTGAAGATCTCGGTCAACGTCTCGGCCCAGAACCTCACCGGCCCGGAAGTGGCCGACCGCTACGAAGCGGTGCTGCGCGAGCACGGCCTCAGACCCGAGCACGTCATCCTGGAGATCACCGAAAGCTCGGTGATGAGCGACACCGCCCGCGGCCTGGGCATGCTGGCGCGGCTGCGGCTCAAGGGCTTCGGCCTGAGCGTGGACGATTTCGGCACCGGCTACTCCTCGCTGTCCCAGCTCTCGCAGATCCCGTTCACCGAACTCAAGATCGACCGCGGCTTCGTCAGCGGCGCACCGACCCAGCCGCGCAAGCGCGCCATGATCGAAACCAGCCTGGACCTGGCCCGCAAGCTCGACCTCAAGGTCGTCGCCGAGGGCGTGGAAACCATCGAGGAATGGCAGCTGCTGGCCCAGCTGGGCTGCGATTTCGCGCAGGGCTACCTGATCTCGGCGCCGGTGCCGGGCGAACAGCTCCCGGACGCCATCCAGCGCTGGCGCCAGACCCATCACTGACCCGGCGATGCCGCGCCCGGGCCAGAAGTTCGGCATCCGCATCCAGCTGCTGGGCCTGTTCGGCCTGCTCCTGCTGACCGGCGCCGGCGTGCTCGCCCTGGACGAGTACGAGCGCCAGCAAAGCCAGCAGGCGCTGGAATCGCTCAAGGACGAATCGCTGGCCGGCCTGCGCCGCATCAAGGCAGTGTCCGATGCCTACGGCCTGGACATCGTCGACACCACCTTCCGCGTCCGCAACGACCTGATCACCTGGGAAGAAGGCGTGCAGGTCATCGACCACGCCCGCCTGCGCATCCGCGAGCACTGGGCCGCGCTCGAGCAGATGCCGCTCACGCCCGACCAGAAGAAGCTCTACGAGCAGATCACCCGCGCCCGCACCCGCGCCGACACCGCGGCGCAGACCCTGCGCGGCATCCTGGTGCAGAAGGACATCGTGGCGCTGGCGCGGTTCGCCGACACCGAGCTGTACCCGGCCATCGACCCGGTGACCACGCGCATGAAGCACCTGGGCGACCTCGAGATGATCGAGGCCGAGCAGAAGGTGCGCGCCCAGGAGGCCCGCGCCGTGCGCGCCGCCTGGATCCGCACGCTGCTGAGCCTGTTCACGCTGGTGGTGGTGGCGGTGGTCGGCAGCAAGCTGGTGCGCAACGTCTACAAGGGCGTGGAAAGCCTGACCGCGCTGGCGCAGCAGATGCGGCGGCACGACTACCAGGCCATGCCGCGCTTCCAGCCCGAGGGCGAGCTGGGCGAGGTGATGGACGTGTTCCTGGTGATGCGCGACGACGTGCGCAAGTTCGAGAACGAGCTCAACCAGCAGCTGCTGCGCAACGAGCAGGTGCGCGAGGCGCTGCAGGAGCGCGAGGTGTTCCAGCGCTCGCTGTTCGCGGCGGCGCGGGTGGCGATCATCTCGCTGGACCTCGACGCGCGCTTCTCCACCTTCAATCCCTACGCCGAGCGGCTCACGGGCTACCGCGCCGAGGAGATCCTCGGCCAGCTCAGCACCAACCGCCTGCTGCTGCCGGCCGAAGTGGCCAGGGTCGCGGCCGAGCTCACCCAGGCGCTGGACCGGCCGGTGCAGGCCGACGCCAGCCTGATCCCGCTGCTGATCGAGTCGGGCTCGCCGCCGCGGGAATGGACCTTCGTGCGCAAGGACGGCAGCCACGTGCCGGTGCTGCTGGCGACCTCGGCCATGCGCGACGGCAGCGGCAAGACCGTCGGCTACATCGCGGTCGGCACCGACCTCACCCAGATCAAGCAGCTCGAGCAGCAGCTGCGCGCCAGCGAGGCGCGCTCGCGCGAAGCCAGCGAGGCCAAGTCCAGCTTCGTGGCGGCGATGAGCCACGAGATCCGCACGCCGATGATCGGCGTCACCGGCATGCTGGAGGTGCTCTCGCACAGCGAACTCGACGACGACCAGCGCCGCACCATCCAGGTCATCCAGCAGTCGGCGCGCTCGCTGCTGCAGATCATCGGCGACATCCTCGATTTCTCGAAGGTCGAGGCCGGGCGGCTGGAGCTGTCGCCGACCACGGTCTCGCTGCCGGCGCTGCTGCGCTCCACGGTGGCGAACTACAGCGGCTCTGCCTCCAGCAAGGGCCTGGTGCTGAACTGCGAAGTGGACGACCGCATCGGGCCCGCGCACGTGGCCGACGGCCTGCGCCTGCGGCAGGTGCTGGGCAATTTCCTGTCGAACGCGATCAAGTTCACCGAGTCGGGCATGGTCGAGGCCGCGCTGGAGTGGAAGGGCCGCGCCGGCGATGGCGACCGCGTCTGCTTCCGCGTCACCGACACCGGCATCGGCGTCACGCCCGAGCAGCAGGCTCGCCTGTTCCAACCCTTTTCGCAGGCGGAAGGCAGCACCACGCGGCGCTTCGGCGGCACCGGACTGGGCCTGGTGATCTCGCGCCGGCTGGCCGAGCTGATGGAGGGCGACGTGCGGATGGAGAGCACGCCGGGCGCGGGCACCACGCTGCGGCTGGAGATCACGCTGCCGCGCGGACGGGTCGAGGACCTCGAGCCCGAGGCCGTGCCCGAAGCCGGCAAGGGCTTCCTGGCGCGGCCGCTGCCGTCGGTGGCGCAGGCGCTGGCCGAGCGCAGCCTGGTGCTGATCGTCGACGACCATCCCACCAACCGCCTCGTGGTGGCGCGCCAGCTGGCGCTGGCCGGCTACGCCAGCGAATCGGCCGAGGACGGCGTCAAGGGCCTGGCCGCCTGGCGCACGGGCCGCTATGCGCTGGTGCTGTCCGACGTGCACATGCCCGAGATGGATGGCTACGAAATGGCGCGCGCGCTGCGCGAGGAAGAATCCCGGAGCGGCAAGCCGCGCACGCCGGTGATCGCGCTCACCGCGGCGGCCCTGAAGGGCGAGGCCGAGCGCTGCCTGGCGGCAGGCATGGACGAATTCCTGGCCAAGCCCGTCAGCATCCCCGAGCTGGTGGGCTGCCTGCGCCGCTGGCTGCCGCACACCGTGCCGATGGCCGGCCAGGTCGTGCCTTCCTCGCTGCCGCAGGCGCACGACGACCCAACGCCGCTGGATGCCTCGGTGCTGGACCTGATCACCGGCGGCAACCCGAACGAGGCCCGCGCGGTGATGGACGATTTCCTCGGCGCGACCGCCGGCGACCTGCAGGGCCTGTCAGCGGCGCGCGCGGCCGGCGACCTCGAGAGGCTGGCGCGGCAGGCGCACAAGATCAAGGGCGCCGCGCGCCTGGTGGGCGCGCACCCGCTGGCCGAGGCGGCCGCCGCGGCCGAAGCCGCGGCCAAGTCCGCCGACTGGTCGCAGGTGCTGCCGCATTGCGCCGACGTCGAGACCGCGGTCGAGCGCCTCAAGCGGCACGTCGCCGAACGCTGGGGCTGAGCGCCGTCAGTAGCCGGCGGCCTGGCCGTCCTTGCGGCTTTCGCTGGCGCCGACGTACACGCCGTTGGCGTGGTCGCGCATGATCGCCTGGTAGCCGCCGTAGGGGCCGTCCGCGAATTCGATGGCGTGGCCCTTGCGCATCAGTGCGCGGATCACCTCGTAGTCGAAGCCGGTTTCCAGGTTCAGCACGCCGCCGTCGGTCATCTCCACCGCCTGGCCGGCCGGGTCGGTGCTGCCGTCGTGCTGGATGCGCGGCGCATCGCCGGCTTCCTGCAGGTTCATGCCAAAATCCACCAGGTTCATGATGATCTGGGCGTGGCCCTGCGGCTGCATCGCGCCGCCCATCAGGCCGAAGCTGATCCAGGGCTTGCCGTCCTTCGTCGCGAACGCCGGGATGATGGTGTGGAACGGACGCTTGCCCGGCGCGAAGGAATTCGGGTGGCCGGCCTTGAGCACGAACTGCTCGCCGCGGTCCTGGAAGATGAAGCCCAGCCCCGGCGGCGCCATGCCGCTGCCCATGCCGCGGTAGTTGGACTGGATCAGCGAGACCATCATGCCGTCCTTGTCGGCGGTGGTGAGGTAGATGGTGTCGCCCTGCTGCAGCGCGCCGGCGTCCACGGCGCGCGCGGCGCGGTCGGGGTTGATCAGCTTGCGGCGCTCGGCGGCGTAGTCCTCGGAAATCAGGCGCGCGGTCAGTGCGGCCGCGGCCTGGGCCTGGGTCTGGCCGCGGGCCGGCGCCGGGAAGAAGGCCGGGTCGGCGTACCAGCGCGCGCGGTCGGCGAAGGCCAGCTTCTTGGCCTCGGTGAACAGGTGGATGTGCTCGGCGCTGCCGAACGCAATCTTCGAGAAATCGTAGCCCTCGAGGATGTTGAGGATCTGCAGCGCGGCGATGCCCTGCCCGTTCGGCGGGATCTCCCACACGTCCACGCCGCGGTAGTTGGTGCTCACCGGCTCGACCCACTCGCCGGTGTGCGCGGCCATGTCCTCGTAGCTGAGGAAGCCGCCGTTGGCCTTGAAGTAGTCGCCGATGGTGCGGGCGATGTCGCCCTTGTAGAAGGCATCGCGGCCTTCGCGGCCGATCGTCTCGAGCGTGTTGGCGAGGTTCGGGTTGCGCCACATCTCGTTCTTGCGCGGCGCGCGCCCGTCCACGGTGAACTGCTCCTTGAAGCCCGGCCACTTCGACAGCACCGGCACGCTGCGGTTCCAGTAGTAGGCGATGGTCTCGTGGATCGGGTGGCCGTTGCGGGCGTAGTCGACGGTGGGCTTGAGCACCTCGGCCATCGGCAGCTTGCCGAAGCGGCCATGCAGCGCGAACCAGCCATCCACCGCGCCCGGCACCGTGACCGGCAGCGGGCCGTGCGGCGGGATGTCGGTGTAGCCCTTGTCCTGGAACCACTCCAGGCTCAGCGACTTCGGCGAGCGGCCCGAGCCGTTGTAGCCATGCAGTTTCGCCGTCTTCGGGTCCCAGACGATGGCGAAGAAATCGCCGCCGATGCCGTTGCCGGTCGGCTCCATCAGGCCCAGCGCGGCGTTGGCGGCGATCGCCGCGTCCACGGCGCTGCCGCCGCGACGCATCACGTCCAGCGCGATCTGCGTGGCCAGCGGGTGCGAGGTGGCGGCCATGGCTTCGGGCGCGATCACTTCCGAGCGCATGGCGAAGGACGGGCCGGTGATCCGGTCGGCGCCGTGGCTGGCGGGGGCGGCCAGGACCGCGCCGAGGGCGGCGGTCAGCAGCAGGCTGGTGGGCAGTACTTTCATCAGTAGGCTCCGGGCGGCGACTGGGGGAAGATAGCGCAACCCCCACCCCGCGAAAGCGAAGGAACCGTGATGCGTGCCTCCGTCCTGTTGATTTCCTGCGTGCTGGCCGTCGCTGGCTGCAGCCGCGAGCCGGCCGCGCCCGAAGCGCCCGCCGCCGTCCAGGCCGACCCGGCCGCCGTCGCCGCCGAGCTCGACGCCCTGCTCGCCGAGTGGCACGAGTCCGAACTCAAGGCCAACCCGATCTTCGCCACCGCGCTGGGCGACCTGCGCTACAACGACCAGCTGCCGGACATGTTCTCGGCCAGCTACCGCGCCGAGCAGGAGGCCCGCGAGCGCGATTTCCTCGCCCGCGTGCAGGGCCTGGACCGCAACGCGCTCAGCGGGCAGCACCGCCTGAGCTACGACATCTTCATCGCCGACCGCGAGTCCTCGCTGGCCGGCAACCGGTTCCCGGCGTGGATGCTGCCGGTGAACCAGTTCGGCAACTACGGCAGCTTCATGGCCCAGCTGGGCTCGGGCCAGGGTCTGCAGCCGTTCAAGGAGGTCAGGCACTACGACGACTTCCTGGCTCGTATCGCCCGCTTCCCGGTGCTCAACGACAGCGCCATCGCCAACATGCGCGAAGGCATCGCCGCCGGCGTGGTGCAGCCGGTGCCGGTGGTCGAGAAGGCCATTCCGCAGTTCGGCGCGCACGCGGTGGACGACGTCGAGCAGAGCGTGTTCTGGGGCCCGATCAGGAACATGCCGGCGGACTTCCCGGAAGCCGAGCGCGAGCGCCTCACCGCTGCGTATCGCGAAGCGATTGCCAACACGCTGGTCCCGGCTTACGCCAAGATGCGCGACTTCCTGCGCGACGAATACCTGCCCAAGGCCCGCACCGGCGTCGGCCAGATGCACCTGCCGGACGGCAAGGCCTGGTACGCGCACAACGTGCGGGTGAACACCACCACCGACCTGACGCCGGAGGAGATCCACCAGTTCGGCCTGGAGGAAGTGGCGCGGATCCTGGCCGAGATGAACGCGGTGCGCGAGCAGGTCGGCTTCAAGGGCGACCTGCCGGCCTTCTTCGAGCACCTGGGCACGGACGACCAGTTCTACTTCAAGACCGAGGAAGAGGCGCTGCAGGCTTATCGCGACGTGCAGCAGAAGATCAACCCGCGCCTGGAGCAGCTGTTCGACATCTTCCCGAAGGCGGACTACGAGGTGCGGCCGGTCGAGGCCTTCCGCGCGGCGTCCGAGGCCGGCGCGTCCTACCAGTCGCCGTCGCCGGATGGCTCGCGCCCCGGCGTGTTCTACCTCAACACCCACAACCTGCGCGCGCAGCCGAACTTCCTGGTCGAGACCCTGTCGATCCACGAGGCTTCGCCGGGCCACCACTTCCAGATCTCGATCCAGCAGGAAGTGGAGTCGCTGCCGGCCTTCCGTCGTTTCGGCGGCTATACGGCGTACTCCGAGGGCTGGGCGCTGTACGCCGAGTCGCTGGGCAAGGAGATGGGCCTCTTCACCGATCCCTACCAGTGGTACGGCCGCCTGAGCGACGAGCAGCTGCGCGCGATGCGCCTGGTCGTGGACACCGGCCTGCACTACTACGGCTGGGACCGGCAGCAGGCGATCGACTACATGCTGGCCAATTCCTCGATGGCCGAGTCCGATGTCATCGCCGAGGTCGAGCGCTATATCGTGATCCCGGGCCAGGCCCTGGCCTACAAGGTCGGCCAGCGCGTGATCCGCGAGCTGCGCAATGAAGCCGAGGCCGAGCTGGGCGAGAAGTTCGACGTACGCGCCTTCCACCGCCAGGTGCTGGTGGACGGCGCGCTGCCGATGGGCGTGCTGCAGACCAAGATCCGCGAGTGGATCGCGGCCGAGAAGGCGAAGGCGGGCGCGTGATGCGCATTGCGTTCCGTTCTCGCACCGGCGCCGTTTTCGGCGCCGGGTTGCCCGGCCTGGCGCACGGGGCCTGAGGCGTGGCCTTCGACGCGTTCGCGCTGATCCTTTCGATGCTGGCGCTGGGACTGCTGTTCCAGCGCCTGCGGCTGTTCCCCGACAACGCCGCCGAGGTGTTGAACAAGGTCGTGCTGTACGTGTGCCTGCCGGCCTCGGTGCTGATCTACGCGCCGCGGCTGGAGCTGGGCCCGCAGGTGTTGGCGGTGGCGGCGGTGCCGTGGCTGCTGCTGGTCGCCACCGTGCTGCTGGTCACCGGCGTGACGCGCGCGTTGAAGCTGCGGCCGGACGAACACGCCGTGCTGCTGCTGTGCGTGGCGCTGGGCAACACCAGTTTCCTCGGCTACCCGCTGGTGCGTGCGCTGCTGGGCGAGGACGCGCTGCCTTACGCGGTGATCTACGACCAGTTCGGCGCCTTCCTGATCCTGTCCACGTTCGGGCTTTACGTGCTGGCGCGCTACGGCGGCGACGCCACGCCCACGGCCGCGATGATCGGCCGCCGCATCGCGACCTTCCCGCCCTTCCTCGCGCTGGTGCTCGGCCTGACGGTGATGCCCGAAGCGCCGCCCGCCTGGATCGCCGGCGGCCTGCAGCGCCTGGCGGACGCGCTGCTGCCGCTGGTGGTGCTGGCCATCGGCCTGAGCCTGAAGCTGGCCCTGCCGCGCGACGAGCTCAAGCCGCTGGCGGCCGGCCTCGCGCTGAAGCTCGCGGTGATGCCCGCGTTGGCGCTGGGCATCGCTTGGACGTTCGGAATGACCGGGGTAATGCACGACGCGGTGGTGCTGGAGTCGGCGATGCCGCCGATGATCACCGCCGCGGCGCTGGCGATTTCGCACCGCCTGGCCCCCGGCCTCGCGGCCGCGATGGTCGGCTATGGCATCCTCCTCTCACTGACGACGCTCCCCGCCTGGGCCTGGCTCCTCCAACGACTTCTGTAGGAGGGCCTTCAGGCCCGAACCCCTCAGCTCCTTGTGGGAGGGACTTTAGTCCCGATGCTTCTCGCCCAGAAGCATCGGGACTAAAGTCCCTCCCACAGAAAGCGGTCCGAGGATCTTGTGATGAGCGAGCCAAAAGCAAACCCCGGCGTCCGCTTCCCGCCGCCCCTGATCTTCGCGATCGGCCTGGGCATCGGCCTGGCGTTGGAGTATTTCCACGTCTCGCTGCCGCTGCTGGACCCCGCCCGCGCCTGGTGGCTGGACCTGCACGCGGCCGCGATCGGCGTGGTCGCGATCTGGCTGATCGGCAGCGCCCTCGGCGGTTTCCGTCGCAAGGGCACCGACCCGCGGCCCTGGCGCGAGGACAGCGCGCTGGTGGTCGAAGGCATCTACCGGCACACGCGCAACCCGATGTACCTGGGCATGGCCCTGGCCTACGGCGCGATCACGCTGGCGCTCAACACCCTGTGGCCGCTGCTGACGCTGGTGCCGGCGCTGCTGCTGATCCGCTACTACGTCATCGCCCGCGAGGAACGCTACCTGGCGCAGCTCTTCGGCGACGCCTACCGCGACTACTGCCGCCAGGTCCGCCGCTGGTTCTGACGCTCCTGTAGGAGGGCCTTCAGGCCCGAAGCTTTTCGGCGAACAGCTTCGGGCCTGAAGGCCCTCCTACAAGAGGCAAGAAGCCGGTGGCGGCTAGTCGGCGGGGACGGTGCGGCTTCGGGCCCAGTCGCGCAGGGCCTTGACCTGCTCGGCCATCAGCACGCTCAGCGGGCGGGTGTTGCGGACTTCCTCGAGCACGCGGGCTTCGTCCACCGGCGCCTGCGCGGCGTGGGCGGCGTAGAGCGAGCTGACGACGGCCTGTTCGATCTCGGCGCCGGAAAAACCATTGGCCGCCTCGGCCAGCGAGTCCAGCGAGAAGCCCTCCCAGTCCACTTCGCGCTTGGCCAGGTGGATGCGGAAGATCTCGGCGCGGGCGCCGTGGTCGGGCAGGTCGACGAAGAAGATCTCGTCGAAGCGGCCCTTGCGCAGCAGCTCGGGCGGCAGGTCGTTGACCGCGTTGGCCGTGGCGACCAGGAACACCTTCGACTTGCGCTCGGCCATCCAAGTCAGGAAGTAGCCGAGCACGCGCCGCGACACGCCGCCGTCGTCGCTGCCGCCGGCGCTGGCCAGGCCCTTCTCCAGCTCGTCGATCCACAGCACGCAGGGCGAGATCTGCTCGGCCGAGGCCAGCGCGTCGCGCAGGTTCTTCTCGGTTTCGCCGTGGTACTTGTTGTACAGCGTGCCGAAGTCCAGCCGCACCAGCGGTACGTTGAAGCCGCCCGCCACCGCCTTGGCCGCCAGCGATTTGCCGCAGCCCTGCACGCCCAGCAGCAGGATGCCCTTCGGCGGGTCCAGGCCGACCGGCAGGGCCACGTCGCCGGTGAAGGCGGCGCGGCGCTGGCCGACCCAGGCCTTCAGGCGCGCCAGGCCCGCCACGTCGCTGAAGCGCGCGGTGTCGTATTCGAAATGCAGGTTGCCGGACTTGTTGAGCAGCTCGAACTTGAGCTTGGCCAGCTCGGGCAGGTCGCCGGCGCAGATCACGCCGTCGCGGAAGATCAGGTGCCGCGCCAGCCGGCGGGCATCCACCAGCGACAGCCCGCGCAGGTTGCGCACGATCGCCGCCAGCGCGTCATTGTCCACCTCCACGCGCTTGCCGCCGTGCTCGCGCATGTACAGCGCGGCCTCGTCCTGCACCAGCTTCAGCAGCGCCTTCTCGTCGGGCAGCCGCAGCGAGAAGCGCACGGCCAGGTGCTCGAGGTCCGGCGGCAGCTCGATCTTCGCGCCTACCAGCACGATGCTGTGGTCCTTGCAGTCGCGGCGGTCGATCATCTCGCGCAGCATGCGCTGCGTGGTGGCGTAGCCGAGGTAAGGGTGGAAATCGAGCAGCAGGTGGATGCCGCGCTGGTCCATCTCGCGGATGGTGCGCAGGGTGGTGGTGGCGTCCGGCGGCGCCAGCGGCGCGTCCTCGCCGTCGAGGTCGATGCGGCGCAGGCCCTCGGTGATCGACCAGCGGTACAGCGGCCGCCACACGTTCATCAGCAGGTGCCGGAACAGGTCCACCACCCGCCCTTCATCCGGCGTTTCGATCACGATCAGCGCCGTGTTGGCGCGGATCAGGGAGGTGAGGTCCTGCAGCTCGCTCATCGTTGGTCCTTCGGTACGAAGGCTGGATGATACCGGAGTCGATTCACTCCCCGTGCAGCAACCGCCGCGCGATGGCCACGCCCGCCTCGCGGCCGTCGTGCACGGCGGTCACCACCAGGTCGGCGCCGCGCACGTTGTCGCCGCCGGCGAAGAACTTCGGATGCGAGGTGGCGCCGGTGGCGTCGGTGCGTACGCGGCCTTCCGGCGTGAGTTCCAGCCCGAAATCCGCCCACCACGCCGCGGGGCTGGCGCGGAAGCCGAAGGCCAGGATCACCACGTCGGCCGGCAGCACCGCTTCGCTACCCGGCACCGGCTCGGCCGGCTGGCCGCGGCCGCCGCTGGCGCGGGTCTCGACCACGCGCACGCCAACCACCTGCTGGCCGCCGTCGATGCGCCGTCCCGATTCAATCGCCAGCGGCTGGCGGTTGAACAGGAAGCGCACGCCTTCCTCGCGCGCATTCTTCACTTCGCGGCGGGAGCCGGGCATGTCTTCTTCGCCGCGCCGGTAAGCACAGCTAACCTCGGCCGCGCCGAGCCGGATCGCCGAGCGCACGCAGTCCATCGCGGTATCGCCGCCGCCAAGCACCAGCACGCGCTTGCCGCCGAGCTCCACCGCCGGGTCGTCGGGCGACGGCATGCCCAGCTGCTTGCGGGCGTTGCCCACCAGAAAGGGCAGGGCCGGCAGCACGCCGGGCAGGTCCTGGCCGGGCAGGCGGCCATCCACCGGGGTGTAGGCGCCGGTGCCCAGGAACACCGCATCGAAATCGCGCACGAGTTCGGCACCCTTGGCCGCGTCCACGTCCACGCCGAGGTGGAAGCGCACGCCCATCGCCTCGAGCACGCCGCGCCGCGTCGCGACCACGTGCTTCTCCAGCTTGAAGGCCGGGATGCCGAAGCTCAGCAGCCCGCCGATCTCGGGATAGCGGTCGAACACATGCGCCTCGATGCCCGCGCGCGCCAGCCGGTCGGCGCAGGCCAGGCCCGCGGGCCCGGCGCCGATGATGGCCACGCGCCGGCCGCTGGGCTTCACGGCGGAAAGATCGGGCCGCCAGCCGAGCCGGAAGGCCTCGTCGACGATGTACTTCTCGATCGATCCGATCGTCACCGCCTCGAAGCCGGTGTTGAGCGTGCAGTCGCCTTCGCACAGGCGATCCTGCGGGCAGACGCGGCCGCAGATCTCGGGCAGCGGGTTGGTGGAATGCGCCAATTCCGCGGCCTCGAACAGCCGCCCCTCGCGCACCAGCGCCAGCCAGTCCGGGATCGGGTTGTGCACCGGACACTTCCACTCGCAGTACGGATTGCCGCAGTCGAGGCAACGCGCGCTCTGGTCGGCGGCCTCGGGCGCGGCGAACTGGCCGTAGATTTCCTGCCAGCCCAGCACGCGCGTGTTCGCCGGCAACTCGCGCGGCATCTTGCGGGGCAGCTCCAGGAACTGGAACGGCCGCGCCTTCATGCCGCGCTCCGCGACGACCGGGACAAGATTTTCATGCCGCGTTCCTCAGCGTCTCGGCCAGCTGCTCGAGCGAGGCGGCCTTGGGCTTGACCAGCCAGAATCGCCCGGCCACGTCGCGGAAATCCTCGAGCAGCGATTCGGCCAGCACGCTGCCGGTGTACTCGACGTGTGCCCGCAGCAGGCCGCGAAGATGATGGCGATGGTGCTCCATGCCCTCGGGCGTGATCCGCAGCACGTCGATCAGCTCGTGGTTGTAGCGGTCGACGAAGTCGCGCTCCATGTCCAGCACGTAGGCCAGGCCACCGGTGAGGCCGGCGCCGAAGTTCAGGCCGGTGCGGCCCAGCACCACCACCACGCCGCCGGTCATGTACTCGCAGCCGTGGTCGCCAATGCCTTCGACCACCGCCAATGCGCCGGAGTTGCGCACCGCGAAGCGCTCGCCCGCGGTGCCCGCCGCGTACAGCTCGCCTCCGGTGGCCCCGTACAAACAGGTGTTGCCCATGATCGGCGCCTGCGCCGCGGCGTAGCGCGCGGCCGACGGCGGCTTCAGCACGAGGCGTCCGCCGGCCATGCCCTTGCCGACGTAATCGTTGGCGTCGCCGGTGAGGTGCAGGTGCAGACCGCCCGCATTCCAGGCGCCGAAACTCTGGCCGGCGTGGCCGCGCAGGTGCACGGCCAGCGGCGCATCGGCCATGCCGGCGTCGCCGTGCACGCGGGCGATTTCGCCGGAAATCCGGGCGCCCACGCTGCGGTCGGCATTGCCGATGTCGAAGTGGAACTCGCCGCCGGCACCGGCGTGGATCGCGGCGCGCATCTCGCCCAGCATGCGTTCGGCCAGCCGGCCGGTGTCGCGGGGCGGGTTGCGCGCCTCGGTGCAGGAGCGCGCCGCGTCGCCCCGTCCGTCCGCGGCGGCCAGGATCGGCGAGAGGTCGAGCTTGCGCTGGCGGTCGGTGATGCCTTCCGCCTGCACCAACAGGTCGGTGCGGCCGATCAGGTCCTCGAGCCGCGCCACGCCGAGCTTCGCCAGCCAGCGTCGCACGTCCTCCGCCACGAAACGGAAGAAGTTCATCGCCATTTCCGGCAGGCCGATGAAGTGGTGCGCGCGCAGCCGCGGGTCCTGGGTGGCGACGCCGGTGGCGCAGTTGTTGAGATGGCAGATGCGCAGGTACTTGCAGCCCAGCGCCACCATCGGCGCGGTGCCGAAGCCGAAGCTCTCGGCGCCCAGGATCGCCGCCTTCACCACGTCCAGGCCGGTCTTGAGGCCACCGTCGGCCTGCAGGCGCACGCGGTGCCGCAGCTCGTTCATGCGCAGCGTCTGCTGCACTTCGGCCAGGCCCAGCTCCCAGGGCGTGCCGGCGTGGTGGATGGACGAGATCGGCGAGGCGCCGGTGCCGCCGTCGTGGCCCGAGATCGTCACCAGGTCGGCGTAGGCCTTCACCACGCCGGCCGCGATCGTGCCCACGCCGGCGTGCGAGACCAGCTTCACCGACACCAGCGCGGACGGGTTCACTTCCTTGAGGTCGAAGATCAGCTGGGCCAGGTCTTCGATCGAATAGATGTCGTGGTGCGGCGGCGGCGAGATCAGGCCGATGCCGGGCCGCGCGTGGCGCAGGCGCGCGATCATCGCGTTGACCTTGTGGCCGGGCAGCTGGCCGCCTTCGCCGGGCTTGGCGCCCTGGGCGATCTTGATCTGCAGCACCTCGGCGTTGACCAAATATTCCGGCGTGACGCCGAAGCGGCCGCTGGCGACCTGCTTGATCTTGCTGCGCTTCTCGGTGCCGTGGCGGGCCGGGTCTTCGCCGCCTTCGCCGGAATTGCTGCGGCCACCGAGCCGGTTCATCGCGATCGCCAGCGCCTCGTGCGCCTCGGGCGACAGCGCGCCCAGCGACATGCCGGCGGAGTCGAAGCGGGCGAGGATGGCTTCGGCGGGCTCGACGTCTTCCAGCGGAATCGGCGTGATGCCGGCGCGCGGCACCAGCAGGTCGCGCAGCGCCGAAGGCGGGCGGCGGTCGACGTGCTCGGCGTAGGCGAAGTAATCCGCGGGGTCCCCGCTGCGCACCGCGCGCTGCAGGCCGGCGATCACGTCCGGGTTGTACATGTGGTACTCGCCGCCGACCACCAGCTTGTGGCGGCCACCCGGCGAGATGTCGGTGGTCTCGGTCCAGGCCTCCGCCGCCATCGCCCGGGCCTCGGCCTCGAGCTCGGCGAAGCCTGCGCCCTGCAGCCGGCTCACCATGCCCGGGAAACAGCGCGCGACCACTTCATCCGCCAGGCCGACGATCTCGAACAGCTGCGCGCCGCGATAGCTGGCCACCGTGCTGATGCCCATCTTCGACAGGATCTTCAGCAGGCCCTTCTTGATGCCGCGCCGGTAGCTGCGGCCCAGCTCGGCCGGCTCGTTGCCGAGCTTGCCGTCCACCACGCCCGCGCGACCCAGCGCCGACAGCGTCTGGTAGGCGAGGTAGGGATAGACCGCGGTGGCGCCGACGCCGATCAGGCAGGCCATCTGGTGCGCGTCGCGGGCGCTGCCGGTTTCGACCAGCAGGTTGGCGCGGCAGCGCAGGCCGGCGGCGGAAAGATGGTGGTGCACGGCGCCCGTGGCCAGCAGCGCCGGCACTGCGGCCGCGCCCTCGCGCGGGTAGCGGTCGCTGAGCAGCACGAGTACCGCGCCCTGGCGGACCGCCGCCTCGGCTTCCGCGCACAGCCGGTCCAGCGCGGCCGCCAGCGTTTCCGAAGCCTCGAAGTAAAGGTGCAGCAGGGCGTGCGCGTCTGCGAACTGCTCCAGCGCCAGCAGCTGCCGAAGTTTTCGCTGCGACAGGATCGGCGAGTTCAGCATCACCTGCACCGCGTTGGCCGGACTGTCCTCGAATACGTTGCCTTCCGGGCCCAGCTGCGTAGCCAGCGACATCACCAGCTGTTCGCGCAGCGGGTCGATCGGCGGGTTGGTCACCTGCGCGAAGGCCTGGCGGAAATAGTCGTACACCGGCCGGATCTGTCGCGACATCACCGCCACCGGGGTGTCGTCGCCCATCGAGCCGGTGGCCTCCTGCTCGGTCTCGGCCAGCACGCGCAGCTCGGCCTCGCGCTCCTCGCGCGTGAGCTGGAACAGCTTCTGGAAGCGGCGCAGCGTCGGCGCGTCGAAGGGCTCGGCGGCCAGTGACGGATCCACCAGGCTGGTGCTCAGGTAGGTCACGCCCTGCTTCAGCCACGCTTTGTACGGGGCGCGCGACTTGTTGACGTCGTCGATGGCGTGGGTGTCGAGCAGTTTGCCGCGCTGCAGGTCCACTGCGAGCATCTCGCCGGGACCCAGCTTGCCCTTGGCCACCACCTCGTCGTCGGCCACGTCGTAAACGCCGGTTTCCGACGCCACTACCAGCGTGCGGTCGGCGGTGAGCAGCCAGCGCGCCGGGCGCAGGCCGTTGCGGTCGAGCGTGCAGGCGGCGTAGCGCGCATCGCACATCACGATGCCGGCCGGCCCGTCCCAGGGATCGAGCGAGAGGCCGTAGTACTCGTAGAACGCCGCGAGGTCCGGATCCTTGTATTCCAGCGACGCGGTGGCCGGCGGCACCAGGATGCGGATCGCCTGCAGCAGGTCCATGCCGCCGGCCAGCAGCAGCTCCAGCAGGTTGTCCAGGCTCTGCGAATCCGACCCGTGCTCGCTGACCAGCGGCTGCAGGGCCTTCAGGTCCAGGTGCGGCGACGACCAGTGCGCCGCGCGGGCGCGGGCCCAGGCACGGTTGCCTTCGATGGTGTTGATCTCGCCGTTGTGCGCCAGCAGGCGGAACGGCTGCGCCAGCTTCCAGGCCGGCGCCGTGTTGGTCGAGAAGCGCTGGTGGAACACCACCACCGACGAGGCTAGCTCGGGCCGCGCCAGGTCGGGGTACAGCGAGGCCAGCTGGTCCGGCAGCACCATGGCCTTGTAGCCCAGCGTCGCCGCCGACAGTGTCACCACGTAGAACTCGTCCTGCGCCGCCAGCGCCTGCTCGGCCGCGCGCCGCGCCAGGAACAGCGCCCGCTCGAAGCCCGCCACGTCCAGCCCGCCGGGCGTCCGCACGAATACCTGCTCGATCCGCGGCAGCCCGCGCAGCGCGATCTCGCCGCAGCCTTCGCGCACCACCGGCACCTCGCGCCAGCCGCCCACGGCCAGGCCACGCGCCTCAAGCGCCGCCGACAGTCCGGCGCGGCAGACCGCGGCCGCGTCGGCAGCGTGCGGCAGGAACACCATCCCGCAGGCGTCGCCATCGGCGTAGGCAATGCCGGCCTCGTGCGCAATCGCCGCCAGGAACACCCGCGGCCGCCGCAGCAGCAGCCCGCAGCCGTCGCCGCTCAGGCCGTCGGCGCCGACCGCGCCGCGATGCACCAGGCGCGCCAGCGCCTGCAGCCCCGCGTCGACCAGGGCCCGCGAAGGCCGGTCGTCCAGCTGGGCGATCAGCCCGAACCCGCAGCTGTCGCGCTCGAAATCCGGGGAATGCAGGCCCGGGACCGGGGGAGCCGGCATGCGCCCTCCGTAGTGAAGTGGGCTTTCCCCACCGTCACACAGCCCAATAGAGTTTCTGCTCGGTTGCGGGTTAGAGTGAGCCCTCTTCCCGATGTGGAGGTCCGGCATGCGCACGATCCTGGTCGCCAGCTCGAAGGGAGGCGCCGGCAAGACCACGGTGTCGACCAACCTCGCCGCCCACTTCGCCGTCGAGGGCAAGGCCACCGCCATCCTCGACGCCGACCGGCAGAAGTCGTCCACCCACTGGTGCGAGAAGCGCGCCGCCCTCGACACCGCCGTGCTGCCGATCGACGGCAGCAAGCGCGGCTGGGACAAGCACATCCCGGAAGGCGTGCAGCGCCTGGTGGTGGACGCCCCGGCCGGCGCCATGGGCGAGGACCTCACCGCCTTCCTCGACATCGCCGATGCCGTGATCGTCCCGGTCCTGCCCTCGATCATCGACCTCGAGGCCACCGTGCCCTTCCTCAACACCCTGGTGCAGCATCCGCGGGTGAAGAAGGGCAAGCTGCCGGTCGGCATCGTCGGCAACCGGCTCAAGCCCTGGACCAGCAACTCCCAGCAGGCCCTCGACCAGCTCAAGGCCTGGCCCTACCCGCTGGTGGCCGAGCTGCGCGACACCCAGGCCTACGTGCTGATGGCGGCGCTGGGCAAATCGGTGTTCGACTACCACTCCGAACAGATTCGCAGCCACCAGGACGACTGGGCGCCGCTGCTGAAGTGGCTCAAGAAGTCACTCTGACCCGGCTTCCATCGCAACACGCCCACTTCAAGGAAGACCATGCGCGAACTGATCCTGCTCCGACACGCCCACGCCGAACCGGCCGCCCCCGGCCAGGACGACTTCGACCGCCCGCTGTCCCTGCAGGGCCAGGCCGAGGCCGAGGCCGCCGGGCGCTGGCTGCGCGACCACGGCTACCTGCCCGACCGCGTGGTCACCTCGCCGGCGCGCCGCGCCCGCGAGACCACCGAGCAGGCCATGGCTGCCCTGGGCTACGTCGAGCTGCGCCAGGAAAAGCGCATCTACGACGCCACCCCGGGCATGCTGATGCAGGTGGCCGATGAACACCGCGACATCGCCCGGGTGCTGCTGGTCGGCCACAACCCCGGCTTCGAACAGCTGGCGGCCCTGCTGAGCTCGGGCCAGTCCGGCGATTTCCGCGGCATGCCCGCGGGTGGCGTGGCCGTGCTGTCGATGCCGGCCGACGCCGACCTCGAGCCGGGCATCGCCCGCCTGGCCGCCTTCTGGTGGCCGTGAGCGGATGACGTGGGCCTGGCTGGGCGCGCTCTGCCTGGCCTGCGCGGTGGGTAAGGCCGCCGCCAGCGGTCCCGCCCGGGAGCAATTCGACCCGGCGGCCTCCCGCGCCACCTTCGAAGTCACCGTGCGGGTCACGGGGCCGGCCACCGGCCGTTTCCGCCGCATCGAGGGCGAGCTGGTCGAGGACGACCGCGGCCGCTGGCGCGTCCAGGTGCGGGTCGACGCCGAGGGCCTGGAGCTGGACGGCCCCGGCTGGATGCTCCGCAGCACCCGCTCCCGCAACTTCCTCGACGTGGAAAACCACCCCGAGATCCGCTTCCGCTCGGCGCTGTTCGCGCGCGACCTGCTGGCCACCGGCGGTCCCCTGCGCGGCCGGCTCGACCTGCGCGGCGCCTCCCGGGGCGTGACCTTCACGCTGCTGCCGGCCGCCTGCGAGCGCCCCGGCCGCGACTGCGACATCGTGGTGAAGGGCGAGGTCAGCCGCCGCGCCTTCGGCATGACCAGCCAGCGGGTGTGGGTGAAGGACGAAGTGGGCTTCGACTTCCGGGTGAGATTGCGCGACCCTGTTGCCCCATGAGCCCCACCCATCGCCTGTTCACCGCCCTGCTGGTCCTGCTGCTGGCAGGGTGCTCCACCCTGTCCGTGCGCGAGCGCCGCGACGCCGCCGACCTGGCCCTGGCCGCCCGCAGCACCGAGGTTGGCTGCCGCGAGGGCGTGGACTGCGCCGTCGATTCGCCGCTGCTGGCGCTGGGCCATGCCGCGGTCGCCGCGTCCACGCCTGAGGCGCCGCGGCACGAGGTGGTGCTGCTCGACCGCGGCCAGGATTCGCTGCTGGCCCGCCTGCACCTGATCCGCGCCGCGCGCACGAGCATCGAGCTGCAGATGTTCATCTTCGACAAGGACGACAGCGGCGTGCTCGTGCTCGAGGAGCTGCTGGCCGCCGCCCGCCGCGGCGTGAAGGTGCGCGTGCTGCTCGACCAGCTCTACGGCCTGCCCGACCCGAACCTGCAGGCCAGCCTCGCCGGCCACCACGCCAACTTCGAGCTGCGCCTTTACAACCCCACCTTCGACGAAGCCAAGACCCAGAAGCTGCAGTACGCCGCCGGCATCCTGTGCTGCTTCATGAAGTTCAACCAGCGCATGCACACCAAGCTGGTGCTGGTGGACGGCGTGGCGGGCATCACCGGCGGCCGCAACATCCAGGACCGCTACTTCGACTGGGCCGAGGGCTACAACTACCGCGACCGCGACATCCTGGTGATGGGCCCGGTGGCGAAGGCGATGGCGGCGAACTTCGACGCCTTCTGGGACTACGAGCGCTCGCGCCCGGCCGAGGAGCTCAAGGACGTCGCCGAACGCCTGCACCGCAACGGTGGCCCGCCGCCGAGCTGGCTGTTCGACCCGGAGCGGCCGCCGCCGGCGCCGCGCGTCACCGCCATGCGCGACGAGGCCGGCGACGGCGCCGCCGTGATGGCGAGGATGGAGCCGCTGCGGCTCGCGGTCGGCCGGGTGGATTTCTTCGCCGACCTGCCCGAGAAGCACGGCGGCGAGCTGCGCGCCGAGGAAGACGCCTCGCTGGCCATGCACGACCTGGTGGAAAGCACGCAGGACGAACTGGTGATCCAGACGCCCTACCTCGTGCTCTCGCGCGAGGCGCGCAAGGTCTTCCGCGGCCTGCAGAAGCGCGCGGCCAAGCCGGCGGTGTGGGTGTCCACCAACTCGCTGGCGGCCACGGATGCCTTCCCCGTCTACGCGATGAGCCACAAGTACAAGCGCCTGTATCTGCGCGAGCTCGGCTTCCGCATCTTCGAGTACAAGCCCTATCCGACCGACGCGCCGATCAACGTCGCCGCCACCGGCGTGCTCGGCGAGGAGCGGGCCGCGCACCTGCCGATGTTCGGCTCGGGCTCCTCGGGCTCGTCGAGCGGGCCGGTGCCGCTCAAGCGCGCCGGCATCCGGGTCGGCCTGCACGCGAAGTCGCTGGTGGTGGACGGCAGCATCGGCGTCGTGGGCAGCCACAACTTCGACCCGCGTTCGGACAACCTCAACACCGAGTCGATGGTGGTGGTGCACGACCCGCAGTTCGCCGGCGCGCTGCTGGCCAGCATCCGGCGCGACATGACCCCGGAGAACGCCTGGCTGATCGCGCCCCAGGAGAAGCCACCGGTGCTGTCGGGCCTGAACTACAGCCTGGGCAAGCTCTCCGAGAAGCTGCCGATCTTCGACATCTGGCCCTTCCCCTACGCCACCAGCTACGAGCTGGTGCCGGGCTGCAACCCGATCCCGCCGGGCCAGCCGGGCTTTTACGACTGCTACGAGGACGTCGGCGCCTTCCCCGAGGTCGACCTGCCGCTCAAGACCGTCTACACCCGCATCCTCACGGCCTTCGGCGCCGGCCTGGTGCCCATCCTCTGAGCCGCGTGGCCGGTGTTGCGCCGGCCTGCGTTCGATTGACGCCGCCTTCGCCCCGGCCTAGGCTGCTTGCTCTTGCAAACCCCCGCCGGACACGCCCGCATGCCCCTCGCCATCAGCTTCGAACTCTCCGACCGCGACCTCGAACACTTCAACCAGGCCCTGGCCAAGGCCCGCGCCTCCGCCGGCAGCAAGAGCGCCGACGAGATCATCGCCGCCGCGTCCAAGCTGCTGGTCGAAGCCAACAAGGTCGAGGTCCCGGACTTCATCGCCGAGCGCCTGGACCGGCTCGACGCGCTGATCGCGATGTCGCGCGACGAGGGCTGGCACCTGCCCGAGGAAGACCGCCAGCGCGTGCTGTCGGCCCTGGTCTACTTCGCCGATCCGTCCGACGTGATCCCGGACAACGTGCCGGTGCTGGGCTACTTCGACGACGCCATCGCCATCGAGATGTGCGTCAAGGAGCTCAAGCACGAGATCGAGGCCTACGACGAGTTCTGCGAATACCGCCAGGGCGAGGCCGAGCGCCGCGGCCTGGATCCGGCCACCGTCGGCCGCGCCGACTGGCTCGAGGCCCGTCGCGACGAGCTGGTGGACCGCATGCACCGCCGCCGCAACCGCCAGGCCGGCGGCAGCGGCTACGGCGACAGCTCGGGCTACGCGCGCAAGGGCTACACCAGCGCCTTCCGCCCGGGCCTGCTGCGCGTCCGCTGAGCCCCGTCGCCGTGGCCGGCCCGTTCCGTCGCCGGCCGGCCGTGGCCGACATCAACCGGATGCTCGTGGGCACCGCCCCCGGGCACCTGGGCATCGAGATCACCGAGCTGGGCGAGGATTTCCTGCGCGCCACGATGCCGGTGGATGAACGCACGAAGCAGCCCTTCGGCCTGCTGCACGGCGGTTCGTCCGTGCTGCTGGCCGAGACCCTGGCCAGCCTGGCCGGCTGGCTTTGCCTGGACCCCGAACTCAAGCAGCAGTCGGCCGGCATCGAGATCAACGCCAACCACCTGCGCGCCGTCACCGAAGGCCTCGTCACCGGCACCGCGCGCCCGATCCACCTCGGCCGCGCCACCCAGGTCTGGGAAATCCGCATCGAGGACGCGCAGGGGCGCCTCACCTGCATTTCGCGCATGACCGCGGCGGTGATCGGCGCCTGAAGCGCGCCGCGTCGCTTGCGTACCGCGGCGTCGGGTGTTTACTCGGCCCGCCTGCGGCACAATGCCGCCAATGTCCACCCAAACCCAAACGGCCAGGCCCGCCCAGGATTGGCGCCGCCCGCTGCGCTACCTCTGGCGCGGGCCGCTGCTCAGCCTGCACCTGCTGGTCGGGCTGCCGCTGACCCTGCTGATGATCAACCCGGTCTCGGCGCGGATCGAGCTGCGCGGCGAACGGCTCGACCACCGCATCATCCGCTGGTGGTCCGGCACGCTGATGCGCATCTTCGGCTTCCGCCTGCGCCGCTACGGCACGCCGCTGCCGGGCGCCGCGCTGTTCGTGGCCAACCACGTCAGCTGGATCGACATCGAGCTGATGCACAGCCAGCGCATGATGGGTTTCGTGGCCAAGGCCGAGATCGCGCGCTGGCCGCTGGTGGGCTGGGTCGCCAGCCGCGGCGGCACCATCTACCACCACCGCGGCAGCAACGATTCGCTGCACGGCGTGATGCACCAGATGGTGCAGCGCCTGGAGCAGGGGCTGGCGGTCGGCGTGTTCCCGGAAGGGCGCACCACCGGCGGCGACGCCATCGGCACCTTCCACGCGCGCATCTTCCAGCCGGCGGTGCTGGCGAACGTGCCGGCGCAGCCGGTGGCGCTCAAGTACGGCGCGCGCGGCGACGCCCAGACCATCGTCGCGTTCGGCCCGCGCGAGAACTTCCTGCAGAACTTCCTGCGCCTGCTGGGCGAGCCCGGCCGGGTGGCCGAGGTGCACTTCCTCGAGCCCGTCGCGGCCAGCGAAGACGGCCGCCGCCGCATGGCCGAGACCTGCCGCGAGCGCATCATCGCGGCCATGGCGGGCTGAGATGGGCAGCGCCTACCGGCCGCCGCGCTGGCTTCGCAACCCGCACGTGCAGTCGGTGCTGAGTTCGATGCCGCTGCGGCGCGCGGCGGGCCTGCGCGAGCTGCGGCGGCTGGGCGCGGAGACCACCGAACACATCATCACCGTCGAGGACGGCGTGCGGCTGCAGGGCTTCCACACCCGGCTGCCGGGGCGCGAGGCGCAGGGGCTGGTGCTGCTGCTGCACGGCTGGGAAGGCAGCAGCGAGTCGAGCTACATGCGCCACACCGCGGCGCAGCTGCTGGCGCGCGGCTTCGAGGTGTTCCGGCTCAACTTCCGCGACCACGGCGACACCCACCACCTCAACGAAGGCCTGTTCCATTCCTGCCGCCTGGGCGAGGTGGTGCAGGCCGCGGCGGAAGTGTCGCGGCGCTTCCCTGCGCGGCCGATGCTGGCGGCGGGCTACTCGCTGGGCGGCAACTTTGCGCTGCGGCTGGCGCTGGCGGCGCCCGGCGCGGGCATCCCGCTGGTGCACGCGGCGGCGGTGTGCCCGGCCATCGACCCGTCGGCGGTGATGCGCACGCTGGAGTCGGGCCAGCCTTTCTACCACTGGTACTTCATGAAGAAGTGGCGGCGCTCGCTGACGATCAAGCGCGCCCTGTTCCCGCAGCAGCACGATTTCGACGACAGCATCCTGGCCAAGGACATGCGCAGCCTGACCCACTGGCTGGTGGAGCGGCACACCACGATGGCCGGAGTCGAGGAGTACTTCGACGGCTACGCGGTGGCCGGCGAGCGCCTGGCCGGGCTGCAGGTGCCGGTGAGCGTGCTGGCCGCGGCCGACGACCCGGTGATCCCGGTGGACGGGTTCCCGCGGCTGTCGCTGCCGGCGCACTCGACCCTCGAGATCGCCGATTTCGGCGGCCACTGCGGCTTCCTCGAGGGTGCGCACCTGCGCGGCTACGCCGAGCGCTGGGTCGCCGACCGGCTGGCGGCCGCCGCCGCGCCCGCGCGGGCTACAATCGGGGTTTCCGCCTAGAAACCCCGTCCCCATGCTCGATCGGATCAATGCCGCCATGCGCGAAGGCGACTTCGCCACGGCCCTCGCCACGGCCCGCGAACTCGTCGCCGCCGAACCCGCCAATGCCGACGCCTGGCACCTGCTCGGCATCGCCGCGATGGCCACCGGCGAGTCCGCCGCCGCCCGCGAGGCGCTCGATCGCGCGGTCGGGCTCGATCCCGAACAGGCCGCCTTCCACGCCACCCGCGCCGCCCTCGACATGACCGAGGGCAAGCCGACCGACGGCCTGCGCGAGGCGCTGTCGCTCAACCCCAACACGCTCAGCGCCTACATCCTGCAGGTGCACGCGGCCCTGGCCCGCGGCGACTTGCCCGAAGCCCGGCGCCGCCTGCGCCTGGCGCAGCGCGTGGACGCCGGCCATCCGCAGGTCTCGATGGCCGAGGGCTACGTGGCCGACGCCAGCGGCGACCGCGACCTGGCCCTGCGCTGCTTCACCGCCGCCGCCACCGCGCGCCCGAACATGGCCTCGGCCCAGCTCGCGCTCGGCCTGGCCTACCTGCAGCGCCAGACCTGGGCCTTCGCCGAACAGGCGCTGTCGAACGCGCTGCGGCTCGACCCTTCGCGCCCGCGCATCGCCCTGCGCGGCCTGGTCGAGGCGCAGCGCCGCCAGGACGACCGCGCCGGCGCCCTGAAGTCGCTGGACGAACTGGTCGAACGCTTCCCCGCGGAGCTCGACGCCATCGTGCTGCGCGCCGACCTGCGCCTGCAGTCGGGCGACCGCGACGGCGCGATCGCCGACCTCGAACACGTGCTCGCGCGCCAGCCGCGCTACATCGCCGCCCTGCGCCGCATGGCGCTGCTGCTGGCCGGCGACGGCCGCGCCCCGGACGCCCGCGCGCTCATCGACAAGGCCCTGGCGGACGCGCCCGCCGACCGCGACACCTGGCAGCTGCGCATGAACCTGTGCGGTCCCCTGGGCGAGTCCCCGGTGGACGTGCTGCAGCAGTGGCACGCCGCCGACCCGGGCAGCGCCGACTGCATGGAGCTGATGGCCGACTTCCACCGCAGCCGCGGCGACATCGCCCAGGCCGCGGCCTGGGCCGAACGCGCGCTGGCCGTCGACGGCAACCTGTTCCACAGCAACATGATCATGCTCGAGGTCGAGCAGGCCCGTGACCTCGACCTCGCGCTGGTGCGCGCCGACCGGCTGCTGGTGCAGCAGACCGACGTCCAGCGCCAGCGCCAGGTGCTGGCCTGGGCTGGCCTCGCGCTGGACCAGGCGGGTCGCCACGCCGAGGCGACCCTGTGCTGGAAGAACATGCTGCAGCGGGTCTCGCGCCAGTCGCCGCTGGTGCCGCCGCCGTCCGTGGCGCCGGCCGACCAGGTGCCCGAGGGCACCATCGAGGCGACCCTGGTGTGGGCGCCGGTGGGCGTGCGCGGCGAGGCCGTGCTGATGGCGGCCAAACAGCAGCTCGGCAACCGCCTCGACCTGGGGCGCGCCAGCGTGGTCGCGGCCGGCGACGGCTTCGGCCTCGTGCGCTTCCCGCCGGGCGACCCGCGCGCCGGCAGCGCCGAGCGCTGGGCGCAGGCCGTCACGGCCGCGGGCCTGGACCCGGCCACCCTGGTCGACTGGATGCCGCACCTGGATCCGTACACGCTGGCGGCGCTGCGCGGCGCCCGCGTGCTCTGCCTGCTGGCCGATCCGCGCGATGCGCTGCTCAACTGGTTCGTGTTCGGCAGCCTGCAGAACTACCTGCCCTCGCCCGATCCGGTGGCGGCCGCCGACTGGCTGGCGCGCACGCTCGACGCGGTGGCCGACCATCGCGACGCGCATCCGGACCGCGTGGTCTTCGCCCGCCTGGACGGCGACGCGGCCGAAGCGGCCGCGGCCATCGAGCAGGCCTTGGGCCTGCCGCAGCCCCTGCCCGGCCTGCACGGCCGCGGCGCGCGGCTGCCGTCCGGCCATTGGCGCCACTACCGCGAGGGCTTCGCGGAGGCGTTCGAGCGGCTGGCGCCGGTGGCGGCGCGCCTGGGTTACCCGGCCGCTTAACTGCCGGCCGGCAGGCCCAGCAGCAGGGCCACCCCGAGGCCGATGCGGTACCAGGCGAAGGGCCGGAAGCTGTGGGTGGCGATGTAGCCCAGCAGCCAGCGCACGGCCGCGAACCCGGTGAGGGTCGCGGCCACGAAGGCAACGCCGAGGCTGGCCCAGTCCTCGTCGCCAGCGCCGCCGTCGAGCACGGTTTCCATCAGCGCCCAGCCGCTGGCGGCGAACATGGTCGGGATGCCGACCAGGAACACGAATTCGGCCGCCGCCGGCTTGCGGTTCATGCCCAGCAGCAGCGCCATGAAGATCGCCGCCGCCGAGCGCGAGGTGCCCGGGAACACGCCGGCCAACACCTGCGCCAGGCCCACGGCCACGACCACTTTCCAGGTCAGCGCGTCCGAGGGCGGCTTGCCCTCCGAAATGCGCTCGGCGATGAGCATCCACACGCCGCCGAGCACCAGCGCCCAGGCGATCGGGGTCACCGTGTCCGGCAGCTCCCAGCCCAGCAGGCGCACCGGCAGGCCGACGACGGCGGTGACCGCGAAGGCCACGGCGATCTTCAGCGCGTAGAGGCGGGTCGCGGCCTCGCCCAGCCCCGTGGCCAGCTGCCAGAGCCGTTGCCGGTAGACCAGGGTGATGGCCAGGATCGCGCCGGCCTGGATGCTGATGTTGAACAGGTCCGAGCGCGCGCCCAGCCAGTGCTGGGCGATCAGCAGGTGGCCGGTGCTGGAGATCGGCAGGAACTCGGTCAGGCCTTCGATGATGCCCAGCAGGAGGGCGGACAGCAGGTCGTTCAAGGGCGGGGCCGGTGTGTGGGGGCGTTGG
>NZ_AVCK01000043.1 GCF_000747155.1 Arenimonas metalli CF5-1 | reverse complement strand
GGGGCCGGGGCCGGGGCCGGGGCCGGGCGCCGCGAGCCCCGCGGGCCTAGGGCCCCGCCGCCAGTTCGGCTTCGACTTCCGCGCGGGGCGGCAACGCCCACTGGATCGGAGCCAGACCCGCCCCGTGCAGCCAGCGGTTGGCCTTGCCGAAGTGGCCGCAGCCCAGGAAGCCACGGTGCGCCGACAGCGGCGAGGGGTGCGGGGCCCGCAGCATGCAGTGCCGGCGCGGGTCCACCAGCTTGCCCTTGGCCTGGGCGTAACTGCCCCAGAGCATGAACACCAGGCCCTCGCGCTCCCGGTCCAGGGCCTGGACGATGGCGTCGGTGAAGCCCTCCCAGCCCTTGCCCTGGTGCGAGCCGGCCTTGCCCTCCTCCACGGTCAGCACCGCGTTGAGCAGCAGCACGCCCTGCCGGGCCCAGCTGAGCAGGCAGCCGTGGTCGGCCGGCGGGATGCCCAGGTCGGCCTTCATTTCCTTGTAGATGTTCTGCAGCGAGGGCGGCACCGGCACCCCGGGCAGCACCGAGAAGCACAGGCCGTGGGCCTGGCCGGCGCCGTGGTAGGGGTCCTGGCCCAGGATCACGACCTTGACCTGGTCGAAGGGCGTGGCGTCGAGCGCGGAGAAGATGCGCGGGCCGGGCGGGAAGATGGCCTTGCCGCGCGCCTTTTCCTGACGCAGGAAGGCGCCGAGTTCGCGCATGTCGGGGCGCTGCAGGTAGTCGCCGACCCGCGCCTTCCAGGACGGCTCGAGCCGGATCCGGTCCTCGTCGGACACGGCTTATTTCTTGGCGAGCTTGGCGCGCAGCATGCGCCCGACCCGCAGCTGGAACAGCAGCTTGGTCACCAGCAAGCGCTCTTCGATGGGCTTCTGCACCAGGTCGTTGGCGCCTTCGCGCAGCAGGTCGCTCTGGTTGGCGGGGTTGGCGTCGCCGGTCATCACCAGCACCGGCAGCATGCCCTTGGCGTAGCCGAATTCGTGCCGGATGGAGTGCAGCAGGTCCTTGCCGGTCAGCTCGCCCTTCAGGTAGACGTCGGTGAGCACGACGTCCGGGCCGGGGATCTTGCCCTGGGCCTTGGCGGTCTCGAGGTGGGCGATCGCGTCCTCGACGCCGGTGGCGTGGGTGACGGTGAGGCCGTGCTTTTCGAGCATGCGCCGGGTGGCCATGGCCACGACGCGGCTGTCCTCGACGTAGAGCACCTCGCCGCCGGCCTCGGACTCGGGCGCGACATAGCCCTTGATGAAGGCGGCCAGCGCGTTGAAGCCCAGCGCCTTGTCGAAGTAGTCGGTGACGTCGTCGCTGATCGAGCGGCTCTCGAGGCGCTCCTGCACGTCGCCCGAGACCACGATGATGGGGATGTAGGCCTGCGGCGTGTGCTCGCGCAGGTAGCGGGCCAGGTCGAGGCCATCCATGTCCGGCAGGCGCAGGGCGGTGGTGACCAGGTTGACGGCGCCGGCCTGCAGGGCGGCCTTGGCCTCCTCGCCGGTTTCGCAGCCGACGAACTCCATGCCGGGCAGCTGCTGGCGCAGCACGCCCTCGATCATCTTGCGCACGACCTTGGAGCCGTCCACGACCATGATGCGGGGCGACGTGGTGTCGAAGCTGCGGAAGCTGGGATTGCTCATGTCAGACGTCCACCGGACGGGTCCGACGTAGATGATGCCCGGTTGCGAGCCACGCGCCCAGCCACCCCATCAGGGCCGAGGCGGCCAGCAGGGCCAGGCTGCCGCGCCAGCCGGGGCCGGAAAGGTCGAACTGGCTGCCGTAGCTGGCCACCAGGGCCGACAGCCGGCCCTGCAGCAGCAGCCCCGCGACCACCAGCAGCCCGCCGGCCAGCAGGCCCGCGGCCAGGCCGTACCAGGCGCCGAGGTACAGGAAGGGGCGGCGCACGAAGGCGTCGGTGGCGCCGAGGTGCTGCAGCACCGCGATTTCCTCGCTGCGGGCGCCGATGTCGAGCCGGACGGTGTTGCCCACCACCAGCAGCACGCCCAGGCCCAGCAGCACGGCCACCACCTGCACCAGCCGCTCGCCGAAGGCCAGCCAGGCCGACAGGCGCTGGCGCCAGGCGGCGTCGTGCTGCACCACTTCGGCCTGGGGCAGCGCGCGCAGGTCGGCGGCCAGGGCGTCGCCGTCGTCGCGGGGCTGCACCACCAGGACGGTGGGCAGCGGGTTCTCGTCCAGCACCTCGAGGGCGCCCGCGAGGTCGCTCATGGCGCGGAACTCGGCCAGCCCCTCCTCGGGCGTGCGCACGATGACCGCGGCGACGTCCGGGCGGGCGCCGATGCCGGTGGCGAGGTCGCGGGCCTGCGCCACGGTGACGTCGGCCTTGAGGAAGACGCCGATCTCGCGCGATTCCGACACGCTGCCGGAGAAGCGCTCGATGTTGCCCAGCGCCAGGCCCAGACCCAGCGGCAGCGCGATCGCGATGGCCATGACGCCGACCGTGAGGCCGGTGGCGAAGGGGCGCTTGAGCAGGCGGCCGAGGCTGGAGACCAGCGAATACAGGTGCTGCTCGCGCCAGGCGCGCAGGCGGCTGCCGAAGCCGCCCGGCTTGACGCGTTCGGCGGCGGCGGGCTTGGCGGCGGGTTTCGCGGATTTGGTGTTCACGCCGCGAGGTCCTCGGGCGAGATGTCGTCGGCCAGCCTGCCGTGGTCGAGCACCAGCACGCGGCGGCGCATGCGCTTGACCAGGGCCAGGTCGTGGCTGGCCACCATGACGGTGGTGCCCAGCGCGGGCAGCGAAGCGAACAGCTGCATGATCTCGGCCGCCAGCTGCGGGTCGAGGTTGCCGGTGGGTTCGTCGGCGACCAGCAGCTGCGGCTGCGCGACGACGGCGCGGGCGATGCCCACGCGCTGCTGCTCGCCGGTGGAAAGCTGCAGCGGCAGCGAACGCTCGCGATCGCCCAGGCCGACCTTGTCGAGCACCGCGCGCACGCGCTTGCCCACTTCGGCGCCAGGCGTGCCGGCGATCAGCAGCGGCAGCGCCACGTTGTCGAACACGCTGCGATCGGTGAGCAGGCGATGGTCCTGGAACACCACGCCGACCTGGCGCCGGTGCAGCGGCACCTTGCCGCCGCGGACCTTGGCCAGGTTGCGCTCGTTCACCAGCACGGTGCCGCGGCTGGGCCGCTCGGACAGGTGCACCAGGCGCAGCAGGGTGGATTTGCCCGCGCCCGAGTGGCCGGTGACGAACAGCATCTCGCCCTCTTCCACCGAGAAGCTGACCTCGCTGAGCGCGGGCGCGCTGCCGGGATAGGCCTTGGTCACGTTGTCGAAGCGGAGTAGTGCCATGAACGCCAATCTAGCAGACGTTAAGAAATGTAGGAGGGCCTTCAGGCCCGAAGCTTTTTGCGAAAAGCTTCGGGCCTGAAGGCCCTCCTACAACAAATGCGGCTTAGTGGCCGGTGGGCGGGGTGCGCTTCACCAGCGACTTCAGGCCGGCCTTGATGCGGCCGAGCAGCGAGGGCTTCTCGCCGGCCGGTGCCTTCGCGGGCGCGGCCTCGGGCTTGCGCTCGCCGCGCGGCTTGCCGCCTTCGACGGCCGCGGCATCGCCCACCGGGCGGCCACCGCGGCGACGGCGACGCTTGCGCGCCGGCGCGTTCGGATCGGCCTGCATCGGCGAGGACGGCGCCGGGCGCTGGGC
>NZ_AVCK01000042.1 GCF_000747155.1 Arenimonas metalli CF5-1 | reverse complement strand
GGCGCGGCTTAACTTAGGCGTTAGGCCCAATGCGCTACCTCGTCGCAATTGTCGTGCTGATGTTGGCCTCTTCCGATGCTTCGGCGAAGAAGTGCGTGGCTCGCTTCTTCGAGATATCAGGCACGGTTATAGGCATTGATGGTCGGCCGATTCCGGGCGCAATGGTGGGCGTCTCGTGGAAAGTCCCGGCGACGCCAAGTGGCCCGGCACTTGCCTTAGCAAATGACCTTGGCAAGTTCTCCATCCCAGTGCGAGTTTCACCGTTTAAATGTCGCCCGCGCAGCATCGAATTCTCTGTAAGTGCCTACACTCATTCACATTACTCACAGTCTGAGATAGTCAATACGACACCTGGCGTCAGCGCGGTCACTGTGCCGCCTCTTCGGATAGATTCTGAGATCCACCGTTCCCCGGTTTGGCCGGATGAGGCCGGGGGCTAACTAATCATTCAAGCCGACGCCTTCGGCGCGGCTTAACTTAGGCGTTAGGCCTCAAACAGCGCGGCCTTCCTTGCTTAGGCTCTTCGCATTTCTGCTTCGGTCGAGCATCAGAGCAGTCCTTGCCGGCCCCGGCTAGTCCTCACGCGCATCATGGTCTCGGCGGCCGGATAGTTCTCGGCGAGGACCGCATGCCCCGGGCGGCCTCTCGTTGGCATCCGGGGCAGCAGGCCTCGGGGCCACAACCTCCTCGCGCTTGCAGGCACGCAGCCCGTGGCTTAGCGTTGGCCTAACCACGTGCTCAAGCGGACGCCGGTCCGTATATCTGGCACATGTCATTGCTGCGGCCGGCGCCGCTTAGCTCAGGCGTTAGGCCCCGTATGAGCAAGGCGGCGAATCCGACGTACAGGATCTCTTGGCGGTCTGGCCTGGTCGTAACCACTTTGGTCCTGCTCGGCGCATTGATTTTCCTGACCTGGCCATGGGGGCTGTTGGTGTTGGCGCCGTCGCTCGGCCTCATGGTAGCTGTGACCTTGCTTGTGCCAGCCGTCACCGTTCGGCCAGACGGCATAAGCCTCTATGGGGTCAACCATCTGCAATGGGACGACGTCACGTCCGTCAGGGCCACTACGGTTATCGGTCTCCCTTACGCCGTGGTGCAGCGCCGTAAGGGCATGCGTTGGTGGATTCCGTTGTACGTTGACGACAGGCGTGGTCTTCTCGCTACACTCGCCTCCAGGGCGCCCGCAGGTAGCGCTATATATGCGTTTGCGGCGGCGGGGCCTAACTAATCATTCAAGCCGACGCCTTCGGCGCGGCTTAACTCAAGGCGTTAGGGCGAAATCACAATTTCAAGGAGATTGTCGTGTCAAAGAAAAGCCTACTTGCTTCATTCGGTGTGAGATCGCTCGAGATTCTTCGGGCTGTTGTTTCCGGCAATTTCCTGTACCCAGTCACGATTGATGGGTTAGTTTCAATTGGCTGGGCCAGCGTTCTAGAAAACGGAACTGTAGTTCTCACCATTGCAGGTCAAGAAGCACATGCTCTCCTAGAGAAGCTCGATGCAATCCCGGAAGAGCATGTGGATCTCCTTGAGTCGCTCTCTGGAACAGTTGTTGAGCAAGAACCTGTTGCTACTGGTGCCGACAAACCGGCGTCCCGTCACGGCCCGTTCGGTTCGCCCTAACAACTCCTTCAAGCCGACGCTGCTTCGCAGCGCGGCTTAACTCAGGCGTTAGGCCCTTCACGCCCGCCCGTTCGCTTCTTCTGCCGCGGCCCGCGTTTCTCGCGGCACCGGCTCTCACGGCAGCGCGCGCTGGCCCCGGACAATCAACCTGCCGGTCTAGGCTTTCGCGGCCGGATCGCCTCAGCGCGTCCAGCCAGGTTCAGGGCGGCCAATCGCTAGCGTCCGCTACCGCTCGCCCCGGGGCCACGACTTCTTCGCACTTGCCGACATAGAGCCCGTGACTTAGCGTTGGCCTAACAACACGTTCAAGCCGACCGCCGGATCGGTACACGCAAGTAGCCATGCTTCCGCGGCGGCGGCGGCTTAACTAAGGCGTTAGGCCTCATGTATCGAGTCGTTCTCGCCTGCACTGGGGTCCCTGAGCATGCCGGTTCCGCAGCGGCGACCGATATCACTGAGGAGTTCACACATCGGCCATGGCAGGAGAATGCTCAATGCACATGGGACGGTCTTGTTCTCAGGCTCCAGGCGGACAACGAGTTTGACGATAATGGGGCGGCACTGACCGACGAATTCTCAGATGCAATTGCAGCGTGCATTGCGGAGGGGTTCGATGGCAGCATCACGGTTGAGTCGGTCACGGTCATACCGGGGCCTAACTAATCATTCAAGCCGACGCCTTCGGCGCGGCTTAACTAAGGCGTTAGGCAGCAGATGAAATTGACCCTCCAATTGGCAGTCTTTTTGGCCTTAGCTTCACCTACCCTTGATTGCCATGCTGGCGACGAGGAGAAGGACGATCTCTGCCCGGAACTGGAGGCGTTCTTGGCGTCGGTTGAGCCAGACGAGACACGAACTGTCGTCCTGCGTACCTACTGGGGCGCCAGAGAAGTGGGCGACAAAATCGTTCTTGGCTCAAAGAGTTGCGAGCACAACGAATACGAGCCTGGGGAAAAGCTATGTGCCTACCTGATGGAGCACAGTTCCACTGAGTTCGCCGGGCACAACGCCAAGCGCATCCTTAACTGCCTCACGCCTGGGCCCGGAATAAGTCGGGAGGTAGACATCCACCGCGGCTCCTTCTCGGTCCCGTTCGGATCGCCTGACCGGGGAGCACTAGTAGACCTCGACGTTTCGCCAGACAAGGAGCCTGGAGAAATGGTGCTTCGCCTCCAGGCAGATGGATACTAAGCTGCTGCCTAACCAATCATTCAAGCCGACGCCTTCGGCGCGGCTTAACTCAGGCGTTGGGCCTCAAATGAGCGATCAGGAAGTTTCAATGAAGCACACCTTCCCTCACAGCGGACGTTGGCTATGGCTAGGCGCGCTCACGGCGTTTGCTGTCCTCTCGCTGCTCAGCGGCAAGCTTTTTCTCGCGTCGGGCTTGTTGCTGCTGGGAGTATTTGCCTTTTACAACGACCCGCTAAGCCCAGCGCCTTCCAACAGCGCAAGACCTTCGCCCATGCTCGCCGTCTCCTGGGCGTGCGGGCTCTTCGGCATCACCGCAATCATCGTGGCAGGCGCCAGGAACTGGATATGAGGCCTAACTCATCATTCAAGCCGACGCCTTCGGCGCGGCTTAGCCAGGGCGTCAGATGCACATGCCACATTCCCGAATGACGAATCTTGAGACGGCACTGTTTGCGTGGACCGCGCTCAACGTTGCGATTGGTTTATGGCTGCTTTTCACTGAAAAGCTGCAAACCATTGGCTCTGGCTTCTGGGCATTGCTGCCGCTTGCTATCGGCCTGCCTGTAGCTGGATTCTTGCTGTGGCGGCTACTCCAACCATCAAGAGGCATCCTGCTATTCGGCGCGCTGTTCTGGGCACTTCAAATCATCAGCGTCAGTTTCTCTGACGCGCTATTCAAGTTCAGGCTCGGCCTTTCAGTTGATTTCCGGCTAACCGATAGCCCAACGTACGTCGTCGCAATCAACCTGCTCGCCGTCGTATTGACGATCCTATTTTCGGTTGCCGCTGGTAAACGCTTGAAGACAGGCGCTGCGACTGCCGCGTCATGAGCATGCACCTGGTTGTTAGTTCAAGCCGACGCTTTCGGCGCGGCTTTAATATGGTTCTTCACCCAAGTCCGGGGAA
>NZ_AVCK01000041.1 GCF_000747155.1 Arenimonas metalli CF5-1 | reverse complement strand
CAGGAAGGCCAGAAGGTCTCCTTCAAGGTCGTGAAGGGCCAGAAGGGCATGCAGGCGGACGAAGTGCAGCCGATGTAATCCGGCTGCCTGCCGCCAGGCAGTGCAAGAACAAGCCCCGGCCCGAAACGGCCGGGGCTTTTTCATGTAGCCTATGCGCCCTTTCCCAGCCGCCCGGCGATGCCGGTGCCGGCGCAATTCCAAGGATTCCCATGCAGATCGCCGAGCGCACCGTCGCTACGTTCCACTACACCCTGACCAACGACGCCGGCGCGGTGCTCGACTCCTCCAGCGGCGGCGAGCCGCTGGCTTACCTGCACGGCGTCGGCGGCATCGTGCCGGGCCTGGAGAAGGCGATGGAAGGCCGCCAGGCCGGCGACAAGTTCGACGTCGTGGTGTCGCCCGAGGAAGGCTACGGAACCCCGAACGAGATGCTGATCCAGGTCGTGCCGCGCGAGGCCTTCCAGGGCGTCGACGAGCTCGCCGTGGGCATGCAGTTCCAGGCCCAGACCCCGCAGGGCGCGATCTCGGTCGTCATCGCCAAGATCGAAGACGGCATGGTCACCGTGGACGGCAACCATCCGCTCGCCGGCCAGACCCTGCACTTCGCCATCGAAGTGACCGACGTGCGCGAGGCCAGCGTCGAGGAAGTCCTGCACGGCCACGTGCACGGCGCCGGCGGCCACCACCACTGACCCCCATGGGCACCCGCGGCCAGCTGATCACGCAAGACCCGGACCTGCGGGCGCTGTTGTCCCGGGTCCGGCGCATCGCCGTGCTCGGGATCAAGACCGAGACCCAGCGCGGACAGCCGGCGATCGAAGTGCCGCGCTACCTCGAGCGCGTCGGTTTCGACGTGGTGCCGGTGCCCGTGTACTACCCGGACGTCGAGAGCATCCTGCGGCGCCCGGTGTTCCGTCGCCTGGTGGACATTCCGGGCGACGTCGACCTGGTCAATGTCTTCCGCAAGCCGAAGGACCTGGCCGCGCACCTCGACGACCTCCTCGCCAAGCGTCCTTCGGCGGTCTGGCTGCAGTCGGGCATCCGCGACGATGCCTTCGCCGAGGCGCTGCTCGCGGCCGGCATCGACGTGGTGCAGGACCGCTGCATCATGGTCGAGCACCGCAGGCTGGCCAGCGGCTGAGTCCCGTGCCGGCGCGCTTCGCGCAATGAAACAATGTTACGCGTTGCGCTAGAATACGCGTCCCCCCGCGCCAGAAAGTCCACGTGATCTCCCTGCCTCCCGACACCCACCTCGTCTTCGAGGATCGCCCCGGCTATCTCTACGCCCGTGTTTCCGGACCCCGCGACAACCGCGACATCTCCATCGCCTATTGGACCCTTGTCGCCGAGCAGGTGCGTTTGCGCCAGGCCCGCAAGCTGATGGTGGTCGAAGCCCTGGGCGAGCGGGAGGGGGATTACGAGGTGCCGTTCATGGTGGATGCGCTGATCGAGATGGGCCTGGACAAGATCCAGGTGGCCTTCGTCGTGAACCGCATCGACATCCTGGGCGCGATGGAGCACGGCGAGATCCTCGCGCTCGAGCGCGGCGCCAACGGCCGCGTGTTCGACAACGCCAGCGTCGCCGAACGCTGGCTGCGGCACGGCGGCTCCTGACCCGGGCCGGCCTCAGGCCGGCGCCACCGTCACGGCCAGGCCATTGAGCGCGGCGTTGCCGCTCGGGCCATCGAGCGCCGTCGGATCGGTGAGGTCGTTGTAGCTCGCACCCGCCACGGCCTCGGCGCGCGCCAGGCGAATGCCCGGCCGGTCGTGGCCGAACCCGTGCGGCAGGCAGGCGACGCCGGGCATCAGCTCGTCGCTGGCCACCGCGTCCGTTTCGATGGTTCCTACCGCCGAACTCACCCGCACCCGCGCACCGTCGGCCAGGCCATGGCGGGCGAGGTCGTCGGGATGCATCAGCAGCTGGTGCCGCGGCTTGCCTTTCACCAGGCGGGGCGCGTTGTGCATCCAGGAGTTGTTGCTGCGCACGTGGCGCCGACCGATCAGCCGCAGTCCGCCGGCATCGGTAGGCTCCGCCGCGAGGCCGGCCAGCGCGTCCATCAGCAGCGGCGGGGCGCATTCGATCGCGCCGCTTTCCGTTTGCAGGCGGGCCAGCAGTGACGGACGCAGCGGGCCGAGGTCGAGGCCGTGCGGGGCCGCGGCCAGCGCGGCGACGTCCAGTCCGCTGTCGCCGCGCGCCAGGCCGGCGTCGATCATCGCCAGCGGTGGCGGCAGGGTGCGCCAGGGCTTGCCGCTGGCGGCCGCGTGCGCCGCGGCCAGGCCGTCGATGATTTCCCAGTCGGCGCGCTCGTCGTCGCGGCGCTCGCGCAGCGGCAGGCTGAGCCGCGCCACCCGCCGCACGGCGAAGGCGTTGAAGTGCACGTCGTAGTGCGGCTGCGTCAGCGGCGAGGCCGGCGGCAGGATCAGGTGGGCGTGGCGGGTGGTCTCGTTGAGGTAGACATCGATCGACACCATGAAATCCAGGCCCGCCAGCGCTGCGTCCAGCCCGCGCCCGTCCGGCGTGGACAGCACGGGGTTGCCGGCACAGGTGAGCAGGGCGCGCAGCTGGCCTTCGCCCGGCGTGCGGATCTCCTCGGCCAGCACCGACACCGGCAGCTCGCCGGCGAACTCGGGCAGGCCGCGCACCCGGCTGCGCCAACGGTCGCGATGGCCCGCGGCGGTGCCCGGCCCGGTGACGGGGAAGGCGGGTTCGTTGGGCAGCGAGCCCCCTGCGCGATCGAGGTTGCCCGTGACCAGGTTCACCAGCTGGATCAGCCACTGGCACAGCGTGCCGTGGGCCTGCGTGGACACCCCCATCCGGCCGTAGGCCACGGCCGCCGGCGCGACGCGGAACTCCGCCGCGATGCGCGCGATGCGGGCGCGCGGCACGCCGGTGCGCGCCTCGACATCGGCCGTGTCGAACGCGGCCAGCGCGCGCAGCGCCTCGTCCAGCCCGCTCAACTTGCCGGCGTACGCGTCGATGCGCGGCGGGCCCAGCGCGAGCAACTCCTGCAGCAGCGCGACGAGGAACCAGGCATCGGTGCCGGGCCGGATGAAGACGTGCTCGCTGGCGATCGCCGCGGTCTCGGTGCGGCGCGGGTCCACCACCACCAGCCGCCCGCGCGCCACCAGCGCCTCGAGCCGGCGTGCGATGCCCGGCGCGGTCATCAGGCTGCCGTTCGAGGCCACCGGGTTGGCGCCCAGCATCAGGAAGTAGTCGGTGCGGTCCACGTCCGGGATCGGCAGCAGGAACTGGTGGCCGTACATCAGCCAGTCCACCAGCTGGCTCGGCCACTGGTCCACCGACGAGGCGCTGAACAGGTTCTTCGAGCGCAGGCTGCGGAGCAGGGCGGGCAGGTAGGCGATGTGGCCGAAATGGTGGACGTTGGGATTGCCGAGGTAGGCGCCGACCGCGTCGGCCCCGTGCTCGCGCTGCACGGCGGCCAGGCGCTCGCCGGCTTCGGCCAGCGCTTCGTCCCAGCTGATCTCCTCCCAGTCGCGGCCGCGGCGGCGCAGCGGGCGGCGCAGGCGGTCGGGGTCGGCCTCGAGGTCGAGCAGCGCATTGCCCTTGGGGCAGACGTGGCCGCGGCTGAAGGGATCGGCGGCATCGCCGCGGATCGCCACCAGCTCGTCGGCCTCGTACTGCAGCTCGAGGCCGCAAATGGCCTCGCAGAGGGGACAGGCGCGGAAGCGTGAAGTGCGGGCCATGGCGGGTTCCCGGGGGTCTGGCCCGATCTTAGGGCATCCGGCGCGGGCTTCGGGGCGGGCGAGCCTGTAAACTGCGCGCATGTCCCTGATCACCTTCCAAGGCGTCGACTACAGCGTCGGCGGCCCGCTCCTGCTCGAGTCCGTGAACCTGACGATCGAGCGCAACGAGCGCGTCTGCATCGTCGGCCGCAACGGCGCCGGCAAGTCCACCCTGCTGCGCCTGATGGGCGGCGCGATCACGCCCGACGACGGCGTGGTCAAGCGCGAGGGCCGCCTCGCCGGCCTGGCCCAGGAAGTGCCCAAGGACCTGGCCGGCAGCGTCTTCGACGTGGTGGCGATGGGCCTGGGCGCGCTCGGCGCCGACCTGGCGCGCTACCACCACATGCTGCACGACGGCGCCGACATCGACATGGACGAGCTGGGCGCGGTGCAGGCCCGGATCGAGGCCGGCGACGGCTGGCAGATCGAGCAGCGGGTGGAGCAGGTGATCAGCAAGCTCGACCTGCCCGAGGACGCCGAGTTCTCGGCGCTGTCGGGCGGCATGAAGCGCCGCGTGCTGCTGGCGCAGGCCCTGGTGGCCGCGCCCGACCTGCTCCTGCTGGACGAGCCCACCAACCACCTCGACATCGAATCGATCGCCTGGCTCGAGGAGTTCCTGAAGAACTTCGGCGGCAGCGTGGTCTTCGTCACCCACGACCGCGAGTTCCTGAAGAACCTCGCCACCCGCATCGTCGAGATCGACCGCGGCCAGGTCACCAGCTGGCCCGGCGACTACGACAACTTCCTGCGCCGCCGCGAGGAGCGCCTGCACGCCGAGGCCCAGGCGAACGCGCTGTTCGACAAGAAGCTGGCCCAGGAAGAAGTCTGGATCCGCCAGGGCATCAAGGCCCGCCGCACCCGCAACGAAGGCCGCGTGACCGCGCTCAAGGCCATGCGCCGCGAGCGCGCCGAGCGCCGCGAGCAGCAGGGCAACGTGAAGCTGGCCGCCGCCGGCGCCGAGAAGTCGGGGCGCAAGGTGTTCGAGGCCAAGGACGTGTCGTTCGCCTTTGGCGATCGCGTGCTGGTGAAGCATTTCAGCACCGTCATCCAGCGCGGCGACAAGATCGGCCTGATCGGCCCGAACGGTTCGGGCAAGACCACCCTGCTGAAGCTGCTGCTTGGCGACCTGCAGCCGCAGTCCGGCAGCGTGCAGGTGGGCACCAACCTAGAGGTCGCCTTCTTCGACCAGCTGCGCGCCGCGCTGCGCGAAGACTGGAACGCGCTCGACAACGTCTCCGAAGGCCGCGAGTTCATCGAGATCAACGGCAGCCGCAAGCACGTGATGGGCTACCTGCAGGACTTCCTGTTCAGCCCCGACCGCGCGCTGGCGCCGATCACCAAGCTCAGCGGCGGCGAGCGCAACCGCCTGCTGCTGGCCAAGCTCTTCGCCAAGCCGTCGAACCTGCTGGTGATGGACGAACCGACCAACGACCTCGACGTCGAGACCCTCGAGCTGCTCGAGGAGCTGCTGATCGACTACCCGGGCACCCTGATCCTGGTCTCGCACGACCGCGCCTTCCTCGACAACGTGGTCACCAGCTCGCTGGTGATGGAAGGCAACGGCCGGGTGGGGGAGTACGTGGGCGGCTACACCGACTGGCTGCGGCAGCGGCCGATGTCGGCGCGCATCGCCGCCGCCAACGCCGCCTCGCCGCGCCTGACCCCGCAGGTCGCGCCGACGCCGAAGCCCGCGGCCGCCCCCGCGGCGCCCGCGCCGGCGAAACGCAAGCTCTCGTTCAAGGAACAGCGCGAGCTCGAGGCCTTGCCCGGCCGCATCGAAACGCTGGACGCCGACATCGCGGCGCTCACCGCGCAGATCCAGGACCCGGCCTTCTACCGCCAGCCCGCCGACGCCGTCACCGCGGCCAACGCCCGCCTGTCCTCGCTGCAGGCCGAACTCGAGCAGGCCTACGCCCGCTGGAACGAACTGGAGTAGCCCCGGCGGCTTCTGCTAGCGTGTGAAGACGCGCCGTCCGGCGCGTCAACACACAGGGGAATCCGGGATGTCGCTACTGCGTTCGCTGCACACGCTGTTGATCGGACTGGCCTTGCTCGCGCCCGCGGCGCTGGCGAAGGACGACGTCGAGGCCTCGTCGGCCACCAATCCCGCACCGGCCGAAGCGTTCTCGGCCTTCGATCGGTTCGAGGTCGCCAAGATCACGATGGGCGCACCGTGGGCCGGCCAGAAGCCCAACGAAGCCGCGCTGGTCAACCTGCAGGCCAACCTCGACGAGCGCATCGGCCCCTGGCTGGCCGAGGTCAACGGCGCGGCGGCCCCGGAGGGCGAGGCCCGCGTGCTGCGCATCGAACCCTACGTGGCCGGCATCCGCTACATCAGCGGCGGCAAGCGCGTGTTCGCGGGCGCCTTCGCCGGCAAGTCCCGGGTCCTGCTGAAGCTGCGCATCATCGATGCGGCCACCGGCACCGTCATCGCGGAGCCGGAGTTCTACCAGCACGCGGCCGGCATGGCCGGCGCCTACAGTTTCGGCGGCGCCGACAAGGCCATGCTCGTGCGCGTCACCAGCCTGGCCGTGGACTACCTGCGCGCCAACCACGCCGCGGCGGTCGGCGGACCCACGGGCGGCGAGTGAACCCCGGGCCCGGGGCGCGCCGAAGGCGGCGCGACCCGGGCCGGCTGGGCTAAAATCACGGCCCCGCCGCCAACCCGATGCCCGCCGTGAGCCAGCCGATCCAGCAGGAAGACTTCATCCAGTCCGTCGCCGACGCGCTGCAGTACATCTCGTACTACCACCCGGTCGACTACATCCGGAACCTCGCCGCCGCCTACGAGCGCGAGGAATCCCCGGCGGCCAAGGACGCGATCGCGCAGATCCTGATCAATTCGCGCCTGTGCGCCGAGGGCCACCGCCCGATCTGCCAGGACACCGGCATCGTCACCGTCTTCCTCGAGATCGGCATGGACGTGCGCTGGGCCGGCGCCACGATGGGCATCGAGGACATGGTCAACGAAGGCGTGCGCCGCGCCTATAACCACCCCGACAACAAGCTGCGCGCCAGCGTGCTGGCCGACCCGGCCGGCAAGCGCAGCAACACCAAGGACAACACGCCGGCCGTCGTGAACATGAAGGTCGTGCCGGGCGACACCATCGACGTGATCGTGGCGGCCAAGGGCGGCGGCTCCGAGGCCAAGTCCAAGTTCGCGATGCTCAATCCGTCCGATTCGATCGTCGACTGGGTGCTCAAGACCGTGCCGACCATGGGCGCCGGCTGGTGCCCGCCGGGCATGCTGGGCATCGGCATCGGCGGCACCGCCGAGAAGGCGATGCTGCTGGCCAAGGAATCGCTGATGGAACCGATCGACATCACCGACCTGCAGGCCCGCGGCCCGTCCAACCGCGCCGAGGAGCTGCGGCTGGAGCTGTACGAGAAGGTCAATGCGCTCGGCATCGGCGCCCAGGGCCTGGGTGGCCTGACCACGGTGCTCGACATCAAGGTCAAGGACTACCCGACCCACGCCGCCAACCTGCCGGTGGCCATGATCCCGAACTGCGCCGCCACCCGGCACGCGCACTTCACCCTCGACGGCAGCGGCCCGGTGCAGCTCGAGCCGCCCTCGCTGGAAGACTGGCCGAAGCTGACCTACGACGCGTCGAAGGGCCGGCGGGTCGACCTCGACACCGTGACCCGTGAGGAAGTGGCCAGCTGGAAGCCGGGCGAGGTGCTGCTGCTCAACGGCAAGCTGCTCACCGGCCGCGACGCCGCCCACAAGCGCATGGTGGACATGCTCAACAAGGGCGAGCCGCTGCCGGTGGACCTGCGCGGCCGCTTCATCTACTACGTCGGCCCGGTCGACCCGGTCCGCGACGAAGTGGTGGGCCCGGCCGGCCCGACCACCGCCACCCGCATGGACAAGTTCACCGAGCAGGTGCTCGACCAGACCGGCCTGATGGGCATGGTCGGCAAGGCCGAGCGCGGCCCGGCGGCCATCGAAGCCATCCGCAAGCACCGCTCGGTCTACCTGATGGCCGTGGGCGGCGCCGCCTACCTGGTGTCCAAGGCCATCAAGGCCTCGCGGGTCGTCGGCTTCGCCGACCTGGGCATGGAGGCCATCTACGAGTTCGAGGTCCGGGACATGCCCGTCACCGTGGCCGTCGACTCCACCGGCGAGTCCGTGCACCGCACCGGGCCGCGGGAATGGCAGTCCCGGATCGGCAAGATCCCGGTCGTGGTCGACTGACCCGGGCGGCGCCCGAACCTGAACGGCGCCCGCACTTGACGCGGGCCCACCAGAAAGTGTTGGCATTCCGCCGCGGACTGGCGTATCGTCCTCGGCGACTGTGTTTGCGAAGGGTCACTGTGAATCGTGGCCTGATGCGGTAGATCCACCGATCCGCTACATCTTTTCACCTCGCTCTCCTTGCAACCCCAGTCGCGCGGCGGAATGTTTCCGTCAGCGATTTATCCACCTCGTTCCAAGGAGTGTTTCATGTCGGATCGTCAGATCGGTACCGTAAAGTGGTTCAACGATGCCAAGGGCTTCGGCTTCATCAGCCGCGAGAACGGCGAGGACGTCTTCGTCCATTTCCGTTCCATCCAGGGCACCGGCTTC
>NZ_AVCK01000040.1 GCF_000747155.1 Arenimonas metalli CF5-1 | reverse complement strand
CGCCGAAGCTGCTGCCGCCGAAGCTGCGGCTGCCGAAGCTGCCGCCGAAGCCGCCGCCGCCGAAGCCGCCGCCTCTGCTGCCGCCGCCGCTGCCCTGGCCGCCGCCACGCAATCCGCCGACGAGCCCGAGGCCCAGGCCAATACCCAGGTCCCCGTGGCCCAGGATCCGGACGACCCGGACGCCGAGCTCGACACCAGCGACATCGACGTCGACCTGCTCGACATCTTCCTGGAAGAGTCGGCCGACCTGCTCGACCATTCCGACAGCCTGCTCGCCGAGCTGCGCGACCGCACCACCGACCGCGAGCTCGTGGTCGGCCTGCAGCGCGACCTGCACACGCTCAAGGGCGGCGCCCGCATGGCGGGCATCTTCCCGATCGGCGAACTCGGCCATGCGATGGAATCGCTGCTCGAAGTCGTCGCCGAGGGCCGGCGCGAACTCGACCAGACCGGCGTCGTCGTCCTCGAGCGTGCCTTCGACCGCCTGCACGGCATGGTCACCCGCGTCGGCGAGCGCAAGGCGATCGCGCTGCCGGCGAACCTGATCGGCCAGATCGACGCGCTCGCCAAGGGCCGCGCCCTGGACGCGGGCACCGCCGCCGCCCCGGCGGCGCCGGCCGCCGAGCGTCCGGCCACGACCGCGCTGGACCGCAAGGCCGCCGCCGCCGAGGAAGCCGCCGTCACCCGTCCCGTGTTCGCGCCCAGCGCGGGTGCGGCCGGAACGATGGCCCCGCTGTCCGCCCCGATCGACGCGCTCGACGAAGGCGAGGACATCGGCGGCGTCCGCGCCCCGCAGGAACAGGTCCGCATCCGCGCCGACCTGCTCGACCGCCTGGTGAACTACGCCGGCGAGGTCGCCATCTACCGCGCCCGCCTCGAGCAGCAGCTCGGTGCGTTCCGCTCGAACCTCGGCGAACTCGGCCAGACCACCACCCGCCTGCGCGAGCAGCTGCGCAAGCTCGACATCGAGACGGAAGCCCAGATCATCGCGCGCTACCAGCGCGAGGGCGAAGCCAGCGACGAGCAGTTCGATCCGCTCGAGCTCGACCGCTTCACCACCCAGCAGCAGCTGTCGCGTTCGCTCTCGGAGTCCGCGGCCGACCTGGTCAGCCTGCAGGGCTCGCTCGACGACCTGACCCGCCAGTACGAAACCCTGCTGCTGCAGCAGTCGCGCGTGAGCTCGGACCTGCAGGAAGGCCTCATGCGCACGCGCATGGTGCCCTTCGATGCGCTGGTGCCGCGCCTGCGCCGCGTGCTGCGCCAGTCCGGCAGCGAGACCGGCAAGCAGGTCAACCTCAAGGTCGACGGCGCCAGCGGCGAAATGGACCGCAACGTCCTCGACCGCATGACCGCGCCGCTGGAGCACATGCTCCGCAACGCCGTGGCGCACGGCCTCGAGCTGCCGGCCGACCGCAAGAAGGCCAACAAGCCGGAAGAGGGCCTGGTCCGCGTCCAGGTGCAGCGCGAAGGTTCCGAAGTCGTGCTCAAGATCAGCGACGACGGCCGCGGCCTGGACAAGGAAGCGATCCGCAGGAAGGCGATCGAGCGCGGCCTGCTCAAGGCCGACGCCGAAGTCTCCGACGCCACGCTTTACGGCTTCATCCTCGAGACCGGCTTCTCCACCGCCGCCACCGTCAGCCGCCTGGCCGGCCGCGGCGTCGGCATGGACGTGGTCTACAGCGAAATCCGCCAGCTCGGCGGCTCGCTCAGCATCGAGTCCGAAGTCGGGAAGGGCAGCACCTTCACCATCCGCCTGCCGTTCACCCTCGCGGTCACCCAGGCCGTGTTCGTGAAGATCGGCGACACCAGCTTCGCGGTGCCGATCGCCTCGGTGCAGGGCGTGGGCCGCATGAGCCGCGCCGAGCTCGACAAGCAGCTCGCCACCGAGCACCCGAGCTTCACCTACGCCGGCGAGTCCTACGCCATCCACGATCTGGGTACGCTGATCGGCCACGCCCCGGCCAAGGCGCAGGACAGCCTGCAGATGCCGCTGCTGCTCGCCCGCTCCGGCGACCTGCGCGCCGCGATCTGCATCGACCAGGTGCTGGGCAGCAAGGAAATCGTGGTCAAGCCGGTGGGCCCGCAGGTCAACTCGATCCCGGGCATCTTCGGCGCCACCATCATGGGCGACGGCCGCGTGGTCGTGATCCTCGACGTCGCGCCGCTGGTGCGCCGCCAGGCCAGCATCGACCGCAGCATCGAGCTGGTGCCGGCCGCGCCGGCCCCGGCCGCCCGCCGCATCCCGGCGGTGATGGTGGTGGACGACTCGATCACCATGCGCAAGGTCACCGGCCGCGTGCTCGAGCGCCACAACATGGAAGTGCTGACGGCGAAGGACGGCGTCGACGCCATCGAGAAGATGGCCGAGCGCGTGCCCGACCTGATGCTGCTCGACATCGAGATGCCGCGCATGGACGGCTACGAGCTGGCCCAGAACATGAAGTCGGACCCGCGCCTGAAGGACGTGCCGATCATCATGATCACCTCGCGCACCGGCGACAAACACCGCCAGCGCGCCTTCGACATCGGCGTGAACCGCTACCTCGGCAAGCCCTACCAGGAAGTCGAGCTGATGCGGAACGTGTTCGAGATGCTCGGCATGGAGCCGGCCAATGCTTGAGTCGCCGGTCCGCGTCGCCCTGCTGGCCCGCCCCGGTGACGCCCGCGACCAGCTCCGCCGTGCCCTGGCGGAACTCGGCGCGCAGCTGGTCGCCGAAGGCGACCCGGCCGAACTCGACCCGGGCACCGTCGCCGGCGAGAAGCCGACCGTGGTGCTGGTCAGCCTGGAACCCGCGGTCGAAGAGTCGCTCGAGCGCTTCGACGACCTGCTGGCCGCGCCCGGCATCGAGGTGATGTACGACGACGCCGAGGTCACCCGCGGCCTCGACGGCTGGGACCTCGCGCGCTGGGCCCGCCACCTCGCCGCCAAGCTGGTCGGCTCCGACCTGCTGCCGCCGGCGCCGAACGATGCCGACCACCTGCCGGTCGTGGACCTGTCGATGGAGCCGGGCGCCCCGCGCACGCCGGCCCAGGAAATGGACCACGAGAAGCTCGAGGACTACGCCGCCGAATCGCTCGACCTGTCCGAGTGGGTGCCGACCAATCCCTCGCTCGCCGCCGAACCCGTGCCGGCCGCGGCGGAACCGGTGCCGGCGCCGGAACCCGAGCCCGAGGCGGGCATCGACCTCGACCTCGGCGACCTCGAGCAGGCCCTCGGCCGCATCGATGCGCCGGTCGAGGCGGCACGCGCGCCTGAGCCGGCCATCGAAGATTTGGAATTCGACGCCAGCAGCTTCGATATCGATTTGTCGGCCCTGCCGGACGAGAACGCGCCGATGCCGACCCTGGACGAGGCCGATTCCCTGTCCTTCGGCGACGACACCGGCCAGGATGCCCCGCTGCTCGCCGACGTCGAACTGGACGGCGGCCCGGTCAGTTTCTCCACCTTCAGCGATGACGACGCTACCCATGCCGAGGGCGTGGATGACGACGTCGCCGCGCTCGCGGCGCAGCTGGAGGCCTTCGAGGCCCAGGACCAGCGCCCCGTGGCGCAGGAGCCCGACTTCGCCACCGATTTCGGCCACCTGGAAGACGAGTCGCCCGCCGAGCCGCCTGCGGCGCAGGCGCCGGCCCGCGCGCCGGCCACCGGCGGCTCGATGTTCGGTTCGCTCGAGCTGGTGCCGATGGACGGTGCCGCGGCGCCCCCGTCGCCAGCCCCGCCGCCGGCCGAAGCACCGGTCGTGTCCTTCAAGCCCAGCGCGACAGGCGCGTCGCTGAGCCTCGTCGACGAAGGCCCGGGCATTGCCGATGCGGGCCTGGCGCAGGACCGTGTCGCGAGCGCCGGCGTGCTGCTCGTGCTCGCCGGCCTCGGCGGCCCCGATGCCGTGCGCCAGCTGCTGTCGGCGCTGCCGCCGACGCTGCCGGTCCCGGTGCTGCTCTACCAGCACCTGGACACCGGCAAGCACGACCGCCTCGTTGGCCAGCTCGCGAAGGCCAGCCGCCTGCCGCTCGACCTCGCGGTCGAAGGCCAGCCCGCCCATCCGGGCCGCGTCGCGGTGCTGCAGCCGGGCACGGGCGTGTCCCACCACGGCAACCGCTTTGAATTCACCGCCACCGGCGGCCTGGCCGACGTCGTCGCCGCGCTGCCGGCCGCCGACAGCGTGGTGCTGGTGTTCAGCGGCGCCGATCCGTCGGTCGTGCCTGCGGTGCTGGCGCTCAAGGACGCCGGCGCCGTGGTGCTGGCCCAGGACCCCGGCACCTGCTTCGACGCCGTGGCCGCCGAGCAGGTCATCGCCGCCGGCGCCATCCAGGCCGGGCACGCCGACCTGGCGCGCCTGACCATTGATTGCTGGAACTGAAGCAAAGGATCCGGAGTAGACCCATGAATGCCCAGCGCGACATCCGAGGCGTGTTGATCACCGTCACCCAGGGCCGCCTGCTGCTGCCCAACGCCAGCGTCGCCGAGGTCATCACCTATTCGGAGCCGGAGCCCCTGGGCGACGCCCCCGAATGGCTGCTGGGCCGCGTCCGCTGGCGCGGCTGGCGGCTGCCGCTGCTGTCGTTCTCGCGCCTGGCCGGCTGGTCGGGCGAGGACGGCCAGATGGGCGCCAAGGTCGCCGTGCTCAAGGCGCTGGGCAACAACCCCAAGCTGCCGTTCTTCGCCGTGCTGTCGCAGGGCTTCCCGCGCCTGGTCACGGTGTCGCGCGCCGCGCTGGCCGAGTCGCAGGAGCTCAAGGAGCTGCCGCTGGGCGTGCACTCGCGCGTGACGCTCAACGACGACCCGGCCGTGGTGCCCGACCTGCTCAGCATCGAGCTGCTGATCCAGAAGGCCCTCGACCAGGCCCAGGTCGCCGCCTGAGCCACGGTACCTGTAGGAGGGACTTCAGTCCCGAAGCTCTCGGCCAGGAGCTTCGGGACTGAAGTCCCTCCTACATTCTGGTCCCTACAAATCGCCCAGGCGGGACTGGAGCGCTGCGATCGCGGCCAACCCCGCGGTCTCGGTGCGCAGGATGCGCGGCCCCAGCCGCAACCCCTTGAAGCCCGCCGCGCGCAGCGTCGCCAGGTCGCGCTCGGACAGGCCGCCTTCGGGCCCCACCACCAGCGTGACCGCTTCGGTGGCCGGCAGCGCGGCAAGCGTCAGCTCGCCCTCCGGATCCAGCATCAGCTTCAGGCCCGCGTGCGCGCCTCCCGCCCAGTGCGCCAGGCCCACGGGCGATGCGAGCGCCGGCACGCGGGCGCGACCGCTCTGTTCGCAGGCCGCCACCAGCACGCCGCGCCAGTGCGCCAGGCGTTTCTCCGCGCGCTCGGCGTCCAGCTTCACTTCGGTGCGCTCGGTGTTGATCGGCGCGAAGGCGGCGACACCGAGTTCGGTGCCTTTCTGCAGCACCAGGTCCATCTTCTCGCCGCGCGCCACGCCCTGGGCCAGCGTGATCGCGAGTGGGGATTCGTTGGCAAGCGCCCGCGCGCCCAGGACCTCGGCCTCGGCGCCGCGCTTGCCCACGGCCACCAGGCGCGCGTCGTAATCCTGGCCGTCGCCGTTGAACAGCACCACGGCATCGCCCACGCCCAGTCGCAGCACGCGGACGAGGTGGCCGGCGGCGGTTTCAGGCAGCGCGGCCGTGGCGCCCACCGACAGCGGCGCGTCGACATGGCAGCGGATGGTCCTCATGCGCGGGTCGCCTCTTCGATGGCCGAGGTGGTGACCGCGGCCAGGTGCATCAGTTCTTCCTCGCCGACGCAGTAGGGCGGCATCCAGTAGAGGATGTCGCCGAGCGGCCGCAGCACCACGCCGCGTTCGATCGCGTGGCGGTAGGCGCGCAGGCCGCGGCGGTCGGCGGCGGGGAAGGGCGTCTTGCCGCGGCCGTCGGCGGCGAGTTCGATCGCGAGGATCATGCCGGTCTGGCGCACGTCGGCCACGTTCGGGTGCGCGGCCAGCGGCGCGGCCAGCGCGGCCATGCGCGCGGCGGTGCCGCGGTTGCGCGCCAGCACGTCGTCGCTGTCGAAGATCGCCAGCGAGGCCAGCGCGGCGGCGCAGCCCAGCGGGTTGCCGGTGTAGCTGTGCGAATGCAGGAAGGCGCGCTCGCGCGAGTCGTCGAGGAAGGCTTCGTACACCGCCGCCGTGGTGAGCACTGCCGACATCGGCAGGAAGCCGCCGGTGAGCCCTTTCGACAGGCATAGGAAATCCGGCGAGACGCCGGCCTGCTCGCAGGCGAACAGCGTGCCGGTGCGGCCGAAGCCGACCGCGATCTCGTCGGCGATCAGGTGCGCGCCGTGCGCATCGCAGATCTCGCGGGCGCGGCGCAGGTAGGCCGGGTGGTGCATGCGCATGCCGCCGGCGCACTGCACCAGTGGCTCGAGGATCAGGGCGCTGACCTGGCCGGGGTGGGCCTCGAAGATCGCGGCGAGTTCGTCGGCGCGGCGCAGCGCGCAGGCCTCGGCGCTTTCGCCCGGTTCGGCCTCGTAGGCGTCGGGCGAGGGCGCGAACAGCGGCTCGAGCAGCAGCGGCGCGTACACCCGCCGGTACAGCGGGATGTCGCCCATCGACAGCGCACCGATGGTTTCGCCGTGGTAGCCGTTGCCCAGCGCGATGAAGCGCGTGCGGCCGGGCTCGCCGCGGTTGGCGTGGCTGTGGAAGCTCATCTTCAGCGCGATCTCGACCGCGGCCGAGCCGTTGTCGCCGTAGAACACCCGCGACAGGCCCGGCGGCGCCTGGGCGAGCAGGGCCTCGGCCAGGGCCAGGCCGGGGGCGTGGGAGAAGCCGGCGTAGATCACGTGTTCGAGCTCGCGCGCCTGCGCCGCGATGGCCTCGGCGATGCGCGGCTCGGCGTGGCCGAACAGGTTGGTCCACCAGCTGCTGACGGCGTCGAGGTAGCGCACGCCGTCCACGCCCTCGAGCCAGGCGCCGCGGCCGCGCCGGATCGGCACCAGGGGCAGGGTTCCCGGGTGCTCCTTCATCTGGGTGCAGGGGTGCCAGACCACGGCCAGGTCGCGCTCGCGCCAGGCGGCGGCCTCGGCCTGGCGGGCGGTGTCGGTGTTGGTATCCATGCGCGGATGATCCGGCCCGCGGCCCGGCCTGTCCATGGACACGGCAGCCGTCACGGGCAGCGGCTAGAATCGGGGCATGTCCGAGCCCGCCGACCGATCCCCGCCGCCCGCCAGCGCGCGCCCGCTGCCCGTCATCCACGCCCGCGAGGAGCACGGCGCCGAGGGTGCCCGCCGCGAGCACCTGGACCTGGAGTTCAGCAACGGCGAGCGCCGTCGCTACCACCGCGCGCTCAGCAGCGGCCACGGCTCGGTGATCATCGCCGCGGTGCCCGACCCCGAGCACGTGCTGCTGGTCCGCGAGTACGCCGCCGGCGTGCACCGCTACGAGCTGGGCCTGCCCAAGGGCCGCATGGATGCCGGCGAGACCGTGCTCGAGGCCGCCAACCGCGAGCTGAAGGAAGAGGCCGGCTTCGGCGCCCGCAAGCTGACCGCGCTGCGCGCGATCACGCTGGCGCCGACCTACATGAACCACGAGATCCACCTGGTGCTGGCCGAGGACCTCTACCCGGAGCGACTGCCCGGCGACGAGCCCGAGGAGCTCGAGGTCATCCCGTGGCGCCTGGACCGGCTGCACGAGCTGATGCTGCGCGATGACTGTTCCGAAGGTCGATCGCTGGCCGCGCTGTTCATCGTGCGCGAAGTGCTGCGGGGGCGCGCGTGAGTCCACTGCGCGCGGGCTGCCTCGCCCTGGCGGTGGAGGCGGGCCAGGCCATCCTGGCCGTCTACGCCCAGGACTTCGCGGTCGAGCACAAGGACGACGCCTCGCCGCTGACCCAGGCCGACCTGGCCGCGCACCGGATCATCGTCGCGGGCCTGCAGGCGCTGGCGCCGGACATCCCGGTGCTGAGTGAAGAAGACGCCGGCATGCCCTGGTCCGAGCGGCAGAAGTGGACCCGGCACTGGCTGGTGGATCCGCTGGACGGCACCCGCGAGTTCGTGAAGAAGAACGGCGAGTTCACCGTCAATATCGCCCTGGTGGACGCCGGCCGGCCGGTCCTGGGCGTGGTGTACGCGCCGGTGCCGGGCATGCTGATGCACGCCGCGGCGGGCGAGGGCGCCTGGCTGCGCACCGAGGCCGGCGACGTGGCGGTCACCACCCGCCGCCCGGCCGCGCTGCCGCTGCGGGTGGCGGCCAGCCGCTCGCACCTGGACCCGCGCACGGCCGCCGCGCTCGGGCGCATGGGCGAGACCGAGCGCATCGGCCTCGGTTCCTCGCTCAAGTTCTGCCGCATCGCCGAGGGGCTGGTCGACGTCTATCCGCGCTTCGGACCCACCAGCGAATGGGACACCGCGGCCGCGCAGTGCGTGCTCGAGGAAGCCGGCGGCGCCGTGCTGCGCCTCGACGGCCAGCCGCTGGACTACAACCGCAAGGAGTCGCTGCTCAACCCCGACTTCATCGCGCTGGGCGATCCTTCGCTGCCCTGGCGCGACTGGCTGGAGGCCGCCGCCCATGGCTGACATCCGCGAACTCATCGGGATCATGGCCCGCCTGCGCGACCCCGAGCGCGGGTGCCCCTGGGACGTGAAGCAGGACTTCGCCAGCGTCGCGCCGTACACGATCGAAGAGGCCTACGAGGTCGCCGACGCGATCCAGCGCGGCGACATGCCCGAGCTGCGCGACGAGCTGGGCGACCTGCTGCTGCAGGTGGTGTTCCACTCGCGCATGGCCGAGGAGGCCGGGCACTTCGCCTTCGACGACGTGGTGGCGGCGATCAACGACAAGCTGGTGCGGCGCCACCCGCACGTGTTCGGCGACGTGGCCGCGCAGGCCGACGCCGAGGCGCAGCTGGCCAACTGGGAGCAGCTCAAGCGCGCCGAGCGTGCCGAGCGCGGCGAGCAGGACATGAGCGTGCTGGCCGGCATCACCCGCGGCCTGCCGGAATGGCAGCGCGCGGTGAAGCTGCAGAAGCGCGCGGCGACGGTTGGCTTCGACTGGCCGGGCCCGGCGCCGGTGATCGCCAAGCTGCACGAGGAAATCGAGGAGGTGCGGGTCGAGTTCGACGCCGTGGCCGCCGGCGACGCCGATGCCCGCGACCGGCTCGAGGACGAGCTGGGCGACGTGCTGTTCGTGGTCGCCAACCTCACCCGCCACGCCAAGGTCGATTTCGGCGCCGCCCTGCGCCGCGCCAACGCCAAGTTCGAACGCCGCTTCCGGCGCATGGAGCAGCTGGCCGCCGAAGAGGGCGTTGACCTGGCGCAGCTCGACCTCGACGCCCAGGACGCACTGTGGAACCGCGCCAAGCGCGAAGAAAAGCCCGCTGCTGTAGGAGGGCCTTCAGGCCCGAAGCTTTCCGGCGACAGCCATCGGGACTAAAGTCCCTCCCACAGGATCTGCCGGAGACGCCGCGCCATGAGCCAGGGCTTTGCCACGTTCCGCGAGTTTTATCCGTTCTACCTGGGCGAGCATTCGAACCGCACCTGCCGCCGGCTGCATTTCGTCGGCAGCTGCATGGCCCTGGGCTTCCTGGCCGCCGCGGTCGTGACCCTGAACCCCTGGTGGCTGCTGGCCGCCCTGGTCAGCGGCTACGCCTTCGCCTGGGTCGGCCATTTCTTCTTCGAACACAACAAGCCGGCCACCTTCAAGCACCCGCTGTATTCCTTCGCCGGCGACTGGGTGATGTTCAAGGACATGCTCACCGGCAAGATCAGCTTCTGACGCACCCTTGTGGGAGGGACTTCAGTCCCGATGCTTTTCCGCGAAGAGCATCGGGACTGAAGTCCCTCCCACAGGGTCATTCGAGGAAGAGCAGGAACGCAGCGGCGACGATCAGGGCGAAGCCCGCGATGTGGTTCCACTTGATCTGCTCGCCGAGGTACCAGATCGAGAAGCCGGCGAAGACCAGCAGGGTCAGGATTTCCTGGATGCCCTTGAGCTGCGGCGCCGAGTAGACCGCGTGGCCCATCCGGTTGGCCGGCACCTGCAGGCAGTACTCGAAGAAGGCGATGCCCCAGCTGGCGAAGATCACGATCCAGATCGGGCTGGTCTTGAACTTCAGGTGCCCGTACCAGGCGAAGGTCATGAAGATGTTCGAGAAAAGCAGCAGCAGGACGGGCGTGGCGTAGGCGCTGAAGTTGGGCATGGCATGGGGCCGGGCAGGGGCTGGAAAGGGGCGGCGGGAACGGCCGCCGGGGAGGCCAAGGGTAGCCTTGACGCGCCCTTGGCGGCGGCTTCACACCCGGCTCACCGGGGTGGGCGTGTAATCTTCACAAAGCTGAAGACATCCCCTTCACATCCCGGAGATACCCCATGCGACGCGATGACCCGGCCGGCCTGATCCTGGTGGTCGAAGACAACCGAAACCTGTCCGAGATGGTCGGCGAATACCTGGAGTCCAAGGGTTTCGGCGTCGACTATGCCGGCGACGGCATGGACGGCTACCGCCTGGCCGCCGACAACAGCTACGACGTGATCGTGCTGGACCTGATGCTGCCGCGACTGGACGGCCTCGAAGTGTGCCGCCGCCTGCGCAACGAAGCCAAGAAGTCGACGCCGGTGCTGATGCTGACCGCGCGCGACACGCTCAACGACAAGGTCAACGGCCTGGAGGCCGGCGCCGACGACTACCTGGTCAAGCCCTTCGCCATCCAGGAGCTCGAGGCCCGCGTCCGTGCCCTGATCCGCCGCGACCGCCGCCAGGTCAGCGCCGAGGTGCTCAAGGTGGCCGACCTGGTGCTCGACACCGCCAGCCTGCGCGTCACCCGCGCCGGCCAGGAGATCGCGCTGTCGCCGATCGGCCTGCGCCTGCTCACGATCCTGATGCGCGAGTCGCCGCGCGTGGTCACGCGCCGCGACATCGAGCGCGAGATCTGGGGCGACGGCCTGCCGGACTCCGACACCCTGCGCAGCCACCTCTACAACCTGCGCAAGGCCATCGACCGGCCGTTCGACCGCCCGCTGCTGCACACCGTGCAGACCGCCGGCTACCGCATCGCCGACCTCGACGCGCCGCCGGCGGCCTGAGCCGCGGACCAGGGATGGCCACCGCACGCTCCGGGCTCCGCCGCAAGATCTGGGTCGCCTTCATCCTGCAGGCGGCGGCGATCAGCTTCGCCGCCGTGCTGGGCGTGTACGGCGCCTCGGCGGTGCTCAAGCACGTGCTGATCCAGCGCGCGCTGCAGGAGGAGGCCACGCACTACTGGCAGCGCCTGGCCAGCGATGCGCAGGCGCAGGTGCCCGACACCTACAACATGACCGGCTTCCTGGTGCCCGCGGGCGGCAGCCAGGCCGCGCTGCCCGAGAAGCTCCGGCCGCTCGACGTAGGCTTCCACGCGCTGTCGCGGGCCGAGGGCGGCTCGCTGGTGCTGGTCGAGCGCGACCGCAACGGCCACATGCTCTACCTGCTGTTCAAGCAGGAACAGGTGGACAGCCTCGCGTTCTGGTTCGGCGTGACGCCGCTGGCGATAGTGCTGGTGGTGATCTACGTGATCGCCTGGAGCACTTACCGCACCTCCAAACGTGCCGTGTCGCCGGTGATCTGGCTGGCCGGGCAGGTGCAGCGCTGGGACCCCAAGCATCCCGAGGCCAGCGCGCTGCGCCCCGAGAACCTGCCGGTGGACGTCGAGGGCGAAACCTTGGTGCTGGCGTCTTCGCTGCATGACTTCGCCAGCCGCATCGAGAGCTTCGTCGAGCGCGAGCGCGACTTCACCCGCGATGCCTCGCACGAGCTGCGCACCCCGCTCACCGTGATCCGCGTCGCCGGCGACATGATGGAGAGCGACGAAAACCTCAGCCCGCTGTCCCGCCGCGCGCTCAAGCGCATCCAGGGCGCCGGCCGCGACATGGAAGCCCTGATCGAGGCCTTCCTGATCCTGGCCCGCGAGGGCGACACCGGCCTGCCGGACGACGACTTCGCCGTCAGCAGCGTGGTCGAGGAAGAGGTGGAGAAGGCCCGCGTGCTGGTCGCCACCAAGCCGGTCGAGCTGCGGCTTGTGAAGGAGGACGATTTCCACCTGCATGCGCCGGCGCGCGTGCTGTCGGTGCTGCTGAGCAACCTGCTGCGCAACGCCTGCCACTACACCGACGAGGGCAGCGTCACCGTGTACCTGCGCCGCGGCTCGATCGCGGTGGCCGACACCGGCGTGGGCATGACGCCGGATGAACTGGCGCGCGTGTTCGAACCGTTCTACCGCGGCGGCGACCGCAAGAAGGACGGCCAGGGCATCGGCCTGTCGATCGTGCAGCGCCTGTCGCAGCGCTACGGCTGGCCGGTGCGGCTGGAGAGCGAGGCCCGCAAGGGCACCGTCGCCACGATCAGCTTCCCGCTGCTGCCGCCGATGGCCTGAAACCCTTATTGCGGGGCGCGCGCGTCAACGCGCGTCGCCTCCGCGCGTTGACTCCCGACCAGACACCCCTTTTCGACCCCGGAGCCATGATGTCGCTTGCCACGCCCACTTCCCGCCCATCCCGCCGTTGGGTCCTCGTCGTCGCGGTGCTGGGCCTTGCCGCCCTGGCCTGGTGGGCCTGGAGCGCGCGTGCGCCCGAAACCGGCGGCGGCTTCCGCACCGGCGCCGTCGATCGCGGCGACGTGCGCGTGGTGATCTCCGCCACCGGCACCCTGCGCGCCACCACCACGGTGGACGTCGGCTCGCAGGTGTCCGGGCAGATGCAGGAAGTGCTGGTGGACTTCAACGACCGCGTCGCGAAGGACCAGGCGATCGCCCGGCTGGACCCGGCGCCGTTCGAAAGCCGGGTGAAGCAGACCGAGGCCGACCTCGCCAGCGCGCGCGCCTCGGTGAACGAAGCCCAGGCCACGCTCAAGAACGCCGAGGCCGACTACGTGCGCAAGTCCGACCTGGCGGCGCGCCAGCTGATCGCCCGCAACGAGCTCGACCTCGCGCTGGCCGCGCGCGACCAGGCCCGCGCCCGCGTGGTCTCGGCCCAAGCCGGCGTGCAGCAGCGGCAGGCCGCCGTGGACAACGCGCGGCTCGACGTCAGCTACACGGTGATCCGCTCGCCGGTGGACGGCGTGATCCTGCTGCGCGCGGTCGAGCCGGGCCAGACGGTCGCGGCCAGCTTCCAGACGCCGGTGCTGTTCCAGATCGCCGAAGACCTGGGCCAGATGCAGATCGACCTGAGCATCGACGAGGCCGATGTCGGCCAGATCCGGGAGGGCCTGCCGGTGTCGTTCACCGTTGACGCCTTCCCCGACCGCCAGTTCCAGGGCGAGGTGAAGCAGGTGCGGCTGTCCGCCACCTCCACCGCCAACGTCATCAGCTACCCCGTGGTGGTGCAGGTCGACAACCGCGACCAGAGCCTGCTGCCGGGCATGACCGCGAGCGCCGAAATCGTGGTCAGCCGCCGCGAAGGCGTGCTGCGCGTGCCCAACGCCGCGCTGCGCTACACCCCGCCGGGCACGGACCCCGCGGCGGCGCCGGGCGCGGCGCGCGGTGGCTTCGGGCAGGACCTGCCGCGGGTGGCCGACGCGCTGCAGCTCGACGCTACCCAGCGCGCGGCCTTCGACGCGGCGCTGGCCGAGGTACAGGAACGAGCCGCCGCGCGCGCCGCG
>NZ_AVCK01000039.1 GCF_000747155.1 Arenimonas metalli CF5-1 | reverse complement strand
CCACGGAAGCCCAGACCACGCTGGGCGCCGCCGCACGGCGGGGCAACGTGCACCGGGCGTTCGCGGCGCGCGCGGGGCCGCTGCCGGCCCACGTGGCGCTGCTCGACGACGTCATGACCACCGGCGCCACGCTGGCCGAATGCGCCCGCGCCCTGCGCCGCGCCGGCGTGGTGCGCGTGGAGGCCTGGGTGCTGGCGCGCGCGCCACCCCCGGGCCGCGGCGATCAGCCCAGCGCGTAGTGCCCGGCAATGCCCACGAACACCACCAGGCCCACCCACTGGTTGGCGAGGAAGGCGCGGAAGCAGCCCGCCCGGTCGCGCCGGCGCGCCATCCAGAACTGCACCGCCACCACCGCCAGTGCCACGCCCAGCGCCGCCTGGTAGTGGATGCCGAACCCGGCGCGCGCGCCCACCAGCCACATCGCGCAGAAAAAGCCCGCGTAGATCACGCCCTGCGCGATCAGGTCGGCGTCGCCGAACAGGATGGCGGTGGACTTCGAGCCGACCCGCAGGTCGTCCTCGCGGTCCACCATCGCGTACCAGGTGTCGTAGCCGGTGGTCCACAGCAGGTTGCCCAGGAACAACAGCCAGGCGATCGGCGGCACGCTGCCCTGCACCGCCGCGAACGCCATCGGGATGCCCCAGCCAAAGGCGACGCCCAAATAAACCTGCGGCAGGTAGGTGTAGCGCTTGAGCAGCGGATAGGTCGCGGCCAGCAGCGCCGCGGCCACGCTCAGCGCCACCGTCAGCCGGTTCGTCAGCAGCACCAGCCCGAACGCGACCAGCATCATCACCGCGAACAGCCCCAGCGCCTCGCGCGGCGACACTGCCCCGGTGGCCAGCGGCCGCGCCTTGGTGCGCTCGACGTGCGGGTCGAGCCAGCGGTCGTTGTAGTCGTTGATCACGCAGCCGGCCGAGCGCGTCAGCCACACGCCGGCGGTGAAGATCAGCAGGGTGCCCAGCGGCGGCACGCCGTCCGCGGCCAGCCACAGCGCCCACCAGGTCGGCCACAGCAGCAGCAGGATGCCGACCGGCCGATCGCCGCGCACCAGCTGCCAGTAAAGCGGCCAGCGTTGGCGCCAGGTCTTGGGCGCGCGGTCGGGAAGGGGCGGTGCGTGGCGTTCGTAGGACATCCGCAAAGCCTAGCAGAGCGCCCGGCCGCACCCATGACCGACGACACCCCCGCGGCCGCGGGCCTTGACCCGGTGCCAGCGCGTCCCCAATTTACGAAGTGCCATCCACCACCAAGGGAACGACGACCATGAGTGCAGGCCAGGGTTCCACCGGCAACGTCATCGCCGCCATCTGCAGCTTCTTCGTGCCGGGCCTGGGCCAGCTGGTCCAGGGACGCTTCGTGTCGGCCGTGCTCTGGTTCCTGTTCGCCTGCGCGGCCTTCGCCATCACCTGGCTGATCACGCTGAGCCTGCTGCCGTTCGGCTGGTTCGTGGTCAGCATCCTGTCGTGCATCAACGCGGCGATGTATTCGCCGCCCGCGCGCTGAGATCCGTCAGCCGGCCTGGGCACGCAGCCACGTGCCCAGCGCCGCCGGCTCCAGCGGCCGCGTGAACAGATAGCCCTGGGCCTGGTCGCAGCCCTGCTCGCGCAGCATCGCCAGGATCGCCTCGGTCTCCACGCCCTCCGCCACCACCTCCATGCCCAGCGCATGGCCCAGGCTCACCACCGCCTGGGTCAGGCCGCGCAGGCGCGCGCCCTCGCCCATCTGCTGCACGAAGCTGCGGTCGATCTTCAGGTGCCGCACCGGGAAGCGGTGCAGGTAGGCCAGGTTCGAGAAGCCGGTGCCGAAGTCGTCCACCGCCAGGCAGATGCCGTTGGCCGAGAACAGGTCGAAGGCACGCCGCAGCACGTCGGTGTCGCGCATCAGCGCCGATTCGGTCAGCTCCAGCTCCAGCCGGTCGGTGGGCCAGCGGTTGCGGGCGCAGATCTCGAGCACGTCGGTGGCGAACTGCGAGTCGCGCAGCTGCACGGCCGACACGTTGACCGCGATGCGGTCGAACACCAGGCCCTGCTCGTGCCACTCGCGCGCCTGCCGGCAGGCCTCGCCCAGCACCCAGCGGCCGATGGCCAGGATCTCGCCGCACTCCTCGGCGATCGGGATGAACTCCGCCGGTGAGCGCGAATCCCCGGCGGTGGTGCGCCAGCGCAGCAGCGCCTCGATGCCCGCCACCCGGCCGTCGCGCAGCGACAGCGTGGGCTGGTAGACCAGCGACAGCTCGTGCCGCGCCAGCGCCTGGCGCAGCTCCTGCTCCAGCGTGACCCGGCGCTGCACCTTCTCGTAGAAGCTGTCGTTGTAGAACTGGAAGGTGTTGCGGCCGGCGTCCTTGGCCGCGTACATCGCGGTGTCGGCCGAGCGCAGCAGCGCCTCCAGGTCCGGGCTGCCCTCGTTGAGCAGGGCGATGCCGATGCTGCAGCCCACGTGCGCCTCGTGCTCGCCCAGCAGCACCGGCTGGCTGAGCGCGGCGATGATCTTGCGCGCCACGTAGGCCGCGTCCTCGGGCCGCCCGACCTCGCGCAGCAGCACCAGGAACTCGTCGCCGCCGAGGCGCCCGACCAGGTCGCTGCCGCGCACGCACTGGCGCAGGCGCCCGGCCACTTCCTGCAGCAGGCGGTCGCCGGCCTCGTGGCCCAGGGTGTCGTTGACGTTCTTGAAGCGGTCGAGGTCGAGGAACAGCAGCGCCAGCGGCGGCTCGCCGTTGCGCACCGAGGCGATGGCATCGAGCGCGCGGCGGCGGAACAGGAAGCGGTTGGGCAGCCCGGTCAGCGTGTCGTAGTGCGCCAGCTGCTCGATCTGCTCGTTGGCCTCGTGCTCCTCGGTGATGTCCTGGGTGAGGCCGGTGATGTGGTGCGGCTGGCCGTCCACCTTTTCCATCCGCCCGGTGATGCGCAGCCAGATGCGGCGCTCGTCCGGGGTGAAGTAGGTGACTTCCAGCGTCTCCTCCTCCGAGCTCCCCGCGAACATCCGGCCCATCGCCTCGCGCATGCGCTGCTGCGACAGCTCGTCGTAGTTCGACAGCGTGGTCGCCACGCTCACCGGCGTGCCCGGCTCGATGCCGTGGATGCGGTAGTTCTCGTCGGTCCACTGCAGCTGGCCGTCGGCCATGATCTCGAAGCCGCCGATGCGGCCCATCGCCGCGATGCGGTTGAGCAGGTCGTTGCGCCAGCGCGAATTGCGCTCGGCGACCACCTGCTCGGTGATGTCGTGGATCACGCCGACCAGGCGCTGCACCCGGCCATCGGCCGTGCGCATGCCTTCGCCGCGGGCCTTGGTGAAGCGGCGCTCGCCGTCGGGCCGCAGCATCACCAGCTCCATTTCGTAGGGCTCGCCGGTGGCCAGGGTGCGGCGCGAGGCCTCCTTCAGGCGCTCGTAGGATTCCGGCTCGTACAGGTGGCGCTGGCCGCGGAATGGCGGCGGCGCCTGGTCGGCCGGCAGGCCGGCGATCACGAAGAGTTCGTCCGACCACCAGATGGCGTCGGTGTCCGGGTCCCAGCTCCAGCTGCCCAGGCGCGCCACGTGCTGGGCCTGGTTCATCAGCACTTCGCGCTCGCGCAGCTGCTGCTCGATCAGCTTGTATTCGGTGATGTCGGTATGGGTGCCGATCACGCGCCGCGGCTTGCGGTCCAGGGTCCACTCGATCACGCGGCCGCGGTCGAGGATCCAGCGCCAGCCGCCGCTGGCGTCGCGGGCGCGGTAGACCGACTGGTAACCCTCGCGCTGGCCGTCGAGGTGCAGGCTGAGCGCATCGGCCACCCGCGGCCGGTCGTCCGGGTGCACCAGGTCGCGCCAGCTGTCGAGATTGTCGGGGAGATAATCGGGTGGGTAGCCGAGCATGCTCAGGCAGCGCGCCGAGCGGTACACGCGACCGGTGTCGCCGCTCCAGTCCCAAAGCCCGTCCTGGGCATTCTCCAGCGCGAAGCGCCAGCGGGCGCGGCTGGGGGATTCGGCCAGCTCGGGCTCCTCGCTCGGGTTGAACAGGCTGACCGTGTAGCCAAGGATGCGCCCGTCCTCGTCCAGCGCAGCCCGCATCGCGCAGTCGAGGGCCAGGTCGCCGGCACGATGCTCGTGGTGCACCTGGCGGCCCGGATAACGGGCGATCTGGGCAATGGCGTCCACCATCACCGGCCGCAGTGCCGCCTCCAGCGCCGGCGTCAGCAGGTCGCGGGCCCGGTCGTTGCCCGTGACGAACTTGCCCGCGGCATCGAGCACCAGCAGGGCGCGACGCGACGGGTGCAGCAGCAGGCTGTTGAGGAACGCTGAATCCACGCGTGGCGGGCCGGTGACACGAATGACCCAGACACTAGCGCCCCTGCGCTCCTGAAGGAACCCGGCCGTCGCAAGGCCGTGAACCGCGCCACACTCGCCCCGGGCGCCCCTTAGACCGGCGCCGCCATCGGTGCCATAATCCGCGGCCAACGCGCCCGTAGCTCAGCTGGATAGAGTATTGCCCTCCGAAGGCTCTACTCACCCCCTCCGGGCGCGCGGTAAAGTGGCACACGGGCCTGAACTCAGGTTCGGGGCCGGGAAGACCGAAAAACCCTTTAGATACGCGCCCGTAGCTCAGCTGGATAGAGTACTGCCCTCCGAAGGCAGGGGTCACAGGTTCGAATCCTGTCGGGCGCGCCAATCCCCTTGTGACAAATCTGTGCCCCTGCTGTGCCAAGTCCTGGGGCATGTGCCCATCGGCGTTGAGTAAAACCCTAGGCGCCCCGCGGGGAGCTCGCTGTGAGCATTCGTCCGGCCGGGCCGCTCAGGTCGACCTTCACCCGTGAGGCGACGTATGCTCGGCCCCTGAGACTAGGGATGAGCGGGCATGGATTGGGAAACGCGCCTCGCGGCGGACAGTAACTACCAACTGCAGCAGAGAGCCCGCAATGCGGCGGGCATCTTGGCCTCCCAACCGACGCCCGAGAAAGCCGCTGAAGCTGAACGTGTGCTCCGCCTGATTGATGCCGAGCGAGCGCGCCGTTCCCTGCCGGGAAACATCGCCTCGTTCCTCGAGGCATTCCCCCTCGGGTTCGAGGATCCTGCCTATAGGGCTCAGGAACGGGATGACAAGGTCGCGGCTAGCGAGGCTTGCCAGGCGGCACTGAGTCAGGATGCGTTCCAGGCAGCCCTGGAGGGTGACGAGGGCCCCCTCGTCCAAGCCATCAAGCGCATCGTCAACCAGACGAATCTGATCCAAGGAAGCTTCGAAAAGCCCAAGCTCTTCGACGCCATTCAGGACCCGCGATACTCTAGACCCTTCGTGGCCCAGCTAGGGGTCTTGCTCCATGGTCCGGGTGACGTCGCGGCGAGACTCGAGGAGTTCTCAGAGTTCCTGCACCAGCTGGGAATTCGTAAATGGACATACGTGACCTACTTCTTGTTCCTGCACGACCCCGAGAGCTGCCTCTTCGTGAAGCCAGAGGGGCTGAAGAAAGCAGTGGAGATTGCCGGCTACCCACTTCAGTACGACTCGGAGCCCACAGCCGAGCTGTATCGTCAGGTCATCGCCTTTGCAAACTGGATCCGATCTCACCTGCAGGATTCTGGCCACGTGAGCCTACGGCCCAGGGACATGATCGACGTTCAGTCCTTCATGTGGCACATGGCCCCAACCGGGAAGTTCGCGCGCTAGGACTCGTCCGAGACGCAGGTCAGTTTCGAACCGGAAACCACGATGAGCTGGCACGTGTCGCTAGTGGCAATGGAAACCCTGCGCATTTAGTATCTGCGTTGAATCGAAATAGAACGTGCAACAGTTCCGCATGCCTAATACCGCCGGCGAACTGCCCGGGCGCTAAACCTTCCAGAAGGATACATGCCGGTAAAGCCGACGGTATCCGTGCAGAACCGCAATGAAGGCAACTACTTGGATACCTCTTTAGGCTCTAGTTGCTGGGCGATCCCGTGCACTGGTAAGGCAAAGTGATTCTCCTTCGCCCGCAATTACCAAAGCCGCGCCTTGATAGGCAAGTTGTCTCTTCAGAACCGAACTGGACGGCGGCGGTATAGCCCCACCCTGTGCAAATCTGCGTCGCGAGATGATCGGCTTGCTCTTGCGGAGGGCGAGCTCGCTGGAACTCATTCCGTTCATACGACAGCTTCACAACAGCGTCGGATCGACTAGCATCCGTAACGAGCCACTGCTTTTCCGCTAGAGCTGGTGAACTCATGCACAGCAGAATAATGGACGAACAAATCAGAACTGAAAGTTTCATGAAATCCCCATTTTTCTGTTGCGGCCGAACTGCCGCATATGTGGTCCCAATGGCGGGGATATACGACAAGCGAATACTCAAAAGATTCGACTTGCACGCCGTTGATCTGTAGGTGAATTGGTCCGAACTATTCAAGGAGCTTCTTGAGTGAGAATCGGGACACCAGATTCCCCACCAGGCCTCGCTAAAGACATCCTCGTCTTGCGCCATTAGCACGCCTCGCAGGCCCCTCGAGGTGATTACTTCTCGTCAAAACAAGCAGGTTTGCACACAAGCTCGCTGGCATCCTGCAGAGAGAGAAAAGTCACTCCCATGCTAGAACCTTCTTCGGCTTGACGTCTCCCCTCTGCTTAAGCAACGCCTCGCCCTTCTTGAGCGTAGTCAATGAAGCACCCTGACCCAGAATGCGCTTTACGGCGTTATCTCGTGCGTTAGTGCTGAAACATACGATTAGACCCATCTCAGACAAGAAGTCATCGTCTTCACCCTCAAAGTCATCTGGCTTCTGGGAGATCAGCATCACTGCTGCGCCTTTAGACCTGCCAAGTCGAATCAAATTCGCAAGCCCAGGCAGTCGAGAGCCAAGAATCTTATGAGCTTCGTCAATAACGCAAATGGATCTCAGTGAACGATTCCCTTCGTCATCAGTAGGCGCATCAACTAACGAATTGACGTACCTCTCGAGTGCATCTGTAAGCAAAGAAACAACAGCAACGCGAACGAGTTCAGGAACACTCGCAGGCAGCGATATTATCCAAGACTTAGAGAAGAATTCTGCAGGAGACATTCTCGGCTCAAAAAGCGGAAGTCTGCAGAGATCCACCAAGCTGGCAACCGCACCATCCTCTTTGACGCCCTGCTCCGCGTATGCATCGATCAGGGCGTCCTTAATATGATCCAGTGTGCATGGCGAATGAGCGAGCAGAGACGCTTCAAGCGCGTCGTTCAATCGTCGCTTCTGCATGTCACCGAACTTCGTTTGCTTGAGATTGCTCAAGCTATCCCTCAACCGCTGCGCGGTGCTGACCACAGAGTTTCGACTGCGGTCAGCCAACGCAAAGACGTCCAATGGAATTGGTTTATTGGGCGGAGAAATCACTGTGGCGCCGAACGCTCGATCAAGAGCGTTGTACTGATCACTCATGTCACCCTTGAAATCGAAAGCGAGTAACGGGACCGGCCCATAGCCCGCGAGCGCCCGCAGCACAAAAGCAGCCGTGCGGGTCTTTCCGCTACCAACACCACCCATAAAGGCAGAGTGAGGGCTGCCGCCAGGTGCGTTAATCGCCCAGCGGACTTCCTCTTGGGTTGCAACGTCTCTTCCAACCTCTCCAAGTCGAAGAACAATCGGACCTTCGGCGAGGCCAGACTGGTCACCACCACCCGGCTCGCTTGTCGATTTTCGGTCCGTTCCGGCCGGCAGGCCAGATTCGGCAAGTCGGCGCCAGAACTCAGTTGAGTCCGCGTCAGCGGTTCTCACATCCTCGGCAACTCGCTTCATGCCTCGAGCCCAATGAGCCGTCACTAAAGCTTGCAGCTCCTTGAGATTGGCTGGCGCGCTTCCGTGGTGCTCGATAATCAAGGACACCCAAGCGGCAAGATCAGGCCCGGTACCAAACAGAGTCTCACCCTTGATTGACCTGCCCGGCTCAGACTGAGGCTTTGGAGGCGCTTCACTAATTGACAACGACCGTGCAATCGCAAGTCTCGCAGGGATGTTGAACGCACCAAAACCTAGCGCATCCTTCACATACTGAGACAGCTCATCAGTGTCCGCTGTGGAGCGAAAACCTGCGCCAGCGATTGTATCCAGCGTCAGGTATTCGTTTGCTAGCTGCTGATCAGACGAGTTCATCTCTCAAATCTCCTGCCCTGCGAAATAGCCTTCTTCTGGCCAACTGCGCCCGATACTTCCATCGGTTTGGTTCTTAATAAGATATGCCTTCGCAACGCGTGCCTTAATGGCACCCAGGTAAGGACCGACGACCTCGGTGTCCGTGGATATCAGGAACACTTGGCCTTTCCTGCTCGCAAGATGCTTGAGTACGTTCAGTCGATGGTTGTCATCCAGCCGACCCAATGGCGTATCGATAACGAGCGGAAAAACGCGCCCTGATACCGCTGCGATCGCCGAGAATAGTGCCTGAGTGAAGATCTGCTTCTCGCCGGCAGAAAGATCATACTGTCTAAGATCCACTCCATCTGGCGAGAGCAGCTCGACTGAGCCCTCATCATCGATCTCTACCCTATTCAAGTAATCGTTTCGATGTGCCATCGACTTGATGCCGCGCGTCATCTCTTGGGCGATAGCCTGGGCTTGTAAAGGCCATGCTTCTTGCACGAGCTCACCAATCATCTCGGCGACATCTTCGGCCCTGCTTGCTAGTTGAGCAGGGCGCTGAGACAGGTCGAGCTTCCCGGTTAGCCGGCCTCGCTCTTTGTTCTTCTGCTCAATCTCGTCGGACCGGGAGCGCACCAAGTTTGTAAGTTCGCCCCGACTCTCGTGATGTGAGCTAATCCGCTTGTTCAAATCCGCGATTTCAACCCTCTTCTCTTCGAGCTGCGGTGCAGTGACCTCAGTGGCCCTGATGGCCGCCTGCACCTCACGCAACTTTGCTGCATTCCTACCCATCGCCTCGAGTAGTTCTGCGATTGTTCTGGAGGACACGAGCTTTGCGTCGCGCAGACGATCCAGGACTCGCTGGAGCAACGGGCCCCTGGCGTGTGGATGCTTATATGACTCTGCCACACCATCGGGAGGCGGGAACCACAAGCGCTCCAATGCGCGCTGCACGGCTTGACGGACTGATTCCTCCTGGCTTGGCGTAAGCGAGGGCGTGACGTCATCCAGCTGCTGGTCAAATATCTCGATGACTTGCGAGGTTCTTTCGGCTCGCTGAGATGTTGCTGCTTCCCAGTTCTCGCGCTGCCGTTCCTGTTGCAGCCGGTTAGTCACCCGATCTCTGAGCGAGTCGCCAGCCAAGGCAATGGGAAGATCCATTTCGGCGATTGAATGGAGCTTGGTCTGAGCCAGCTCGTACTGTTTCTGATGCTCTGCTTGCTCTTTAACCAACTCTTCAAGCTGTGCGCGTGTTCCGGTCCCGTAGCCGGATAGCTCGCGAGTTAAAGCATCACGCTTTGCCTCACTGTCCCGAAGCTCAATATCAAGATTAGTCAGCTTCTGCTCTGCCGACAAAAGCTCCGCCTCCATTGATGAGATCGAAGCATCAAGCTGCGCAATCGCCTCGGACGAGACTCCTTTCGGCACCTGAGTCCGCTTATTCGCAGCGTAGCTTCGAAGGTCTTTGGCAAGCTGGCGCAGCCAGTTCAAGCCTAGCAGCCCTTCAATACCCTCCCGAACCTGCGCCCCCATGTCACGCTCTGCGTAAACGGCGGCGGACTCTCCGTCAAACAGAAAGAATCCGGCGAGAGATGTCGGCAGGAAAGTTCGCGAAATCCAATCCCGGTACCAACCCTCTGGGTCTTGCTCACTCCTGCTCGGGCCAACCACGCGCCGTGCGACACCCTGAAAAATGCGGAGTTGCTCTCCGGCATCTCCACTCTTTAGCTTGCCGGAGTCGCTGAAGTACCAAGTCCGCTCAATCCAAATCGGCTCACCCGCTTCATCCTCAAACTGAAGTTCGATTCTGCATGAACTTCTTCCTTGCTTTATTGCGTCGCCATACAGCGCGCGCTCAATAAAGTCCCTAAACGATTGTGCTCGCCCCGGCTCATCGGCGGCGGCACTTGCTCGAAGTACGAGCCGCAGGCCATCTCGCCCAAACAACCCCAGGGCCAAGGCTTCAAACAATGTCGTTTTCCCGAACCCGTTTCGGCCACCAATCAAGATGACATTCTTGTTCCGGGAGGGTGCGGGAAATTCAAACTTGGCCGACTCGTATGCCTTCCAGTCTCGAAGCGTGACAGAGAGAAGATGCATTAGTCCTCCTGCGCCGAAGAATCCGCGAGGACTTCATCAAACGCCTGCCAAAGACCATGCCTGCGCTGCATTGTGCTCTTGTCAACCAACTCCTCTACCAGTCGACGAAGATCAGCCACGGGCAAGCCGATTTTTCGGCAGTGCTTTTGTATGAGCTTCCGCCCTTCGTCTTGGGCGAACAGCGTTACGACATCTCTCGGCATATCCCCTCTCCCATCTTCATTCCTGATCCACTACTCGGCAGCTGCGGCAGACCACGCCGCGGCCTGGCTCGCATCCTCTGCCCATACTTCTCGAATTCTCGCAATCTCTTCTTGGTTAATTACCGGAAGCGGCAGGATGTTTTGAAGTTCGAGAACGCGCTCCAGAATCTCTCGTCGGGTGTCCAGCGTGAACGGGCCTGGAATGAACACGCCTTCTGAGGTCACCGTCAGCTTCCCGTTCCTTCGTCGGGCCATGCGCCGCTCGGGCACATCGCGTATGGACGCAAGCCAGTCACGGAACTCAACCAAGGGCTGGAACTCTGCGAAACCCGCTTCAACAAAACCACTAAGGCTTTTATCTTTTTCAACTACCGTGCACGTCCAACATCCGAAACGTGACGAGGAAGTTCCACACGAAGGCGTGTCGTCTTGCGACATGACGGCTGGGCACTCCGCGGCGCCAGCATCTAGATACAGCTTGAAAAGCGCACCATGTGTACCACCCCAGGGCGGCTGGTGAAACGCAAGATACTCCCAAACTTCGTCCGTGCTGAGCTCAACTATTGGCCTGAAGACGAGACAACCCTGGAGATCGTTGTGCTTGTGTAGACGTCGCCCATTGTCATATTTCGCGACGGTAGCAGCACGCGTCGAACTCTCTGATCGGCGGACGCCCAGCAGCAAAATAACCTCCCCTGAGGAAGCGGCCTGGCTGAGAATGTATCGACTGGTCGGTTGGATCTTCATTCGATCCGTGCACCATCTAAATGACCGGTTCGGTGGCGGGTACCCCCGCCCAATCAGATTCACCCAGAAGGTCGCCTCTGGATCGGGGCGCGTCGTTACGACCTTTATAGGCAAGCGCCAGGCATTTGCCGCATGCGAGATATCTCGCTGCACATTGTCTATATGCGAAATGACGAGCGGACTTTCAACAAGAGTGTCGTTGGAAACCAGGTGAACTTCTCGGCGTCGCTCGTGCGGCGACAATGATACGAGCATCTCGAAAACGAGATGTGTTACGAGAGTGCTGTCTTTACCGCCCGAGAATCCAATGATCCAAGGATGATTGTGTGGTTGAAGATATTCATCTCGAATGACTGATCGAAGTTCATCGACCTTTATCTCGAGTGCGGGGTCGATCTTCGGGGTTGGTCGCGCGATTGCCATTTTTGAATGTTCTCACGTGGGGGCTTCCCGTTGGGTGGCCCACGAAATCTTCTCTTTCACCTTCGGCAGTTTGTGAACTAGCCGTTGCTGCAAGTTCGTTTGTCTATTCTTCGACGTAGGTTAAGAGATCACCTGGCTGGCACTGAAAGTAGCGGCACAGTTTGTCGACAATCTCCGTCCCAACGTTTGTTCCCGGCTGATTGGCCATCTTTGACAACGTTGCCCGGTGGACCCCGCTCCCCTCGGCCACTTCGGTCATAGAAATCGATCGACGCTCCTTGAACGCCTTGTCGGCAATCAGCTCAGCTAGCCGGAAGCGGATCATTAGTGAATGAATCCTTAATAATGTCGCTTAATGGCGACGCTTGTCGTTGAAGCTCGACATATGTTGTGTATTATGCGCAACATGTGTCGCCGATACGCGACGCATGTCGAGCTCAATCAACGGAGACGCGCGATGCAAACGTACCTGACCACAGACCAGTTGGCTACCCGGATCCACTATGACATCCGGACCATCCGGGACCGCCTCAAGGACAGCGTCCTGCTGGAGGGAGTCCACTACATCCGCCCCTTCGGTGGCCGGAAGCTGCTCTTCATCTGGGAGGCGATCGAGAAGGACATCGCCAGCTTCTCGATGGGGCGCGGCCCGGTGATCCCGATGGCCAACGGCGGGGTGGCCCATGGCTAAGGTCCGTGTCCGCCCTGAGACCCGGACCTTGTATCTGGACTTCCAGTACCGGGGGGTCCGCTGCCGCGAGCAGACCGCCCTGCCCGACACCCCCGGCAATCGCCGGACGGTGGAGGCGCTGGCCAAGCGGATCGACCGGGAGTTGCTGAAGGGGACGTTCGATTACGCCGCCCTGTTCCCGGATAGCCCTCGGGCCAAGGCGGGCATCGGTGAGGACGCCGCCAACGACCACGTCACGCCCACCTTCTCGGAGTTCACCGAGCTCTGGGTTGCCGAGTCCACCCCGCGTTGGCGCGCCCACTACGGTCGCGCGATCCGCGACACGCTGGACCGCATCATCCTGCCGGTGCTCGGCCCGAAGCCGTTGGCCTCGATCGACCGGGGCGACCTGCTCGGCTTCCAGGCCGAGCTCGCCAAGCGGCCCGGCCGGGGTGGGCAAGCCATTTCCGCCAAGCGGATCAACAAGCTGATGTCCCTGGTCAAGGCCATCCTCAACGAGGGCTGCGACCGCCACGGCCTCACCAGCCCCGCCCGGTCGCTCAAGACGTTGAAGCAGAAGCGGTCGGACGTCATGCCCTTCTCCATGGCCGAGGTCGAGCTGCTGATCGGGCGGGTCCGGGAGGACTACCGGCCGTATCTCACGGTTCGCCTGCTTACCGGGCTGCGCACCGGCGAGGTGGATGGGCTCCAGTGGCAGGACATCGACTTCGCCGCTGGGATCATTCGGGTTGAACGGACGCATTCCCGGAACGGCGATGGCGGCACCAAGAACGAGGGCTCGCGGCGCGAGGTCCCCATGGTGCCGCAGGTGCGCGCCGCGCTGGAGCAGCAGCGCAAGGGGGCGATCACCGCCTGTCCGTGGGTCTTCCACAGCCCCCATGGCAACCCGATCGATGCGGTGAATTTCGCGAACAGGGTCTGGTATCCGCTGTTGCGCCACCTTGGCCTCAGGAAGCGGCCGCCCTATCAGATGCGGCATACCGCGGCGACGCTGATGCTGGCCGCCGGCGAGAACCCGGAATGGGTTGCCTCGATCCTTGGCCATTCCACGACCGAGATGCTGTTCCGCGTCTATTCCCGCTTCATCCCGAACCTGACCCGCAGCGACGGCCGGGCTTTCGCTGGCCTCGTGAACGGACATTTCGGCGCCGCCGCGGCGGAGGCTACCAGCACGCCAGGCACGCCTGGCGCCGACATCCTTTGCGCGCTGCAGTCCCTGACCCCCGGGCAGCTGTCCACGCTGCTCGCCCTCGCCAAGAAGGCGTCCTGAGTTTCAAGGAGGAATCTCATGAATGATCCCAAGTACATCGCGCCGGAGACCTATCGCTTCCCGGCCATCGTCGAAATGCTGCCCGGATACGACCCGAACCACGGCGTCCGCTGCCGCCTCTATCACCAGCATGGTTGCGTCGACGCCTGGACTTGGCTGTCCTTGGATCCGATCCCGAACGTCCTCTACTGGGGCTGGGTGAGCACCATGGACATCGGGTCGGCTTACAACGACTTGCTCTTGCTCGGCTTGCGTGAGAACCCGGACCAGCTGCTCGCTAATTTGTTGCCCGAGAACCTTTGTCCGATTGATGGCGTGGTGCGGCAGGTTTCGGCGCTCATCGACGGGCTGCGCAACAAGCCCCTGCGGCGGTTCATGACCCGGACCCTGCTCAATCAGGAAGCACTGCATGGGTATTGGACCAGCCCGGCGTCCCGTCGCGACCACCATGCGTACCCGGGCGGCCTGGCGGAACACTCGCTGGAGGTCGCCACCATGCTGGCCACGTCCTCTGGCCTGCCGGACGAGGACCGTGAGCTGGGGATCGTCTTCGCCCTGCTCCACGACTACGGAAAGATCTGGTGCTACGACCCGGTGTCCTTCGACCCGGTCGACCCTAGGGAGCACGAGGCCCACGGCCTGGCCAAGCTCGAGTTCGACCTGCTCTACCTGCGGCGGGAGAACGCACGGCTCGGGGACCGGATGGTGGAACTGCTGGGCGGGGCGCGTGCGCCGCGGGAAGGCCGCTACCCCTTGGCCATCGGCCGGATCGTGCGGTCCTTCGACCAGATGAGCTGCGAGAAGACTCGCCGCAATTTGACCAAATCCCCCACGACTTTGGCCGCCGAAGAGTTCGCCTAGGGAAACTCTGAACAACTCCCCCGACGT
>NZ_AVCK01000038.1 GCF_000747155.1 Arenimonas metalli CF5-1 | reverse complement strand
GCGTTGCAATGACCGGTTGAGACCGCCCCTTTATTTCGCAGGAAGTGACCTTCGCTTCCGCGGCATCCCCGGTGCGTGTCATCGGGCTTGGTGAACGAAGGGCCCGCGGCGGCCCGCTTCGATGCTTGCGCGTGACACGCGCAAGCATCGGAGCGCGCCGCCACGGGCCTTCCGTTGGGCACCGAAGCCGACGCGCACCGGCGGCGCTGGGAAAGCGAGGGTCGCTTCCTGCGAAATAAAGGCTTCACTGAGCAGGAAGCGACCCTCGCTTTCCCAGTGACGCCGGCGCCGTACCCTCGGGGCACACAAAAAAGGGCAGCCCGCAGGCTGCCCTTCTGATCCGGACGCAGCGGGTGGCTTAGCGGCCGCCCTTGTCCTTGCCTTTGCCCTTGCCCTGGCCGCCGCCGGGGCCACCGGCCGGGGCCGGACGGCCACCGCCGTTGCCGGGGCCGGGCGCCGCCGACATGCGTGCCCCGCCGCCGCCCTGCGCCTGCGGACGACCGCCGCCGTTGCCGCGCATCTTGCCGTGGCCCTGGCCAACGCGGCCCTTGAGCGAATGGAAGGCCGGCGAACCCGGCTTGATGCCGAGGCGCTGCGCGATCGCGCCCCAGCCCTGCCCGTGGTCGCGCTCGTAGATGTTGAGGATCTCAAGGCAGGGACGGCCGAGCTGGTGCGCCAGCGCACAGGCGTAGTAGATGTCGCCGGGCGCCCAGCGGCGGTCGACGTAGTACTCGCGCACCAGGTAGCGCGGCGCGCCGTAGCTGACCACGACGTCGTCGATGAAGCCGTCGGTGTTGCCGCGCGCGAACACGTTGATGTCGCCCAGCTGGGCATCCACCGCCACGTCGCCCGTGCGCGGGCTGAAGCCGATGGCGAAACTGTCCACGATGGCCTGGGCACCGGCCGAGAACACAAGGGAAAGCGTGAGCAAGCTGCCGGCGATCAGGGTCTTCATGGCGGGGTTCCTCTGGAAGGGATGCTGCGTGGCGCAGTGTGCCGCTTGGGGCTGAACGCCGCATGAGGCTGGCGGCGATCCGGCGGCCCGGACGGCGGGTCAGCCGGGCCGGTCGAAGTGGCCGGCGAATAGTAGCGCACGCTCGCCCCGCGGCGTGGCGGCGCTGACGACGACGCGCACCGGGCCGGGGCCCGGCGCCGGGCGGTGCCGGAATTCCCAGCCCGAATGCGCCAGGCGCGCATCGCCCAGGACCCGGGCCACGTCTGCACGCAGCCCCCCGGTGGCGCAGGCGAACGGCTCGCCGTCCACCGTGATCTCCACGGCCTCGAGCGCGCCGTCGTCCAGCGAGGCCGCCCAGCCGCGCAGGTGCAGCTCCCCGTCGGGCAGCCGGCGGCGCTCGTCGGCCCAGCCCCAGGGGCCGCGCCGGAAAGCCCGCAGCGCGCCGTAGTCGCGACCGGGTGCCTGCGCCACCAGGTACAGGTCCTGCTCGTGCGCCAGCCCGCGCGGGATGCGGTGGTGGCCGTGGCCTTCGCCGCACACCCGCGCGACCGCGTCGGCGACGTAGCCTTCGGACACGTACATCGTGCCGTACAGCGCGCTGTCGAGGTCGGCGTTCTCGCTCTCCGGATGGAACAGGAAACCGGCTGCCGGCAGCGGCTGGCCACCGGGCACCATCCAGGCATCGTGGACGCTGAAGCACAGCACGCCGCCGGGCGCGAGGCAGCCGTGCAGCCGGCGCAGCCAGGCTTCGAACAGCGACGGCGGCAGGTGCGAGAACAGCGAGGCCACCCAGATGAAATCGAAGCGCCGCCCCGGCTCGAAAAGCGCCGGATCCGCGGGCGAGGCGACCGTGGCGACGCCGAAGGCATCACGCACGAACGCCAGCGCCTCGGGCTGGATCTCGGCCGCCAGCAGCCGGTCCGCCGGGTGCGCCAGCGACAGGAAGCGCAGCAGCCGCCCGTAGCCGCAGGCGAAATCAAGCACGTCGGCCTGCGCCGCGCGCTCGCCGAACAGGGCCGCCAGCACCTGTTGCGCCGCGTGGTACTGCTGCAGCGCCACGTTGAAGTACTGCGCGAACGAGGCATTCGCCTCGCCGTGGTGGCGCAGCGAATGCGCCAGCATCTGGTCGCCCGGATGGATGCGCAGATCCAGCTGGCCGGGCCGCACGCCGGGCGGCAGGAAGCGGCAGTGGCGCCACACGGCTTCGCGCATGGCCGGGTCCTCGCACAGGCGGTCGGCCTGCGCCCACAGCCCCGCCAGGTCGGTCACAGCCGCTGCAGCCGGTACAGCACGCCATCCACGGCCGGCCGGCCCTCGGCCTCCAGCATTTCCAGCGCGCCGTCGGGCTGCAGCCAGAACCAGCGGGCGGGGCCGCCCGGGTCGAGGCGATAAACCACCGCCGGCGCGCCGTTGATCTGCACGGTCTCCTCGCGCCACGTCCCTTCCTGCAGGAACTGCTGGTTGCCCTCGCCGCCCAGGTAGGTTTCTTCCAGCAGGTAACGCGCGCCGTCGGCGTCGGCCTGCAGCTGCAGGCGGGTCTGGATGCCGTCGCAGTCGGCGCAGGGCAGCACGCCCAGCCAGCTGCGGTCGAAGGCTTCGGCCTCGTGCGCCGGCGCACTCTCGGCCTGGGCCGGCGCCGGCGGCGGGGGCGCCGCGTCGCCACCCTCGGGCCCGCAACCGGCCAGGGCCACCAGCCCCAGGCCCAGCAGCACGAGCGCGGGCAAACCTCGGAATTTCACAAGCATCAGGGCCTCCGGATCTCGGCCTCATCTTAGGTTCTTATCCGGACCCCGTGGTAGCCGCGCAGCGGATCCGGATCGGTAACCCCGTTTCGCCACCCCGCGCGTTGAAGCCTGTGCCAACCCGCACCGGAGGTGTCCCATGATCCAGCGCAGCCTGCCCCAGCCCTCGCCCTTCGCCGCCGTGGATGCCAAGCGCATCGCCGGCAACACCCTGGCCATCGCCATCCACGCGGTGGCGTTCGCGGTGCTGCTGGTGCCCAGCACCTGGACGCCGCCGGCCAAGCCCACCCGGGTCGAACGCATGATCGTGCTGCCGGAATTCGTGCCGCCGGAGGAGATCAAGGTGATGCCGGCCCCGCCCGAGCCGCAGGTGATCCAACGCCCGCGCCCGACGCCGGTCACCAACCCGGTCCAGACCACGGTGCCCGTGATCGACTCCCCGCCGGTCCTGGACGAGGGCAGCGAACCCGCCGTCGCCGTGGACCCGGGCCCGCCGGTCGAGGACAGCTTCGAGGTCGGCCCGCCCCAGCTCGCCACGCTGGCCTACGACGTCTATCCGCCGCCGCGCTATCCGCGCCAGGCGCTGCGCAACGGCGACACCGGCACGGTGGTGCTGCGGGTGCTGGTGGATGAGCAGGGCTGGCCGAAGGAGGTCGCGGTCGAGACCAGCAGCGGCCACCGCGAGCTCGACCGCGCGGCCCGCGAGCAGGTGCTGTCGAAGTGGCGCTTCCACCCGGCCACCCGGCAGGGCCGTCCGATCGCGGCGTATGCGCTGGTGCCGATCGGCTTCAACCTGCCTTGAGCGGCCGGCCCGGGACGGTCGGCCCTGGCCGGCCGTCCCGCCCCGAGGGGGCCTGAATGACCTGCTCACACCAGTTCGACGGTTCGCCTTCACAATGGGCGCACCCCGAACCGGTGACCGCCATGAACAAGCCCCTGCTCGCCTGCGCCCTGCTCCTCGCCGCCGCGCCCGCCTTCGCCCAGCCGGCGGAAGGCCAGCGCCAGCCGCCGCCGCGCTGGACCTTCGGCGTGCTGGCCGCCGACCGCGACGCGCCCTACGTCGGCCTCGACGAGGGCCTGCTGGTGGTGCCGCTGGTCCGCTTCGAAGGCGAGCGCGCCTACCTGCGCGGCCTGCGCGGCGGCTGGCGCCTGCGCGACACCGATACGCACGAGCTGGCCGTCTTCGCGCAGGCGCGCACCGATGGCTACGAGGCCAAGGACTCGCCTTTCCTGGCCGGCATGGCCGACCGCAAGTTCTCGCTCGACCTCGGCATCGCTTCCGCCTGGACCATCAAGAAGGTGGGCGTGGTCGAGGCCGCGCTGTCGGCCGATGCGCTCGACCGCAGCGGTGGCTACGAGGCGGCGCTGTCCTGGAACGGCCTGTTCCGCGCCGGCGGCTTCACCTTCATCCCCGGCGCGTCGGTGAAGTGGCAGTCCGACGACATGATCGACTACTACTACGGCGTGCGCGCCGGCGAAGCCCTGCCCGGCCGCCCGGCCTACCAGGGCGAGGCGGCGGTGATCCCGGACGTCTCGCTGCTGGTGCAGCGCAAGCTGGGCCCGCGCTGGACCCTGTTCGCCCGCGCCAGCCACCCCTGGCTGCCGTCGGAAGTGAGCAACAGCCCGATCGTCGGCGACGACAACCCGACCACGATCTTCCTCGGCCTGGGCTGGTCGCCCGAGTAAGCGCTCAGGCGTCGAGCACGACGCGGTTGCGGCCTTCGCGCTTGGCGCGATAGAGCGTCGCATCGGCGCGTGCCACCAGGTGCGCGGGCTCTTCCTCGTGCGTGGCCTGCGCCGCGCCGATACTCACCGTCACCGGCTCGTGCGGCCAGGCGGTGCGCTCGAGGTCGCGCCGGATGCGCTCGGCCACCTTCACCGCCAGCGCGCCGCTGATGCCCGGCAGCAGCACCGCGAACTCCTCGCCGCCGAAGCGGGCGGCCACGTCGCCCGGCCGCAGCGCGGCGCGCAGCGCCACGCCGACCAGCCGCAGCACTTCGTCGCCCGCGGGGTGGCCGTGGCTGTCGTTGTAGCGCTTGAAGTGGTCGATATCGATCATGAGCAGTGCGAAGTCGCTGTCGCTCTCGCGCCGCTGCAGCAGCATGCCCTCGATCGCCTGCTGGAAGGCGCGGCGGTTGCCGAGCCGGGTCAGGGCGTCGGTGTGCGCGTCCTCGCGCAGGCCGCGCACCAGGCGCCGCTCGCCCTCGATGCGATCGAGCAGCGCGCCCACCGACCACACCAGCCACGCCACCAGGCCGCCCGAGGCCACGGCCAGCAGGGTAAGGGTCGCCTGCGGCGTCAGCACTTCGTTCGACTGCAGCCATTGCGCCCCGAACGCCAGCACGCTGGGGATCAGGAGTGAAGGCAGCAGAGCGCGGCGCGTGAGCACGCCGCCGAAACTGTCCGACGACAGCACCCGCATCATCCCTTCCTCCGGGCGTGCGGCGAGCCAGCCCAGGGCCAACGCCAACAGCACCACCGCGGTATGGATCGCCACCGGGAAAAACGGCGTCACCGCCGTGCGCGAGGCCATCTGGTAGCCGTACGTGGACATCGCGTACAGCGCGATCAGCACGACACCCAGGACGCAGGCCTGCGCCAACGCGAGCCGCCGGGGTGAGCAGCTGGCCACGCCGGCGAGGCCCAGCAAAGCGAACGCCAGCGTGGTCAGCTCCGACATCCGCCCCGGGATGCGACCGCGCTCGAAGGCCTGCGCGTCGTCGTGGAAGAGCGTGTCGATGCCGAGGTCGATGCCCCACAGGAACTGGGCCATCGTCGCCAGCCCCAGCGCCATCACGAACAGCGACAGCAGCCCAGAGGCCGGCCCCCCGCGCGTGCGCGGCCACTGGCAGGCCAGCAGCGCGAGGCCGCAGACGCCCAGGCCGATCGCCGTATTGATCTTCATCGTCGCCTGGCCGGGAAGCACCGACTTCAGGGCTTCGCTGCCCAGCCACCAACCGAACAGGACCATCACCGCGACGGCCACCGAGAACAGCGCGGCGCCGATGGCCACGCGACGGAAGCCGGCCACCACCCGCGGATTCGACATCCGTCTTGCCGACTGCTCCACGCCCGCCCCCGGGGAAAGACCCGAGGCCAGCCTAGCCCAGCGGCACGGCCGCGCCTAGCGGGTCAGAGCACGCCGGGCGGGGTGTCCAGCGCGCAGCGGTCGAGCGCGGCGAGCAGGGCCGCGTCGTGCCCGATGGTCGGCAGTTCGTGCACGAAGAACCAGCGGCAGGCGGCCAGCTTGCCGGCGTAGAAGTCGCGGTCGGCCTGCGAGGCCGGCGTCGCGGCGCTGGCTACCCGCGCCTGCCGCAGCCAGGTCCAGGCGATGGCGACATGGCCGACCAGCCGCAGGTAGCGCGGGGCGTTGGCCAGCGCCAGCCGAACCTCGCCGCGCCCCATCGCCTCGCCCAGCACGCCGGTGGTGCGGGCCACCAGGCCGGCGGCACGCGCCAGCGCCAGGGCGTGTTCGGCCAGGGCCGGCACCTGGCCGGCCTCGGCGGCGGTGGCGGCGATCTCGCGCAGCAGCGCCTTCAGCGCGGCGCCGCCGTCCATCATCGCCTTGCGGCCGAGCAGGTCGAGCGCCTGGATGCCGTTGGCGCCTTCGTGGATGGGGTTGAGGCGGTTGTCTCGCCAGCACTGCTCGACCGGGTATTCGCGCGTGTAGCCGTAGCCGCCGAGGACCTGGATCGCGAGGTCGTTGGCCTCCAGGCAGGCCTCGGCGGACCAGGCCTTCACCACGGGGGTCAGCAGTTCGAGCAGGCGGTGCGCCTCCGCGCGGCGGGCCGGGTCGGGATCCTGGCCGTGCGCATCGACGAGCGTCGCCGCGTGCATCGCCAGCCCGAGCGCGCCCTCGACGCGGGCCTTCTGCTGCAGCAGCATGCGCCGCACGTCGGCGTGTTCGATGAGCGCGACCGGCGGCGAAGCCGGATCCTTCTGGTCGGGCTGGCGTCCCTGTTTCCGCTCGCGCGCGTACTGCAGCGAGTAACGGTAGCCGGCGCTGCCCAGCATGATCGCGCCGACGCCGACGCCGATGCGCGCCTCGTTCATCATGTGGAACATCTGCGCCAGGCCCTGGTGCGGCGCGCCGACCAGTTCGCCGAAGCACTCGCCGCGCTCGCCGAACTTCAGGAAGGTGTTGACGATGCCGCGCTGGCCGAGCTTGTGGTTCACGCCGGCCAGCTGCACGTCGTTGCGCGCGCCGAGGCTGCCGTCGTCGTTGACGCGGAACTTGGGCACGATGAACAGGCTGATGCCCTTCACGCCCGGCGGCGCGTCCGGCAGGCGCGCCAGCACGAGATGCACGATGTTCTCGGACAGGTCGTGCTCGCCGCCGCTGATCCACATCTTGGCGCCGCTGAGGCGATAGTGGCCGTCGCCCGCGGGCTCGGCGCGGGTGCGGATGTCGCCCAACGAGGAACCCGCCTGCGGTTCGCTCAGGCACATCGTGCCCAGGAAGCGGCCCTGCAGGATCGGCGTGCGGTAGCGCGCGCACTGCGCCGGCGTGGCGTGCGCCTGCAGCAGGTTGGCGACGCCGCGCGCCAGCAGCGCGTAGCCGGCGGTGGACACGTTGGCCGCCGCGAACATCGCGTCGCAGGCCAGCGCCACCGTGTAGGGCAGCTGCATGCCGCCCTCCTCCGCGTCCGCCAGCAGCGCGCTGAAGCCGGCCTCTGCATAGGCGTCGAGCGCTTCCTTCACCTCCGGCAGGATCCCGACGCGGCCGTCGGCGAAATGCGGCTCGCTGACGTCGGACGCGCGGTTGTGATTGGCGAACTTCGCCATGGCCAGTTCGGCGGCGGCATCGAGCGTGGCGTCGAAGGTTTCGCGCGAGTGGTCGGCGAAGCGCGGATGGCGGCAGAGCGCGGCGACGCCCTCGACCTCGTGCAGCAGGAAGTCGAGGTCGCGGCGGTCGAAGGGGACGTACGAGGTCATGGGCGGGTCCGGCGATGTCAGGCGGGAAGCCTAGCAATTCCGGGACCGGGCGGCGCGAAGATCAGTCGCCCAGCGCCGCCCGCGCCCGCAGCACGCCGACCGCCCGGGGAATGCCGGCCGGCGCCTCCACCGCGGCGATGCGCTCGCGATGCGCGGGCTCGAGCCCGTTCTCCAGTTCGTGCGCCCAGGTCACTTCGTAGGGCATGTGCACGCCCCAGCCGCCCAGCCGCACCACCGGCTCGATGTCCGAGCGCAGCGAGTTGCCGACCATCGCGAACCGCTCGGGCGCGACGCCGAACTCCGCCAGCACGCGCGAGTAGGCCCGCGCGTCCTTCTCCGACACGATCTCGATGCGCTTGAACAGATCGGCCAGCCCCGAGGCCGCGACCTTGGCCTCCTGGTGGAACAGGTCGCCCTTGGTCACCAGCACCACCGGCACCTCGCGCGCCACGGCCTCCACGGCCTCGCGGATGCCGGGCAGCAGCTCCACCGGATGCGTCATCACTTCCTTGCCGATGCCGACGATGCGGTGCAGGTCGGCGGCGCCGATGCGGCCGCCGGTGACTTCGAACGCGGCCTCGAGCATGGACAGCGTCATGCCCTTGGCGCCGTAGCCGAACAGCTTGAGGTTGGCGCGCTCGGTCGCCAGCAGCCGGTCGTGCAGGCCGGCGTCGGCGAGGTCGACATAGCGCCCGACGATGGCTTCGAACGCCTGGTTGGCGGCGCGGTAGTACAGCTCGCTGTGCCAGAGCGTGTCGTCGCCGTCGAAGCCGATCAGCTCGATCATGGGAAGGGAACCGCTGCGTGAAAGCCGGCAGTCTACCCGCCCGGCAGCGCGCCCCGCGATGCGTCATGATGGCGGCCGCCGCCCGCCGAGGAGCCCGCCATGACCCCCGTCCTGAAACCCGCCGCGATCGCCCTGGCCCTGCTGGTGTTCGCCACCGGCGCCGTCCACACCGTGCAGGCCCAGGACTGGAAGGACCGGCTCAGGCGTAGCCTCGACCGCGGCGGCGCCGTCACCGAGCAGGAGGCCGCCGGCGGCATCCGCGAAGCCATGGCCCAGGGCGTGCAGCGCGCCGTGCTGCAGCTCGGGCAACAGGACGGTTTCTACGGCGACGAAGGCCTGCGCATCCGCGCGCCCGGCCAGCTGCGCAAGCTCACCGACACCGCCCGCCAGCTCGGCGCCGGCAGGAAGGTCGACGAGTTCGAGCTGGCCATGAACCGCGCGGCGGAAAAGGCCGTGCCGCTGGCCGCCGACGTCTTCGCCGACGCCGTGCGCCAGATGACGGTGCGCGATGCGCTCGACATCGTCCGCGGCGAACCCGATGCCGGCACCCGCTTCTTCCGCCGCGTCACGGAGGACCGGCTGCGGGCCGAGTTCCTGCCGATCGTCAGCAATGCCACCGCGCAGGCCGGCGTCACCCAGCGCTACAAGGCGCTGGTGGGCCGCAACAGCGGGCTGCTCGCCGCGCTCGGCGGCAGCGAGGCGGTGGACCTGGACCGCTACGTCACCGACGAGGCGCTGGACGGCCTGTTCGCGGTGGTGGCCGAGCAGGAGCGCGAGATCCGCGAGGACCCCGCGCAGCGTTCGACCGCGCTGCTGAAGAAGGTGTTCGGCAGCCGCTGAGCGCGGCTCAGCGCTCGGGCTCGGGCAGGAATTCGCTGCCGCCGATGATCACCTGGCCGGCGACCAGGGTGTAGCGCGCGTCATGCCGGCGGCCGAACACCGCCTGCGTGGCTTCCTCCAGCGTCGCGCCGGGTTCGGCCGCGAACCAGTAGCGTCCGCAGGCATCGCCCATCGCCGCCGAACGCTCCAGCCGCGACGGGCCGAGACCCTGGCCGGTGATGCGCTGCGGCAGGTCGCCGCTGGCGAAGATCGCGGTGACCTTCGTCTCGGGCGACACCCGCACGGCCCAGGCGCTGGCGTCGGGCGCGGTGAGCAGCAGGGCGACTTCGCCCGGCACCACCACTTCGACCCGGCGGATGGTTTCGCGGCCGGGCTCGGCCAGCTCGCCGGGCTCGCCGCCGTCCACCACGAACAGCTTGCCGGGCACCGGAAGCGCCACGCCGGGCAGGCGGCAGCGGCTCCAGTCCAGGCCGGCGGCCGGCGGCGGCGTCACCACGATGTTCTCGTCGGCCGGGGGCGCCGGCGCCTCGTCGCTGCAGGCGGCGAGGCCGAGCAGCAGGGCGAGTGCGGAGGCGGCGCGGAAAACAGGGGTCATGGCGTGGATCCAGGGGGCGATGCCCGAAGCATAGCGGCCCCGCGCGGCGCTGCCACCTCTCAGGGATGCTCGGCCTCGGCGTGCACCCGCTCGCGGCGGATCAGGTAGATGCCGCTGGCGACGATGATGCCGGCGCCGGCGAAGGTCCAGCCATCGGGCAGCGCCTGCCAGATCAGCCAGTCCAGGCCCAGGCCCCAGGCCAGCGCGCTGTATTCGAACGGCGCCACCACCGACGCTTCGCCACTGCGGAAAGCCTCAGTGATCGCGACCTGCCCGAGGAAGCCGCTCAGCCCGACGCCGGCGATCACCCAGGCGTCGCTCGCCTGCAGCGGCTGCCAGTCCGGCCAGGCCAGGGCGGCGGCACCGGCGCCGGTCATCAGCAGCATCCAGAACACCATGCTCTGCCCGCTGTCGGTGCGGTGCAGGACCCGCACCAGGATCGACGACAGCGAATAGGCGCTGGCCGACACCAGCACCGCCAGTCCGGCCAGCGTGACCACGCCCTCGCCGGTCGGCCGCAGCACCACGAGCACGCCGAGCAGGCCGACGAAGATCGCGGTCCAGCGCCGCGGCCCGACCTTCTCGCCCAGCAGCGGCACCGAGAGCGCGGTGATCATCAGCGGCGCGACGAAGAACAGCGTGTAGGCGCCGGTGAGCGGCATGCGCTTGAGCGCGTAGGCGAACGCCGCCAGCATCACGATCGACAGCGCGCCGCGCAGCAGGTGCAGCGGCCAGCGGATGCGCAGCAGGGCCAGCGCGCCGCCGGTGGCGATCACCCACGCCATCACCAGTGGCAGCGAGGACAGGCCGCGGATCGCCGCCACCTGCATCGGCGGATAGTGCGCCGAGAGGTGCTTGAGGCCGCCGTCCATCAGCGAGAACAGGCCGACGGCCAGCAGCATCGCGAGGATGCCGCGCAGGTTGGTCTTGGATTCCATGCCGGTATTGTGCGGCATGGCGGGCGCGGATCAGGTGCCGGTGGCGTCCGACACCGGGCCGTCGGGGTCGCGGCAGGTGCGGATGACCCAGCTGCGGATGCGTTCGCGCTGCGTCTGCGTCAGCTCCAGCCAGGGCATGCCCCCGGTGGCCTCCTGGAACTCGTGGGCCAGGGTGCATTCGCTCTTGGTCGGCGGGCGCTCGGCCGGTGCGGCGGTGGCCGCGCGGCGGGCCTGCTCCTCGCGCTCGAGCCGTTCGGCCAGGCGTTCGAGGTTGGCCAGGCGCGCGGCTTCGGCGGCGCGCGCGGCCTCGGCTTCGGCGGCGGCGGCCTGGGCCGCTTGCTGCTCGGGCGTGGGCCCCGGGTCCGGCGCGGTGTCGCGCTTCCAGACCTGGGTCATGCCCTTCGGGCAGGGTTCGGACTGGATGCTGACCGCCCCCTTCTCGCCGGTGCACTTGTACAGCGACTCCGCCTGCGCCGCGGGCGCCAGCAGCAGGGCGAGCAGGACCAATCGGGACAGCGGCATGGCGGACTCCTTGGCGTCGGCCCGCACAGGGTAGCGCGACCCGACCCGACGCGAGCCTGAACGGGCGGACGCGGCCCCAGCCGTGGCGGCGAACGCCGGTGCTAGGGTGAAACCACGCTCACCCCCCGGAGACGTGCCATGCCCGAATCCTCCCGACTCGCCGCGATCACGGCCTTCCTGCTCCGGCATCGTGCCTCGCCGGTGTTCCGCGGCCCGGCGACCGGCGCCGCCCCGCCGCCGCCGGTGGATCCGGCCGAGGCCGAGCGCTTCACCGCCGACCTCGAGGCGCTGGGCCCGACCTTCGTCAAGATCGGGCAGATGCTGTCGACGCGCCCGGACCTGGTGCCGCCGGAATACATCGCCGCGCTGTGCCGCCTGCAGGACAAGGTGGCGCCGGCGGATACGGCGGAGATCGAGGCGCAGATCGTCGCCGAGCTGGGCGCGCCGCTGAACAAGCTGTTCGCGAGCTTCGATCCCGAGCCGCTGGGCACCGCGTCGTTCGCGCAGGTGCATGCGGCCGTGCTGCCCAGCGGTCGCCGGGTGGCGGTGAAAGTGCAGCGCCCCGGGCTGCTGCCCGCGATCGAGGCCGACCTGGCCACGCTGCGCAGCCTGGTCGGCTCGCTCGGCCTGGTCAGCAACGTCGGCCAGCGCCTGGGCTTCCGCGAGTGGCTCGACGAATTCCGCAGCACCATGCTGGCCGAGCTCGACTACCTGCAGGAAGCCAACAACCTCGAGACCTTCCGCGCGCGCCTGCAGGACTACGAGCACATCGACGTGCCCGCGCCGGTCTGGGACTACACCACGCGCCTGGTGCTGACGATGGACCGCGCCGAAGGCATCCGCGTCACCCAGGTGCCGGACGTGCGGCGCACCGAAGCCGACCTGCGGCCGCTGGCGCACGAACTGGGCAAGGCCTACCTCGACCAGATCTTCGTGCACGGCCTGATCCACGCCGACCCGCACCCGGGCAACGTGGTGCTGACCGCGGACCAGCACCTCGTGCTGCTGGACCTGGGCATGGTCGGCCACGTGCCGCCGCGCATGCGCGACCAGCTGCTCAAGCTGATGCTGGCCACCACCGAAGGGCGCGGCGAGCAGGTCGCCGAGACCCTGGTGCACATGGGCACGCGCCTGGAGGATTTCGACGAGCCGCGCTTCAGCCGGGAAACCGGGCGGATGGTGGCGCGCTTCTCCAACACGACGGTGCGCACCGACTCCGAGGGTGCCTTCCTGCTCGAACTGGTGCGCATCGGCGGCGAGTGCGGGCTGCGGCCGCCGGCCGAGCTGACCCTGCTGGGCAAGACCCTGCTCAACCTCGAGGACGTGATGCTGGCGCTCGAGCCCGGCATGGCGATGCGCGACGTGCTGCAGGACCACCTGCCCGAACTGTTCCGCGCGCGCACCCGCGCCAGCCTCGACCTCGGTCGCCTGGCCACCGATGCGCTGGAAGTGCAGGAGCTGGTGCGCGAGGCGCCGCAGCGCCTGTCGGTGCTGCTGCGCACGCTGGCCGACAACCGGTTCAAGGTGAACATCGCCGGGCTGGAGGAATCGCACCTGATCGAGAGCATGCAGAAGATCGCCAACCGGATCACGGTGGGCATCATCGCCGCGGCGATGATCGTCGGCGCGGCGCTGATCATGGACGTGCAGACGAAGCAGACGCTGTTCGGCTACCCGGCGCTGGCGCTGGTGATGTTCCTGGTGGCGGCCGGCCTGGGCGCGGCGCTGGTGGCCAGCATCCTGCTGGGCGACCGCAAGGCGCGGCCCAGGGCGGAGAAGGATCCGCTCTGAGCCGCGACCCGGGGCGTCAGGGCGCCGGCGGCGGCGTGGCGGCGCCGTCGCGCAGGTACTTGTCGAGGAAGGCAAGGATGCGGCCGTAGCCCTCGATCTGGTTCTTCTTCTTGCTGAAGCCGTGGCCCTCGTCGTCGAACACGACGTACTCGACCGGCACGCCGTTCTTCTCCACGGCGGCGACGATGTCGTCGGACTCGGGCTTGATCACGCGCGGGTCGTTGGCGCCCTGCAGCACCATCAGCGGCACGTTGATCTTGTCGGCGTGGAACAGCGGCGAGGTCTCGATCAGGAAATCGCGCTGGGTCTCGGGGTTGCCCACTTCCTGGTAGAGCGCCTCGCGGAAGGACTCCCAGTAAGGCGGGATCGATTCGAGCGTGCGGATCCAGTTCGAGACGCCGAAGATGTTGACGCCGACCTTGAACTCGCCCGGCTGGAAGGCCAGGGCCGACAGCACCATGTAGCCGCCGTAGCTGCCGCCGATGATGCCGATCCTGTCGTCGTCGACGTAGTCGAGCGACTGCAGGTACTTCTTGGCCTCGACCGTGTCCCACAGCGGCTCGCGGCCGTGCTTGCCGTCGTCGGCGGCGAAGAAGGTCTTGCCGTAGCCCGAACTGCCGCGGTTGTTGATGCCCAGCACCACGTAGCCGTGGTTGGCCAGGTATTGGATCACGGCCGAGTGCGCGCGCGTGGTCTGGCCGCCCGGGCCGCCGTGCACCCACACCAGGGCCGGCGCCGGGGCGTCGGCCGTGGCCTGGTGCGGCTTCCACAGGATGTTGGGGATCTCCATGCCGTCGAAGCTCTTGAAGCGCACGACGCTCGAGTCCACCAGGTCGGCCGGGTCGATCGCCGGGTTCAGCGAGGTGGTGAGCTGCTTCGGCTCGCCGCCGAACTCGAGCACGTAGAGGTCGTTGGGCTGGCGGTCGCCGTTGAGGTAGAAGGCCATCTTCGTTTCCGAATCGGCGATGCGCAGGCCGCGGATCTCGCCGGCCGGCAGCGCCGGCAGCGGCTGCTCGGCGCCGGTGGCGGCGTCGTGCAGCTTCACGCGGGTGCTGCCGTCGACGTTGGTGGCCACGGCCAGGTACTTGCCGTTCTTCGAGAAGTAGGCGGCCACGATGTCCCAGTCGGCCGACTGCACCGGCTCGTGCGCCCAGGTGGCAAGGCTCACGCGCCGCAGCTGCGCGAACTCGCCCTGGTCGTTGGCGGTGTAGTACAGCCACTGGCCGTCGGGGCTGAAGTCCTGGGCGCTGAAGGCGGCCTGGCCCTCGTGCTCGGAGACCTTGGTGGATTGGCCGGTGGCCAGTTCGACCACGAACAGGTCGCTATCGTTGGTGGTGTTGGACTGCGACAGGGCCAGCCACTTGCCGTCGCCGGAAACGATCGCCGGCTCGAGGCCGGTGGTGTTCTCGTAGACGCGGGTGCGCTCGTAGCTGGCGCTGTCGTAGCGGTAGACGTCGAAGTAGCGCGGGTCGCGCTCGTTGCTGATGACGTGGAAGGCGCTGCCGTCGGCGGTGAAGCCGAGGAAGGCGGCCTTGAGGTTCTCGCCCGGCGTCAGGTCGCGCTCGCTGCCGTCGGCTTCGATCGCGTACAGGTGGTCGAGCTCGTTGCCGCCCTGGTCGCGGGTGACCAGCACGCGGTCGTCGGCCGGGAAGTAGGACACGGCGTAGCTGTTGTCGGTGTCGGAACTCGTGACGTCGGTCCACTCGCCGCCGGCCACGGGCATCGAGTAGACGTTCCAGACGCCGCGGCGGTTGGACGAGAACAGCAGGCGGGACTCATCGGCGCTGAAGGACGCACCCATGACGCCGGTGGAGGCGACGAAGTCCTCGATCGCGTACTGCTTCGCCGGGCGCGCGATGGCCTCGGCGGCGGCGGCGGCGGGCGCGGCGGCCTCCCCTTCGGCCGGGGCGGTCGCCGGCTGGCAGGCCCCCAGCGACAGGGCCAGGGCGATGGCGAGCGGAAGCGCGGTGCGGCGGGCAGGCGACATGGCGGGACTCCAGGGGACGGTGGGCCGACTCTACGCCCGCCGCGGGCCGCTGCCCAATCAGCCGAAGGTCACGCCTGCCCCGCCCCCCGGAACACCAGCGCCGGCCGGGCCGCGCGCCGGGCCGCCGCCCGGGCGAGGATGTCCTCGCGCTCGCCGGCATCGGCCGCACCCCAGCGCAGGATCTCGTCCACGTGCCGCCCGCAGCCAATGCACACGTCGGCATCGTCCAGGCAGCAATTGCGGACGCAGGGCGACTCGGGCAGTTGCGGTGTCATGGCCACGCTTCCAGCCTACGCCCTCCAGTAAAAAAAGGTTCTTCTCCCAACTGAGGGGAG
>NZ_AVCK01000037.1 GCF_000747155.1 Arenimonas metalli CF5-1 | reverse complement strand
CCGCACCGTCGGCGCCGGCGTGGTTGCCAAGGTCATCAAGTAAGAAGGTCCGCCCGTTCGGCGAAGGCCGGGCGGGCAGGGGAATGGCGGGCCGGAAGCGGTCCGCCATCGCCCGTTTAGAGATGCCAATGCGTCAGTAGCTCAACTGGCAGAGCAGCGGTCTCCAAAACCGCAGGTTGTAGGTTCGAGTCCTACCTGGCGCGCCACCCGCACTGGTCGTGTTTCCCGAGGGAGCCGCGACCCCCAACCGGCTCGAGCCGGGCAAGAGCTGATGAACACGAAGGTCGATCAAGCAGAACAGGCGGTCACCGCCGCCGACGTCGCGAAGTACGTCCTTGCCGCCGCGCTCGTCGTGGGCGGCATCGTCGCGTTCTACTGGTTCAGCCAGTGGCCGGGCCCGGTGCGTGGCCTGGTCGCCGCCGCCGGCGTGGTCGCCGCGGCCGCCGTCATGGCGCTGACCGCCAAGGGCCGCCAGGTCCGCGAGTTCGCCTCCGAGTCCCTGTTCGAGCTGCGCAAGGTGGTGTGGCCGACCACGCAGGAGACCCGGAAGATCACCGGCGTCATCCTCGTCGTGGTGGTGATCGTCAGCCTGATCCTCTCGGCCTTCGATTTCGTTATTTCGTGGCTGATCCGGCTCTTGCTGGGCTAATTAGGAGTTATTGAACGTGGCCAAGCGCTGGTATGTCGTCCACGCCTACTCGGGCTTCGAGCATCAGGTGCAGCGCGCGCTGGATACGCGCATCGCGCGCGCCGAGATGCAGGACAAGTTCGGCCAGGTGCTGGTGCCGACCGAGGAAGTCATCGAGATGCGCGGTGGCCAGAAGCGCAAGTCCGAGCGCAAGTTCTTCCCCGGCTACGTGCTGGTGCAGATCGAGACGCACGAGGACGGCGGCATCCCCCGCATCGACGACGACAGCTGGCACCTGATCAAGGAAACCCCCAAGGTCATGGGCTTCATCGGCGGCACCGCCGAGCGCCCGCTGCCGATCCAGGACCGCGAGGCGGACGTCATCCTCCGCCGCGTCCAGGACGGCGTGGACAAGCCCAAGCCCAAGGTCCTGTTCGAGCCGGGCGAGATGGTCCGCGTCACCGAGGGTCCGTTCAACGACTTCAACGGCGTGGTCGAGGAAGTCAATTACGAGAAGAGCCGCCTGCGCGTGGCGGTGCTGATCTTCGGCCGTTCCACCCCGGTGGAGCTGGAGTTCGGGCAGGTCGAGAAGGCCTGACGCGAGGTTTCGCGACAACGTGTAAAGCCGGGGCACGCATTCCACCCGGCACGATGGGGAGCCTGACAACAGGCGCTTGCACCCGGAGAGAAGACAATGGCTAAGAAAGTAGTTGGTTACATCAAGCTGCAGGTGAAGGCCGGCCAGGCCAACCCCTCGCCGCCCGTCGGCCCGGCCCTGGGCCAGCGCGGCCTGAACATCATGGAGTTCTGCAAGGCGTTCAACGCCGCGACCTCCAAGCTGGAGCCGGGCCTCCCGACGCCGGTGATCATCACCGCGTACTCGGACCGCACCTTCACCTTCATCACCAAGAGCACCCCGGCCACCGTGCTGCTCAAGAAGGCCGCCGGCCTGACCTCGGGCTCCAAGCGACCGAACACCGAGAAGGTGGGCAAGGTCACCCGCAAGCAGCTCGAAGACATCGTCAAGGCCAAGGAAGCCGACCTCACGGCCGCCTCCCTGGAAGCCGGCGTTCGCACCATCGCGGGCAGCGCCCGTTCGATGGGTCTCGTGGTGGAGGGCTAAGACATGGCACGTATCTCGAAGCGTTACAAGAACCTCCAGACCCTGGTCACCCCGGGCAAGGCCTATTCGCTGGACGACGCCCTGAAGCTGATCCAGTCGAACTCCAAGACCAAGTTCGTCGAGTCCGTGGACGTCGCCGTCCGCCTCGGCGTCGACGCCAAGAAGTCCGACCAGCAGGTGCGCGGTTCGACCGTGCTGCCCGCCGGTACCGGCAAGTCGGTGCGCGTGGCGGTGTTCTGCCCGGCCGGCGCCAAGGCCGACGAGGCCCTGGCCGCGGGTGCCGACGTGGTCGGCATGGACGAGCTGGCCGACAAGATGCTGGCCGGTGACCTGAACTACGACGTCGTGATCGCGACGCCGGACGCCATGCGCGTGGTCGGCAAGCTCGGCCAGGTGCTCGGCCCGCGCGGCCTGATGCCGAACCCGAAGGTCGGCACCGTGTCGCCGGACGCCGCCGGCGCCGTGCGCAACGCCAAGGCGGGCCAGGTGCGTTACCGCACCGACAAGGCCGGCATCATCCACTGCACGATCGGCAAGGCCAACTTCGAGGCGGAAGCCCTGAAGAACAACCTGCACGCCCTGCTGGGCGACCTGGTCAAGGCCAAGCCGGCCACGTCCAAGGGCCAGTACCTGCAGAAGATCTCCCTGAGCTCGACGATGGGCGTCGGCGTGGTCGTCGACCCGTCCTCGCTGTCGCTGGCCAAGTAAACCGAACACGCCGCCCGGGACGCGTCCCGGGCGGACGATTTTGAAGGCACCGGTGGGAACGCGTCCCGCCGGAGCCATCAAAGACCGCAGGTGCGGTCAGCGCGTGGTGACGTCGGGCACGGAAGCACGACTGGCAAGGATTCGCCGTCGCCACAAGCGGGATCGCTTAATCCGGACTTCGCGAGAAGACGGGCCTGCGTAGATGGTGCCGCCTTCTGGAAATCATTCTGGAAACGGCCACCACCGGGACGCATCCGCGTCCCCGGCGCCGATGGAACGGTGCCGCCCAAGACCGCAAGTGGCAGGAGCCGCGAGCGGAGTCCTATTGGAGGAGTGCAATGGCTCTCAATCTGTCCCAGAAACAAGTAGTGGTCACCGAGCTGGCAGAAGTCGCCTCGAAGGCACACTCCTTGGTCGCCGCCGAGTACGCCGGCACGACCGTGTCGCAGATGACCGCGATGCGCAAGAAGGCGCGCGAAACCGGTGTGTTCCTGAAAGTCGTCAAGAACACCCTGGCTACCCGCGCCGTCGCCGGCACTGAATTCGAGTCCAGCAAGGACGCCCTGGTGGGCCCCCTGCTGTACGCGTTCTCGATGGAAGACCCCGGCGCCGCCGGTCGTCTGATCAAGGAATTCGCCAAGGGCAACGACAAGCTGCAGGCCAAGGTCGTTTCGATCGGTGGCAAGACCTTCCCGGGCTCGCACGTCGAGGTTCTCGCCTCGCTGCCGACCCGCGAGCAGGCGCTTGCCATGCTGGCCCGCGTCCTGGCCGAGCCGGCGACGATGTTCGCCCGTGCGGTCAAGGCCGTCGCCGACAAGCAGGGTGGTGGCGAAGCCGCCCCCGAAGCCGTCGCCGAAACCGCCTAAGCGTCGACCAAACCTTTCCTTTCCAGAAAATTATCCAGAGGTAAACACAATGTCCCTTTCCAACGAGCAGATCGTCGAAGCCGTCGCCGGCAAGACCCTGATGGAAGTGATGGAGCTGGTCAAGGCCATCGAAGAGAAGTTCGGCGTCACCGCCGCCGCCCCGGTCGCGGTTGCCGTCGCCGCCGGTCCGGCCGCCGTGGTCGAGGAGCAGACCGAGTTCACCGTCATCCTGAAGGCTGCCGGCGAGAAGAAGGTCGAAGTGATTAAGGCCGTCCGCGCCATCACCGGCCTGGGCCTGAAGGAAGCCAAGGACCTCGTCGAGGCCACCGGCATCGTGAAGGACGCCGTGTCGAAGGACGACGCCGCGAAGTTCAAGAAGGAACTCGAGGCGGCCGGCGCGACGGTCGAGCTCAAGTAATCCTCAATTGAGTCGCCGGTTGGTATTGGCGACCACCTGAGGCTGGGGGCGAAAGCCCCCGGCCTTTGGCCGTTCCAGCGGCACGGGACGGCGAAAGGCCAGCAACTGATACCGAGTTGCCAGTTGGAAGTAGCGGGAGAAGGCGTGCTGGTGCCGGCAATACCAGCGACTTCCAACTGGCAGTTTGACGTTCCCCCCGGGACCGCGGACGCGCGGCCCACAGATACCCGAGGCGGTAGCTCACCATGACGTACTCCTTCACCGAAAAGAAGCGTATCCGCAAGGACTTCGGCAAGCGCCGGCAGGTCCTTGAAGTGCCGTACCTGCTGGCGATCCAGATGGACTCGTACCGCGAGTTCCTGCAGGAATACGCCCTGTCCGGCCAGCGCGACGACCGCGGCCTGCACGCCGCCCTGAAGTCGGTGTTCCCGATCACCAGCTACTCCGGCAATGCCGCCCTGGAGTACGTCAGCTACAAGCTCGGCGAGCCGCCGTTCGACGAGCGCGAGTGCCGCAACCGTGGCCTCACCTACGGCGCCCCGCTGCGCGTCACCGTGCGCCTGGTCATCTACGACCGCGAGTCGTCGACCAAGGCCATCAAGTACGTGAAGGAGCAGGAGGTCTACATGGGCGAGCTGCCCCTGATGACCGACAACGGCACCTTCATCGTCAACGGCACCGAGCGCGTCATCGTCTCGCAGCTGCACCGTTCGCCGGGCGTGTTCTTCGACCACGACCGCGGCAAGACCCACAGCTCGGGCAAGCTGCTGTACTCGGCCCGCATCATTCCCTACCGCGGCTCCTGGCTCGACTTCGAGTTCGACCCGAAGGACGCCGTGTTCACCCGCATCGACCGCCGCCGCAAGCTGCCGGTCACCATCCTGCTGCGCGCGCTGGGCTACAACAACGAAGAGATCCTGAAGATCTTCTTCGAGGTCAACACCTTCCACATCGCCAAGCAGGACGGCGTCGAGCTCGAGCTCGTGGCCGAGCGCCTGCGCGGCGAGACCCTGAACTTCGACCTCGTGGTCGGCGGCAAGGTCATCGTCGAGGCCGGCAAGCGCATCACCGCGCGCCACGTGAAGCAGCTCGAGCAGGCCAAGGTCGACACCCTCGCGGTGCCGGACGAATACCTGTACGGCCGCATCCTCAGCCACGACGTGATCGACACCAAGACCGGCGAAGTGCTGGCCCTGGCCAACGAAGAGCTCAACGAAGCCAACGTCGCCAAGATGCGCAAGGCCGGCGTGGACGTGATCGGCACCCTGTGGGTGAACGACCTCGACCGCGGCCCGTACATCTCCAACACCCTGCGCATCGACCCGACCAAGACCCAGCTCGAGGCCCTGGTCGAGATCTACCGCATGATGCGCCCGGGCGAGCCGCCCACCAAGGACGCCGCGCAGAACCTGTTCTACAACCTGTTCTTCACCTTCGAGCGCTACGACCTCTCCGGCGTGGGCCGGATGAAGTTCAACCGCCGCGTCGGCCGCAAGGAAGTCACCGGCGCCCCGGTGCTGTACGACTCGAAGTACTTCGGCGAGCGCAACGACGAGATCGCGAAGAACCTGGTCAAGGACCTGGGCGCGAGCTCGGACATCCTCGACGTCATCAAGACCCTTTGCGAGATCCGCAACGGCCGCGGCGTCGTGGACGACATCGACCACCTGGGCAACCGCCGCGTGCGTTCGGTCGGCGAAATGGCCGAGAACGTGTTCCGCGTCGGCCTGGTCCGCGTCGAGCGCGCCGTCAAGGAGCGCCTGTCGCTGGCCGAGTCCGATGGCCTGACCCCGCAGGACCTGATCAACGCGAAGCCGGTGGCCGCCGCGATCAAGGAGTTCTTCGGTTCGTCGCAGCTGTCGCAGTTCATGGACCAGAACAACCCGCTCTCGGAAGTCACCCACAAGCGCCGCGTGTCGGCCCTTGGCCCGGGCGGCCTGACCCGCGAGCGCGCCGGCTTCGAAGTCCGCGACGTGCACCCGACCCACTACGGCCGCGTCTGCACCATCGAGACGCCGGAAGGCCCGAACATCGGCCTGATCAACTCGCTGGCCGTGTACGCCCGCAGCAACAAGTACGGTTTCCTCGAGACCCCGTACCGCAAGGTCGTGGACGGCAAGGTCACCGACCAGGTCGAGTTCCTGTCGGCCATCGAAGAGCATGAGTACGCGATCGCCCAGGCCAACGCCGAGCTCAACAAGGACGGCAGCTTCCAGGCCCCGTTCGTGCCTTGCCGCTTCCAGGCCGAGACCCTGCTCAAGCCGCCGTCGGAAATCCACTACATGGACGTCTCGCCCATGCAGTCGGTGTCCGTCGCGGCCGCGCTCGTCCCGTTCATCGAGCACGACGACGCCAACCGCGCCCTGATGGGTGCGAACATGCAGCGCCAGGCCGTCCCGACCCTGCGGTCGCAGAAGCCGCTGGTCGGCACCGGCATCGAGCGCGCCGTGGCGCGCGACTCCGGCGTCACCGTCAACGCCAAGCGCGGCGGCGTGATCGACCAGGTCGACGCGGGCCGCATCGTGGTCCGTGCCAACGAGGACGAGATCCACGACAACGACGCCGGCGTCGACATCTACACGCTGGTCAAGTACACCCGTTCCAACCAGAACACCTGCATCAACCAGCGCCCGCTGGTGAAGGTGGGTGACCGCGTCGCCCGCGGCGACGTGCTGGCCGACGGCCCGTCCACCGACATCGGCGAGCTGGCCCTGGGCCAGAACATGCTGGTCGCGTTCATGCCGTGGAACGGCTACAACTTCGAGGACTCGATCCTGCTCTCCGAGCGCGTGGTCGAGCAGGATCGCTACACCACGATCCACATCGAAGAGCTGACCTGCGTTGCCCGCGACACCAAGCTGGGGCCGGAGGAAATCACCGCCGACATCCCGAACGTGTCCGAGCAGGCCCTGGGCCGCCTGGACGAGTCGGGCGTGGTGTACATCGGCGCCGAAGTGCGCGCCGGCGACATCATGGTCGGCAAGGTCACGCCGAAGGGCGAGAGCCAGCTGACCCCGGAAGAGAAGCTCCTGCGCGCCATCTTCGGCGAGAAGGCCAGCGACGTTAAGGACAGCTCGCTGCGCGTGCCCCCGGGCATGGACGGCACCGTCATCGACGTGCAGGTCTTCACCCGCGACGGCATCGAGAAGGACAAGCGCGCGCGCCAGATCGAGGAAACCGAGATCAAGCGCGTCAAGAAGGACTTCGACGACCAGTTCCGCATCCTCGAGGGCGCGATCTTCGCCCGCCTGCGCGGCCTGCTGATCGGCAAGGTCGCCAACGGCGGCCCGAACGGCCTCAAGAAGGGCACCGAGATCACCGGCGAGTACCTCGATTCGCTGAAGAAGGACGACTGGTTCTCGATCCGCATGAAGGACGAGGACGCGGCCGAGCTGATCGAGCGCGCCCAGAAGCAGGTCGAGGCGCACGAGAAGGAGTTCGAGAAGCGGTTCCAGGACAAGCGCGGCAAGATCACCGCCGGCGACGACCTGGCCCCGGGCGTGCTCAAGATGGTCAAGGTCTACCTGGCCGTGAAGCGCCGCATCCAGCCGGGCGACAAGATGGCCGGCCGCCACGGCAACAAGGGCGTCGTGTCCACCATCGTCCCGGTGCAGGACATGCCGTACATGGCCGACGGCCAGACCGTCGACATCGTGCTCAACCCGCTGGGCGTGCCGAGCCGAATGAACATCGGCCAGGTGCTGGAAGTTCACCTGGGCTGGGCCGCCAAGGGCCTGGGCCAGAAGATCCAGCGCATGCTCGAGGCCCAGGAGAAGGTCGCCGACCTGCGCAAGTTCCTCGACCAGATCTACAACCATGACCGCAAGCTCGCCGGCGAGCGCGTGGACATGTCGCAGATCAGCGACAAGGAACTGCTGGTCCTCGCCCAGAACCTCACCGACGGCGTGCCGATGGCCACCCCGGTGTTCGACGGCGCGGCCGAGTCCGAGATCAAGGCCATGCTGAAGCTGGCCGACCTCCCGGAGAGCGGCCAGACCATCCTGCACGACGGCCGCACCGGCGAGGCGTTCGACCGCCCGGTCACCGTCGGCTACATGCACATGCTCAAGCTCAACCACCTGGTTGACGACAAGATGCACGCGCGTTCGACCGGTCCGTACTCGCTCGTCACCCAGCAGCCGCTGGGCGGCAAGGCGCAGTTCGGCGGCCAGCGCTTCGGCGAGATGGAAGTCTGGGCGCTGGAAGCCTACGGCGCGGCCTACACCCTGCAGGAAATGCTGACGGTGAAGTCCGACGACGTGCAGGGCCGCAACCAGATGTACAAGAACATCGTCGACGGCGAGCACGAAATGACGGCCGGCATGCCGGAATCGTTCAATGTGCTGGTGAAGGAGATCCGCTCCCTCGCCATCAACATCGAACTGGAAGAGCAGTGATCTGGCGCTGAGAACAGGAGAATCAAATGAAAGACCTACTTAATCTGTTCAACCAGCAGCGTCAGTCGCTGGATTTCGACGGCATCAAGATCGGCCTGGCTTCGCCGGACCTGATCCGCAGCTGGTCGTTCGGCGAAGTGAAGAAGCCGGAAACCATCAACTACCGCACCTTCAAGCCCGAGCGCGACGGCCTGTTCTGCGCCGCCATCTTCGGCCCGATCAAGGACTACGAGTGCCTGTGCGGCAAGTACAAGCGCATGAAGCACCGCGGCGTGGTCTGCGAGAAGTGCGGCACCGAGGTCACCCTGGCCAAGGTCCGTCGCGAGCGCATGGGCCACATCGAGCTGGCGTCGCCGACCGCGCACATCTGGTTCCTCAAGTCGCTGCCCTCGCGCATCGGCCTGATGCTGGACATGACCCTGCGTGACATCGAGCGCATCCTGTACTTCGAGGCCTACGTGGTCATCGAGCCGGGCCTCACCACGCTCGACCGCGGCCAGCTGCTCACCGAAGAGCAGTTCCTGACCGCGCGCCAGGAGCACGGCGACGACTTCGACGCCCTGATGGGCGCCGAGGCGGTCTACCACCTGCTGCGCACCATCGACCTGAGCGCCGAGCTGCTGCGCCTCAAGGAAGAGATCGCGTCGACCAACTCCGAGACCAAGCTCAAGCGCCTCACCAAGCGCATCAAGCTGATGGAAGCGTTCATCGAGTCCGGCAACCGCCCGGAGTGGATGGTCATGACCGTCCTGCCGGTGCTGCCGCCCGACCTGCGTCCGCTGGTCCCGCTGGACGGCGGCCGCTTCGCGACCTCCGACCTGAACGACCTGTACCGCCGCGTCATCAACCGCAACAACCGCCTCAAGCGCCTGCTCGAGCTCAACGCGCCCGACATCATCGTGCGCAACGAGAAGCGCATGCTGCAGGAGTCGGTGGACGCCCTGATGGACAACGGCCGCCGCGGCCGCGCCATCACCGGCACCAACAAGCGCCCGCTCAAGTCGCTGGCCGACATGATCAAGGGCAAGCAGGGCCGTTTCCGCCAGAACCTGCTCGGCAAGCGCGTGGACTACTCCGGCCGTTCCGTCATCGTGGTCGGCCCGACCCTGCGCCTGCACGAGTGCGGCCTGCCGAAGAAGATGGCGCTCGAGTTGTTCAAGCCCTTCATCTTCGCCAAGCTGCAGCGCCGTGGCCTCGCCACGACGATCAAGGCCGCCAAGAAGCTGGTCGAGCGCGAGTCGGCCGAGGTCTGGGACATCCTGGAAGAGGTGATCCGCGAACACCCGGTGCTGCTCAACCGCGCCCCGACCCTGCATCGCCTCGGCATCCAGGCGTTCGAGCCGGTGCTGATCGAGGGCAAGGCCATCCAGCTGCACCCGCTGGTCTGCACCGCGTTCAACGCCGACTTCGACGGTGACCAGATGGCCGTGCACGTCCCGCTGAGCCTCGAGGCCCAGCTGGAAGCGCGCGCCCTGATGATGTCGTCGAACAACATCCTGTCGCCCGCCAACGGCGAGCCGATCATCGTGCCGACCCAGGACGTCGTCCTGGGCCTGTACTACATGACCCGCGCGCTCGAGAACAAGAAGGGCGAGGGCATGGTGTTCGCCAACGTCGCCGAGGTGAAGCGAGCCTACGACAACCGCGTCGTCGAGCTGCACGCCAAGGTGAAGGTCCGCCTCAAGCACGTCGAGGTGGACGAGCAGGGCGAGCGCACCGAGAAGACCTCGATCGTGGACACCACGATCGGCCGCGCGCTGCTGGCCGAGATCCTGCCGGCCGGCCTGCCGTTCTCGCTGGCCAACACCGAGCTGACCAAGAAGAACATCAGCCGCCTGATCAACACCTGCTACCGCATGCTGGGCCTGAAGCACACGGTGATCTTCGCCGACCAGCTGATGTACACCGGCTTCTCCTACGCCACCCGCGCGGGCGTGTCGATCGGCATCGACGACATGATCATCCCGGACGAGAAGAAGGGCATCCTGGCCGAGGCCGAGTCCGAGGTGCTGGAGATCCAGGAGCAGTACCAGAGCGGCCTGGTCACCGCCGGCGAGCGCTACAACAAGGTCGTCGACATCTGGTCGCGCACGAACGAGCGCGTGGCCAAGGCGATGATGGAAGCCATCGGCACCGAGAAGGTGACCAACGCCAAGGGCGAGGTCATCGACCAGAAGTCGATGAACTCCGTCTACATCATGGCCGACTCCGGCGCGCGTGGTTCGCAGGCCCAGATCCGCCAGCTGGCGGGTATGCGCGGCCTGATGGCCAAGCCCGACGGCTCGATCATCGAGACGCCCATCACGGCGAACTTCCGTGAAGGCCTGAACGTGCTGCAGTACTTCATCTCGACCCACGGCGCCCGAAAGGGCCTCGCGGACACCGCGCTGAAGACCGCGAACTCCGGTTACCTCACCCGCCGCCTGGTCGACGTCGCCCAGGACGTGGTGGTGACCGAGTCCGACTGCGGCACCATGAACGGCCTCACCATGACCCCGATCGTCGAGGGTGGTGACGTCGTCGAGCCGCTGCGCGACCGAGTGCTGGGCCGCATCGTGGCCGAGGACGTGTACCTGCCGGGCAACGACGAGGATCCGATCGTCACCCGCAACACGCTGCTGGACGAGGCCTGGGTCGACAAGCTCGAGGCCGCCGGCGTGCAGTCCATCAAGGTCCGCTCCGCGATCACCTGCGACAGCACCTTCGGCATCTGCGCCCACTGCTACGGCCGTGACCTGGCCCGCGGCCACATCGTCAACCACGGCGAGGCCGTCGGCGTCGTCGCGGCGCAGTCGATCGGCGAGCCCGGCACCCAGCTGACCATGCGTACCTTCCACATCGGCGGCGCGGCTTCGCGTGCGGCCGCCGTGGACAACATCACGGTCAAGACCACCGGCGCGGTGAAGTTCAACAACCTCAAGCACGTGCAGCACGCCAACGGCCACCTGGTCGCGGTGTCCCGCTCGGGCGAACTGTCGGTCCTCGACAACCACGGCCGCGAGCGCGAGCGCTACAAGCTCCCGTACGGCGCCGTGATCAACGTCAAGGACGGCGAAGAGGTCAAGGCCGGCAAGACCGTCGCCAACTGGGATCCGCATAACCACCCGATCGTGTCGGAAGTGGCCGGCTTCGTCCGCTTCGTGGACTTCGTCGACGGCGTCACCGTCATCGAGAAGACCGACGAACTGACCGGCCTGGCCTCGCGCGAGATCACCGATCCCAAGCGCCGTGGCTCGCAGGGCAAGGACCTGCGCCCGGTCGTGCGCATCGTCGACAAGAACGGCAAGGACCTCAACATCCCGGGCACCGACCTGCCGGCGCAGTACCTGCTCCCGCCGCGCTCGATCGTCAACCTGCAGGACGGCGCCGCCGTCGGCGTGGGCGACGTGGTGACCAAGGTGCCGCAGGAAGCCTCGAAGACCCGCGACATCACGGGCGGCCTGCCGCGCGTGGCCGACCTGTTCGAGGCCCGCAAGCCCAAGGATCCGGCCGTGCTGGCGGAAGTGTCCGGCATCATCAGCTTCGGCAAGGACACCAAGGGCAAGCAGCGCCTGATCATCAAGGACGCCGAGGGCAACGAGCACGAAGAGCTCATCCCGAAGTACCGCCAGGTCATCGTTTACGAAGGCGAGCACATCGCCAAGGGCGAGACCGTGGTGGACGGCGAGCCGAACCCGCAGGACATCCTGCGCCTGCTGGGCGTCGAGCCGCTGGCGGCCTACCTGGTGAAGGAAATCCAGGACGTCTACCGCCTGCAGGGCGTCAAGATCAACGACAAGCACATCGAGACGATCATTCGCCAGATGCTGCGCAAGGTCGAGATCACCGACGCTGGCGACAGCCGCTTCATGGCGGGCGAGCAGGCCGAGCGGATCCGCGTGGTCGAGGACAACGCCAAGGCGATCGCCAAGGGCGAGCTGCCGGCCCGCTACGAGCCGGTGCTGCTGGGCATCACCAAGGCCTCGCTGGCGACCGAGTCGTTCATCTCGGCGGCTTCCTTCCAGGAAACCACCCGCGTGCTGACCGAGGCGGCCGTCCGCGGCACCCGCGACAGCTTGCGTGGCCTGAAGGAAAACGTTATCGTCGGCCGCCTCATTCCGGCGGGTACCGGCCTGGCGTACCACAACAAGCGCCGCAAGGCCGCCACCCCCGAACTGTCTGACTCTGATCTGGAGACTTTGCGCGCCGTCTCGACGGCCACTGAGACCAACGAAGAAGCCGGTACCGAAGGCTGACTCATTAGCGATGGCAGGCCCGCCACTGGCCTGCCCACATCCGGAAAGAGGGGACAGGACGTTCCCTCGTGTTCGGTTCAAGGACGATGGAAACCAGCGAATCCCCCTGTCATCGGTTTGACAGAGGGATTCAACGCGAATTAAACTCCCGCTTCTCGGTGGGCCGGTTTCCGGCCTGCCGTGTCCTTTTTACCCAGGATTCCAAACGCATGGCGACGATCAACCAGCTGGTGCGCAAGCCGCGTCAGCCCAATACCTACAAGAGCGCCTCCCCGGCGCTGGCCAACTGCCCGCAGCGTCGTGGCGTGTGCACCCGCGTGTACACCACCACCCCGAAGAAGCCGAACTCGGCCCTTCGCAAGGTCGCCAAGGTGCGCCTGACCAACGGCTTCGAAGTGATCTCCTACATCGGTGGCGAAGGCCACAACCTGCAGGAGCACTCGGTCGTGCTGATCCGCGGCGGTCGCGTCAAGGACCTCCCGGGCGTGCGCTACCACACCGTGCGTGGCTCGCTCGACGCCGCCGGCGTCGCCAAGCGTCGCCAGAGCCGCTCCAAGTACGGCGCCAAGCGTCCGAAGTCCTGAGTGCGCGGTTCCATCCGCAGCGCTTGACACCCGATCAACAAAATTTAGGCAAGCATCATGTCCCGTAAAGGTTCTCCCGGTACCCGTTCGATCCTCCCGGATCCGAAGCACGGAAGCGAAGTCGTCGCGCGCTTCATCAACATGGTCATGAAGTCCGGCAAGAAGTCGATCGCCGAGAAGATCGTCTACGGCGCCATGGACGTCATCGGCGAGAAGAACTCCGACGCGCTCGCGCTGGTCGAGAAGGCCCTGGCGAACGTCGCCCCGGCCGTCGAGGTCAAGTCGCGCCGCGTCGGCGGCGCCACCTACCAGGTGCCGGTCGAAGTCCGCTCCTCGCGCCGCATGGCGCTGGCGATGCGCTGGGTGATCGACTCCGCGCGCAAGCGTGGCGAGAACACCATGCCGCGCAAGCTGGCCGCCGAGCTGATCGAGGCTTCCGAGAGCCGCGGTGGCGCGGTCAAGAAGCGTGAAGAAACCCACCGTATGGCAGAGGCCAACAAGGCCTTCTCGCACTACCGCTGGTAACTGACGAAAAGGATTTCAGCCGTGGCCCGTACTACCCCGATCGACCGTTACCGCAACTTCGGCATCATGGCCCACATCGATGCCGGCAAGACCACGACGTCCGAGCGCATCCTGTTCTACACCGGTGTGAACCACAAGATCGGTGAAGTGCACGATGGCGCCGCGACCATGGACTGGATGGAGCAGGAGCAGGAGCGTGGCATCACGATCCAGTCCGCTGCCACCACCTGCTTCTGGCAGGGCATGGACAAGTCGTTCGAGCAGCACCGCTTCAACATCATCGACACCCCCGGGCACGTCGACTTCACCATCGAAGTCGAGCGTTCGCTGCGCGTGCTCGACGGCGCGGTGTTCGTGCTGTGCGCGGTCGGCGGCGTGCAGCCGCAGTCCGAGACCGTGTGGCGCCAGGCCAACAAGTACAACGTGCCGCGCCTCGCGTTCGTCAACAAGATGGACCGCACCGGCGCCAACTTCAACAAGGTCGTGGCCCAGCTGAAGTCGCGCCTTGGCGCGTCGCCGGTCCCGATGCAGGTGCCGATCGGCGCCGAGGACGGCTTCGAGGGCGTCGTCGACCTGCTGAAGATGAAGGCGATCGTCTGGGACATGGCGACCCAGGGCAACACCTTCTCGTACGCCGAGATCCCGGCCGAGCTGCTCGACGAGTGCAAGACCGCCCGTGAGTTCATGGTCGAGGCCGCCGCCGAGTCGTCGGAAGAGCTGATGGACAAGTACCTCGAGCAGGGCGACCTGACCGAGGACGAGATCATCGGCGGCATCCGTGCGCGCACGATCACCTGCGACATCATCCCGATGTTCTGCGGCACCGCCTTCAAGAACAAGGGCGTGCAGGCGATGCTGGACGGCGTGATCCGCTTCCTGCCGTCGCCGCTCGACCGTCCGGCCATCACCGGCGTGGACGAGGACGAGAAGCCGGTCACCCGCAAGGTGGGCGACAAGGAGCCGTTCTCGGCCCTCGCGTTCAAGATCATGACCGACCCGTTCGTCGGTTCGCTGACCTTCTTCCGCGTCTACTCGGGTTCGCTCAACGCCGGCGACCAGGTCTATTGCCCGACCAAGAGCCGCAAGGAGCGCATCGGCCGCCTGCTGCAGATGCATTCCAACCAGCGCGAAGAAATCAAGGAAGTGCTCTGCGGCGACATCGCGGCGGCGGTCGGCCTGAAGGACGTCACCACCGGTGACACCCTCTGCGACCTCAACCACGTGATCACGCTCGAGCGCATGGTCTTCCCGGAGCCCGTCATCTCGATGGCCGTGGAGCCGAAGACCAAGTCCGACCAGGAGAAGATGGGCATCGCCCTCGGCCGCCTGGCGCAGGAGGATCCGTCCTTCCGCGTCCGCACGGACGAAGAGTCGGGCCAGACCATCATCGCCGGCATGGGCGAGCTGCACCTGGACATCATCGTTGACCGCATGAAGCGCGAGTTCAACGTCGAGGCCAACGTCGGCAAGCCGCAGGTCGCCTACCGCGAGACCATCCGCAAGTCGGTCAAGCAGGAAGGCAAGTTCGTGCGCCAGTCCGGTGGTCGCGGCCAGTACGGCCACATCGTCATCGAGATGGAGCCGCAGGAGCGCGGCGTCGGCTTCTCGTTCGAGAACGCCATCGTCGGCGGCGTGGTCCCGAAGGAATACGTCACCGCCGCGGGCAAGGGCATCGAAGAGGCCATGAAGAACGGCGTGCTCGCCGGCTTCCAGGTCGTCGACGTCAAGATCAAGGCCGTGGATGGCTCGTACCACGACGTCGACTCCAACGAAATGGCGTTCAAGGTCGCCGGCTCGATGGCGTTCAAGGAAGCGTTCCAGAAGGCCAACCCGGTCCTGCTCGAGCCGATCATGAAGGTCGAGGTCGTCACCCCCGAGGATTACATGGGTGACGTGATGGGCGACCTGAGCCGCCGTCGCGGCCTGCTGCAGGGCTCCGACGACACGCCGTCCGGCAAGGTCATCAACGCGATGGTCCCGCTGGGCGAGATGTTCGGCTACGCCACGTCCATGCGCTCGATGTCGCAGGGCCGCGCCACCTTCACGATGGAGTTCGACCACTACGCCGAGGCGCCGAGCAACATCGCCGAGCAGGTCATCAAGAAGTCCTGACCCGTTCCAGAAACCAGTCCAAGAATTCAGAGGTAGATAGTCATGTCCAAGGGTAAGTTTGAGCGCACC
>NZ_AVCK01000036.1 GCF_000747155.1 Arenimonas metalli CF5-1 | reverse complement strand
GGCCTCCGGAGAAGCCGGGGCGATTCAAGGTCGCGTCCACAATCGGTCAGAAGTGGAGGAGCAGTGAAACAGAATTGGCCGCTGTCAGAACCAGCAACTTGGTCAGCCTAGACCGGCACCGACAATCAAGCCAGCCGGCACACGCAGACTGGTACCCGTCGGGGGCAACCGATAGTGCCGGTGCCAAACCAGTCAGCGGCGGGTTCGGCCCGCCAGGTGGAACTTCCATTATTGAACCTAAGGGATAAAGTCATCTTCTTCGGGCTCCTCAGATTCTTTGCGAAAGGAAGACGCTGCTGGCATCAGGTCGAAACTAAAGTGTCCGCTTCGCTCGCCCACGGAAGAAAGCAGGCGGTATCCCATTTGTACAACATCTTCAATTGGGACTTCGATATGGAACGTCTTCGCTTCTTCTACTTCAACCCAGATGTGTTCCATGACTGGGTCGGAGTTGCCAAGCCATGCCCGACGGCGGAACTCGAGTCTTGCCACGCCTTCTCGGGCGTGCACAATGTAAACCCGGCAGGACTCAAAATTCCCCACTTCCCCGCCAGCGACTCCGAATGTCGGACATCCGGTTGAACCAGCCTCGAACTCAATTAGCGCAAGGGCAAATTCAGTCAGCTTCTTCGTGAATTCACTGCTCCCGTCAAATTCAATGCAACTGGCCTCGAGCTTCTCCGTCTTGAGGGACAGCTCGCAACAATACTCATCCCGGTCCCTGTGCACCTGAAACCATGTAGAAATCTCTAGGGTGAGGACATTACTAGTAGGCTCAGCTTCTTGCATGCAAGTGAATCCTTGTCTAAAGCCGCAGCTCCGGTTGGAAAGAGTTTCATATAGCTTTCTTCAAGAGTCACGCCTCCGTGCCTGGCCTGCTGCCCGCAATGCTGAAACGGATACCCCGGTTACTTGCATCCGCTTTTAGAGTGCAAGTGGAGACAGGTCCGGGTCGAACTTCGAATAGACTCGCTTTCGCCCGCCGTGATCCATGAGGTGAAGAAACTCCTCCTCAGTTATCTGCGAGCGCTCGCAGCCTGTATTTGCCGTGCTCAGACAGCTTGTGATGCTTGGTATTCACATGGCCGACCATTTGCGGCCGAATGCGCTCAGTTCAGGCGCCGAGCACACGACGGTCAAGTAGCACCCTCGATCATCTCGTTTAAGGCGCGTGATCGCCGTGTAGGCCAAGGCAAGATCCTTGGGCCCTATCACTCTGGTTATGAGTACAACAAGCGCTTTGCTCTCCCATCCCTTGAAGCTCTGAATGGTTGTAACCTTTACGCGAGCATCGCCCTTGTAGAATGCCTGCTTCTTCCGTCGGCTTTCCTCCTCGCTCTCTCGCCTGTCGGCAGAGTGACCAAAAGTGTCGATTGCACGGATATTCTTCTCCCGCAATCTGAGGACGATATCCTTGCCAACGCTATCGCTGTCGACAATGCATACAAGATCCGAAACGGCGACTGGGTCGCCTGCGGATTCGTCAAGAATCTCCAAGAGCGCCTGGACGCAGGCTTCAGCCGCTTGGCTGCCATGCCCGATCTGACGCCACCTCAAGATGGTCTTGAACTCAAGTTCGCCAGCGGCTGAGTTGGGGCGGTGCGCCTCGGAATCCGGCAGAAACTCCTCTATGTAGGCTGATGCGAGCCGACAAAGCGCGGGAGAAAGCCGGAACGATTGATCAAGCATTGCCCAGCGCCCACGAAATCCGGCGCCGTTCATGACGGTTTCCGTCCACGGATCCACGCCATATATGTTCTGCTGTCTATCAGCGCAGATCAGGGCTTCTCCACTGCCGTCGCTGGGTAGCGCGGCTCGCAAGGCGCCCCACCAGCCCGGCATGAAGTCCTGGGCTTCGTCAACCAAGACGGCATCCCAACGATCATGGTCATCAAGAGACGCAGCCCAGCCGAGCGCTTTCGCTGGTAGATCAAATTCGAGCACTTTACGCGCTGCGCCTTGGTCATCCTTGCCGGACCAGAGCTGCGCATACTCCTCATCGTTGCCAGTTAAAACCGAGATGCGTCGACACCATAGGTGAAAGTTGAGTGTCGTAAGCTGCTTGCGTACCTTTCCGGATTGCGAGTACTGAACAGCCAGGTCAGAAAGATAGTTGATAAGGGTTATGTTGAACGTCACAACCAAGACTCGCTTTCCCTGACTTGCGAGTTCCGCAGCCCGCCCGGCAATGATCAGCGACTTGCCACTTCCGGCAGGACCTTTGATCCTTCGGAAGCGAGCGCTCTCCTCGTTGAGGCAAAGGGAACGTTGTCTTGGTGTCATCAGTTTCTTGAGCGACACTCTTTGCTCGGAAGAAAAAGATGGCTCGACCAACCAATGGCGCAGTTCGGCAGCCACGCGATCTCCCATTTCCGGGTCATATCTGTTGGCTGAGTTGAGAAGCTGCCGCAACGTTGACTTGTCAGTTTGTCCGATCAGATCCGATCCGATGACGGGGTACCACTTGTTGTATTTTTCGTGGCCCCTGTGCTTGCGGAGCGGAGCCAAAAGCTCAACGGCGTCCTTGGTGGAGACTTGAGTGAAAATGATCCCGGCGACTATGGACCCGTAGCCCTTTCCGGCCGGTAGGCTAGGAACGTAAAGCCCGTATATTTCCTGTTTGTACAGATCAATTTTGGCGACCGGGTCGCTGGATGCGAGGGAGAACGTTTTCCCGTCCCGTCGGCCCATGAGTTTGGGGCCCCGTGATCCTGTTTCGACAAAGTAATCCATTCCCCGCAATGACCAGTCCTTGACCTCGTAGACTGCGATCCCATTTTGCGGATGGAGAAGAACGAAATCAGGCCTCAGCCCATTCAAGTGGGGTTTAATATATATTTCCCAGCTTGACGGCAGTATGGTCAATAGCCAGTCCAACACCTCGCGCTCTCCCTTGGTCAGGGGCTGCCGCAGGCTTTCAAGTTGGTCTAGGGCAGGATCTACGAGGCGGATACGAGGCGGCGACGATGTGTCCATGCTGATTCCGTCCATTCTGTTGCGGTACTGCATCCGTCAGATGATCCGCAGTGGTTGCAAGGTTTCAGCACAAACGTAAAAAGCAAACTGAGTCTCGCCGTCGACCCATCCAAATGCGATGTTGACGAAAAGCCGCATATGACTCGATCAGTCCGGCGTGGTGCCATCCATGGAGATGTCGGAGCCGAAGAAATCGTTGGCAGTTTTACCCACCTGATTGGTATCGTAGTAGGCATAACCAGCAACACCGGCGGCACCGACGAATGGCAGCCATCTGGTAATGCCTTTCCCAATGGTTCGCTGTGTGATTCTTATGCCAACAGCTTCCAGTACTCTCTTCATCACCCGAAGAGATGCGCGCCTTACCAACGTGCGTTCACCTACGCGAACGACGAGGTCGCGCATTATCTGGGCTGCTGTATGCCGGAATAGGCAGTAAACCATCTGCTCCTGGGTCAGCGCTGACGTTTTTCCGTGCAGTGCTGCAACGTCTGCAACAAGTTGCGCTTGAATTTTCCAGACAGCGATCATCTCAGGAATGATGGTGAGCCAGCCCAGGGGGCCTGGGGGCAGGGCAAGCGCTCCGGCGGTTACTGAGGATTTCAACGACGCCGACTTGGTCAGTTTTCTTGAGTCGGAAGCAGGGCTCTTGCTCTTCCTGATATTGCTTTGCGGAATGTCGCCTATGAATCCAAGAATTGCGTCTGCAATTCGTGAGGTGCTTTCGACGGTTTCTTGGGTTACGACCAATTTCGACATCAACGGTCCTTCGGCAGTTGTATTCGATGAAGACTCTTGGGTTATGGTCGAGGGGATGTAAAGTGATAAAGAGTCTTCGGCTATCGGGTGGATGGTACGCCTTGAAGTAGGTCAGTGATCGCCGCATTGGGGCCTGCCTGAGGCGAACTTTTCTCAGCAGTTCGGTTTCGTCAGGTCACGGGACTCGAACGATGCGCGGGGGCGACGTTGGGCGACATCAAGGATCTTCGCCTGCAACCTGAAGGTATGCTCGACCAGCAGTCCTGCATCTGGCACATGGCGCCCACGCGCATTTGGGCGAAACAGCTTGATGCAGCCGTCGGTCAAACCACCGGGTACATGATCTCGCCGAAGTTCGCCTGCGGACTCTCCAGCATCAACCCCACCAGCACCGGAACGATTGCCGCCAGCATGTGCGTACTGTCGCGCACCTGGGCGCGGTTGGTCTTGCTGTTCCATGTCGCGCCGCCGTGGGCCAGCTGGTTTCGCAGCACGTAGAGACGGTCGAACAGGATGGACAGGACGACGTCGGTCTGCTGTCCCATCAGTGCTTTCATCGCCGCCGTGCGGCTGGCCGCGAACTGCTGCTCCCAACGGCCGCTACCGTCATGGTCGCGCAGGGCTCGCCAGAAGGGCTCGAAGACGAACTTGTTCTCGATCAGCGTGCGGATCGCGCCGCTGAACTCACGGAACAGGACGGCGTGCAGTTGTTTCCTGTTGTCCAGCGCCAGCACGGACGCGAAGTAGGTCTTCAGCTGATCGCGCTCGGTCTGCTCCTTCCCGAACTCGCGTGCGTAGGCGGCGTTGAAGGCGATCCACAGGAACAGGAACCGCGCGTCCGGGTCGTCGTTCTCGGCCTCGGCACGTGCCAGCCAGCTGATGGCGCGATGGATGCGGATCCTAGTGGGCTCGGGCATGGTTTCGCCCACGGCGCGCAGCTGTTCCTTCAGGGCGGAGGCGGTCATGGCTATCCCGGGTTAGTCGTCCTGATAGTAGCCTGCCGCCTCGGTCATCGTTTCGGCCATCCATTGGCGCAACCCGGCGGGTTGCAGCACTTCCACCTGGTCGCCATAGCCGCGCAGCCACCAGCGCAGCTGGTCGGTATCGGCCACGGTGGCGGAAACGATTACCCAGTCCTCGCTGCCTGAGGCTTCCACGGTCTGGTCTTCTGAAAGTCGCGCCTCCTGCAGGTGCTTGGCTGCGGCCGCGTCCATCTCAAGTACGAGCCGGATCGGGCCGCGGTCATTGAAGCCGGACGCCACCATGGCCATGGACTCGGCCATCGCTCCAAGCGGCGGGCGTCGGCATTCAAAGGTGCTCACTTGGACCGCGCGGAATCGATGCAGGGCCAGCAGGAGTACATCTTCCTGGTCGTCAATTTGGCAGGCGAGGTAGGTCACCGGGCCCCGGTGTACCAGGCCTACGGGGTGCAGGGTCCATTCGCGCCTTCCACCGTCGCGAACCGCGTAGTCGACATGGATCTGGCGCCGATCGAGCAGTGCGTGGTGCACGGATTCGAGCACCTCGGGGACGATTTCCGGGGGAAGCAAGGGCGGCGCCGTCGGCACGACGGCGACCGAGTCGGGCCATGCGGCGATGCCTTCTCCGGCGGAGCGCCGGGAGGTGGCTGCGCGCGCTTCGTCAAACAGCGGTCGCAGCGCGTCCATCTGGCTGCGTGGCATGAGTGTCTTGAGGTGGACTTCCGCCGTTAGCAGGAGCAGCGACTGCAGGGTGGTCAGGCCGGCCGAGGTGAAACCCAAGGCGTCGCTGCGGCGTGCCCAGCGGAAGGGTTTGCTGCTGTCGTCGACGTCTAGCTGCAGGACCTCGTGCAGGAACTTCAGGTCGCGCTCCACCGAGCGCTTGTGCACCCGGATGCCCTGGTCTGCAAGCAGCTCCGTGATTTCAGCCGCGGTCTTCCCCGACCCAGAGCGGGGCAGGTGCTTGTAGAGGGTCCATTGGCGAAGCAGCGCATCGGTGGCCATGGGGTTGTTCTCTCAGCGGTGCGCTAGTTGGCCTGCAGGCGCTGCGGGATGACCCGCTGCGCGGCTCGCAGGATGCGTCGGTCCATGGGGCCGTCGCCGGGGAAGCAGCGTGCGGCGACCTCGGCGAGGCCTTTTGGCAGCCGGCTGATCAGGCAGCGACCGCCCACCGTGTGGTCGAAGGGGCGGGGTGCGGTGGTCGCTGGCTGGCGATAGAAGGCGAGCGCCGCCGCGTCGATGCGCGTCGTGTCGTGCAGCAGGACCAGCAGCTCCGCGATGGCGGTGGACATCCGGCTGCCGGATGCGATGGCGCGGTTGCCTGGCCCGGACGCCTCTTTCACCGTCCAGGTTCCCCCGGGCTCCAGGGTGAGTGCCGCCGTGGCCCGGTCGGTGCCCAGTGGGCACGTCAGCGAAACCACGAAGACCGCACCGGTCACCACGGCCAGGTGGTACGAGGCCACGCAGTGGAGCATCTCGCGGGCCTCTTGCCGCAGCGCGCCGTGGCCCGTCAAAGGCAGCACCTCGACCCGGGACTCGCACAGGCTCAGCGTGCCGAACAGTCTGGGCACTTCCACATCAATGCCGGCGAAAACCGAGCGGTCGTGCCCCCAGAACACGGCGGACCAATCCAGCGCCAGGCGCATGCACTCCGACAGGGGGACCGACTGTAGCCAGCTGGCGAACACCGCCTCGACCTCATCCTCGTTGGGTGGGTCTTCCTGCCCGCAGCGGGTCAGGACGTCGCGCACGTTGTCCCGCAGTACGTCCCACCAGGCCAGCAGCAGGTACGGCGCCTCGATGTCGGCGTAGCGGGCGATGACCTCGCAGACGCCTTCCCAGCCGCGCACCGCCGCCTCGCGGCCCGAGGCGCGAAGCATGGCCAGGGCGTTCGGGCCTTCCGATTCGTCGGGTACGAACGCGGACAGTTCCGCCAGGAAGCGCAGGTCATCGCCCGAGAACGCCGGCGCATGCGGACCGCAGGCGGCAACGTACCTCGCCAGGTCTTCAGCGGAATAGATGCCCGTCTCCTTCAGCGAAGTGACCTGACGCAGCAGCGCCAGCGTGCGGCGGGCGGCCCATACCGGCACCTCCCAATCGGCCGCGAGCGGCACCAACAGGGGCCGGCCTGCGTCAATGGCCGCGCGCGCCCCGGGGCAGTAGCCATCGGCCGCATGCATGGCCAGCTCCGGCGCCAATTCGGCCAGTTCATGCCGGCGCTGGCGCACCAGCGCATTGCCGCCCCCGTGCAGGAAGCGACTGCGATTGAGCGTGGGGGCGGCGCCGGGCACGGGCCAGGCGCGCTGCAGCAGTCGCGCCGTCATCGAGGCCGACCTGGCCGCCAGCAGGCTTTCGAGATGGCGGGCGAAGCGCTGCTGGCCTTCGTCCATGGTCTCCGCATCGGCGCCCGCGCACTTGGCTTCGTAAGCGGCGATGGCCAGCAGTCGCTCGCCGTACGCAGGCAAGCGGTTGAACAACTGGTCGAGCCGGGGATTGGCGATAAAGCGGAAGGCCTGGTCGGGTGGTGGGGCCAGGTCATGCACCCGGGCCGGCCACGGCGTTGCTCCCCGGTCCACGGTGAGCAGCGTGGGCTCCAGCCAGCCGCTGGTGCTGACGCGAAACAGCGACACTGCGCCCAGCGCGAACGGGTTCGCCGGCTGCGTGCGGGACCACCAGCCGACATGCAGCGGCCCATCCGCGCGCTCCTGCATGTCCAGCAGCGGGACCTGAAGCGGCTCCCAGGCTTGCGCAGGCACCTGCTCGAGCCAGTTCCACAAGTCGCCGGACCGGCCGGCGTCGCGCAGGAGCCCCGCGATGGAGGCGGGTGGGGCGGCGTCCAGCCAATCGTCGAGGGGCGGAATGACGGCGGGCATCACCGCCGGCGCCGGATTCAGGACGATACCGAGGCAGGCGGAAATCAACGGGTCGGCCAACCAGCGCGGCGTCACCCACTGGCTGTGCCTGCCTGGCTCCAGTTCGGCCAGGCGAAGCACGCCGTGCGCGCGCAGCCATTCCAGCCACTGCGCGAACCGCGCTTCAAGCTCGCGCTCGCCGCCGAGCCCCAGCAGCAGTGCGCTGGCCGGGAGAACCACCTGGGTGCTGCGCAGCCGGGCGCTGGCCACGAACTGCACGGTGCCGAACTTGTGCCGCGCATTCGCCAAGGCCACCGCTCGCCCCTGGCGCAGCCCGCATGCGAGCGCGCGCACCTGCACCTGGCCGGTCGGCGTTGCGAGCAGTTCCGCGAGCATGAAGTGGTCGAGCGCACGCATCCGGTTTCCCCTGGGCCGTGATGCCGCCTGCCCGCCGATGCCAGCCATCCTGGCCTCCAGAGGTCTCACGGCCTGCGACACGATCTGTCGCACCCCTCCGGACACTGGTCCTCCCATCCAGTGGAGAGTCGCCATGGCCCGTCGTCGTCCCCGTCCACCCGCAACCGTAGGCACCGGCGAAGTACCCCGGCTCGTCATGCGCTGGGTGCTGCGCGTCCTGGTGGACTGCGGCGGACTGCGTGGCCTGCTCACCAACATCAGTACCTATGACGACCTGGCACCGGTGCTCGGGCTGCCCATGGAGATGACCGTGACGGACCGCAAATCAATCTCCTCCCGGATACGGCGTCTGCATGTCGCGGAAGAAAGGCGCCCGGCCCCGGAGGCTCCCGGCAGCCTCTCCGGCAATCTGGCCCGGCTTGCGGCCGCCCTTCGTCTGAGCAGCGACGAACAGGCCATCCTGGCCTTCGCCGTGCTGCTGCAGTCCGAGCCGGCCCTGGCCGTGGCCACTGACTTGCTGGGCGACCAGGGTTCGCGCCAGCTGATGCATGCCATTAGCAGGGTGCTTCGGATTGAAGAATCCAACGTGCAGGCCGCGCTCGCTCCCAAGGGCCTGCTGGCCAGGACGGGCCTGCTAAGGACAGACCCCAGCAACCATATGCTGATGCGCGCAACGCTGGATCTGCTGTCCCCGCAGTTTGGTGAGGCGCTCGTGGGCAGCGAGGCCGAGCCGCTGGCGCTGCTGCGCGACACCGTGCACGCCTCCAACCCGCCGGGGCTGGGGTTCAGCGACTACGCCCACGTATCGGCTGACGTCGACCTGATGCGCGCCTACCTTCGCGAGGCGCTGGCTACGCGGCGCACGGGCGTGAACCTACTGATCCACGGCGCCCCTGGCGTCGGAAAGACCGAACTCGCCCGGCTGTTGGCCGCCGACCAGGGCAGCGGGCTGTATGAAATCGCCAATGGCAACGAGGAAGGGGACGCCGTGCTCGGGGAGCGCCGCCTGCGGGCCCATCGCGCGGCACAGGCCCTGTTCTCGCAGTCACCGACGCTGCTGCTGTTCGACGAGGCCGAGGACGTCTTCGCTGGCGACTCCATGATCAGCACCGGCGTTGCCCAGCGCCGCAAGGCGTGGATGAACCGCATGCTGGAAGAGAACGAGGTGCCGACGCTGTGGCTGACCAACGATATTCAGGCCATCGACCCGGCCTTCGTTCGCCGGTTCGACATCGTTCTGGAGCTTAAGGCCCCGCCGCGGCGCCAGCGCGAGGCGATCGTCCGGGCGGTGTCGCCGGTGGTGCTCGCTGAGCCGTTGGTCGCCCGCCTGGCCAGTACGCCCGCCGTCACGCCGGGACTGGTCGCCCGCGCCGCCGCCGTAGCGTCCGCAGCCTTGCCTGGCGCCAATGCCAACAAGATCGGCTCTGCAATGACCCGCCTGGTGGATGCGACCCTGCGAGCTCAGGGCCACCGCCCACTGCCGCCCCAGAACCGCGATGCCCTGCCGGCGTTCTATGACCCGGCCTTCCTCAACGCCGACACCGATCTCGTGGCTCTTGCCGCGAGGCTTGGCACGGTGCGGGAGGCTCGACTGCTGCTGCACGGCCCGCCCGGGACCGGGAAGACCGCGTTTGCGCGTTGGCTGGCTAGAGAGTTGGATATGCCCCTGATGGCTTGCCGAGGATCTGACCTGCTTGGATCGTTCGTAGGGCAGACGGAGCAGAACATTGCAGCGGCGTTCCAGCGGGCTGAGGAGGATCGGGCGGTGCTGCTCATTGATGAGGTAGATACCTTCCTGCCTGCGCGGGACGCGCGACGGAACGGGTGGGAGAATTCGATGGTGAATGAGCTGCTGATCAGGATGGAAGAATTTGCGGGCGTGCTTGTCGCCACGACAAATCGGCTGGATGCTCTGGATCCGGCGTCCATGCGAAGGTTTGACGGGAAGGTGCGGCTGGGGTGGCTGAAGCCGGATCAGGTGGGAAAGCTGGTAAAGGCGGGGCTGGACGCCATCGGGATAAGCGGAATAGCAGATCAAGAAAGTGTCGATTGGGAATCTCTAGATCGATTGGCACCAGGCGACATCGCGGCCGTACTGCGGCGCTCGCGCTACGATGCAGTCCAGACACTCTCGGCAGTAGCCGCGGCGCTGAGGATGGAGTCTCGACTAAAAGAGAAGGTTCCGATGAAAGTTGGTTTCATCTAACAGGAGTTGCCGTCCATGTCGATAACGAAGATCATCAGCAGTGTCATCACAGATGATGCGGTGCACGACGCAGGAGGGAGGTCCCGTTTGCCTTGGCCGGAAGACTCCGTTGTCGAACCAGTCTTTTCGTCATGCCAGAAGTATCGCTATAGGCTTTCGGAAGTGTGGGATACAAACAAGTCACTGGTCATGTGGGTCCTGATGAACCCAAGCGTTGCTTGTGTCGACTACCGTGACCCTACCTTGCGCAAAACAGGAAAATTCTCTCGTGCATGGGGCTACGGGGGGCAGCTGGTGGCCAATGTCCATGCCTATCGGGCCACCGATAAGGGCAGGCTGCTAGAGGTGGCCGATCCAGTTGGACCCGATAACGACGAAATGATTCGCCAAATGGCGCAGCAAGCGGAGCGAATTGTTCTCGCGTTCGGGAAGCCCCCAAGACGTCTGAGAGGGCGTGGTCAAGACGTTATCAAGCTATTGGAGGATCACTCCGACCTTTGCTACTTGAGAATGGCCAAGGATGGGGTCACGCCGTTCCACCCTCTCTACTTGCCTGACGATACTGTTCCGGTGCGGTACGTGCGAATCGGCTAATGGATGAGTCCTCCAATCGGTGATTCGAAGCATCCATATTCGAATCTAGAGGTTGGCTATTGAATCCCGAACCACTCCAAGGAAGTTGACATCATGTCGAGAGGGATCGAAAGAAGTGTCGTCCCGCCAGTTGTGATCGCCGGAATGGCAAAGGCAGCAAAGTCCTGGAACGCCCTGCACGGCACATGGGCAAGTCGAGCGCCTGAGTACTGGTTCACTGTCACTGTGGCTCAGGAGCTGCAGAGAAAACTCGACGACCAGAAGAAGTGGATTCGACTGGAGGGGAGCGTGCTTCAGACAATGAGCAGTTCAGGGCCCGCCGTGGTCGGCCGCCCAGTCTCATCGCTCAGGCGGAAAGGTAGGTGCGATATCGTCATCGAGCGCGCCAATGAATCACCGTTTGCCGCGATCGAGATTAAGACGCGAGCCTACGCCTTTACGGCGGGCATTAGGAGTGACGTAGTTCGACTCCGGGAGCTACTGTGCCGCGGCGGGAAAAACTCACTCTCCGTCGTTTGCCTTGCCAGCTATTCCGATGCATCGGAAAAGGACTCGCTCAACGGCGCCAAGGCCCGTCTCGAGCGTCGGTTCGAGAACTTCGTTGAGCGAGCGACGGAGTTGTGCGTCGGCAAGCAGCTGCGTGTCGAAAGCCGGGAACTGATTCGCAGGGGCGATGAATCCGGTGACTTGTGGGGCGTTCAGTGCCTAACTCTCCTCCGGAGATAGCAGAGTTCCGACCAGGCTGTGCATGAACTCTGTAGTATTCATCGCGTTGCCGGTCACCATCCGCACGCAACCCAAAGAGGGGTACGTATGTCGATGTTTGCAGATGAAGGTCGTGCCATCCGCGATAGCGCCAAAGCGCTGGTACTAAGATTCTTTCATTCTTCTGCCAGCTGCCAGCCTGGCGCTGAGGGAATGAAGCTCGCACGTATCAGTCGGGATTGCGGACTCGACTGGGGCGACTATCCCAAGGCAACCTCTTCCAACCAGCAGTATTGGGTGGTCGCTTTGGTAAGGGAGCTGGAAGCGGAAGGCAAGGTTGAGCGCGTCTCGGAGTCCGGTCCGTGGCGCCTCCGATAGCCTGGATGGCGCCCAATTGCGCCTTCAACCCGGCGCGTTCGGCGCGGTTGGCTCGATTCGTTAGGCCGCACAGGAGAGCGCGATGAGCAGCGAAAAGAACTTCACAGATCGTGAAGCGTTTGAGCAAATTCTCTCGGGGGTTCGTACCGCCACGGGAGCGCCCTACCAAGACGTGGCGACGATCTACGGGGATCTTTCTCGCTTGGTCGTTGGTCTCCTGGCCACAAACTCACCTCAGAGACTCCAAGAGATTTACGCCCAGGTGGGCTGGGGTGGAAATGCCAACGTTCGTGCACTTCACGAGGCGGCCAAACATTGGTATGAAATTCATCATCCCGGCCGGAATCCGCCGGTTGGCGCGAGTGCAGGCTAAGCGGTCATCCGACTATGCGTCGTGGACGCGGGATAACAAAGGTTCTAGGTCTCAGGGGAAACAAGATGCGATTCCGTAGCCACATAATGGTTCTGGTCGTTGCATGCCTGCCGCTCTGTGCTCAAGCGGACATGTTTGCGCCTTCTCATTCCTGCCGAAAGCCAATCAAGCCTTATGAGTTCACAAGTGAATGGGAAGTTTCCCAGTTTAAAGATGACGTTGAACGATATAAGCAGTGCATTAGTGATTTTGTTGAAGAGCAGAATGATGAGGCCGAGAAGCACCAGGAGGCTGCTCAAGATGCCATTGATGAGTGGAACCGCTATGTTCGCTATGAGCTTGAATAGGTTCAGACGCGTGACTTTATCCCATGGCGCTCAACGCGGAATCTTCCGCTAGGAACAGCGGAGCCGCCGGTCATGACCAGAACTTCTAAGCTTTTCGTCGCCGGGATCGTTGCGATCGCCGCGTTCCTGTTCTATTGGTACGAATGGCGGTCGAGCCGGTTGATGCGCGCTTAGAGTTGACTAGTGAAAGACGATTCTGCGTGCTTTTGATTGACCAGGCTGCCCGCGAGTTGCTCGTCGTTCTAGCCCCGAGGAGTGCCCTGGCTTGGCGAGCCAAGGTGGTCAACTTGCGGCGCGCAAGGCTGGTCAATCCTCGTCGCGCATCAACACACAGGGCGTCCATTTCGCATCTGTATTTTCTTGAATGCTCGATAATCCTTTCATTGCGGTCGAATGTGAGGCGTCCAAAGAAAATTAGGGTTAACTGAGTGATTTCTATCGGGCTACATGAGTTGTGCGATACGGAGCGCTGGGGAGGGGGTGTAGTTCACTACGTTCCTTATATCGGTGCCGACTATTTCGCTGGTTTGGCTGGTGGTGCCAGGCTTCTATTGGTCGGCGAGTCACACTATGAAAAGAAAGGACTCACATCGGAGGAAAGTAAGAAGTACACGCTATCCCACTTCGGCGAGTACGTTGACCTTAGCCTTGACCTGAAAAAGGACTCGACCTTCTTCAAGCGGGTTGGAAAAATGCCGACCCTCAAGGAGGATGCGAGCCGAGAGGCGGTTGCAGAGGTATGGAGGCGGGTGGCATTCACGAACTTCCTCCAAGGCTCAGTAGGCGACAAAGCGACCGATAGGCCCAACAAGGACCTATGGGATACCGGTGAGCGTGCCCTCCGGGAAATCGTAAGTAGACTTGAGCCCGATGCGGTTCTATTCATCTCCAAGTCGGTCTGGGATCGGGTCGGATACGGGACGTGGTCTGCTGAGCCACCCATCGCTGCGGAACGATGCAGTCGCCGGCTGTGGTTGTTTCCACATGGGGCTGGTGAAGCACTTTGCACATGGGTCTATCACCCCTCATGGAACTTTGAAACGCAGGCGAGCCGAATCAAGGTCTTGATTGAGTTGCTCCGGCTTGCCAAGAAGATCAAAGCAGGGTGAACTTGCCGAATTGACCGCATGAGGCGCCGTGCCGGGCTAGAAACTGCGAAGGGCCGAAGAACCGCCATGAACTTGCATGCCATTCATGATTCGCGTGTACCAGTAGGGAAGAGGCTCTCAAGTGGTGGATGGAGGTCAGTGGGATTGGCCCTCGTAATACTGCTTGGAGCTTCCCCCAAGACAGGCCAAGCCGAGGCGCCGCCGTTGTCGCCTGTGGACCTGTTTAAAACTGTTTCAGACAGTGTAGTGACGGTGCGAACATTTGATAATGATGATCGCCTTTTCATGCAAGGAAGTGGGGTCGTCATCGGCCCTGGCTTGATTGTAAGCAACTGCCACGTCTTCAAGGACTCTTCTGGCGCAGTGGCGCTGCACCGCGGTCAAACTTACCAAATAGGTCTCCTGCGGTACGATCTCGATCGAGACGTCTGCACATTCAGTGCAAAGGGTCTAACTGCTCGCCCAGTAGTACGCGGGTCCACGCAGGCGCTGCAGATCGGTCAGCGCGTCTACGCCGTTGGCGCTCCCCACGGGTTAGACCTGACTTTGTCGGATGGACTGCTATCGGCGTTTCGCTCAGTAGGGGGCTTGGCACTTTTGCAGACGACGGCCCAGATATCTCCAGGATCGAGTGGCGGTGGCCTTTTTGATGAGACTGGAAAACTAATTGGAATAACGACGTCGCGGATCAAGGATAGTGGCCAACTTAATTTTGCCGTGCCAGTTGAGTGGATCGCGGAGCTCGAGGCGGACTCGCTGATAAAATCAGATGTCGCCGCGAACAGAAGTGAGGCTGTTGACAAGGCGCTGTTAGAGGTGCGCCGGCTTGGCGAGCAGTTTAGATCTCTTGATCCAGAGAATTTTGCTCTTCGCCTTCAATTGATAACGCCCGAGATACGACGAATTCAGAGCTCAATGCCACCGGAAAAATGGGCCTCGGAGATTAGGCGCGCCTACCTGGCGCAGCAGGCCCCGGTGCCTGGCACAGCACAAAATCTGCACTTCGGGGAATTACGAACAAAAGAGGCGGTCGCGGCTGCCAAGGCAGAAGTACAGCAGACAATTGTCCGAATTGGCGAGTCCGATCCGAATGCGTTGGAACTACTGCTTGGGCCTGTGCAAATCCGGATGGAAAAGGTGTTTGCGTTGTTGCCGCCGAGCGTTTGGGCCGAGGTGATGTCGCAGATATATCAGCAAGTGAAGAGCGCGCCTCAAGCAAATCAATGGACGCGAGCGGGTGAGTTTGGTGGCGCAAATGTCGCCATAGATGCCCAGGCGGTTGTGCGTAGCGATCTGGTGAGAGGCTTCTTCGTTCGTCGCGATTCGGATGCGTCCGTCAGGGCGGCAATGAAGCGGCATTACACGGTTTCGTTTATTGCTTTTGATTGCGTGGCGAAAGAGATGTGGACGACTGCGGAAGCTAGCTACGGCATTGAAGACCAACTGCTCGAAGCAGATTTCTCGCCGATTGGTCAGCCACGGCGAGTCGATGATGCGTCTGGCTGGGCTGAGGTGCTCCAGTTGGTATGCGAGTGAATGACCAAGGCAAGCCATGACGAGCGCCGTGCACGGCAACTACCTGTCAGGTCTATTGAAGCGCCCTGGCTTCCCCGGAAGCTTTTGAATGTGAGTTACGCCATTGCGTGACGAGGTCTGGCGGAAGTTGGAATAACGGCTGTCCAAATTTTTGATTCAGAAATTTGTGTATCTGCAGACACAGGTGGCTGACCCGATGGGTCGGCATCTCCTGAGCCTTGGACCCATCATCGCTAGAAAGTAGGCGCGTTTAGCGGCATGCTGGTGGCGGCGCACCTACGGGAGGCGGTCGTGATGAAGCGCGGATTCGCACTATTTATGCTCGTTTCAGGAGCCGCCAGTGCCGACACCTACGACGTCCCGCCGCGATTGACCAACGGCGAGCAGTTCAACGAGGCCGGCGCCGCATTTGGCTTTTGCCTGGCGCAGCAGCGGTCGTTTGAGCTTGCGCGCCAACATCATCCAGACTTGGCACGTACTGCCTCGCTTGTCGAACAGCAATTCAACTCGCGGACTGGCGATGCCTGTGGCTCCCTTGAGCGGCAAATGCAGCGGTCGGTCGAGGCCATAGAGTTCGGCAAATGGCCATCATTCCGGACGTCTCTCGTTGAGAGGCTGGCGCTGGTGATCGTGCCGCAACTCGAAGTGCTTGGCGACCGGTCAATCGCGGCCCAGTTCGTCGAGGACGTGCGCAGCCGTTCGGAGGGAGAAATCGATGTCGCGATCGCATCTCAACTAATTCGAGCATCTGAGAAGTTTCGAAAGAGTCCGGAGTCCCAATGGCCACGCTGGACGCGTACCTGGGAGACCGCCGCATCTCCGGAGGCCAAAGGCCTCACCGTTCGGGTCCGCGTACCGCTCAGCTTCGTTGAGGCCGATCCGAACGCTACGCACATGTTGCGCAAATGGACTCTCCCGCTGGCGAACGATGGCACGTATGTGATGCTAAACGTCAGCCACTTCCCTTTCCTCGCCGGAGAGTCGTTGCCGCAGGCCATGGCGGAGTTTGAATCAACGTCACCTGAGCAGATGGGCGCGTACTCCGTCGAAGGGTTGACGAACGCGCGGCTGTTGAAATCCAGGGCGGTGACCGCATTGAGACGTCCGGCGTTCGTTTTGGAGTCAGAGGCCGAGGGTTCTGCCGTTGGATACGAGGGGCGCATGCGCATGCACATGCTCATGGCGTTGGTTCCTACCGGCAGCGTCAGCATCGGCTGCATCGTTGGCGTGCCGAAGACAAATTCTGCCCACTTGGCGGCGCTCGCCGACCGCTACGCGCCGCTGTGCCTGTTGTTCCTGTCCAGCCTGACGGACGCGTCCAAACCGTAGCAGAATGTATCGCGGCGGCGTTCCTGCTGGGCTCAGAATCCGAAATCTCCCTGCCTACAAGGCGGACATCCGTAAACCTATCAAGCGCTACCCGGGGCTCCTCGAGCGCGAATGACCGCGAGCGGTGGTGCCCGGGTTTGCTCCGGATTGATTACCGGACAAGCTCTGCCTAAACTCCAGAAGAATAATCTGGTTGCGGGCTAGCTGCCTGCGGAACCATCGGATGAGTAACTGGACGACGGCGTCCACATATGTGGTAGTTGGGCGTTAGGGGAAGATCTTGGAAACTGTTCTGGCCTTTGCTTTTGAGCGAGCATTCGTCAACTTGGCCACAATTCTTCTCGGCTTCGGAGTGTCCGCTTGGCTGTTGGGGGGAAGACTCAAGGCTCGCGGGTTCGGCCCCGCTGCACGCAGCCTCATGTACTCGCTTTTTGGCACGACCGGCGGCCTCTTGTCGTACTACAGCTACGACTTCGCCCGCGACGATCGGCAGTTGTTGGCATTCGCTCTGGTTGGTGGCGCAATGTTCGTGCTTTGCTTCACCATCGCTTTTCAATCACGTGGCTTGCTTCTCGCCACGCCGCGTCGGTGAGCCGGACTCGCCCCTAACCAATCCGTAAGGAAGCTCCCCTCAAGTCCGCGCACGGGGCGCACTTGCCTTTGGCTCTTGGGCGACAGCTGCACTTCTTTCTCTGTTTCGCGTGTCGGATTGAACAGGTTCAATGGTTGTCAGACTGCATTTACGTAAACGGACTTGTGAGACGCTTTTCGCTCGCTCGGACCAAGGTAAGAACCGCACCCGGAGGCCTCATTCATTCATCGGCTTTGCCGATGCTGCGGGGATCAGCCGGACCTGATGGCGCCGGAAGGTTAGTCAGGGTTCGGCTTGAACGATGTTTGGACCGAGCCGCGGAGTGGTAGCTTTAGACCAGATAGGATGGATGTTCTGCCCCTACTTTCGCCCTTCGGACATCATATGAAGCGAGCCATTATCCTAGCGTCCCTGCTTGGCTTCCTCTCGGCTTGCGCAGACCAAGACTCCACGCAAGACCAAGACAAGCGCCCCGATTGGATTGTCATCGCTTCCGATGGCGTGAGCATTGGGGAAATGTCGCTGAGATCTTGGTGCGATCCAGGCATAGAGCTCGAAGAGGTGGCGGTGTCATCCGAGGCCACCCTAGCGAGCGTCCGGCTCGCCGCTGCCAAGGTGCGGTCGGCGGGAGTCACCGTCAGAGAGGCGGGAGTCAGGTTGGCCCACGACGACTTGGTCATGCTCGCCGAGTTTGTCGCCGCTATGCATCACTTAGCCAGCATGACGACCGCGGATGCCTTTATCCGCTCGGACCAGGGCCGGTCCAAGCTGGAGTATCTTAATCTCGAGCAAGACGCCATTCTGTTCCGCGAACTGACCGACGAAGAACGCGACGAGATGAGAGCAGGAAAGGATGTTTCGCATTACATGATGCGCGCGCTCGCTCAAGTTCAAGACCGCCAGAGGAGCGCAGTTGCCGCTGCCTCGGCGATCGTCACTCAGAAGCAGCGTGCCATTTCAGAACGAGCGGAGGCGGCATCGTTGGTAGGCCCTTCGATTTCCGTAGATCCTGTCGTCGTTGTAAGTGCGTCCGCCTGCGTCAGTGCGTTGATTGATAAGCGTATGACAGCCAATTGAAGACCGATGGCTTTCTTGGCCAACGATCGCTATCTCGGCACTGAATGCAACCAAGAACAAAATCCATGGTTCTTGTATTTCTGTTTCTTGCGGCCTTAGCGGCATTCGCCATCAAACTGAGCCGGGGGTTCATTCGGGTATGACCGCCGATCAGCTATGACCCTGTCTCCCAAGTTCTCTCCTCCATGCTGATCTTTGTCGGGTGTTCCCCCGACGTCGCCCCAAGAGCTTGTTTGGAGAATTTCAATCGCTGTATTTTCAATCCGAGTCTGGTTTTCCTCTTGGGCGATGTCTAATAGAAGTCTCCCTGCCCACGAAGGTATGCGTCATAGGCTGATTCGATCTGCTGGGAGGTGACTTCCTCCATTGCGCACTTTGAGCCGCGCATCGCTAAGCGCCAAGCGACCCGATACCAAGGGCCAAATTCCCCTTCAGAAATGTAGGTGCCGGCAGCCAGCGCTTGGTGCTCAGGCGTCGTCGGCCCGAGCTCGTCAGGGTCAATGCGGCGAAGCGCCTTGACCGCCTCGTCGGCCTGGACGGCAGCGCCAAGGTCGAACGCTTCGGACCGGGCGAAGACCGCCGCCCACACGGCCTGTTCCCGCGCGGTCATCGCGCTCGAGCGAAGCAGCATCTTGCGAACATCGTCGTCATTCATCATCGAACTCCATTTCAATGGGTGATGGGCTCAGAGGCCCTGCCTGTCCAGGAAGGACCGCACATCGCCCAGCCGCGGGAACAGCAGGGGCCGAGGGGTGTAGTGGCTATCCGGAACCATCACGTACGGGCTGTTGATCTGGGGCTGGCGAACCACGCGCCAGCGCCCCAGCACTTGCACGGCAACCGCCCAGCGCATCCGCCGTCCCGCCGGGACGCGGACGGTGCGAAGGCCGCGGACGAGGCCAAACGCGCGTGCAATCTGAAGGACCGGGAGAGGAATGAACTTCATGGTCGAACTCCTTGCGTGGGTGTCGCTCCAAACTAGGGATCATCTGAATAACACGCCCTG
>NZ_AVCK01000035.1 GCF_000747155.1 Arenimonas metalli CF5-1 | reverse complement strand
ACACTGTCAAAGATCTTCATCTCTGCAAAAGGCCTTTCGCCTTCCGCGTCCAAGAGCGTTTCGCCCGAGGGAGCCGCACATTATAGAGCAAGTTCCGAGGACGTCAACACCCTAAACCGTCCTTTTTTGCTCCCCCTCCGCCGGCCGACCAAGGCCGGGCGGTGAAGGGCCGCGAAGAATAGATGAAGCCAACGGCTTTGGGAAGCCCCCGGTTCGCTTGACAGTGCGGACGGGCATCACCGAACGTCGGGGCAACACCCCACGGAGCCACCCATGCGCCTGCCTACCGCCCTCCTGAGCCTGCTGTTGGTGCCTTTGGCGGGCTGCGCCTCGGCCGGGAAGCCCTGGGTGGAGCTGCGCGGCGAGCGCTTCAGCGTGGAAATCGCCGACGACGAAGCCGAGCGCAACCGCGGCCTGATGTTCCGCGACCAGATGGCAGCGGACGCCGGCATGCTCTTCCTCTATGACGCCGAGCAGCCGCTGGCCTTCTGGATGAAGAACACGCGCATTCCGCTCGACATCCTGTATTTCGACCAGAACCGGCGCCTGGTCTCGGCGCGCAAGGGCGTGCCGCCCTGCTCGCTCGGCGATCGCTGCCCGCCCTATCCCAGCGCCGCGCCGGCGCTGTACGTGCTCGAGCTCAACGCCGGCACGGCCGCGCGGCTGGGCGTGGCCGATGGCGACGAACTCGTGTTCGGCCCGGGCATTCCGGAGCGCGGCGCACCTTGATTCAGCGCAGGAGGGCAACCACATGGGTGGCATGACCAACACGCATCCCCTGCCGGACTGGAACACGCTCGCCACGCTGGGCGACGACGAACTGCCGCTGCTCGACACCGCGCTGCTGATCGCGCGCGACGAGTACCCGGACCTCGACGCCGCCGGCTACGCCGCGCAGGTGGACACCTACGCCGCCGCGCTGCGCCCGCAGCTCGAGCAGGACATCGACCTGCCTGCGCGCCTGACCGCGATCAACCGCTACCTGTTCGAGGAGATCGGCTTCGCGGGCAACAACGTGCAGTACGACGACCCGCGCAACAGCTACCTCAACGAAGTCGTCGACCGGAAGCTGGGCATCCCCATCTCGCTGGCCGTGATCCAGATGGAAGTGACGCGACGGCTCGGCATGCCGCTCGACGGCGTCTCGTTCCCGGGTCATTTCCTGGTGCGGCTGCCGGTGGATGACGGCATCCTGGTGCTCGACCCGTACAACAAGGGCCGCCCGGTGAGCGCCGACGAACTGCGCGAGCGCGCCTCGCCGCACCTCGGCGGCCAGTCGCCCGACGACCAGCAGCTGCTGCAGATACTGGCGCCGGCCACGCACCGCATGATCCTGATGCGCATGCTGCGCAACCTGAAGGGCCTCTATCTCGAGCGCGGCGACTGGGAGCGCGTGGCGCGCAGCGCCGATCGCCTGCTCAAGCTTTCGCCCGACACCGCCGAGGCGCTGCGCGACCGCGGCCTGGCCTATCGTGAAATGGGCTACGCCAAGGGTGCGCGCGAAGACCTGGCCCGTTACCTGCAATTGCTGCCGGAAGCCGAAGACCTCGACGCCGTGCGCACGGCGCTGATCGAACTGGGCAGCGGCGGCGCGCGCCTCAACTGAGCGCGCGCGGCGGCAGGCCGGCTCCTCAGCCCGCCGGCACCATCTCGAAGTCGTCCTTGGTCACGCCGCAGTCCGGGCACACCCAGGTGTCGGGGATGTCTTCCCAGCGCGTGCCCGGCGCGATGCCTTCCTCCGGCAAGCCGTCGGCCTCGCTGTACATGAAGCCACAGACGACGCACATCCAGGTGCGGTAGGCGGCGGTGGTGCTCGTGCTCATTTCATTCTCGCGACTCGGGGACGGCTATCATTCTCGCACCATGCCGGCCGCCCCGAAATGAACGCCCCGTCAATCTGGCCGCGCCGCGGCCTGTACCTGCTGACGCCGGACGATCCCGACACCGACCGCTTCCTCGCGCGCGTGCTGCCGGTGCTGGCGGACGGGCCGGTGCTGCTGCAGTACCGGAACAAGGCCGCCACAACCGCCGACCGCCGCCGCCAGGTCGAGGCGCTGCTGCCCGCCTGCCGGGCGCTGGGCCTGCCGCTGCTGGTCAACGACGACTGGCGCCTGGCGGCGGACACCGGCGCGGACGGCGCCCACCTCGGACAGGACGATGGTTCGCTGGCCGAAGCCCGCCGTGCGCTGGGCCCCGCGGCCCTGCTGGGCGCTTCCTGCTACGACCAGCTCGACCTCGCCGAGCGCGCGGCCGCGGCGGGCGCCAGTTACGTTGCGTTCGGCGCCTTCTTCCCGTCCGGCACCAAGCCGCTGGCGCGCCGGGCCGACCCGCGGCTGCTGGCCGAAAGCGCCTCGCTGGGCCTGCCGCGGGTGGCCATCGGCGGCATCACCCCGGACAATGCCCCCACCCTGGTGGCGGCCGGCGCCGACCTGCTGGCCGTGATCGGCGGCGTGTTCGAGGCCCCCGACCCCACCGCCGCCGTGCGCGCCTACCGCCGCGCCTTCGACCCCCTTCCCAACGAGTAGACCGATGAACACCGCGACCAGCCACGACCTCTTCACCCGCGCCCTCGACCTCATGCCCGGCGGCGTGAACTCGCCGGTGCGCGCTTTCAAGTCGGTCGGCGGCGAGCCTTTCTTCGCCAAGCGCGCCGAGGGCGCCTACCTGATCGACGTCGACGGCAACCGCTACGTCGACTACATCGGCAGCTGGGGCCCGATGATCGCCGGCCACGCGCATCCCGCGGTGCTCGAGGCGGTGTCGCGCACGATGGTCGATGGCCTGAGCTTCGGCGTGCCGAATGCGCTGGAGGTGACCATGGCCGAAACCGTGCGCAAGCTGGTGCCGTCGATGGAAATGATGCGCATGGTGAACTCCGGCACCGAGGCCACGCTGTCGGCGATCCGGCTGGCGCGCGGCGCCACCGGCCGCACCGGCATCGTCAAGTTCGAGGGCTGCTACCACGGCCACGGCGACAGCTTCCTGGTGAAGGCCGGCTCGGGCGCGCTCACCTTCGGCCTGCCGAATTCGCCCGGCGTGCCCAAGGCGCTGGCCGACCTCACGCTCACCCTGCCGTACAACGACTTCGAGGCCGCCACGAAGCTGTTCGACGAGGTCGGCGGCGAGATCGCCGGCGTGATCGTCGAGCCGATCGTCGGCAACGCCAACTGCATCCTGCCGCGCGAGGGCTACCTGCAGCACCTGCGCGCGCTGTGCACGAAGCACGGCGCGGTCCTGATCTTCGACGAGGTGATGACCGGCTTCCGCGTCGCGCTCGGCGGTGCCCAGGCCCGCTACGGCGTCACGCCGGACCTGAGCACCTTCGGCAAGATCATCGGCGGCGGCATGCCGGTCGGCGCCTACGGCGGCCGCAAGGAACTGATGCAGCAGATCGCGCCGGCCGGCCCGATCTACCAGGCCGGCACGCTCAGCGGCAACCCGGTGGCGATGGCCGCGGGTCTGGCCACGCTGGGGCTGGTGCAGGCGCCGGGCTTCCACGAGAAGCTGGAAGCCAACACGCACGTGCTCTGCGACGGCCTCGAGGCCGCCGCGCGCGAGGCCGGGGTCGCCGTCACCACCACCCGCACCTGCGGCATGTTCGGCCTTTACTTCACCGACCGCGCGGTCGAGACCTTCGAAGACGCGATGGCCAGCGATGCCGCGGCGTTCAAGCGTTTCTTCCACGCGATGCTCAAGCGCGGCGTCTACTTCGCGCCGTCGGCGTTCGAGGCGGGCTTCCTGTCCTCGGCGCACGGCGAAGCGGAGCTGCAGCACACCTTCGAAGCCGCCCGCGAAGCCTTCCGCGAAATCGCCGCCTGACCCCTGCCCTGACCCCGGAGCCGCCCGCATGACCCGCATCGAAACCCTGGCCGTCCACGCGGGCGGCGAACCGGACAAGGAAACCGGCGCGGTCGCGCCGCCGATCCACCTCGCCACCACCTTCCAGCACGGCCCGGCCGGCGAGCGCCGCGCCGGCTACGAGTACCAGCGCGAGCAGAACCCGACCCAAGACCGGCTTGAAGCGGTGCTGGCGGCGATGGAAGGCGGCGCCGCGGCGCTGGCCTTCGGCTCCGGCATGGCGGCGATGAACTGCCTGCTGGAGTCGCTGCCGTCGGGCAGCCACTTCCTCTACCCGCGCGACTGCTACACCGGCCTGCGCGCGCTGGCCAACGAATTCCTGCCCGAGCGCGGCGTCACCGGCACCGCCGTGGACATGGGCGACGCCGACGCCGTGCGCGCCGCGCTGCGCCCGGAGACGCGCCTGCTCTGGGCCGAGACGCCGTCCAACCCGCGCCTGGAAGTGAGCGACCTCGCCGCGCTGTCGGCGATCGCCCGCGCGCACGGCGCCCTGCTGGCCTGCGACAACACCTTCGCCACGCCGGTGCTGCAGCGGCCGCTGGCGCTGGGCGCCGACGTGGTGATGCACTCCACCACCAAGTACCTGGGCGGCCACAGCGACGTGATGGGCGGCGCGCTGGTGTTCGCGAAGGCCGACGAGCTGCACGCGCGCGTGGCGCACCGCCGCCACGTCACCGGCAACATCCTGGCGCCCTTCAGCGCCTGGCTGATCCTGCGCGGCGCGCGCTCGCTGCCGGCGCGCCTGGCCTGGCACTGCCGCAATGCGCGGGCGCTGGCCGACCTCCTCGCCGCGCACCCGGCGGTCGAGGCCGTGCACTACCCGGGCCTGGCCACGCACCCGAACCACGCGGTGGCCGCGCGCCAGATGTCCGACTTCGGCGGCATGCTGAGCTTCCAGCTCAAGGGCGGCCGCGAGGCGGCGCTGCGCGTGGCCGGCGGTCTGAAGCTCGCCATCAACGCCACCTCGCTCGGCGGCCCGGAAACCCTGGTCGAGCACCGCGCCTCGGTCGAGGGCGCCAACCCGCACACCGCGCAGAACCTGCTGCGTGTGTCGGTGGGCCTGGAGCACCCGGACGACCTGCTGGCCGACTTCCGCCAGGCGCTGGACGCCGCCCGGTGACCCCCGGACCGCTGCCGCTGGCCGAACGCTTCTCGCCGGCGGCGGAAAGCGGCTGGCGCGCGCGCTGGTTCGAGATCATCTTCCGGCACGAACCGGGTGCGCCGCGGCGCTTCGACCTGCTGCTGATCGGCGCCATCATCGCCAGCGTGATCGTGGTGATCCTCGACAGCGAAGCCGGGATGCATGCGCGCTTCGGGCCCTGGTTCTATGCGCTGGAGTGGGGCTTCACCCTGCTGTTCACCGCCGAGTACCTCGCGCGGCTGGCCGTGGTGAAGCATCCGCTGCGCTACGCGCGCAGCTTCTACGGCGTGATCGACCTGCTCTCGATCCTGCCCACCTACCTCTCGCTGGTGCTGCCCGGCAGCCAGGCGCTGCTGGTGGTGCGGATCCTGCGGATCCTGCGCATCTTCCGCGTGCTCAAGCTGATGGAGTACACCGAGGCCGGCGGGCTGCTGGTGGGCGCGCTGTACCGGTCGCGGCGCAAGATCGCCGTGTTCCTGCTGGCGGTGCTGACGCTCGTGGTGATCTTCGGCGCGGCCATGTACCTGGTCGAAGGGCCGGAGAATGGCTTCACCAGCATCCCGCTCGCGATGTACTGGGCGATCGTCACCATGGCCACGGTCGGCTTCGGCGACATCACGCCGCTGACGCCGCTGGGGCGCTTCGTGACCTCGGTGCTGATCCTGATCGGCTACGGCATCATCGCCGTGCCCACCGGCATCTACACCGCCGAGCTGGCCGCCGGCCTGCGCGAGCGCCGCAAGGTGGCCTGCCCGGGCTGCGGGCTGGCCGAGCACGAACCCGACGCGGCGCACTGCCGCCGCTGCGGCACGGCGCTGCCGCTGGCCTGACTCAGCGCCGCGCGATCACCACTGCCCGGTGTTCGGCATCGACGCCCAGGGCTCGGCCGGCGCCAGGGCTTCGCCCTTCTGCAGCAGTTCGATCGACACGAGGTCGGGCGAGCGCACGAAGGCCATGCGGCCATCGCGCGGCGGGCGGTTGATCACCACGCCGTGCTGTTGCAGCCGCGCGCAGGCGGCATAGATGTCGTCGACCTCGAAGGCCAGGTGGCCGAAGTTGCGGGCCGAGCCGTAGTCCTCGTCGTCGTAGTTGTAGGTCAGCTCGACCTCCACCTCCGGGTTCGCCGGCGCGGCCAGGTACAGCAGGGTGAAGCGCCCCTGCGGGTAGTCCCGGCGGCGCGTCTCCACCAGCCCGAGGGCGTCGCGGTAGAAGGCCAGGGACGCGTCCAGGTCGCGGACGCGGACCATCGCATGCAGGTATCTCATCGGCGCAGGGCCTCCTCGAGTTCGGGGTCGTCCAGGAAGAAGTCGGGCAGCAGCGGCTTCGACGGATCGACCGCATAGCCCGAGAAGTCGGTCATGCCGGCCTCGCGCAGCACGGTCTCGTCGATGAAGAAGCGCCCGTTCACCTCGCGCGCGGGCCGCAGCAGGATGGCGTGCGCGGCATCGGCCATGATCGCGGGCGTGCGGCCGGCTTCCGACAGGGCGCCGGGGATCATCTTGAGCGCGTCCGTGGCGATCACCGTGCGCGGCCACAGCGCATTCACCGCCACGCCGCGGGGGCCGAACTCCGCGGCCAGGCCGAGGGTGACGAAGCTCATGCCCATCTTCGCCAGCGTGTAGCCGGTGTGCGGGCCCCACCACTTCGGGTCGAGGTTGGGCGGCGGCGCCAGCGTGAGGATGTGCGGGTTGGCGGCCTGCAGCAGGTGCGGCAGGCAGTGCTGGGCGCACAGGAAGCTGCCCCGGCTGTTGACCTGCTGCATCAGGTCGAAGCGCTTCATCGGCGTCTCGAGCGCGCCCTTGAGCCAGATCGCGCTGGCGTTGTTGACCAGGATGTCGATGCCGCCGAAGCGCGCGACCGTGGCGGCGACCGCGGCCTGCACCTGCTCCTCCTCGCGGATGTCGCACTGCAGGGCCAGGCCCTGGCCGCCGGCGGCTTCCACCGCGGCCGCGGCCGTGTGGATGGTGCCGGGCAGCTTGGGGTTGGGCACGCCGGACTTGGCCGCGATGGCCACGTTGGCGCCGTCCCGGGCCGCGCGCAGGGCGATGGCCAGGCCGATGCCGCGCGAGGCGCCGGTGATGAAGAGGGTCTTGCCGCGAAGATCGGCCATGTCTCGCTCCTGAACTTTGGTCCAAGTGTAAACCGGGGGACGTGATGGCCAGCCTATAATCCCGGCCATGGATTCCGCCCGCCTGGACGCCCTCGTCACCTGGATCGGCCAAAACCCGATCGCGGCGGGCCTCGTCATCTTCCTCATCGCCTTCGGCGACGCCCTGGTTATCGTCGGCGTGGCCATCCCGGCGGTGCCGCTGCTGTTCGCGGTCGGCACCCTGGTCGGCCTCGGCCACGTGGACGGCACCTATGCCCTGGTGTGCGCCACGCTCGGCGCCTTCTTCGGCGACGGCATCAGCTACTGGGTCGGCCACCGCTACGGGCCGCAGCTGCGCCAGCGCTGGCCGTTCTACAAGCATCCGCAGTGGCTCGAGCGCGGCGAGCTCACCTTCAAGCGCCACGGCATGAAGTCGATCGTGATGGCGCGCTACATCGGTGCCATCCGGCCCTTCGTGCCCGCCATCGCCGGCATGCTGAAGATGAAGCTGCGCCAGTACGTGCCGGCCAGCGCGCTGGCGGCGGTGGTGTGGTCGGCGACCTTCCTCGCGCCGGGCTGGGTGTTCGGCACCTCGCTGGAGCTGGTGGCGGCGGTCGCGGGGCGGCTGGCGGTGGTGCTGGCGGTGGTGCTGGTGCTGGTGGCGGCGATCTGGGCCTTCGTGTTCTACACCTGGCGCTGGCTGGGCGCGCACACCACCGGCATGATCGAACGCGCGCTGGCCTGGTCGCACCGGCACCCGGTGCTGGGCCGCTACTCCGAAGCGCTGATCGATCCGAACCGGCCCGAATCGGCCTCGCTGCTGCTGCTGGGCGTGGTGTTGCTGGCGGCCGGCTGGGGCTTCTTCCACCTGCTGATCTCGGTCGGCGGCGGCAGCGCGCCCTCGCAGCTCGACATGACCGTGCACCAGCTGATGTTCGGGCTGCGCAACCCGCTGGCCGACATCGCCATGGCCTTCCTGGCCACGATCGGCGATGCGGTGGTGCTCACGCCGGCGGTGCTGGGCGTGTTCGGCTGGCTGCTTTGGCGGCGCCGGCACATCGCCGCCTGGCACTGGCTGGCGGCGCCGGCGTTCGCGCTGGTGCTGACCTGGTTCCTGGGCTACCTGCTGGACATGCCCAAGCCGCCGGCCTCGACGGCCGTGATGGGCTTCAGCTTCCCGTCGGCGTCGGTGACGATGGCGACGGTGGTGTACGGCTTCTTCGCCGTACTGATCGCGCGCGAACTGCCGGGGCGGCGTCGCGCCTGGCCCTACGTGGTGGCGGCGCTGGCGGTATCGCTGCTCGGTTTCTCGCGGCTCTACCTCGGCGCGCACTGGCTGAGCGACGTGCTGGCCGGGATCCTGCTGGGCCTGCTGTGGATCGCCGCGCTGGGCATCGCCTACCGGCGCCGCGTGGTGCGCTCGTTCTGGGTGCGTCCCACCGCCACCATCTTCTTCGTCGCCATTCTGGGCATGGCCACCTGGCACGGCAGCCGCAGCGCCGACGACCTGCTGGCGCGCTTCGATCCGCCGCTGGTGCCCGAGCAGGTGGACGGCGAGGCCTGGTGGGCCGACGGCTGGCAGCGCCAGCTGCCGGCGCGGCGCAACGAACTGCACGGTCGCGATGCCTGGCCGCTGAACGTGCAGCTGGCCGGCCCGCTGGATTCGGTGCGTGCGCGCCTGCTGCTGTCGGGCTGGGAGAACTACCGCACCGGCGGCTGGACCGGGCTGCTGCAGACGCTCGACAAGGACGTGACGCCGCGCGAGCTGCCGGTGCTGCCGGCCACGCACCAGGGCCGCGCCGAGGCACTGGTGATGGTGCGGCGTGGCGCCGACGCCGGCGAGATGGTGGTGCTGCGCCTGTGGGCGACGCCGCTGCGCCTGCAGCCGGGCCGCGAGCGCGTCTGGATCGGCACGGTACACACGCTGCGCTTCACCCGGCGACTCGATTTCTTCAGCTACTGGCAGGCGCAGCCGGGCGAGGACGCGCTGCTCGACGGACTGCACCACGACATCCCCGGCCTCGACTCGGCGCTCGATGCACGCGCCGACGACGGCCAGCGCGTGCTGCGGCTGCGGCCAGCGTCGCGCTGAGGCGCGTTATTCCGGCTGGAAATCCGGCAGACGGCCCAGCAGCCACTGCAGGCGTTCGTGCGGATCGTCGAGCTGCAGCAGCTGCTGGCGCTCGGTCGGATCCAGCGGCAGCCATTCGGCCAGGCGCCAGCCGACATGCGCGGCCTCCGCGAGCGCACCTTTGCCGACGCCATCGTGCTCGAGGCCGGCCTTGTCCAGGATGCGGGCCAGCAGCACCGACAGCAGCGCATGTTCGTCGCGCAGCGCTTCCGGCGCGGGCTCGGGCCGCCAGGACACGTCGCCCAGCAGCAGGCCGTCGTTGCGCACGCGGGTGCGCTCGACGTGGAAGCGGCGCCGGCCTTCGACCGTGATGCCGAGCAGGCCGTCGTCGGTCATCGCGAAATCCACGATCACGGCCTCGGTGCCCAGCGCGGCCGGGATCGCCGGCTCGCCGGCTTCGCGGCCGTCGAGGATCAGGCAGATGCCGAAACCCTCGCCGCTGCGCGCGCAGCGCTTGACCAGGTCGAGGTAGCGCGGCTCGAAGATGCGCAGCGACAGCTGCCCGCCGGGGAACAGCACGGTGGACAGCGGGAACAGCGGCAGCTCGTGGATCTGCACGCTCAGCCGGCCAGCGTGGCCAGGAAGCGGCGCGGCGCGCCTTCGAAGCCGCCGTTGGACATGAACACGACGTGGTCGCCCGCCTGCGCGCGCGCCGCGAGCGCGGCGATCAGTTCATCCACGCCCGGCACCGCCTCGCCTTCGCCGCGCAGCGCGGACACGACCTTGCCCGCGTCCCAGGCCAGCTCGGGCCGGTGCAGGAAGACCACGGCGTCGGCCTGCGCCAGCGACGGCGCGATTTCGGCCGCGTGCGCGCCCAACCGCATCGAATTGCTGCGCGGCTCCATCGCCACCAGGATGCGCGCGCTGCCGACGCGGGCGCGCAGGCCCTCGAGCGTGGTGCGGATCGCGGTCGGGTGGTGCGCGAAATCGTCGTACACGGTGACGCCGCGGGCCTCGCCCAGCTTCTCCATGCGTCGCTTCACGCTCACGAACTGCGACAGCGCCGGGATGGCGCGCGACAGGTCGGCGCCCACGGCATTCGCGGCGGCGATCGCGGCCAGGCCGTTCATCACGCTGTGCCGGCCCGACAGCGACCAGCGCACGGTGCCGACCACCGCGCCCCGGTGCAGCACGTCGAAGTGCGAGCCGTCGGCGGCGTGCAGGCGCGCGGTCCAGTCGAAATCACCGTCGAGCCCGAAGCGCTCCACCGGCGTCCAGCAGCCCATGTCGAGCACCTGCTGCAGGCTGGCTTCCTCGCCGTTGACGATCAGCCGGCCGCGGCCGGGCACGATGCGCACCAGGTGGTGGAACTGGCGCTGGATCGCGGCCAGGTCCGGGAAGATGTCGGCGTGGTCGAATTCAAGGTTATTGAGGATCGCCACCGTCGGCCGGTAGTGCACGAACTTGCTGCGCTTGTCGAAGAACGCGGTGTCGTACTCGTCGGCCTCGACCACGAACTCGCGGCCGCTGCCCAGGCGCGCCGAGACGCCGAAATTCTCCGGCACGCCGCCGACCAGGAAGCCCGGGTCGCGCCCGGCGGATTCCAGCAGCCAGGCCAGGATCGAGGTGGTGGTGGTCTTGCCGTGGGTGCCGGCCACGGCCAGCGTCTCGCGGCCCGGCAGCACGTGCTCGCTCAGCCACTGCGCGCCGGAGGTGTACTTCAGGCCGTGGTCGAGCACGTGTTCGACCGCCGGGTTGCCGCGCGAGAGCGCGTTGCCCACGACGACCACGTCGGTGTCGGCGGCGAGGTGCGCGGCCGAGTAGCCCGAGGCCAGCCCGATGCCCAGCGCTTCGAGCTGGGTGGACATCGGCGGATAGACGTTCTGGTCCGAACCATCGACCGCGTGGCCGAGCTCGCGCGCGAGCGCGGCGACGCCGCCCATGAAGGTGCCGCAGATGCCGAGGATGTGCAGTTTCATGCGTGCGATGCGCGGGCCGCGGCGAACCGCGGCGGCGCTCAGCCGATGTCGGGCGTCGGCGCCAGCACTTCGATGATGCGCTGGAGCACCGCGTCCATGCTGCCCACGCCGTCGACGCAGGCGAGGCGGCCGGAGTTGCGGTAGAAATCCACCACCGGCGCGGTGGCCTGGTTGTAGACGTTCAGGCGGTTGCGCACGGCTTCCGGCGTGTCGTCGGCGCGGCCCTCGGCCTGGGCGCGGCCGGCGAGGCGGGTGATCAGCAGCTCGGTGTCCACGTCCAGCTGCACGGCGATGTCCACCGGCTGCCGGAGGCGCGCCAGCAGCGCGTCGAGCGCATTGGCCTGGGCCAGGTTGCGCGGGTAGCCGTCGAGGATGAAGCCGTTGCCGGTGTCGCCGGCGGTCAGGCGCTCTTCCAGCATGCCCAGCACGATCTCGTCGGAGACCAGCTCGCCGGCGGCCATCACGGCCTGCGCCTGCAGGCCCAGCGGGGTGCCCGCCTTGACGGCCGCGCGCAGCAGTTCGCCGGTGGAAATATGCGGCACCTGCAGGTGCTCGCGGAGGCGCGTGGCCTGCGTGCCCTTGCCCGAGCCGGGCGCGCCGAGGAGAACCAGTCGCATGCTTCAAAACCCCTATAAACAAGGACGCACGGCGCCGTCCTCACCCCGTTTGGCTATAGTGGGGCCGCTGACTGGCCGTGCGAATGTGGAAACGCTACTGGCCGGGCCGCTCCAAGTCAATGAAAAACAGGAAAAACCCATGAGCAAAGGAACGCTCCTTTACGCACAGTCCGGCGGGGTCACCGCCGTCATCAACGCCACCGCCAGCGCGGTGATCCAGGCCGCCCGCGGCCGCAAGGTCAAGGTCCTGGCCGCCCGGAACGGCATCCTGGGCGCCCTGCGCGAGGACCTGGTGGATACCTCCAAGGAGTCCCCGGCCGCGATCCGGGCCCTGGCCCATACCCCGGGCGGGGCCTTCGGGTCCTGCCGCTACAAGCTCAAGTCGCTGGAGGAAGACCAGCCCAAGTACCAGCGCCTGCTGGATGTTTTCGACGCCCACGACGTGCGTTGGTTCCTCTACAACGGCGGCAACGACTCGGCCGACACCGCCCTGAAACTGTCGCAGATGGCGGCCGCCACCGGCTACCCGCTCACCTGCATCGGCGTGCCCAAGACCGTCGACAACGACCTGGTGGTCACCGACTGCTGCCCGGGCTTCGGCTCGGCGGCCAAGTACACCGCCGTGTCGGTGGCCGAGGCGGCGCTGGACGTGGCCGCGATGGCCGACACCTCGACCAAGGTCTTCGTCTACGAAGTGATGGGCCGGCACGCCGGCTGGCTGGCCGCGGCCGCGGGCCTGGCCGCCACCGGGAAGGACGCCGCGCCGCAGGTCATCCTGTTCCCCGAGGTCGCCTACGACGAGGCGAAATTCCTGGCGCGGGTGCAGGAGGTCGTGAAAAAGGTCGGCTGGTGCGTGGTGGTCGTGTCCGAGGGCATCCGCCACCCGGACGGCCGCTTCGTGGCCGACGCCGGCGGCGGCAAGGACGCCTTCGGCCACAGCCAGCTGGGCGGCGTCGGGCCGCTGCTGGCCGCGACCGTCAAGGACAAGCTGGGCCTGAAGGTGCACTGGACCGTGCCCGACTACCTCCAGCGCTCGGCCCGCCACCTGGCCTCGAAGACCGACCTCGAGCACGCGATGGCCGTCGGCCAGGCCGCCGTGGACTACGCGCTGGAAGGCCGCAACGGCGTGATGCCGGTGATCGTGCGCACCTCGCACAAGCCCTACCGCTGGAAGGTCGAGGCGGCGCCGGTGGCGCGCATCGCCAACCGCGAGAAGACCATGCCCAAGGGCTTCATCGACCGCAGCGGCTACGGCATCACCGCCGCCTGCCGGCAGTACCTCGAGCCGCTGGTGCGCGGCGAGGCGCCGCCGCCCTACCGTCCGGACGGGCTGCCCGATTACGTTCGTCTCAAGCTGACGACCGTGGCGAAGAAACTGCCCGCCTACGGCTGATCCCCAGGCCGTGCCCTCCGGCCGGATGGCACGGTGACCGCCGGCACATCCGGGAACGAAAGGCCGCTGGGAGCATACGCCCCCTTTGGCCCCACCCCGTTCCCGGAGACTGCCGTGATACCGAACCGACCCTTGCTCGTCCTGGCCGCCGCGCTGGGCCTCGTGTCCGCGGGCACCGCCCTGTCGCAGGCGGGCAGCGGCAACCTCTACCGCGTCACCTCGAAGATGGAGATGGTGGGCATGCCCTTCTCCATGCCGGCCACCACGGTGGACGTCTGCGGCCCGAAGGACCAGGCCAGCGAGAAGATGGTGCCGCACGACGAGAACTGCACCATCAGCAACTTCCGCGTGGCCGGCAACAAGTCGAGCTTCGACATGACCTGCCGCGGCGAGAACCCGATGACCGCGCGCGGCGAGTTCGAGCGCCTCGGCGCCGACGCCTACCGCGGCCGCATGCAGATGAAGGGCAACATGGAGGGCGAGCCCGTCGACATGACGATGAACTTCGAGGGCAAGAAGATCCGCGACTGCAACTACGCCACCGAATCCCCGGCGGCCCAGGGCGCCGCGATGATGGCCAAGACCTGCGAGGACATGCTGCGCGAGCCCTCGCCGATGGGCTACCAGAGCTTCGCCGGCCCCAACGCGGTCTGCGCCACCTACAAGCCGCGCTACTGCAGCGCGATGCTGGCGCAGTCGGTGAACCCGGAGTTCATCCGCACCAACGACCAGATCGTCCGCCAGTCGCCCGCCGGCCTGCCCAGCTTCTGGGATGCGTTCGCGGCCTGCGGCACGCCGCGCCAGGCGGCGCTGGCCAAGGCCTGCCCGATGGCGGAGAAGAACCGCGACTTCACCTTCATTACCGAATACTGCCCCAGCCTGGTGGCCAAGGCCTGCGCCAGCGCCGACCCGCGCAGGGATGCCGAGTTCGTCGTCGCCAGCTGCCCGGTGCAGGCCAAGGCCGCAGCCGCCGCGCATTGCGCCGGCCGCGACTACACCGCGATGCGCGCATCGCCCTACGCCGGCTTCTGCGGACGTTATGCCGGCGGCCAGCTGCAGCAGCGCAATGCCGGAGCCGCCGCGCCGACGCCGGCGGCGGTGCCGACCCCGGCGCCCGCGGCCGAAGAAGCGCCGAAGAAGCCCTCCTGGCGCGACCGCCTGCGCGACGCCAAGGACAAGCTGACCGGCGAGGACTGACCGGATGCGCTGGCTCGCGCTGGCCCTGCTGCTGGGCCTGGCCAGCGCGGCCGACCCGGTGCCGGTGCTCGCGCAGGCACCGGCACCGGCGGCGGTGCCGGTGGATGCCTACCCGGATGTCGCACGCGCCTACTGGGTTGAAGTGAACGGCGCGCCGGTCTGGGTCGGTGGCCGCGAGCTGCGCCTGCCCATGGCCAGCCTGGCGAAGCTGATGACGGCGCTGCTCCTTGCCGAGGAAGCGACGCTGGACGAGGAATTCGCGGTGAGCGCCGCGGCCGCGCGCGCCACCGGTTCGCGCATCGGCCTGCGCGCGGGCGAACGCATGCGCGCCTCGGACCTGTTCGACGCGATGCTGGTGCGCTCGGCCAACGACGCCTGCCGTGCGCTGGCCGACTGGCACGGCGGCGACCTGCCGCGCTTCGTGGCCCGCATGAACGCGCGCGCCGCGGAACTGGGCCTGCGCGACACATCCTTCGCCAATGCCTGCGGCCACGACGCCCCGGGCCAGGCCAGCAGCGTGCGCGACCTGGCCGTGCTGGCGCGCGCCGCGATGGCGCAGCCGCGCATCGCCGCCACCGTCGCGAAGACGCGCGTCGTCTTCCGCAGCCCGGGCGGCCGCGACTTCGCGATGGACACCACCAATGCCCTGCTGCAGCAATTCGAGGGCGCGCTCGGCATCAAGACCGGCTACACGCCGGGCGCGGGCCGCTGCCTCGTGGCCATCGCCCGCCGCGGCGAGGATGAAGTGCTGGTGGTGATGCTGCACGCGCCGGACCGCTGGTGGGACACCGTGGCGCTGATGGAGCTCGCCTTCGACCACGCCCGCCGCGCGCGCGCGCCGGCGCCATGAGCCAGGCCGGGCGCCTCGCCGGCGCGGCGCTGCTGCTGCTGGCCATCGCCTGGGCATACGCCGCGGCCCTCGCCGCGCCGTTCCACTTCGACGACTTCCACGTGATCGTCGACAACCCGCGCGTGCACGGGCTGGCGGCGTGGTGGGCCTCGATGCCGGGCATCCGGCCGCTGCTCAAGCTCAGCTATGCGCTGGACTGGTCGCGGTCGCCGGCCGCGGCCGGATTCCATGCGACCAACCTGTGCCTGCACGGCATCAATGCGCTGCTGGTCTGGGCCGTGGCGCGCCAGTGGCTGGCGCGCCTGGCACCGGGGCTGGCGCGGCCCGCGTTCGCGGCGTGGGCCGTGGCGCTGCTGTTCGCCCTGCATCCGGCGGCCACCGAGGCGGTGACCTATGTCAGCGGGCGTTCGCAGTCGCTGATGGCGACGCTCTACCTCGCCGCGCTGTGGACGCACGTGCACGGGCAGGCGCGAGGCTTGGGCGGCGCGTGGCGGGCGTTGTCGCCGCTGCTGTTCGCCGCGGCGCTGGGCGTGCGCGAAACCGCGGTGACCTTGCCCTTCGCGCTGGCGCTGCTGGCCTGGTACGGCGGGGAAACGCCTCGCAATGCGCTGCGCGGGCTGGGTGGCCACGGACTGGTGCTGGCCTTGGCCGTCGCGCTCGCGATTGCCTGGCCGGGCTACGGCGATTTCTTCGGCACCAGCCTGCAGGTGCGGGGGCTGGCGGAGCAGCTCGCAGGGCAATCGGTCGCGGCCCTGCACTTGTTCGTACACAGCCTGTTCGGCCTGCAGACGAACCTGGATCCGGACCTGCGCGTGCCAGAGGCGGTGATTCCCCACGCGATCGGGTTCGCAATGGCCTGCTTCATCGCCCTGCGCTTGGCCGCAGCCACGCGGCGGCGCTGGCCCTGGCTCGGCTTCGCGATCGCCTGGACGCTGCTGCAGCTGGCGCCGACCCAGTCGCTGCTGCCGCGGCTGGACCTGGCCAACGACCGGCATCTTTACCTGGTCCTGCCCGGCGTGGCGTTCGCCGGGGTTGTGGCCCTCGCCAGGCTGGCGGAATTCCGGCTGGCCGCCGCCGCGGTCTGCATGACGGCCCTGGTGCTGGCCACGGCCACGCGTGAACGCAACCACGCGTACCGCAGCGAGCTGGCCCTCTGGACCGCCACCGCCGCCGCCTCGCCCGGCAAGGCCCGGGCCTGGAGCAACCTGGGCTGGGCCCGCCAGCAGGCCGGCGACCCGGACGGCGCCCGCGGCGCCTACGCCTGTGCGCTGGCCCTGGACCCGGGGCATGCGCAGGCCGCCATCAACCTCTCCCTGCTGCCGCCGGCCGCCCCGGAAATACCCCGGGAATGCGGCCTGGCGGGCCGTGTGGCTTCCCCCTCCCCCCTTTGACATACTCGGGCGAGGCGGCCAATCGGCCGCTTATGTTTGTTCCGTGTCTGAACTCTGGGGAGGGTTTACATGTTCGAGCAATACGGTTTGCACCTCGCGCTCGCCTGTGCGGCGATCGCCATCCTTTACGGCATCGTGGTCGCGAAGTGGATCGTCGGCCAGCCGGCCGGCAACGAAAAAATGCAGGCGATCGCGGCGGCCATCCAGGAAGGCGCCGGCGCCTACCTGCGCCGCCAGTACATGACCATCGCCATCGTCGGCGTGGTGCTGTTCCTGGTGATCGGCTTCGTGCCGGTGCTGGGCTGGCCCACGGCGATCGGCTTCGCCATCGGCGCCGTGCTCTCGGGCCTGGCGGGCTTCATCGGCATGTTCGTCTCGGTGCGCGCCAACGTGCGCACCGCGCAGGCGGCCACGGTGAGCCTCAACACCGCGCTCAACGTCAGCTTCAAGGGCGGCGCCATCACCGGCATGCTGGTGGTGGGCCTGGGCCTGCTGGGCGTGGCCGGTTACTTCTGGTTCGTCGGCGGCGCGGCGGCCATGGACGCGGCGGCGGTGAATGCCGCGATGCAGCCGATGATCGGCCTGGCCTTCGGCAGCTCGCTGATCTCGATCTTCGCGCGCCTGGGCGGCGGCATCTTCACCAAGGGCGCCGACGTCGGTGCCGACCTGGTGGGCAAGGTCGAGGCCGGCATCCCCGAGGATGACCCGCGCAACCCGGCGGTGATCGCCGACAACGTGGGCGACAACGTCGGCGACTGCGCCGGCATGGCGGCCGACCTGTTCGAGACCTACGCGGTGACCGTGATCGCGGCGATGCTGATCGCCGGCATCTACTTCACCCAGTACGGCACCACCGGCGTGCTCTACCCGATGGTGCTGGGCGCGGTGTCGATCCTGGCCTCGATCGTCGGCACCTTCTTCGTGAAGGTCAGCGACGGCGGCAAGATCATGAACGCGCTCTACCGCGGCCTGGCCGTGTCGGGCGTGCTGGCGGCGGCCGCGTTCTACTGGGTCACCACCAGCATGTTCACCGGCGCCATGGCCTCGCTGGCGATGCCGCTGTTCTACTGCGCCCTGATCGGCCTGGGCCTGACGGCGGCGATGGTGGTGATCACCGAGTACTACACCGCCACCGAGTACGCGCCGGTGCAGCAGGTGGCCAAGGCCTCGGAAACCGGCCACGGCACCAACGTGATCGCCGGCCTGGCGGTTTCGATGAAGTCCACGGCGGCGCCGGTGCTGGCCGTGGCCGCCGCCATCTGGGGCTGCTACGAGCTGGCCGGCCTGTTCGGCATCGCCATCGCCGCCACCTCGATGCTGTCGATGGCCGGCATGATCGTGGCGCTGGACGCCTACGGCCCGATCACCGACAACGCGGGCGGCATCGCCGAGATGTCGGGCATGGACAAGGAAATCCGCAAGACCACCGACGCCCTCGACGCCGTGGGCAACACCACCAAGGCCGTCACCAAGGGCTACGCCATCGGCTCGGCCGGCCTGGCGGCGCTGGTGCTGTTCGCGGATTACTCGCACAAGCTGGGCGAGACGGGCGCCGAGGTCGACTTCTCGATCTCGAACCCGGACGTGGTGATCGGCCTGCTGATCGGCGGCATGATCCCCTACCTGTTCGGCGCCTACGCCATGCAGGCGGTGGGCCGCGCGGCCGGTGCGGTGGTGGAGGAAGTGCGCCGCCAGTTCCGCGAGATCCCCGGCATCATGGAAGGCACCGGCAAGCCGCAGTACGACAAGGCGGTCGACCTGCTGACCAAGTCGGCGATCCGCGAAATGATCATCCCGTCGATGCTGCCGCTGATCATCCCGATCCTGGTCGGCGTGATCCTGGGCCCGAACGCCCTGGGCGGCCTGCTGATGGGCACCATCGTGACCGGCCTGTTCGTGGCCATCTCGATGTGCACCGGCGGCGGCGCCTGGGACAACGCCAAGAAGTACATCGAGGAAGGCCACCACGGCGGCAAGGGCTCGGAAGCCCACAAGGCCGCGGTCACCGGCGACACCGTCGGCGACCCGTACAAGGACACCGCCGGCCCGGCCATCAACCCGCTGATCAAGATCATCAACATCGTGGCCCTGCTGCTGATCCCGATGCTGTGATGCGGAACGGGGTCAGGTTCAGTTCCTGACCCCGCCGCTGGAAATGAAAAAGCCCCGGGAAACCGCCAGCCGTTACGTTAACGTGTTGACGGTATAGGTTCCCGGCTCTATAACCCCCAGGTCGATTCCGACTGGGGGTTCTTTTTTGGGCGCGTCTCCACCACCGAGCGAACGTTGCCCCGAAATGATTCAGGGGGTGCAGGTGAATACCTGCCGCAATCCCCGCTGCCCGAACTTCGGGGTACTCCCGCTGCCTCGGGTTGATCGTGGTCCGAATCAGAAGGTGGTCGACAACTACCTGGCCGTGGGGTCGGGCAAGAACACGGCCGGCCTGCGTTGCAAACTTTGCAACGAAACCAACGCGATCAAGAGTAATCGGGCGGTCGTGGAAGAGCTGGAGCGGATCAGCCAAGCTCCCCCACAGGTCAGTCCGATAGCGTGCCGGACCGAAACGTGTGTCTACAGGGGGCTGGCCGACACATCGCCACCCACGCGCTTCCAGGCCTTTGGAACCACGGCGGCTGGCTCGAGACGCTTCCGATGCAAGGCCTGCGCCAAGACCTTCACCATCCCGGTGCGCTCTTCACTTCGGCAACGGCTGCCAGGCAAGACCGCCATCATCTATCGCTTGCTCATCAACAAGTCCCCGATGCGCCGAATCTGCGAGGTCGCGGAAGTGACGGCGCCGGTCATCTACCAGAGGATTGGATTCATCCACGAGCAGTGTGTGCGCGTTGCGGCGGCGCATGATGAGAGGTTGCGCTCGCTGAAGAAGGCCCGCCTTGGCATTGCGGTGGATCGCCAGGAGCACGTCCTCAACTGGAGTAGCCAGTTCGACCGGCGCGTCACTCAGATGGGTGCGGTGGCCAGCGCCGACACCACGTCAGGTTTCGTGCTTGGCCTGCATCTCGACTACGACCCTCGCTACGACGTGCACGATCTGGAAATGGCCGCGCAAGCGTGCGGCGATCCCGCGAAGCGGCCGGCCTTTCGGAAGTACGCCCGTGTCTTCTTGCCGTTTGAGGACGGGCCGAACGAGGCCGAGGATCCCTTGCCCGAAGAGTCCCGCTTGCCCTCGCGCGGCGTCCGCATCCACTCGCCCTATACCATCTACGCCCACTTCTACTACCTGAAGCAATTGCTACTCGAGATTGAGCAGCTCCACTTTTACCTCGATCGGGACCCCGGCCTGCACGGCGGCTGCTTCGCGGCGTTCGGGCCTCAGGTCAGGGTGGGGACGGTCGAAGCCTTCTGGGTGAAGATCGACAAATCGCTATCCGTGGACCAGAAGAAGCGACTCCTGGCCGCCAGCGAAACCGCGTTGGCAAAAGCGCAGGCCGCACACCCGGGGATGCGCAAGTTCGATGTTGCCAAGCAGTTGCTGATGTCTGCGCTCAGTCAGCCAGAGTTTCTGGCCCTACCGGCGTTGAAACGGTGGGTGCCGCATCCGATGCCCAACATGGGCGAGCCGGCCAAGGCCATGTGCTACCTGTCGGACCGAGGTGATCTGGACCCCGTGACCCTGGCCGATTACCTGCTGGACGTGAAGATGCACGCGCTGGACCGCTTCTTCATGCAGGTGCGGCGCCGGCTATCCGTACTGGAACGTCCCATCTTCTCGCCCAGTTCCAACACGCGGTGGCACGGGTACGCCGTCTACAACCCCACGGTTGTCATGCGGCTGCTTGAGATCTTCCGGGTCACGTACAACTTTGTGCTGGTCGGGGAGGACCGCAAGACGCCGGCGATGCGGCTGGGCCTGGCGGTCCGGCCCTGGACCCTGGAGGACATCATCGCGTTCCTGCCCGGCGATCAGTCGTCCGTGAAGGCGTAGTCCTTGGCCAGCTTCGGGTCGCGC
>NZ_AVCK01000034.1 GCF_000747155.1 Arenimonas metalli CF5-1 | reverse complement strand
CCGCCGCCGCGCCCGCGGCGCCCGCAGCGCCCGCCGCGCCAGTTACGCCCGCAGCGCCAGTCGCGCCAGTCGTTCCCGCCGCGCCCTCCGCCCCAGCCACGCCCGCCACACCGGCGGTGCCTGTCGCACCCGCCGCACCGGCCGCGTCCGAACCGCTGCGGCTGGATCCGCTGCTCGACGAACTCGCCGCGGGCAATGCCCGCGCCGTCGCCGAGAAGATGCCGCAGGTGATCGGCCGCCTGCTGCCGGTGCTGCGCCTGCTGGGGCCGGGCCAGCGCGCGCAGCTGATCCAGTTCCTCCAGCGCCTGGGCTGACAATCACGCGCGCTTGGCTATGATCGGGCGAACCCCTTCGCCGGATCCCGCCATGCGCCTTCGCCTCGCCGCCTCGCTTTGCCTCGCCCTGGTCGCCACGCTGCCGGCCCAGGCCTTCGAACAGGGCCGGGTGGTGCAGGGTGAACCGGCGGTGCTGTCGCCGCGCGAGCGCGTCGCGGTAGAGAACCGCATCGTCAGCGAGCGGCTGGAAACCCTGCTGCCGCGCCTGATGGCCGAGACCGACATCGACCTGTGGCTGGTGCTCTCGCGCGAATACGCCGAAGACCCGATCTATTTCACCCTGGTGCCGCAGCCCACCTTCGCGGCGCGCCGCACCACGCTGCTGGCCTTCCACCGCAAGCCCGACGGCAGCGTGGACCGGCTGGTGGTGAACCGCTATCCGCTCGGCGAGCCCTACACCTCGGTCTGGTCCGGCGGCGACCTGGACGCGCAGTGGGAAGCCCTGGGCCAGCTGATCGCCGAGCGCGACCCCAAGCGCATCGGCATCAACGTCTCGCGCCAGTGGCCGATCGCCGACGGCCTGAGCAAGGGCCTGCACGAGCGCCTGCTGGCGGTGCTGCCCGCGGGCTACGAATCGCGCCTGGTGTCCGCCGAAGACCTCGTCGTGCGCTGGACCGAAACCCGCATCGCCTCCGAGCAGGCGCTGTACCCGCACATCGTCGCCATCGCCCGCAGCGTGGTGTCCGATGCGTTCTCGTCGAAGGTGATCACGCCCGGCGCGACCCACACCGACGACGTGGCCTGGTACATCCGCCGCCGCTACGAGGCGCTGGGCCTGCCGGTGTGGTTCATGCCCGACGTCAACTTCCAGCGCGCCGGCGTCGCCTGCGAAGAGAAGGCACCGTTCTGCGGCAGCGAGGGCATCATCCAGCCCGGCGACGTCCTGCACACCGACGTCGGCCTGTGCTACCTCAAGCTCTGCACCGACACGCAGGAAATGGGCTACGTGCTGCGCCCCGGCGAAACCGACGTCCCCGAAGGCCTCAAGGCCGCGCTGGCCGACGGCAACCGCTGGCAGGACCTGCTGACCGCGAACTTCCGCAGCGGCCGCACCGGCAGCGAGATCCTGGCCGACACCCGCCGCGATGCGGATCGCGCGAAGCTGGTGTCGAGCACCTACACCCATCCGATCGGCTTCTTCGGCCACGCGGCCGGCCCGACCATCGGCATGTGGGACGACCAGAGCGGCGGCGCCGACGGCGGCAAGTGGCCGCTGTACCCCGACACCGCCTACGCGATCGAAGGCAACATCAAGGCCCGCGTGCCGGAGTGGGGCCGCCAGTGGGTGCAGGTCAAGCTCGAGCAGAGCGCCTTCTTCGACGGCGAGAAGGTCACCTACCTGGCCGGACGCCAGACCCAGTGGCACGTGGTGCGCTGAGCCGGGTCAGCGCCGGTAGCTGAGCAGGCGCCCGCGGAACGGCGCCACGTCCTCGTCGTTGAAGGCGCTGCGCACTTCCGTCACGGCGTAGCCCTGCTTTTTCAGCGCGGTGGTGAAGGCGCCGCTGTTGCCGCGCCCCGGGTCGGTTATCAGTACTTCGGCGCTGGGGCGCATGTGAGCCGCCAGCAGCACGGCCAGCTGTTCGGCGTGGCCGCGCTCGTAGAGCACGTCGCTGGCGATCACCAGGTCGAACTCGCCCAGCTTCGGCTGCGGCAGGTGCCAGGCCAGGTCGAGGAAGGCCAGCGGCGGCAGCCCGTTGAGTTCGGCGTTGTAGGCCAGGAATTCCTCGGCCAGCGGGTGGTGGTCGCTGGCGGTGATGTCGGCCTGGCGCCGCTGCAGCACCAGGCTGGCCAGGCCTAGCCCGCAGCCCAGCTCCAGCACGCGTTTGCCGGCGACATCGAACCGGCTCATCGCCTGCGCCAGCACGCGGCCGGCGGGCCAGACCTGGCCGAACAGGCTCCACATCGCCGAGGAAATGCCGGCGCGCTCGGCGCGACCGTGCGGGTCGGCGAACTGCTGCAGGTCGCTCAACGCGCGGATGCGGTAATCCTGCCCGCCGAATCGCAGGGTGAGCAGGCGGGTGGCGTAGCCCGGCATGGGCGCTCCCGTGGGGGCGTCGTCCCGGCGAACGGGGACGGTGACGCGTGGGAGGCGCTACGGCGGGAGCGAGATGCCCGGGGCGTGACGTGCGAAGGTGCGCCCGCAGTCTACGCCCAATGCGGGCCGCGCGTGGCCGTCAGTGCGCCGCGGCCTTGTCCTTGCCGCGCAGCTTGCCCCAGGCGGTGACGCCCAGCACCACGGCGATGCCCGCCAGGATGCCGAAGCCCGCCTCGGCCAGCATCGACACCGGCAGGCCCCAGCCGCCGGCCGGGGTGATGTCCTGCACGAAGTGGTGCACCACCGGGATCGAATGCACGAGGATCTGGCCGCCCACGAGGAACATCGCGGCGGTGCCGGCGATGGCCAGGAACTTCATCAGCCACGGCGCGGCGGTGAGGATGCCGCGGCCCAGCGCCCGCTTGGCGCGGCGCGCCGCGGAATCGCCGGGCAGCTGGCTCAGGTAAAGGCCGCCGTCATCGAGCTTGACGATGCCCGCGACCAGCCCGTACACGCCGACCGTCATGATCGCCGCGATCGCGCAGAGCACGCCGACCTGCGTGACGAAATCCTTGGCGGCCACGGTGCCCAGCGTGATCACGATGATTTCGGCGGACAGGATGAAGTCGGTGCGGATCGCGCCCTTGATCTTGTCCTTCTCGCGCGCCACCAGGTCCACCGATTCGTCGGCGACGGCTTCGAGCAGCGCCACGGTTTCCTTCTGCGTCTCGGCCGGATGCAGGAACTTGTGCATCAGCTTCTCGACGCCCTCGTAGCAGAGGAAGGCGCCGCCGACCATCATCAGCGCGGTGACGATGGGCACGGTGATGCCGCGCCCGGCCAGCCAGCCCTCGAAGGCGCTGATCGCCAGCGCCGCCGGCACCAGGATCAGCTTGTTCACCGTCGAGCCCTTGGCCACGGCCCAGACCACCGGCAGCTCGCGGTCGGGCTTGACGCCCGCGACCTGCTGCGCGTTCAGGGCCAGGTCGTCGCCCAGCACGCCGGCGGTCTTCTTGGTGGCGACCTTGGTCATCACCGACACGTCGTCGAGGATGGTGGCGATGTCGTCGAGGAGGGCGAGCAGGCTGGAGGCCATGGCGGGTCCGTTGCGGGGCGAGGCCGCGATTCTCGCATCCGCCCGCCGCCGAAGGGGAGGGGCCGGCGCATCGGGCCGGCCGGATCGCTACACTCGGCGCATCGCAGGCAGCGGGAGCGGATCGTGGCGAACCGGAAGGGTGGCAACGGGACACGACGTGCCGGGAGCGCGCTGCTGCTGGCGCTGGCGTTCGCGGCCGGTGCACGGGCTGAGGTGAAGGACAGTGCGGCCAACGGCTTCACCGTCGAGAACAGCGTGGTGGTCGCGGCTTCGGCCGCCGACGCCTGGGACGCCCTGGTGGACGACGTGGACGCCTGGTGGCCGCGCGACCACACCTGGTGGGGCAAGGCTTCGACCCTGGTGATCCAGCCGCGCAGCGGCGGCTGCTTCTGCGAGACCGCGGGCGACCGCGAGGCCCGGCACCTGGTGGTCACCTTCGCCGATCCCGGCCGCGTGCTGCGCATGACCGGCGGCCTGGGCCCGCTGCAGGGCATGGGCCTGGACGGTGCGCTCGAGTTCCGGTTCGCGCCGGCCGAGGGCGGCGGTACGCGCATCACGCTGTGGTACCGCGTGGGCGGCTACACGCCGGACGATCTGTCGAAGTTCGCGCCGGTGGTGGACCGGGTGCAGGCGCTGCAGCTGGGCGGCCTGGCCGCGCATCTCGCGCGGCGCGATGGCCCGATCGAGGAAGAGTCCTGAGTCAGAACCGCTCGCTGGGCGGCAGGTAGCGCCACTGCCCCGGCGGCATCTTCGACAGCGGGATCCGGCCCAGCCGGATGCGGCGCAGCGACAGCGCGTGCAGCCCGACTTCGTTGCACAGGTACTGCAGCAGGCCCGGCCGCACGCCCTTGATGGCGAAGCGCAGCCGCTGCTCGCTCTGCCAGCTGACCTTGAACGGCGCCACTGGCCAGCCGTCGAACGAGGTGCCGTGCGACAGCCGGTTCCAGCCGTAGGGCGCGAGTTCGCCTTCGACGTCGACGATGAACTCCTGCTCCAGCTTCGCGGCGTCTTCCGCCAGCCGGCGCAGCACGCGGCCGTCCTGGCTGAGCACCAGCAGGCCGCTGGCGGCGTCCTCAAGCGGCAGGGCGGCCGCCTGGTGGGCGAAGTGGCGCTTGTGCACGCGCCAGCCCGAGGGGTCTTCGTCCCAGCGATGGGCCGGCGTCGCCAGGGCGATGGCTTCGGCCGACGGCAGGCCGGCGGGCTTGTGCAGGACCAGGGGCGCGGGTTCGGCGGGCTCGAGCCTGGCCTCGGGGTCGAGTTCAACGCGCTGGTCGGTGACCTTGAACTGCGGCTCCTCGACCACGACGCCGTCGACGCGCACCCAGCCGCCCTGCACGTACTGCTCGGCCTCGCTGCGCGAGCAGCCGGCGATCTCGACCACGCGCTTGGACAGTCGGACGGGTTCGGTCATGGGAAGGGGCCTGCGGAACGGGCCCCATTGTAGGCGCCCCGGCCTCGGCGCGGGGCGGCGCGGGCGGACGCCGGGCGGCGTCCGTCCCCGGGATCAGGCCTTGCCGGCCTTCTTGCTCTGCTTCTCGGCACGCTTTTCCTTCAGCGTCTTCTCCGGCTTCTTCTTCTCGGTTTTCTTCTGGTTCAGGCCCTTGGCCATGGTGGACTCCGTGCGGTGGTGATCCGGGCGGCCCGTGCCTCCCGGTGTCCGAAGCATGCGCCGGGGCCGCGACTTTTTCCATCGGGCGGCGGGGGCGACAATGCCGGCATGGACGACGAACCCACCAGCCGATTGCAGCTGCCGCCCGGGCCCTGGGCCACGGTGCTCGATGCGCTGTGCGATCGCTTCCCGGCGGTGGACCGCGCGCAGTGGCTCGACCGGATGCAGCGCGGGCGCGTGCGCGATGCCCGCGGCGAACCCCTCGATGCGTCGACGCCGCATCGCACCGGGATGGAGCTGACCTACTCGCGCGAAGTGGCGGACGAGGTGCCCGTGCCCTTCGAGGAAACCCTCGTGCACGAGGATGCGCACCTGGTGGTGGCCGACAAGCCGCACTTCCTGCCGGTGACGCCCGCGGGCCGCTACCTCGAGCACACGCTGCTGCGGCGCCTGCAGCGCCGACTGGGCGCACCGGACCTGGTGCCGCTGCATCGCATCGACCGCGGCACGGCGGGGCTGGTGCTGTTCTCGCGCGATCCGGGCTCGCGCGCGGCCTACCAGGCGCTGTTCCGCGAACGCCGCATCGACAAGCATTACGAAGCGCTGGCACCGGCGCTGCCCGGCGTGGCTTTCCCGCAGGTGCGGCGAAGCCGCATCGAGGCCGGGGAGCCCTTTTTCCGCATGCGCGAAACCGACGGCGCGCCGAACTCGGAGACGCGCATCGACGTGATCGGGCGCGGCGACGCGACCTGGCGCTATGCGCTGCAGCCCGTGACCGGCCGCAAGCACCAGTTGCGCCTGCACCTGGCCGGCCTGGGCGCGCCGATCGTTGGCGATCCGCTGTATCCGGTGCTGGACGAGTCGCCCGAGGATTTCGCGCGGCCGCTGAAGCTGCTGGCGAAGCGGCTGGTGTTCACTGATCCGCTCAGCGGCCGGCGGCGCGAGTTCCAGAGCCTGCGCGAGCTGTAAGCCTGGCGTCGGCGCGGTTCGGTGGAACCGCGCGGTCCGACGGCAGGGCGCGCCCCTGCACGCCGGTGCGGATCAACCTCGGGCCCGGCGCCAGTCCAGCGTCAGCGCGATGCCGCCCAGCACCGCCGCGGCGCCCAGCGCCAGCCGCAGGTCGATGGTTTCGCCCAGCAGCAGCACGCCGGCCAGCGCGGTGATCACCGGCACGCTGAGCTGGCTGCTGCCGGCCACCTGCGGCGACAGCCCGCGCAGCGCCGAGTACCAGAGCGCATAGCCCAGGCCCGAGGTCAGCGCACCGGAGGCCAGGGCGAGCAGGGCGCCGTCGAGATCCGGCTTGAGCCAGGGCCAGGCGATGCCCGCGGCGACCACCGCCATCGGCGCGGCGCGCATGAAGTTGCCGGTGGTGGCGGCCAGGGCATCGGGCAGGCCGCGGCCGCGCAGCGTGTAGATGCCCCAGGCAAGGCCGGCGCCGAGCATCAGCGCCGCGGGTTCGGCCGGGGGCGCGCTGAGGCCGGGCCACAGCAGGCCGACCAGCCCCGCCAGCGCCAGCGCGAGCCCGGCCGCCTGCCAGGCGCGCCAGCGCGTGCCGGTGAACAGGCCGGCCACCAGCATCGTGGCCTGCACCGCACCGAACAGCAGTAGCGCGCCGGTGCCGGCGCTGAGCCCGGTGTAGGCGTAGGAAAACGCGATGGCATAGGCGAACAGCGCCGCCGCGGAGCGCCAGCTGCCGGCCGCTGGCAGCGGGCCGGGCCGCACGGCCAGCAGCAGGACCAGCATCATCGCGCCGGACAGGATGCGGATCGCGGTGAAGCTGGCGGGATCGATGTCGGTGTTCGCCAGCGCGGCCCGGCACAGCAGCGAATTGCCCGCGAAGGCGAGCAGGGCCAGCACGGTCAGCGTGGCGATGCGGAGGCGCGTGGGCGCGCGGGCGGCGTCGGGCATGGGTGGCGCGGTTCCGGAGCGGGGCGTGTTGGGCGCTATCATCGCCCGATGGCCAGACTCCTGCTCAATTTGCGAAACGTCCCCGAGGACGAGGCCGACGAGGTCCGTGCCCTGCTGAACGAACACGGGATCGATTTCTACGAAACCCCGCCCAGCTTCTGGGGCGTGTCGGCGGGCGGCTTCTGGCTGCCGGACGCGGCGGGGCTGGCCGAGGCCCAGGCGCTGCTGGCGGGCTACCAGGCCGAGCGCGGCGAGCGGATGCGCGCCGAACGCGCGGCCGCGCTGCGCGAGGGCCGCGCCCCGGGCACCTGGGCCGGGATCCGCGCGCGGCCGGGCCAGGCGCTCGGCGCGATCCTCGGCATCCTGCTGATGCTGGCGGTGGCGACGCTGCCGTTCCTGCTGATCGCGCGCTGATCAGGGCGCCAGCGCGTCGAATTCGTCGTCGGGCAGGGCGATGAAGGACCAGAACGGCCGGCCCGCCTCGCGCCAGGCCAGCGATACGCCCTCCAGCACGGCGACGAGCGTGGCGAAGTCGTCGGGGCAGTCCTCGCGCAGCGCGCCGGGCGATTCCAGCCCCAGCACGTAGCCCTCGGCCGGCAGCCAGGAGAGGTCGCACAGCGCATCCGAGAGCGAATCCCAGTTCAGGCCGAAGCCGGGCGGGAAGGCGAAGGCGGCGGCCAGCTGGCGCAGCAGTCCGGCCTTGTCGGTGCAGTCGGCCAGGTCCACCGTCACGCATCGGAAGCCCAGGCCTTCGGCGGCATCGAGCAGCGGACCCAGGTCGGACGCCGTCAGGTAGAAAGCGCCGGACTGGTCCGGTTCCACCAGCAGCGACTGCAGCGGATGCAGGCTCATCGCTGCGCCCCGATGCGGCGGAAGGATTCGTAGTGATCGTCGGTGTACCAGCACTCCGACGGCGGTTGGCCGCCGGTGACGATGCGGCGGGGGCCTCGGTGCGACAGCCCCGGCGTGCGCACCGTGAACTCGCGGTAGTACCCGCGCGGACGCGAGGGCAGGCGGCGTTCGAAATTGTTGAACACCGTGCCGTCCTGGCGATGCGGGTAGGGACCGTTGCGGGCGATCAGCGCCAGCGTATCGAGGGCTTCCGGCGGCAGGCCGTCGTCGGAAAACGCGGAGGCCGGGGCGGCGCGGGCCGGACCGACGCCGGGTGAGTCGGGGGCGGAGGGGCTCGCGGCTTCCGCGGCCGGCGCCTCGATGGCACCGCTCGAGGCCAGCTGTTCGTCGATGCGCCCGGCACCACCGGGCCCCTGCCAGAACCACAGCAGGCTGGCGATGATCACCAGGGTCAGCAGGGGGCGAAGCTTGCGCATGGTCGCATCCGGCAACGGGGTGCCGGGAGTCTAGCAAGCGACCGCCGCGAGGCTCAGCCGGGCGGGGCGATCCGCACCTGGTTGCGGCCGGCGCGCTTGGCCGCGTACATCGCCTGGTCGGCGCGGCGGATCAGGCGATCGATGTCGGCCTCGCCCGGCTCGAGCGCGGCGACGCCGATCGAGACGCGAAGCGGCACCGCCGAGCCATCGGCCAGGAAGCCGATGCGCGCGACCGCGGCATGGATGCGGCGCGCCGAGGCTTCCGCGACGGCGAGGGACGTGTCGGGCAGCAGCACCGTGAACTCTTCGCCACCGTGCCGGCCCAGCAGGTCGCGCGGACGCAGCTGGTCGCGCATCGCCGACGCCACCAGCCGCAGCGCCTGGTCGCCGGCATCGTGGCCGTGCTCGTCGTTGATGCGCTTGAAGTGGTCGAGGTCGAGCACCATCAGCGCGCAGTCCTGGCCCGGGTCGCGGGCGATGCACAGGCGCGACTGCTGCAGGAAGGCCGTGCGGCTGAGCAGGCCGGTGAGTCCGTCGGTGTCGGCGATGTCCTGCAGCCGCTCGAGCAGGCGCTCGCTGCCCATCAGCACGAAGCCCAGGCTGGCCACCGCGGGCGCCAGCATCGCGCCGCCGAGCAGTATCGTTTCGGCCCACGGCTGCTCGACCCAGGCCCGGGCCACGCTGCCCTCGGGCATGAACAGCAGCGCACCGCGCGCCGACAGCACCAGCGCGCACAGCGAGAACGCCGCGCCGACGATGCCCGCATTGCCGCCGGCCGGCCGCGGGCCGCGACGCAGCGCCACCACCGCGGTGCTGGCCGCGATGCCGGCGCACAGGAAGGACAGCAGGCCGGTGCGCATGGGCAGGCCCGGCGCGGTGAACAACATGATCGCGCTGGCCACCGCCACCAGCAGCACCGGTGCGGCGAACCAGGGCGAATCCGGCATGCGCCCGCGCGACGCGACCAGCGCGCGCAGGTACTCGACGAAGGACGCGACGATCAGGGTCTTGCCCGGCACCGCGAGGCCCGGGACATCGACCGCCCACTCCAGCAGCAGCCAGCCCAGCGGCGCCAGCAGGATCGCCCGCGCCCAGATCCGCTGGGGACCGGCGAGTTCGTCGGGCTGGCGCGCGGCCGCGGCATAAAGGCCCGCGGACATGGCCGCGGAGGCGAGCAGGGCGATCAGGGCGCTGGCAAACGGGTCGAGGAACACCGGTGGCCCCCCCGAGCCGTGGTGATGGGCGGAAGGCTAGCATTTTCAAGCCCCGGCGGCGCTGCGCGAGACGCAGCCGTTTTCGTAACATGGGCGCTTGCTAGGCTTGTCGCCCCCCACGAATCCAAGGATCCCCCATGTCCCAACCCTTCGATGTCGCCGTGCTGGTCGGCAGCCTCCGGGCCGGTTCGCTCAACCGCCGCGTGGCCGACGCGCTGGCCGGCCTGGCGCCGCCGGCTATCGCCCTGTCGCAGGTCGCGATCGGCGATCTCCCGCTCTACAACCCGGACCTGGAAACCGACGCGCCGCCCGCCGCGTGGACCCGCTTCCGCGAGCGCGTGGCCCGCGCCGACGCACTGCTGTTCGTCACCCCCGAATACAACCGCTCGGTGCCCGCGGCGCTGAAGAACGCGCTCGACGTCGGCTCGCGCCCGTATGGCAAGAGCGTGTTCGGCGGCAAGCCGGGCGCGGTGGTCAGCGTCTCGCCGGGTGCGATCGGCGGCTTCGGCGCCAACCACCACCTGCGGCAGTCCCTGGTCTTCCTCGACGTGCCGCTGATGCAGCAGCCGGAGGCCTACCTTGGTGGCGCCGACAAGTTCTTCGGCGAGGACGGCAAGCTGGCCAGCGAGTCGACCGAAAAGTTCCTGGGCAAGATCATCCACGCGTACGCCGACTGGGTCGCGCGGATCAAGGCCTGAGGTCGACGATGGGTTTGTTGCGCGGGGCCAAGGCCCTTTTCGCCGGGGCGCTGGTCAGCGCCAGCACCCTGGTCCACGTCCCGGTGCTGCTGTTGGTGGCGCTGGTGAAGGCCCTGCTGCCGCTGAAGGCCGTGCGCCCGGCGCTGGACCGGGCGCTGATGGTGATCACCGAGAGCTGGATCGGCGTCAACAGCACGCTTATCGACGTGTTCACCACCACGCGCTTCGTGGTGGAGGGCATCGAAGGGCTGCGCTACGGCGGCCACTACCTGGTGCTGGCCAACCACCAGAGCTGGGTGGACATCCCGGTGCTGCAGAAGGCCTTCAACCGCCGCATCCCGCTGCTGCGCTTCTTCCTCAAGAGCCAGCTGTTCTGGGTGCCGCTGCTGGGCCTGGCCTGGTGGGCGCTGGATTTCCCCTTCATGAAGCGCTACTCGCGCCAGCAGCTGGCCAAACGACCGGAGCTGGCCGGCCGCGACGTGGCGGCCACGCGCAAGGCTTGCGAGAAGTTCCGGCACATCCCGGTGTCGATCATGAATTTCGTCGAGGGCACGCGCTTCACTCCGGCCAAGCACGCGCGCCAGGCCTCGCCGTTCGCGCACCTGCTCAAGCCCAAGGCGGGCGGCGTCGCCTTCGTGGTTGGCGCCATGGGCGAGGCGATCGACACCGTGCTGGACGTGACCCTGCATTACGAACCGGCGCGGCCGACGCTGGTCGACCTGTTCTGCAACCGCGTGCGCGAGGTGCGCGTGCACGTGCAGGCGCGCCCCGTGCCGGCGGGCTTGTCCGAGGGCGATTACGAGACCGACCGGGCGCACCGCGTGCGCTTCCAGGGCTGGATCAACGAGATGTGGCTGGCCAAGGACGCACGCCTGGCCGCCTGGAACGCCCCGGGCGCGGCCCGGGGCGACTGAGCCTCAGAGCCGCTGCGCGGCGAAGGTGTCGCACTGGCGGTAGTCGCCGCCCTCGAAGCCGATGCGGAACCAGCGCATGCGCTGCTCGGCGCTGCCGTGGGTGAACGAATCCGGCACCACCTGGCCCTGCGACTGCCGCTGCAGGGTGTCGTCGCCGATGGCCGAGGCAGTGGCCATGGCTTCCTCGAGATCGCCGTCCTCGAGCCAGGCGTGGCGCTTCTGCGCGTGGTGCGCCCACAGGCCGGCGTAGCAGTCGGCCTGCAGCTCCTGCCGCACCAGCGGGCCTTCGGCGCCTTCGACGTTGCCGCCGCGGCGGCGGATGTCGTTCACCTGCGCCGAGACGCCGGTGATCGTCTGGATATGGTGGCCGACCTCGTGCGCGATCACGTAGGCCTCGGCGAAATCGCCGCCGCCGCCGAGGCGCTGCTCCATCTGGTCGAAGAAGCTCAGGTCGATGTAGACCTGCTGGTCGCCCGGGCAATAGAAGGGCCCGACCGCCGCGGTGGCGCCGCCGCAGGCCGACTGCACCGAGCCGCTGAACAGCACCAGCGTGGGCGCGGGGTAGCGCTGGCCCTGCGCCTGGAAGATGGCCGACCACACGTCCTCGGTTTCGCCGAGGATGCTGGCGACGAACTGCGAGGCTTCGTCGTTGGCGGTGGGCGCGGTTGGCCCGCTTTGCTGGGGTGCGGACGGCGCCTGCTGCTGCACCTGGGCGATCAGGCCGAGCATTTCCATCGGGCTCTTGCCCAGCAGCAGGCCGATGACGAATACCGCGGCGATGCCGCCGAGGCCGAGTTTGAGTCCGCCGCCGCCCCGGCCGCCGAGGCCGCGACGATCATCAACGTTGCTGCTGCGTCTTGCGCTGCGCCACTTCATGGGTCGGTCTCCGAGGGGGTCGGCCCGATTGTTGCCCAAACGCGGGCGCGGGGCGAGGGCGGGGCCCGCAAGGCGAGGGCGTCAGTCGGCCGGCGACGCTTCCGCGCGCAGCGCCGCCAGGATCGACTGGCCCGCGCGGCCGTCGGCCTCGCGGCCCAGGCGGATCTGCTCGAGAGCGATCGCGGCCCGCGACTTGGCGCCAATCATGCCGTCCACCTCGCCAATGTCGTGGCCGCGCGCGACCAGCAGCGACTGCAGCTCGCGACGTTCCACCCGCGACAGGCCCGGGTCGTCGGTGGGCCAGCGCGCCTGCAGGCCCTCGCCGCCACGCAGGCGGTCGGCCAGTAGCGCGATCGCCAGCGCATAGCTCTCGGCGGCGTTGTAGGAAAAGATCGCGTCGTAGTTCTTGAACACCAGGAAGGCCGGCCCCTCGCGGCCCGCGGGCAGCAACAGCGCAGTCGGCGCGTCGCTGGCGGCCAGCGATCCGCCGTCGGCGCGGACCACGCCGCGGCCCACCCAGTGCGACAGCGGACGGCGCGAGGTGCGGCCGTTCACGGCCGCATCGAAGCCTTCGGGCAGGCGCACTTCATGGCCCCAGGGCTTGCCCGGCTGCCAGCCCGAGCGGCGCAGGTAGTTCGCCGTGGACGCGAGCGCGTCGGGGATGCTGCCGACCAGGTCGCGGCGGCCGTCGCCGTCGAAATCCACGGCGATGCGCGCATACGTGGACGGCATGAACTGCGTGTGGCCGAAGGCGCCGGCCCAGGACCCGACCAGGCCTTCGGCGGACAGGTCGCCGGCCTGGATGAGCTTGAGCGTCGCGAACAGCTCGCCCTTGAAGAAGGCCTGCCGCCGGCCCTCGCAGGACAGCGTGGCCAGCGAGCCCAGCAGCGGCTTCTTGCCGAAGGTACGGCCGAAGTCGCTCTCCACGCCCCAGACCGCGACCACGGTGGCCGGGTCCACGCCGTGCGCGTCCTGTACGCGGGCCAGCAGCGGCGCATGTTCTTCCAGCATCGCGCGGCCGTCGGCCACGCGCTGTTCGTCCACCAGGCCGGCCAGGTAGTCCCAGATCGGCGTGCGGAATTCGGGCTGGTAATCGAGTGAATCCAGCACGCCCTGGTCGCGTGCCAGCCCGGCCGTGTGCGTGTCCCAGGTGGCGCCGCTGATGCCCTGCGCCAGCGCCTGCGGGCGCAGCCCGGCGAGGCAGGCATCGAGCGTGGGTTCGGCGGCCGCGGCGGGCAGGGCGGCGAGGGCGAGCAGCAGGGGCAGGGTCGGGCGCATGCCGCGAACCTTACGCGGCGCCGGCTGAATCGTCGCCGGCCGAGCTATGCTTCGCGCATTCCCTATTCCGGATGGCACGCATGGTCACGGTCCACCACCTCGAGAACTCCCGTTCGCAGCGGGTCCTGTGGCTGCTCGAGGAGCTGGGCGTTCCCTACGAGGTCAAGCGCTACGCCCGCGATCCGAAGACGATGCTGGCGCCGGCGGAGTTGAAGCAGGTGCACCCGCTCGGCAAGTCGCCCGTGATCACCGATGGCCAGGCCGTGGTCGCCGAGTCCGGCGCGATCATCGAGTACCTCGCGGACACCTGCGGCCAGGGCCGCCTGCTGCCGCCGCCCGGCGACCCGGCGCGCCGCGCCTGCACCTATTGGCTGCATTACGCCGAGGGCTCGCTGATGCCGCCGCTGCTGATGACCCTGGTGTTCTCGAAGGTGCGCAGCTCGCCGATGCCCTTCTTCGCCAAGCCGATCGCCAAGGGCATCGCCGACAAGGTGATGTCGTCCTTCGTCTCGCCGCAGGTGAAGCTGCATTTCGATTACCTCGAGCAAACGCTCGCGTCCTCCGAATGGTTCGCGGGCAAGGACTTCAGCGTGGCCGACATCCAGCTGAGCTTCCCGATCGAGGCGGCGGCCGCCCGCGGTGCGCTGGGCCCGACGCGGCCGAAGCTGGCGGCCTTCCTGGAAAAGATCCACGCCCGCCCGGCCTACCAGCGCGCGCTGGCCAAGGGCGGTCCGTACGAACTGATGCGCTGAGACCCGCCATGGAATTCTCGATCACCCTGGCGATCATCGTCGCCACCAGCCTGGTCTCGTGGCTGGGGTTCAACAACGAAGCACTGAAGGGCGCGCTGGTGCTGTGGCCGCCGGCCGTGACGCGGCGGCACGAATACCACCGTTTCCTCGGCTACGGCGTGGTGCATGCCGACTTCATGCACCTGCTGTTCAACATGTTCACCCTGTTCTTCTTCGGGCGGCTGATGGAGGGCTTCTACGCGCAGTACCTCGGCGCGATGGGCTTCCTGTGGTTCTATCTCTCGGCGCTGGTGGTGTCGGCCTTGCCGAGCTACCTCAAGCACCGGGACGACCCGGATTACGTGACCCTCGGCGCCTCCGGCGCGGTGTCGGCGGTGCTGTTCGCCTTCATCCTGCTGCGGCCGTGGGAGACGCTGCTGATCTACTTCATCCCGGTGCCGGCCATCATCTTCGCGGCGCTGTACACCGGCTACTCGGTCTACATGAACCACCGCCAGGCCGACCGCATCAACCACAGCGCCCACCTGGCCGGGGCCGCCTACGGCGTGCTCTTCACGGTGCTGATGGAGCCGAAGGTGGTGTCGCACTTCCTGGCCGAGCTGATGAATCCGGGCGGCTGAGCCGGGACTCGGCTGGCCCGTGCGAGAATGCGGCATGACTGAATTCACGACCCAGCCGCTGCCGCCCGAGCTGCAGCAGGCCCTGGAGGTACTCGAGTACCGCCAGATGACCCCCGTGCAGGCCGCCAGCCTGCCGCCCATCCTCGCCGGCCGCGATGTGATCGCCCAGGCCCGCACCGGCAGCGGCAAGACCGCGGCCTTCGGCCTCGGCCTGCTGTCGAAGCTGCAGCCCGACGCCGGCCAGGTGCAGGCGCTGGTGATGTGCCCGACCCGCGAACTCGCCGACCAGGTGGGCAAGGAAATCCGCCGGCTGGCGCGCTTCATGCCCAACATCAAGGTGTCGGTCTTCTGCGGCGGCGTGCCGCTGAGGCCGCACCTGGCCTCGCTGGTGCACCCGCCGCACGTGGTGGTGGGCACGCCCGGCCGCCTGCAGGAGCTGATCGACCAAGGCGCGCTGTCGCTGGCGCAGCTGCGGGTGGTGGTGCTGGACGAGGCCGACCGCATGCTCGACATGGGCTTCGAGCCCGCCATCGCCGGCATCCTGTCGCAGGCGCCGAAGGACCGGCAGACGCTGCTGTTCTCGGCGACCTTCCCGGAGGAAATCCGCGCGCTGGGCCGCCGATACCAGCGCGAGCCCGAGGAGCACACCGTCGCCGACGGCGCCGTCGCGGCCATCGTGCAGCGTTTCTACGAAGTGGAATCGCCGCGCAAGACCGACGCGCTGGCCCTGCTGCTGGCTGATGAAAAGCCCGATTCGGCGCTGGTGTTCTGCAACACCCGCCGCGACGTGCAGCAGGTGGCCGACGACCTGGCCCAGCGCGGTTTCTCGGTGCTGGCCCTGCACGGCGACCTAGAGCAGCGCGATCGCGACGAGGTGCTGGTGTGCTTCGGCAACCGCAGCGTGCAGGTGCTGGTGGCCACCGATGTCGCGGCCCGCGGCCTGGACATCAAGGACCTGCCGCTGGTGGTCAGCCACGGCCTGGCCAGCGACGTGGACACGCACACCCATCGCATCGGCCGCACCGGCCGCGCCGGTGGCGAGGGCCTGGCGCTGTCGCTGGTGGCCTCGGACGAGCGCCGCCGCGTCATCGGCATCGAGGAGCAGCTGGGGCAGGCCGTGCGCTGGGAGCGCATCGACCTCTCGCGCAGGCCGGCCAGGCCGGCGCCGCCGGCGATGACCACCCTGGTGGTGGACGCGGGGCGGCAGGACAAGCTGCGCCCGGGTGACCTGGTCGGCGCGCTGACCGGCGCCGCGGGCCTGCCGGCCACGGCGATCGGCAAGATCGACGGCTTCGCGACCCGGACCTACGTCGCGATCGAGCGCAGCCAGGCCAACAAGGCCCTGGAGAAATTGAAGGCCGGGAAGATCAAGGGCCGCAGCTTCCGGATCCGGAAGCTGGGCTGACGGCGCGAGCGCGGTGCGGCCAGGCCGCGCCGGTTCCAGCGGGTGCCGCGGATAACGGCGTGCATGGGGCGCTCAGCGCCAAGGGCGGGCGCCGGCCACCTGGCGGCGCGGCTCGGCCAGCGCCTTGCGGCGGCTGATCTCGGCGTCGAGGCGGCGGTATTCCGGGGTGCCGATTTCGCCGGCCATGACCAGCTCCCAGAGCTGGATGGCCAGCTCGTCGTCCATGACCTGCTGGGTGGGGAAGGGGATGACGATGCCCATGGCGTGACTCCGTGTGTTGGGGGGATGCTTCGCGAAGGGCTGCTGCATATTCCATGCCACCCGGGCGGAAACGGCGGCGAATGCGGGTGGCGTCACGATTTTCGAGCCTCTGACCCCAGATATCGGGGTGTGCGCCGCGCCGCCCCACAAGGCCACGGTGACTTGCCCGCCCCGGCGTGACAGGATGCGCGCCACTTCTGACGCACTGCGGCACCCGACGCCCCGACCATGCGAGTCAACAAGCACATCAGCGACACCGGCTACTGCTCCCGGCGCGAGGCCGACCGGCTGGTGGCCGAGCGCCGCGTCACCGTCAATGGCCTGCCCGCCGGCATCGGCACCCAGGTGGAAGAGGGCGATGAAGTCCGGATCGATGGCCAGGTCCTGGCCAAGCGCGCCGCCAAGCCGGGCGCCCGCCGCCACGTCTACATCGCGCTGAACAAGCCGGTGGGCATCACCTGCACCACCGACACCGCCGTGAAGGGCAACATCGTCGACTTCGTCGGCCACGAGCAGCGCATCTTCCCGATCGGCCGCCTGGACAAGGATTCCGAGGGCCTGATCCTGCTCACCAGCAACGGTGACATCGTCAACGAGATCCTGCGCGCCGAGAACCACAAGGAAAAGGAATACCTGGTGGGCGTGAACCAGCCCGTGACCGAGGAATTCCTGCGCGGCATGGCCAAGGGCGTGCTCATCCACGGCGAGATGACCCTGCCGTGCCGCACCCGCAAGATCGCCAAGTTCGGCTTCTCGATCGTGCTCACCCAGGGCCTGAACCGGCAGATCCGCCTGATGTCCGCCGCCTTCGGCTACCGCGTCACCCAGCTGCGCCGCATCCGCATCGCCAACGTCAAGCTGGCCGAGCTCAAGCCCGGCCGCTGGCGCAACCTCACCGAAGCTGAACTGCGCGGCCTGCTGCCGTCGCGCACCGAGTGGTGAGCGGGCGCGCGTCTGCTACCCTCCGCGCCGTCGCATTCCAACCTGTCCGGAGCCCGAAGATGTCCCTGCGTCCCCGCCTGCTGGCCCTGCTGCTCTGCGTCCCGGGCCTGGCCCTCGCCGTCGACCCGATCCGCCCGCCGCAGCCGCTGAACGCGCCGCCGAAGCAGGCGATCGAGACCGCGAGCGGCATGAGCTACATCGTGCTCAAGCCGGCGCCGGATGCGAACCGCTTCTTCTCGGGCGAGTGGGTCGAGTACCGCGCCGACGTCTGGAGCTCGGACGGCGTCACCCGCGCCAGCTCGCGCGAATCCGGCCCGGTGGTCGCCACCGTGCGCCGGCTCGCCGCCGAGCAGCCGGGCCTGGCCCGCGCCATCCTGAGCACGCCGGTGGGCGAATCGCGCCGCTGGTGGATCCAGCCCGAGCGCCTGCTGCCGGGCTATCCCGGCATGCCGAACCTGCTGCACGTCATCGACCTGACGGTGGTCGGCGAGAAGAACCCCGTGCAGGCCCCGGCCGACGTCGCGGCGCCGCCGGCCGATGCCCTGCGCACCGCCTCGGGCCTGGCCTACAAGGTGCTCAAGCGCGGCGACGGCGGCGCCAGGCCGGGTCCGCGCAGCGAGATCGAGATCCACTACAGCGGCTGGACGACCGACGGCCGGCTGTTCGACAGCTCGGTGGCGCGCGACCAGCGTGCGTTCTTCCAGCTCAGCCAGCTGATCCAGGGCTGGCAGGAAGGCGTGCAGCTGATGTCGCGCGGCGACAGCGTGCGCTTCTGGATCCCGGGCCACCTGGCCTACGACATGCAGCCGCCGTCGCCGGGCACGCCGCGCGGCATGCTGGTGTTCGACGTCACGCTTTACGACTTCACCGAGCCGACCGCGCCCTGAAGCCCGGCGCCGCGCCTTCCGGCGGCCGGCGCATCGCGCGGTTGGGTGCCGGGCCTTCGACAGGCCGGCGCATCGCTCGGTTCAGCGCCTCGCCTGCACCCAGGCGGCGGCGCCCGCCCCGGCGCGGCGGCCGGAGGCGAAGCAGGCGGTGAGCAGGTAGCCGCCGGTCGGCGCCTCCCAGTCGAGCATTTCGCCGGCGGCGAAGACGCCCGGGTGGCTGCCCACCATCAGGTGTTCGTCCAGTGCCTCGAGGCGGATGCCGCCGGCGCTGCTGATCGCCTCGGCGATCGGTCGCGGGCGCTGCAGGCGCAGCGGCAGGGCCTTGATGGCCGCGGCCACCGTGGCCGGATCGCCGAGGCCGTCCTTGCCCAGCACCTCGCGCAGCAGCGCGGCCTGCACGCCGTCGAGCCCGGTGCTGCGGCGCAGGTGTTCGCCCTGGCTGCGGCCCTTGCGCGGGCGCGAGAGCTCGGTCTCCAGTCGTTCGCGCTCGCGGCCGGGCGCGAGATCCATGAGCAGCGTGGCCTCGCCTTGCGCTTCGATGCGATCGCGCAGCGCCGCCGACAGCGCGTAAACCAGGCTGCCCTCGATCCCGTGCTCGCTGGCGACGCATTCGCCCTGGCGCCAGGCCGGCGGAGCATGGCCATCGTCGATGGCCAGGCGCACCGGCTTGATCGGCGCGCCCGCGAAGTGCTGGCGGAAGTAGGGCGTCCAGGCCACGTCGAAGCCGCAGTTCGCCGGCTTGAGCGGCGCGATGTCCACGCCCGCCGCCGCCAGCGGCGCGGCCCAGGCCCCGTCGGAGCCCAGCTGCGGCCAACTGGCGCCGCCGAGCGCGAGCACGGTGGCGTCGGCGCGGTACTCGCGCGGCCCGTCGGCGGTCTCGAAGCGGAGCACGCCATCCGGGGACGGGCCGAGCCAGCGATGCGAGACGTGGAAGCGCACGCCCTGTTCGCGAAGCCGCCGCACCCAGCCTCGCAGCAGCGGCGCCGCCTTGAGGTCGGTCGGGAAGACGCGGCCGGAGCTGCCGACGAAGGTTTCCACGCCCAGGCCCCGCGCCCATTCGCGCAGGGCGTCGGCATCGAACGCCGCCAGCCAGTCGGCGACGGCGTCGCGGCGTTCGCGGTAGCGACCGGCGAACACGTCGAGCGGATCGCTGTGGGTCAGGTTCATGCCGCCCTTGCCGGCGATCAGGAACTTGCGCCCGACCGAGCCCTTGGCCTCGAACACGTCGACCTCGCAGCCGGCCGCACGCGCGGTCTCGGCGGCCATCAATCCGGCAGGGCCGCCGCCGATGACGGCGACGCGGGGGAGGGTGGGCGTGGACATGCGCGGATTGTCTCACGCCATCCCCGCGCCGCCGTCCGCCGCTTGCCCGCGCGCGGGTAGAGGAACCATGCTGTCGGGCCCTCGTGTTTTCCGGACGCGCCGCGCATGCCCTACACCCCGATCGTCGCCACCCTCGGCTACGTGCTGTCGCCCGATCGCCGCAAGGTGCTGATGGTCCATCGCAACGCGCGGCCCGGCGACCACCACCTCGGCAAGTACAACGGCCTGGGCGGCAAGCTCGAGCCGGACGAGGACGTGATGTCGGGCATGCGCCGCGAGATCCGCGAGGAGGCCGGCATCGAGTGCGGGGCGATGACGCTGCGCGGCACCATCAGCTGGCCGGGCTTCGGCAAGCAGGGCGAGGACTGGCTGGGCTTCCTGTTCGTGATCGAGGACTTTTCCGGCGACGTGCCGGAGCGGAACGAGGAGGGCGACCTGTCCTGGGTGCCGATCGAGGCCCTGGCGGAGCTGCCGCTGTGGGAGGGCGACCGGCATTTCCTGCCGCTCGTGTTCGACGGCGACCCCCGTCCGTTCCACGGCGTGATGCCATACCGGGACGGGGCCATGCTGTCGTGGCGGTATTCGCGCTGATATTCGGGCATTCTGCTGCCAACGTCTGTGAAAGTGGTTTAATCAGTCGTTTGAAATATCGGCAGGCGTCCGGATAACCAATTTTTCACCTCGTGGAACGTATGATTCACGGGCTGATAACACCCCTCGGGCCGTTGCCAGCGTCGTTCGCTTCCCTTCGCGATCGCCTCGTCCCGGCCTCCGGGACCCTCCGTTGCCTGGCTTGGGCGGCGGGACGACCGCGCTGCCCAACCCTTACGCCAAGGAGCGCCGCATGACCGATACCACGAACAACCTCTCCGACCTGATCGAAATCAGCGAAGACGGGACCGCGTTCTACGAGGAAGCGGCGCAGAAGGTGAAAGACAAGAAGCTGAGCACGCTGTTCACCCGCCTGGCCAAGGCCAAGTCCGACCTGGCGGCCGAGCTCTCCGGCGAAGTGAAGCCGGTGGCCGGCAAGAAGAAGCCGGCCAAGCGCACCGAAACCACCCTGGGCGAACTGAGCAAGGCCTACGCCGGCCTGCGCAAGCAGTGGCCCGAAGCCGGCGCCGAGCGCTACGTCCGCATGGCCGAGGTCGAAGGCCAGCTCCAGACCACCTTCCAGAAGGTCGTGCTGGACAAGGACCACAGCTTCGTCGTCCGCGTCCTGGCCAAGCAGTACGTCTCCAAGGCCGAGGTCCTGAACAAGGAACTCCGCGCCTGCAACCGCAACGCTTGATTCGCAGAAGCATTTCAGACGCGGATTTACGCGGATGAACGCGGATAGGGCAAAAGACTTTTAATGGCCTTTGGCCAGAACGAAACGCCCGGCTTCGGCCGGGCGTTTTCGTTTTCTGGGGGAAAGCCAGGACTCGCCCCGACCCAACTCCAACTTCTTGCCTTTGCCTTATCCGCGTTTATCCGCGTAAATCCGCGTCCAAAAAAAGAACGCCCGGCCGAAGCCGGGCGTTCCCGTTACGCGAGATAAGTCTTACTTGGCGGAAGCGGGGGCGACCTCGAGGCCGCGGCGCTTGAGCAGGGGGCCGACCTGCGGGTCGCGGCCGCGGAAGTCGCGGAAGAGCTGCATCGCATCCACGCTGCCGCCGCGCGAGAGCAGGGTCTTGCGGAAGTGGTCGCCGTTCTCGCGCTTGAGGCCGCCGTTCTCCTTGAACCACTCCACCGACTCCGCATCCAGCACCTCGGACCAAAGGTAGGCGTAGTAGCCCGCCGAGTAGCCGCCCATGATGTGCGAGAAGTAGGTGCTGCGGTAACGCGGCGGCACCGGGGCGTAGTCCAGGCCGGCGGCCTTGAGCGCCTGCGCCTCGAAGGCCAGCGTGTCGCTGGGCACTTCGTTGGCCGCCAGCTGGTGCCAGCTCTGGTCGAGCATCGCCGCCGCCAGGTACTCGGTGGTGGCGTGGCCCTGGCCGAACTGCTCGGTGGCCAGCACCTTGTCCAGCAGCGCCTGCGGGATCGGCTCGCCGGTCTCGTGGTGCTTGGCGTAGTTGGCCAGGATGGTCGGCCAGGTGGCCCACATCTCGTTCACCTGCGACGGGTACTCGACGAAGTCGCGCGGCACCGAGGTGCCGGAGAACTGCGGGTACTTCACGTTCGAGAACAGGCCGTGCAGCGCGTGGCCGAACTCATGGAACATGGTGGTGACCTCGTCGAAGGTCATCAGGGTCGGCTGGCCGGCGGCCGGCTTGGGGATGTTCTGGTGGTTGGCGACCACCGGCAGGGTGCCGGTCAGGCCGTTCTGCGGCACGTAGGCATTCATCCAGGCGCCACCGCGCTTGTTCGAGCGGGCGTAGAAGTCGCCGAGGAACAGGCCCAGCGGCTTGCCGTCGGCCTCGAACACCTCGTACACCACCACGTCCGGGTGGTAGGTCGGCAGGTCGGTGCGCTTCTTGAACTGCAGGCCGTAGAGCTGGCCGGCGGCGTGGAAGACGCCGTTCTCGAGCACCGAGGTCATCTCGAAGTAGGGGCGCAGCTGCGACTCGTCGAAGTCGTACTTGGCCTGGCGCACCTTCTCGGCGTAGAAGGCCCAGTCGGCGGCCTCCAGCGCGAAGCCGCCCTTCTCGGCGTCGATGATGGCCTGCATGTCCGCCGCTTCCTTGCGGGCGTTGGCGACCGCGGCCGGGGCCAGGTCGGACATCAGCTTGTTGACCGCGGCCACGGTGCCGGCGGTCTCGTCCTCGAGCACGTAGGTGGCGTGGTTCTCGTAGCCCAGCAGGGCCGCGCGCTCGGCGCGCAGCTTGGCCACGCGCGCGACGATGGCGCGGTTGTCGAACTCGCCGCCTCGGCTGCCGCGGGTCAGCGAGGCGTCCATGATCTTCTTGCGCAGCGCGCGGTTGGTCAGCGAGGACAGCGGCGGCTGGCCCGAGGTGTTCATCAGCGCGATCAGGTACTGGCCTTCCTTGCCGGCGGCCTTGGCGGCCTCGGCGGCCGCAGTGATCGCGTCGGCGGACAGGCCGTCGAGTTCCTTCACGTCGGACACCAGCACGCCCGAGGCCTGCACTTCCTTGAGCACGTTCTGGCTGAAGGTGGTCGCCAGCGTGGCCAGCTCGGCGTTCATCGCCTTGAGCGTGGTCTTGTCGGCGTCCGAGAGGTTGGCGCCGGCGCGCACGAAATCGGTGTGGTAGCGCTCGAGCAGGCGCAGCGACTCGGCGTCGAGGCCCAGGCTGTCGCGCTGCTCATGCAGCGACTTCACGCGGGCGAAGAGCTTGCCGTCGAGCAGGATCGCGTCCTGGTGCGCGGCCAGCTTCGGCGCCATCTCGGCCTGCACCTTCTGCATGGCCGGATTGGTGTTGGCGCCGGCGAGGTTGAAGAACACCGCCGCGGTGCGGGTGAGCACGGTGCCGGTCTTCTCCATCGCGACGATGGTGTTCTCGAAGGTCGGCGCGGCCGCGTTGTTGGCGATCGCGGCGACTTCGGCCAGCTGGTCGGCCATGCCCTTCTCGAAGGCCGGCGCGTAGTGCGCGTCCTGGATCTGGTCGAAGGGCGGCAGCTGGTAGGGCAGGGTGCTGGCGGTGAAGAACGGATTGGCCGACACCGGCTCCGCGGCCTGGGTCGCGTGGTCGTCGGCGAAGGTGGCGCCCGGCACCGCGAGGCAAAGCGCGATGGCGAGGGCGAGGGAGAGCTTCTGGGTCATGGCACGTCCTTGCAGGGGTCTTGGGAGCAGGGTTCGGATGAACCCCCGAAGCCTAGCGCATGCGGCGGCCCGGCCACGCATGACGAAAGGCAGGGGCGGGGCTGCGCCCGCCCGCCGGCGTAAAGGCCGCGTGAAACGCCCGCCCGCGCCTTGCGGCTTGCGCTACGCTGTCGGCACCCACCGGAGCCCGCCATGACCACCGTCTACGACTTTTCCGCCACCACCCTCGACGGCAAGGAGCAGTCGCTGGCCGATTTCCGCGGCCAGGCCATGCTGATCGTCAACACGGCATCCAAGTGCGGCTTCACCCCGCAGTACGCGGGCCTGGAGAAGCTGTCGCGCGACTACGCCGGCAAGGGGCTGGTGGTGCTGGGTTTCCCCTGCGACCAGTTCGGCCACCAGGAGCCGGGCGACGCCGAGGAAATCAAGAATTTTTGCTCGCTCACGTACGACGTCAGCTTCCCGATGTTCGCCAAGATCGAGGTCAACGGCGCCAAGGCGCATCCGCTGTACCAGTGGCTGAAATCCGAGAAGTCCGGATTGCTGGGCCTAGAGGCGATCAAGTGGAACTTCACCAAGTTCCTGGTCGACAAGGATGGCAAGGTGGTCAAGCGCTACGCGCCGACCGACACGCCCGAGAAGATCGGCAAGGACATCGCCAAGCTGCTGGGCTGAGCCCGCGCCGGCGCGCCGCGCCTCATCGCGCTTCGTGGCGGGCGCGGATGCGGGTGAAGACCTCGCCCGCGGCCGGGCTCCACACCACCCAGGCGTGGCCGCCCGGGCGCTCGAGCACCTGATCCGCCGGCAGGGCCGGTGAGAACACGCCGATCGCCTTCGCCAGCCGGTCGTCCTCGCCGTACGCCAGCCAGACGTCCTTCCCGCGTCCGCTGCCGGACCAGCGCTGCACGTTGCGCCAGACTTCGCGCTGGAAGGTCTTGCGGTCGATGCCGGCCGGCTCGGGACCGGGTTCCCACGCGGTCAGTCCGGCCTCGCCGATTTCCTTGAGCAGGCCGCGGTCGCCGAGGTAGGGTGCCAGCAGCACCAGGCCATCAAGCTCGCCCGGCCGGCTGCGCTCGTAAAGCAGCGTGCCCATGCCGCCCATCGAAGCGCCCGCCAGCCAGACGCCGGCATAGCCGCGGGCGCGGGCCGGGGCGATCACCTCGTCGTGCAGCCGCTCGGGCATCCGGCCCTCGTAGTAGTAGGCCAGGGTGACTTCGGCCAGCAGCACGTCGGCCTCGGGCCAGGCGGCCTGGATCGCGGGCGCGATGCCGCTGTCGACCAGGCCCTGGAGATCGTCGCCGCGGCCGGGCAGCACCACCACCAATACCTTCTCGCCGCCGGTGGCCGGCGCCGGCACCAGGCGGGTCGCGATGGTCTCGCGGGTGGCGCCGGGCGAGAGGCAGCCGGCCAGCAGCAGGGCGAACAGTGCGAGCAGGGTGGCGCGGATGGCGGGGCGCATCGGGATCTCCGTCGGGATGGCCCGAGCATAGGCGAGGGCCTGCGGGCCCCGCCAGCCGGCTTACTTCTCGACGAAAGCGCGCTCGAACACGTACTCGCCGGGGGTGCCGATGCGCGGCGCAGCCTTGAAGCCGCGGCCGTCGAGCAGGGCCCGGAAATCGGCCAGCATCTGCGGGCTGCCGCAGATCATGGCGCGATCGTGGGCGGCATCGAGCGGCGCCAGCCCGAGGTCGGCCTGCATGCGGCCGCTTTCCATCAGGGTGGTGAGGCGGCCGGAATGCCGGAAGGGCTCGCGGCTGACGGCCGGGTAATAGAGCAGCTGGCGGCCGATGATCTCGCCCAGGTGCTCATGGCGCGGCAGTTCGTTGGCGATGTAGTCGTGGTAGGCCAGGTCCTCGATGCCGCGGACGCCGTGGGTGAGGATCACCTTGTCGAAGCGCTCGTAGGTCTCGGGGTCCTTCACCACGCCCAGGAAGGGCGCCAGGCCGGTGCCGGTGGCCAGCAGGTAAAGATTGCGCCCCGGGTGCAGGTCGCTGATCAGCAGGGTGCCGGTGGGCTTGCGGCTCACCAGCACGTCGTCGCCGGGCTGCAGGTGCTGGAGCCGGGAGGTCAGGGCGCCGTCGGGCACCTTGATGCTGAAGAACTCCAGGTGCTCCTCCCAGTTGGCGCTGGCGATGGAATAGGCGCGCATCAGGGGCCGGCCGCCCACCTCCAGCCCGATCATCACGAACTGGCCGTTCTCGAACCGAAGCCCGTCGTCCCGGGTGGTGGTGAAGCTGAAATAGGCGTCGTTCCAGTGCCGTACGGTGAGTACGCGCTCGGTGGCGAAGGCGGACATGCGGGGAGGGCTCGGCGGGGCGGGGGTGGCCAAAAGGACCGCCGATTGTACGCCAATAGCTTTCCGGCCCATAAGCGAGTAGGGTGGGACCACTGCGGTTGCCGGTATCACGGTAAATCGTGGTTACCCAACAACTGTTATTTAAGGATTAGAGATATGTCGGATCGTCAGACTGGAACCGTGAAGTGGTTCAACGACGCCAAGGGCTTTGGCTTCATCACCCCGGAAAGCGGCGAGGACGTGTTTGTCCACTTCCGTTCCATCCAGGGCACCGGCTTC
>NZ_AVCK01000033.1 GCF_000747155.1 Arenimonas metalli CF5-1 | reverse complement strand
GGCGGGCGGCGGGGGTGGGGGGCGGAAGGTGGGGCGGAATGCGAGGAGGTAGTGAGTAGGAGGTAGGAGGTAGTGGGGGCGCGCGCGGATAGGCGGCTCTTACTACCTTCTACCTCCTACTCACTACCTCCTGCAGAAATCCCCAAAACACCGCAAAGTCCAACAAACGTTGCACCAAAAAAGGGATAGCGAACCCAGGGCGCACTCACTAAGCCTTGCCAATCAATAAGTTGAGTTCATGCCCGCCTTGGCACGCCCTTTGCAACCCCCGTCCCATCCCAACCCAGCCGGAGCCACCCGCATGTCGCTCGCCCATATCGAAAAGCTGATCAAGGACCACGAGATCGAGTTCGTGGACCTGCGTTTCACCGACCCCCGCGGCGTCCAGCACCACGTCACCTTCCCGGCGACCATCGTCGAGCCCGGCCTGTTCGAGGACGGCAAGATGTTCGACGGCTCGTCGATCTCGGGCTGGCGCGGCATCAACGAGTCGGACATGGTGCTGCTGCCGGATCCGGACACCGCGGTCATCGACCCGTTCACCGCCGATCCGACCCTGATCCTGACCTGCGACGTGCTCGACCCGGCCACCATGCAGGGCTACTCGCGCTGCCCGCGCGGCATCGCCAAGCGCGCCGAAGCCTTCCTCAAGGCCTCCGGCATCGCCGAGCAGGCCTTCTTCGGCCCGGAGCCCGAGTTCTTCATCTTCGACTCGGTGCGCTTCGGCAACGACATGGGCCACACCTTCTTCGAGATCGATTCCGAAGAGGCCGCCTGGAACAGCAAGAAGAAGTACGAGGGCGGCAACAGCGGCTACCGTCCCGGCATCAAGGGCGGCTACTTCCCGGTGGCGCCGACCGACCAGCTGCACGACATCCGCGCCGAGATGTGCAAGCTGCTGATGGCCGCCGGCCAGGAAGTGGAAGTGCACCACCACGAGGTCGCCAACGCCGGCCAGTGCGAGATCGGCACCAAGTTCAACTCGCTGGTGAAGAAGTCCGACGAGCTGCAGATGCTCAAGTACATCGTCAAGAACGTCGCGCACCGCAACGGCAAGACCGCGACCTTCATGCCCAAGCCGCTGGTGGGTGACAACGGCAGCGGCATGCACGTGCACCAGAGCCTGGCCAAGGGCGGCGTGAACCTGTTCACCGGCGACGGTTACGGCGGCCTGAGCCAGATCGCGCTGTGGTACATCGGCGGCGTGTTCAAGCACGCGCGCGCCATCAACGCCTTCTCCAACTCGACCACCAACAGCTACAAGCGCCTGGTGCCGGGCTTCGAGGCGCCGGTGATGCTGGCCTACTCGGCCTCCAACCGCTCGGCTTCCTGCCGCATCCCGTACGTGGCCAACCCGAAGGCGCGCCGCATCGAGATGCGCTTCCCGGACCCGATGAACTCGGGCTACCTGATCTTCACCGCGCTGATGATGGCCGGCCTGGACGGCATCAAGAACAAGATCGACCCGGGCGCGCCGAGCAACAAGGACCTCTACGACCTGCCGCCGGAAGAAGAGAAGAACATCCCGACCGTCTGCCACTCGCTCGACCAAGCGCTGGAAGCGCTGGACAAGGACCGCGAGTTCCTCAAGGCCGGCGGCGTGATGAGCGACGACTTCATCGACGGCTACATCGCGCTGAAGATGCAGGAAGTGACCAAGTTCCGCGCGGCCACGCATCCGCTCGAGTACCAGATGTACTACGGCATCTGAGCCCGCAGGATTCCCCTAGTTGGGGGATCCCCTAAAAGCCCTGCTAGGACCTTGATTTTTCAAGGTTTTTCTCCAGCAGGGCTTTTTTATGCGCGAACGTTTTCTTCATTGGACGACAGTTTTCTACCAAAAAACTGACTTTCCTTCTTCCATTCAGAGGCTTGAGCCTCGCACTTTGTTTTTTTTCCTTAGCTCCAGACCGGAAGTCGGTAGCGTGATTTCCATGAACACACGCCGCCCTACCTACGACACTCCGCGCCCTGTCCCGTCCCCCTCTCCGGCGTCCCTGTGGGGGGTGGGTCATGGCTGAGATCCTCACCCATCCCGCGTTCGCTGTGGTCCCTGACCAGCCGAAGGCACCCATCGCCCCAACCGCTGTGGACGAGTTCGTGGCCGAATGCCGCCAGCGATTCATCAACCACCACACCGCCCGTGGGTTCACCGCTTCCTATACCCAAGGCTGCTTGGATTGCCTGCACAAGATCCTGCGTTGGACCGGCAAGACGATTGTCGAGATCGGCGAGAAGGACTACGAGGCGTGGTGCGCAGCGCTTGGGAAGGAGGGTGTTGCCCGCAACACCCAGCGGACTTATCAGTCGCGGCTGAGGCAGGTGCTCATTTTCCTGTACGGCCAGGCGGACATTCAGAACGACGCGCAGCGGATTCTTGGGCGCCGGATTACGCTGTTCGCACACCGCGGAAACAGCCTTGTTCACAAAGTCGTCGATGAGACGCAGGGCAAGCGTCGACCGCCGACGTATGAAGAAGTAGACCAGTTCTTCGGGGCGATCGACACAGAGATCGAGCGCGTCGAGATTGAACATCCCCGGCGCCTGCTGGACCTTTTGCGCGACAAGGCAATGTTCTACGCGATGTATGTGCAGGGTGTGCGTCTGGATGAGCTTTGCGCGTCGCTGCCACCGAGTCGATCATCGACTATCTGCACTCGCTTTATGATGGCAACATTCGCGCGATCATCCCGCAGATGGCGATGTCTGGCGGCACGCTCATCGCGCTGTCTTGCAAGGAAATTGTGATGGGCCGTCAATCTAGCCTCGGCCCGGTTGATCCGCAGATCGGCGGAATGCCTGCTCAAGGCATCCTGGAAGAGTTCAACCTGGCGGCAACTGAAATCGCGAAGGACCCCAGTAGAATCCACCTGTGGCAGCCCGTTATCGCGAAATACTGGCCAACTCTCATCACGTCTTGCCAGCACGCAATCGATTGGTCAGACACCTTGCTCCGCCGGTGTCTAACGAATTGCATGATGAAGGACGAACCTGATGCGGTGAGGGTTGGAAAAATCGACAAGGTCGCCAACCTGCTGGGCAAGCAGTCGACGTCGAAGAGCCACAACCGGCATATCAGCCAAGATGTCGCAACATCGCTCGGCCTGAGTGTCGTTCGCCTTGAAGAGGACAACGCTCTTCAGGACCTAGTGCTGACGCTGCACCACGCCCTGACTATTACCTTCGCTCATACCGGGGCAGTAAAGATCATCGAGAACCACAAGGGTGTGGCTTACGTGCAGAAGATGGAAATCGTCAAAGCCGGGTGAGATGGAAAGCGACCGGTCTCACGCGCTGTGGCCTCTATATGCCCATTGAATGCATGGCAATGCCCGGCTGACATTCTGGGATGCCCAACAGAATTGGTTGAGCGAGGCGCCCTACTTCCGTTCCAAGATGAACTGGTGATAGATCGAGGACTTCTCGGTGGCGGCACTGTAGTGCGCAATCTTCCAGCCGGCTTCGTACAGTTCCTTGAGGGTGAAGACTCCGTCGTCGTGGCACTCGATCTCGGAGACGGTGCGCAACGGGCTGGGGTTCTGGATGTACAGGCAGGACATGACCCGCGTGTCGAGTGGGATGGAGTTGGCGGACTGGCCCTGGGCGGCGGCAGAGAGAGCGAGGCCAAGAAGCATGGCCAAGGTGAACTTCTTGAGTGAGGTCATTGATGTCTCCTTTTCAGATGCGGACATGTCGAGGCGGGATGTAAGCCTTGGGTGGGCTTAGCTGGCACGAGCGGGTTCTTCAGGCGCTTCCCGGATATGCGGAGGCTCAGGGGTCCAGGTCTGCGGCTGGGTGTCGGGGTGAGGGGTCACAAACTTGAGAGGAGGTTTGTTGGGATCGGGCGTGCAAGTGAACTCGTACAGGGGAGAAGGCGAGCCATCCTGATCAAGAGGCTTCTGCTTGCAGGCGGTCCTGTTGGTCTCAGAGAGGCCGTCGCGGAACATGATCCATTCGGACGGGCCGGGAGCAGGTTCGTCAGAGCGAAGCCATAAATAGAGTCCGGCGATGACTGTGGGGATGGCGATGGCCGCGACGAAAAGCCTGTAATCGCGGCTACTGATGTCGAGCGAAGGTTTCATAGGCAAGTCCGATGGCGATGGCTTTAGATTCTAACTGGTAGGTGCGACGGGTTCACGCCAGGCCGCGAACAGCTTATACAAGCCGGCGGACGACAGCGGGACGCGGACATCGCCAGGGACGACGAGGATGGGGGTGAACTTCTCGATGCCCGTGATCTGGAAGATCGACGTCACTTCCTTCCGGGGCGATAGCACAAACATCAGGCCGTTGTGCACGTTGAGAACGCAGCGGTGGACGGTCGGTCCTTGGGCAGAGCAGAGGCCGGCAAGCTGACGCACTGTGGGATGGACGAAAGCCGGGCCAGTAAGGGCAGGAGTGCGACCCGTGAGGCAGCGACCGGAAGTGGCCGGATACCGGGTCTTGGCCGCGGTCAGCACCAGCGAAATGGCTCATCCTCGACCGGCAAGGACGATCAACTGAGCCGGAACCCGCACTTGGAGCGGGTTGAACCGTTCTACTGCAGGCCTGAAACCAAAGCGCGAATGGAGACGGCCCCTCAGTCTTTCGGGGCTGGGAAGCCTATTTGAATCGATTGCAGAGCGTGCAGATGCAATCAAATCCGTAGAGCGTCCGTAGGATAGATTTTCGACTAGAAGATTCAAGTGCTAAGAACGACTCAGCCTTATCAAATTTCATACTTAGCTCGTTGGGAAGGTCTCGGACCTGATCCGGGGCGTACGAATAGGCTATCTCCTCGCCCTCGGGAATATCGCGAATAGCGACCATACCTAAGATACGTTCGCGCACGTCTTCCACTGTGGAAGAACTCCACCATTTCGCGTTCGGCTCGCATGAGTGATTTGCTTTGCACGAAAACGGTGCGATCACGGCGCGGTCAACAACACTTATTTCACCGATGCCCGTGTGTAAGGCAGTCAGACAACGCACATTGTAGGCGGCGGCCAAACAGTATGCGTCCCGCATTCTGTCTGCCGATATCTTCCCGGTTTCAACCAACTTCTGGAGCCAATGGGCATCCTCGGAAGCTACACCCAAGGTCCAGCATTCTGGATGCATGCCCAGTCTCAAAAGATGCTCGAAATGGTTCTCGAGATGTATTCGGAGGGCTAGCCTCACGATCTGAGGAATGTGATCGTCCGGCGCTACGGAGCTCTCGTGAACCAAATACTGCTCTAAAAAAATCACTTCGCCGGCCTTAACGGCACAGGTAGAAAATAGGCCTTCCATTTCCGAACTAACTGGACCAACAACTACTCGACTGGTATCCACCACTCCCATGGCTCAGAGATCGGTGGCACGCTCTTTAGCATTGAACCGCACCGCCCACTCTTTCTGCTTTGCCTCACTCATCAGAATAATGCTTGAGTAGGTCACTCGGCGCCTCTCGTTGCTCCAATCGAACGGCTTAGCGATCACCACGGCGTCGTTATCCCCGGTCCAGACATGCCGCTCGCGGACCACGGTTTTCTCGCCCCTTCTCTCAAGGACGTTGTCTGCAATCGACTCTGAATACTCGGGCTCACCAAACTTCTCAATGAGCGTTGGAACTGCGGCTCGCATCTGGTCGTAGGAAATGTTCTCCAACGCTATGTTGACGGTCTGGCCATCGAGTAGCTTCACAGCCAGGAAGGCTGGCGTGCCACCAAGTGATGATCGGCGGTCAAGGCAGTAGACCAAGCCAGCGTCATGTGGCTCGGCTTCACATGCTGCAGCGGGGAATAGTTCTTTCACTTCGTCAACAGACGCGCCTAAGCGAAGGCCCTTTAGGTCCCAGTCGGCGGAGGGTTCGCTAGCATTCGCCGCGACAGACAATACGAAGCCAATAGCTCCGGCAAGAACGGCGTTCGATCGCATCTAAGACCTCGTATCGCGTTTTTAGATATCGGAAATGTGAATATAGCGTCATTGACCGCACTCGCCAAGAAGCGGTCATGCCCAAATCCATCCATCGCCCCGAGTACGCCGTCCTGACAAGGATGCTGCGAGATGCCAGGGTCGAATCTGGCTTCCATCAAACTGAAGTCGCGGAACAGCTCGGCAGGTCCCAGTCCTTCTTGAGCGACGTTGAGCAGGGTGGTAGACGACTGGATATTCTTGAACTTCGCGACCTCTGCTCAATCCTTAAGATTGACTTTCTGTCCTTCGTTAGTCGTTTCGACGAAGCGGCTAAGTCGACAGCGAGTACGAGTGCACGACCTAGGGTGAAGCAAAGCCGATCGAAGCAGAATCGGCGCAACCAAACAGAGCGCGGTTGACGTTGGGGACGCCCGTCCATGCGGGACGATTAATGTGGCCGGTCCAGCACGTTCACAGCTGCGTGGATACACAGTAGCCCCAGAGGATCTCCGGCACCCCGTTGCCTACCTGCAGGCATCTCAGGCAGCATCTCTGCGGTATCCCAGTTGAGCCGTTTCCCGGATGGCGTACCACCACGAGCGGCCCGGTGAAGACCGGGCCGCTCTCATTCTATTCGCGGCAGGGCGTCCCACGTACGCATCACTAAGCACGTTAGATGCAATCAGCAAAATGAAGCGTCCGCGCGGCGCGCTAAGCAAAACCGCACCAATTCGCGCGTATTGAGGAAAAAGCGCCGCGTTTGCTTGCGACTGCCATCGACGGCCGATACGTTGTGCACCCCGCGCTGGACGTTGGTTGCACCGCGAAGCCCTGGCCCAGATGAAAACGGACGTCATCCTTCAATCGGAATCTTCGGAGTGCGGCCTGGCCTGCCTGGCGATGGTGGCCAGCCGTCACGGTGCCAGCGTGGGCCTGCGGGACCTGCGCCAGCGATTCTCGCTCTCGCTCAAGGGTGCCAGCCTCTCGCGGCTGATCAACATCGCCGGGCAGCTCGGACTCCAGTGCCGGCCGCTCCGGTTGGGGATGGACGAAATAGGGCGGCTCAAGACGCCCTGCATCCTGCACTGGGACATGAATCACTTCGTCGTCCTGGCGAAGGTGGCCGGCAAAAAGCTGGTGGTCCTGGACCCGGCATTCGGCAAACGCGAAATGACATTGGCCGAAGCCTCGGACCATTTCACCGGCGTCGCGCTCGAACTGACGCCGGGCGAGGGGTTCACGCCGCGCAAGCCGGCGCCCGCCATTGCCATCCGCCAACTGACCGGGCGCGTGACCGGGTTGTGGCGTGCGCTGGCCATGATCCTGGCGCTGTCGATGGTGCTGCAGGTATTCGTGCTGCTTGCGCCATTCTTCATGCAGTGGGTGGTCGACCAGGTGCTGGTTTCGGCCGACCGTGACCTGCTGACGGTCCTCGGACTGGGCTTCGGGCTGGTGCTGCTGCTCCAAGTCGCCATTGGCGTGCTTCGCGGCTGGGCCGTCGTCTACCTTTCCTCGCGCCTCGGGCTGCAGTGGATGGGCAACGTCTTCAGCCATCTGCTGCGCCTGCCTCTCGACTTCTTCGAGAAGCGGCACCTGGGCGACATCACCTCGCGCATGGGAAGCGTGCAGGCCATCCAGCGGACCTTGAGCACCAGTTTCGTCGAGGCGCTCGTGGACGGCCTGATGGCGGTCGTCACGCTGGGGATGATGCTGCTCTACAGCGTGAAGCTGGCGCTGGTCACGCTGCTGGCGGTGGCGATCTACCTTGGCTTGCGCGCCGTCGCGTTTGGCCAGGTCAGGGAGGGCACCGAGCAGCAGCTGGTCGCCGCCGCCAGGCAGCAAAGCCATTTGCTCGAGTCGATCCGCGGCGTCCAGTCGGTCAAGGTCGCCGGACGCGAGGGCCTGCGCCGTTCGACCTACTTCAACCTGATGAACGACACCGTGAACCGCGACATACGGATGGCCTGGCTGGGCCTGGGCTTCAATTCCGGAAGCCAGCTCATCTTCGGCCTCGAGCGCATCGCCGTGATCTGGATCGGGGCCATCCTGGCCATGCAAAACGTTCTCTCGGTGGGCATGCTGATCGCCTACCTTGCCTACAAGGACCAATTCGCGCTCCGCATGGGCGGGCTGATCGACAAGTGGATCGAGTTCCGGATGTTGCGCCTGCACGGCGAACGCCTCGCGGACATCGCGCTTGCCGAGCCGGAGCTGGACGCCAGCGCCTGCGGCGACCAGGCGCGGCAGCTGCCCGAAGACACCCGGCTGGAGGCCAGGGGCCTGTCGTTCCGCTACGCCGAGGGCGAGCCCTGGATCATCAAGGACTGCAGCTTCGCGGTGGAAGCCGGGGAGTCGGTCGCGATCGTGGGTGCGTCCGGTTGCGGCAAGACCACCTTGGTCAAGCTGATGCTGGGCTTGCTCAAGCCCGTCGAAGGGACGATCACGATCGGTGGGCGGGACCTGGCGCGCTTGGGCCACGAGGCCTACCGGCCCCTGATGGGAGCGGTGATGCAGGACGACCAGCTGTTCGCGGGCAGCGTGGCCGAGAACATTGCGTTCGGCGATGAGAACCACGGCCCCGAAGGGATCGAGGCAGCGGCCCGTCTGGCGGCCATCCACGACGAAATATCGGCGATGCCGATGGGCTACCACAGCCTGATCGGCGACATGGGCACGACCCTGTCGGGTGGCCAGAAGCAGCGGGTCATCCTGGCGCGGGCGCTGCATCGCCGGCCCGGCATCCTGTTCCTGGACGAGGCCACCAGCCACCTTGACGTCGAGCGAGAGCGGCTGGTCAACGAGGCCGTGCGGGAGCTCAAGCTGACCAAGGTCATCATCGCGCACCGTCCGGAGACGATCGCGAGCGCCGACCGGGTGCTGGTGATGCATGGCGGCCGAATGGTCCAGGAGATCAGGCCGGCGGCCCCCGCATCCCAGCAGGCTTCGGGACACGCCAACGAGACGGCGGCGGCATGAGCCAGGACCTGTTCCGGAAGGAAGTGTTGGAGGCCCGGCAGAACCGCCAGTTGGGCGGTATCTCCCTGTCGCAGCCTCTGGAGGCCTGGCTGCTGGTCGGCTTTTCCATCCTCGCGGCCATCGTCATCGTTGCCTTCCTGCTGCTTGGCGAATACACCCGACGCTCCCGGGTCACCGGACAACTGGTTCCGGACCTGGGCCTGGCGACGATCGTTTCCCCGACCAGCGGCGTAGTTGCGCGGCTGTTCCCGGAGGAAGGCGAACAGGTCGTGAAGGACCAGGCGCTGACGATCATCGACGTGCCGCGCGTGATGGCGTCGGGCACGGATGCGCTGAGCGTGATCCGGCAGGGCCTGGAGACACGTCGCGAGAGCCTCGAATCACTTGGCCGGTCGCAGGCGGACCAGATCGAGGCACAGCTGGCCGGCCTGTCCCGCCAGCGCGACGCAGCCCGTCGTGAGCTGGCGCAGATCGAGGATGAAATAGCGACCCGGCGGGAGCAGGTCCGCGTGGGCAGGGAAACCAGCGACCGCTACCGAACGCTGGCCGACCAGGCCTACATAAGCAGGATCCAGCTCAATCAACAGGAGCAGGCCGTGCTCGAGCTGACCTACGAACAGCAGTCGCTGGAACGCCAGGCCACCACCCTGCGGCGCAACCTCGCGCAGCTTGAGCAAACCCTGCTCGAGCTTCCGGCCCGCCGGGAAGGAGCGCTCGCGACCACGCGCCGCGATCTCGCCGCGCTCGAGCTGGAGCGCGTGCAGCAGGAGGCCAGCGGCGAACTCCTGATCCGGGCACCGGTGGCCGGACTGGTGGCCAGCCGCCTGATCGAACCCGGCCAGGCCGTCCAGGTGGGCCAGCCCCTGATGAGCCTGCTTCCGGCCGGCTCCCGTCTACAGGCACAGCTGCTGGTTCCGAGTGCGGCCGTCGGCTTCGTCGAGCCCGGGGACGAGGTCCTGCTGCGCTACCAGGCCTACCCGTACCAGAAGTTCGGCCATCACCGCGGCACCGTGATCCGTATCTCGCGCAGCGCCGTGGCTACGACGGGCGGCGACGGACAGGACCGCGAGCCCTACTACCGGGTGCTCGTGGCGCTGGACAGTCAATCGATCCTGGCCTACGGCAACGCCGAGGCCTTGCGGCCGGGCATGCGCCTGGATGCCGACATCCTGGGCGAGCGCCGGAAGCTCTACGAGTGGGCGCTGGAGCCGCTGTACGCGGTGCGCGGCAGGATCGCGCATTGAACGGGCCGGCCACGCCCAGCCTTTTTTCGCCGGGAACCCGGCCCCGCGGCGCAGGGGAACTGCGTCATACCAACAGGAGTTGCAACAATGCGTGAGCTTAACTTCGAGGAAATCTCGGCCGTCGACGGCGGCGTCAGCAGCGACGCGGTGTACGGCACCGCCGTCGGCGTGGCCACCGCCTTTGCGATCGCCGCGGTCGGCGCCGTGGCCGTGCCGATCGCGGCGACGGGCATCGTGGTCCTCGCCGGTGCGTCGATCGTTGCCTCGGGCATCGCCATCGCCACCGTCCTGACCGAGTGATCCCACCGGTCCGTTGAATCCGGATAATGATCGTGGTTTGCTGCAGCAAACCACGGTTTTCGAGGAATAGCGCCATGCAGGCAAGCCATCGAACCCACCTTTCCGTGTTTCTGCTGGCAGTACTGTCCAGCGTCTTCCTGTTCTCGTTCGACGTCATTGATCGTGGCCGGATCCTTTACGTGGCCGCGGGTCTGTTTGCCTTCGGCGAGGTCGCCCTTTTGACCAGTCGGTTCCACCACATGCTCGCCATGCGCAGTCGGGGCGGCGCTCCCCCGCGTTAGTTGATCCCTCTTCTTCCCGGGTGCTGGGATCCGCGTCCAAACTCCTTCTGCTTGCCGCTGTGGCGAAGCAGCCGCTAGCATTCGGCGCTTCGACAGGGAGTGCGCGATGAAGTGGGTCACACGGATCCTGCAGGCCCTGGCGCTGCTCGTGGTGCTGGCCATGGTCTTGACGGCGACGCTGCGTTGGTTCGCCCTGGACGACGAGGCACGCGACGACGTGGCGATGCTGATGGCGCCGGGGCCGGAGGCATCGGGCGACAACGGGTTCGCGGTGCTGTTGCTCAGCAACCATGAAGTGCCGGAGGCGCGGTTCGACGAGGTGATGGCGGGCGAGGTCGCGCGCTTCGAAGCCTTCGAGCGGGTGAACCGCGAGGCGATGCTGGCGATGGCGCGGACCTCGCCGCAGTCGTCCCCGATGGGGCTGGCCTACCGGCTGCTCGAAGACGGCGGATTCCCGGCCCGCGAGCCGGTGCCGCTGAACAATGCAGGCTGCTCACTGCGCGGCGTCGGCTGCCTCGACAAGGTGCGCGACGACCCGGAGGCGATCCGCGCGCTGCTGGCGACGGCGGGCGACCGCACCGGGTTGGCGACCCGCGCGCTGGCCAGCGGGCACATCCGCAGCCCCTATCCGCGGGGCTTCCAGGCGCCGCTGCCGCCCTACCAGAACCTGCGCCTGCCCCTGATCGCCGCGGCCCTGGACGGCGTCGAGGGCCGGGTGCCCGCGGCGATGTCCCGCGCCTGCGGCGTTCTCGCCGACGCCCGTCGCCACGCCGCCCGCGCCGACGACCTGGTCCAGAAGGCGGTGATGATGTTGCTGGGGAACGGCGCGGCGGAGCTCTTGCTCGACCTGCGCCGTGCCTCGCCCGACACGCCGCTGCCGCCCTCCTGCGCCGAGGCTCTGGTGCCGGTGCAGGACGGTCACTACCTGCTCTGCGAGGTCCTGCGCGACGAGTTCCGCATGGCCTCGCGCATGGCACGCCAGATCGACGAAGCGCTGGCGGCGCGCCGGAACCCGCGTGACCTGTTCCTGCGGTTCACGGCGATCGATGCCGGCGTCCACGACGCGTGGATCGCGCCGCGCTACGCCGACACCTGCCGCGACGCCTACCGGGCGAAGCTGCTGGCCGGCGAAGTACCGCCGACGCAGGGCACCACGATCGGGCTGTCGAACCCGACCTGCTGGGGCGCCGTCATCAGCTGCACCCTGGCCCGGGCCACCCAGCTCAACGTGGAGCGCTACCAGGCCCAGGCCCTGGACAGCGCGGCAACGCTGCGACTGCAGCTGGCGGCCCTGGCGGTGCTCGACGGCCGCCTGCCGCGCGCCCAGGCCGCGGCGGCGTCGTCGTCGCCGGGCTATGGCCTGCCACAGGCCACTGACGAGGAACTCGCCATCACCCTGAAGGCGCCCGTCCGGAAGGACCAGCCGCGCTACACCGTCCGGTTCTGACGCCGCGCGCCGGCGCGCGGCGCCGGATCAAACCTGGCACGGGTGCGCAGGCGGCGGGCATGCGGCGTTGCACCACGCCCCCCGAGGGGAAATCTGTAATATCCGGGTAGGAAACTTCGTACCAACTTCTGGGGAGAAAGCGTACGTGATTATCCGGACCCTGCGGCTTCTGCCGCTGCTTTTGCTGTGCCCGTCGCTCGCCCAGGCCGGTGCCTGGATCAACGAGATCCACTACGACAATGCCGGCACCGACACCGGTGAACGCATCGAGGTCGCCGGCGACGCCGGTACTTCGCTGGCCGGCTGGACCCTGCACTTCTACAACGGCGCCGACCGCAAGGTGTACGCCACCCGCAGCCTGTCGGGCACGCTGGGCGCCACCTGCGGCGCCTTCGGCTTCGCCAGCGTCGACGCGGCCGGCCTGCAGAACGGCGCGCCCGACGGCGTCGCGCTCACCAATGCCTCCGGTACGCTGGTGCAGTTCCTGAGCTACGAAGGCAGCTTCAAGGGCGCCGACGGCCCGGCGCGCAACATCACCTCGTCGAACATCGGCGTCTCCGAAACCGAAGCCACGCCCGTCGGCCACTCGCTGCAGCTGGGCGGCAGCGGCACGCAGTATTCGAACTTCACCTGGCGCGCGGCGGCGGCCTCGAGCTTCGGCACTTGCAACGTCGCGCAGACCTTCCCGGTGCCGGACCTGGCGCCGACGATCACCGCGACCTCGCCGGCCGACGGCAGCGGCTCGGTGGCGCTGGACGCCAACCTCTCGATCACCTTCTCCGAGCCGGTGACGCTGGCGAGCGGCGCGGTGCTGCTGGCCTGCGACAGCGGCGGCAGCGTGGCGGTGGCCACCAGCGGCGGCCCGAGCCAGTTCACGGTGGATCCGCAAACCAGCCTGCCCGGCCTGTCGGACTGCATCGTCGACGTCGTCGCCAGCCGCGTGACCGACCGCGACGGCACGCCCACGCCGATGGCGGCGAACTACAGCTTCGTGTTCACCACCGCGGCGGTGCCGGGGCTGGACTACTACTCGGGCGTGAGCACCTCGAGCGCCTCCGCGATGCGCAGCAGCCTGCACGCGCTGATCGACGACCACCAGCGCTTCCCGTACACGTCCACGGCCACCGACACCTGGGACATCCTGGAGTACGCCGACGAGGACCCGACCAACCCGGGCCGCATCCTCGACGTCTACCGCAATGCCAGCTACCAAAAGTATGGCGCCGGCAACACCGAGTACAACCGCGAGCACACCTGGCCCAAGAGCTACGGCTTCACCAACGACGGCAGCGGCAACTACCCGTACACCGACACGCACATGCTGTTCCTGTCGGATGCCGGCTACAACAGCTCGCGCAACAACAAGCCGTATGCTGATTGCCTGAGCAACTGCGTCGAGAAGGTGACCGTGGCCAACGCCGGCGCGGGCGGCGGCAGCGGCGTGTTCCCGGGCAACTCCAACTGGTACGACACCACGTACTGGCAGACCTGGGGCGACCGCAAGGGCGACGTTGCCCGCGCGCTGCTGTACATGGACGTGCGCTACGAGGGCGGCACCCACGGCGTCACCGGCGTGGCCGAGCCGAACCTGATCCTCACCGACGACCCGGGCCTGATCCAGGCCTCGAGCAGCAACCTCAGCGTCGCCTACATGGGCCGCCTGGCCGACCTGCTGCGCTGGCACGCCGAGGACCCGGTGGACGAGAAGGAAATCCTGCGCAACGAAGCGGTCTATACCTACCAGGGCAACCGCAATCCGTTCATCGACCACCCGGAGTGGGTGGCCTGCGTGTTCCAGGGCGTCTGTCCCTGACGCGGGGCTCCGCGGGCGGCGCAGGCCGCCCGCGGGCAGGACGCTTCGAGACGGCTCCGAAGCAGCTAAGCTTGGCGTCCGTCCGTCAGCGCGCTTGCTTGGAATGAAAAAGGTTCACAGCTTCCGATCCAGGCAGTTCCGGCTCCAGGGTGCCGAGGACGAAGCCACCAATCCCGGACGCTTCGGCAAGTCGCTCGCGGAATGGCTCTCGGTCGAGCTTGGTTCGGCAGGCTACGCCACCGAAGTTATCGCCGAAGACTGGGGCTGGTGCGTGATGTGCGAGCGCGGCGATTACCAACTGTGGGTCGGCTGTGGGAATGTCGTCACGGAGGCCATCCTGGCGAGCAGCATTGACCAGCCGCCCTGCGAGGACGACATCATCTGGCAGGTTTTCGCCGAGATCGAGGTGCCGTTCTACATGATCCGCTCGAGCGTCCGCCGCTGGCTGGGCTGGCTGGACACGGCCACGCCGCTTGCGAAACTGGAAGCGGATCTCGAACGCATCCTGCGCGCCAACCCCGGCATCGAGTTCTGCGACGCGCCCTAGGCGCTCTCGCCGCCTGCTGGCCACATACTGTCGCCATGTCTTCCCCGCCGAATCCGCCCGCCCCCGAAAGCCTGGCCACGCCGCTGGCCTGGCTCGATGCCGACGGTCGCGTGCTGGGCTGCAATCCCGCCTTCGCCAGCTGGCTGGGCGTCAGCGCGCGGCGGCTGGTGGGCATGGCGTTACCCGAGCTCGATGCCGAGGGCGACCGCGTGGCCGGCCTGTTGCCGCGGCTGCTGCCCACCGGCGAGCCGCTGCGGGTGCGCCGCGCGCGCCTCGCCTTCCCCGGCAACGCCGAGCGCTTTGCCGACGTCTGGCTGGCGCGCACCGAGGACGGAGGCTTGCGCCTGGAGGCGCATCCCGCCGACGAGTTCCCGGGCGAAGACCCGGCCACCGCGCTTCCGGCGGCGCTGTCGGCCGCGCTGAAGGGACTGGCGCACGAAATCAGGAATCCGCTGGCCGGCATGAAGGGCGCGGCGCAATTGCTGGGCCGTCGTGTTGAAAGCGACGACGCCCGCGAGCTGGTCGACCTGATCGGCAGCGAAGTCGATCGCCTCGCCGCGCTGGTAGACCGCCTGCTCAACCCGGCGCCGCCGCGCGATTTCGAGCCGACCAACATCCACGCCGTGCTCGAGCGCGTGCGCGCGCTGGCCGAAACCGAAGCCGGCTGGTCGGTGAAGCTGGTGCGCGACTTCGATCCCTCGCTGCCCGAATTCCCCGGCGACGCCGACCGCCTGTCGCAGGCGCTTTGGAACCTGGTGCGCAACGCACTTGAATCCGGCGCCTCGCAGGTGTGGCTGCGCACGCGCGCCGAGCACCACGTGCTGATCGGCGACACCGCGCACCGCCTGGCCGTGCGCGTGGAAATCGCCGACGACGGCCGCGGCGTGCCCGACGATCTCGCCGAGCGCATCTTCCTGCCGCTGGTGTCCGGCCGCGCCGAAGGCAGCGGCCTCGGCCTGCCGCTGGCCCAGCAGGTCGCGCGCGAACACCGCGGCTCGCTGGGCTACCGCTCGCGCCCGGGCCACACCGTTTTCACCCTGCTGCTGCCGGTGCCCGATGCCGGCGAGGACGAGGCCTGATGCGGGCGGCGCGGCGATCGCTCAGGCGTAGCTGAATTCCAGCAGCGCCTGGTCCACCTGCCAGGTGACGCGCGTGGGCTGCACGGAAAGCCACAGGCGCTTGGGTTCGCCCACGGGTTTCTTGCCGACGAAACCGCTCGGCGTGAGCAGGGCGACGCAGCCGCCGTGCTCCGGGTGGCGCACCGACGCGTAGCGGATGGCGCCGATGTCCGCGGCGCGGGCGGCGCGGGCCAGGGACTGGCAATCGAGGTAGTCGTCCGGGTTCATCCATTTCGCGGCGTCGCGCGCCAGCGGCGGTTCGCGGGTGTCGATCGTGGTCGCGCGCAGCGAGGCCTGGAATGCGGTGTGCACCACCGGCGGCAGCCGCGACAGCGCGGTGGCGTCGCGCAGGAAGCGCCAGCGCCAGTAGCCGAGTTCGGCGCAGGCCGTGGGCAATGCGTCGGCGCCGTAGAACACGCCCGGCTCGCCGCCGGCGCGGAAGCGCGAGCCACCCGGCAGCGGCGGGTAGCGGAAGGGCGTGGACAGCAGGTAGTGCAGCGGCTTCGCGGCCGCCGGCAGCGGCGGCTTGGCGGCATCGAGCAGCGCTTCGAGCACCACCTGTTCGGCGGCGGTGTCCACCAGCTTCATCGTCGAGGCCACGCGCTGGTCCTCGACCACGCGCCAGGCGCGGCCGTGCCAGGGGCGCGCCTCAGACGCGAGCGCGGTGGGCGTCCAGGTAATCGGTGACATGGACCAGGCCGCGGGTCTCGAGGATGAGTTCGCGCGGGACGCCGTTGAGGCCGGCGTTGTCGCTGGCCAGCCAGGCGCGCGCGGCCTCGGTGCTGCCGACGATGGAATCGAGCGAACGGAACAGGCGCAGCAGCAGCAGGGCCAGCTCGCCCGGCTTGCTGCCGGGGTCGAGCCGGTACTGGCCTTGGTAGAGGCGGGTGACCGTGGCCTGGCTCAGGCCCAGCACCCGGCCCAGGGTGGCCTTGCTCAGGCCGAGCTGGTCGGCGGCGCGGGTGACGGCCTTGGCCAGCACGGCGTCGCGCTCGGGTTCGGGCAGTCGGGCGGGGATCCGGGACATGGCGCCTCCTTTCCCTTGGAACGATACGCCCATGAAATTTCAGGTGCAATCCCGCCGGGCCGGCCCGGCGCCGCGTCCCGGGGCCCGGGAGCGTCGGGCGGGCCTCGCCACTTGCACCTTTCTGGTGCAAGCTTTGGCCATGACTTTCACCGGTGCGCCAGGCTCCACCCGACTCTGGGTCGTCGATGACGACCGCACCGTCCGCTTCGTGCTGGCCGAGGCGCTGCGCGATGCCGGCTACGCGGTCAGCGCCTTCGAAGACCCGCGCCAGGCCCTGGCCGCGCTGGCCGACGGCGAGCTGCCCGACCTGGTGTTCACCGACGTGCGCATGCCGGGCATGGATGGCCTGGCCTTCCTCGACGCGCTCAAGGCGAAGCGCCCGGAGCTGCCGGTGGTGGTGATGTCCGCCTACACCGACATCGCCAGCACCGCCGGCGCCTTCCGCGGTGGCGCGCACGAGTTCCTGTCCAAGCCCTTCGATCTCGACGAGGCCGTGGCGCTGGCGGCACGCGCCCTGCCCGCCGCCGAATCCGCTTCGGCGCTGCCGGCCCCCGAGATGGGCGATGCGCTGGTGGGCGAAACGCCGGCGATGCGCGAACTCTTCCGCGCCATCGGCCGCCTGGCGCAGGCGCCTCTGAACGTGCTCATCACCGGCGAAACCGGCACCGGCAAGGAGCTGGTGGCGCGCGCGCTGCACCGCGAGTCGCCGCGCGCGCGCAAGCCCTTCGTCGCGCTGAACACCGCGGCGATTCCGGCGGAGCTGCTGGAAAGCGAGCTGTTCGGCCACGAGGCCGGCGCCTTCACCGGCGCGCAGAAGCGCCACGTCGGCCGCTTCGAGCAGGCCGATGGCGGCACGCTCTTCCTCGACGAGATCGGCGACATGCCCGCCTCGCTGCAGACGCGGCTGCTGCGCGTGCTGGCCGAGGGCGAATTCTTCCGCGTCGGCGGCCGCGAGCTGATCAAGGTGGACGTGCGCGTGGTCGCCGCCACCCACCAGGACCTCGAGGCCAAGGTGCGCGACGGCAGCTTCCGCGCCGACCTGCTGCACCGCCTCGACGTGGTGCGCCTGCGCCTGCCGCCGCTGCGCGAGCGCAAGGGCGACGTGCCGGCGCTGGCGGCGCGCTTCCTGGCCCAGGCGGCGAACAAATTCGGCGCGCCCGCCAAGCGCTTCCACCCCGAAGCGCTCAAGCGGCTCGAGCGCCACGACTGGCCCGGCAACGTGCGCGAGCTGGAGAACCTGTGCTGGCGCCTGGTGGCGCTGGCGCCCGGCGAAACCATCACCCTGCGCGAGCTCGGCAGCGCGCTGCGCAGCGAAGGCACCACTTCCGCCGCCGATGACTGGACCCGCGGCCTGGCCCAGGCCGCGCGCGAGGCGCTGGCGCGAGGCGACACCGGCCTGCACGCGGCGCTGCGCGAGCGCTTCGACCAGGTGCTGCTGGAGACCGCGCTGGAGCACACCGACGGCCATCGCCAGCTGGCGGCTGAAAAGCTGGGGCTGGGCCGCAACACCGTGACGCGCAAGCTGGGCGCCACCCGGCGGCGTAAATCACCCTAGCGCCGCCCGCCGCCGGTCTGCGACCATCCGCCGACCAATCCTGAAGGAGACGCTGCGTGTTTAGCCATGTGATGGTGGGAACCAACGACATCGACCGCGCCAAGCGCTTCTACGACGCGCTGCTCGGCTTCCTCGGCGCCGGCGCGCCGTTCGAGAACACCTCGGGCACCGGCCACAAGCGCCTGTTCTACCGCCACGAGGGCAGCACTTTCTGCGTCACCGAGCCGATCAACGGCGAACCGGCCACCGCCGCCAACGGCGCTACCCTCGGCTTCAAGTGCAGCTCGCCCGAGCAGGTGCAGCAGTTCCACGACATCGCGGTGGCCAACGGCGGCACCAGCTGCGAAGGCCCGCCGGGGCCGCGCACCAATGCCATCGGCACGCTGTACCTGAGCTACGTGCGCGACCCGGATGGCAACAAGCTGTGCGGCTTGTACCGCCCGGCCTGAGCCGGATTAGCCGGGACGCGGCCCGCGGGCTGACGCCGGAGGAATTGACCCCGGGTTAATGCCCGGGGCGCCAGACTCGATGCCCCAACGAATGCACGGAGATTCCATGACTGCTTTCCGCACCGTCCTGATCCTCGGCTCCGCGCTGGCGCTGGCCGCCTGCAGCCCGGCCGAGACGCCCGTCGCCGAGGAAGCGCCCGCGCCCGCGCCGGCGATGCCCGCCGAACCCGCGCCCGCGCCCGAAACCACGCAGCTCGCCGCCTCGGCGCGCGCCACGCTGTCGCCTGTGGGCGGGAGCGGCGTCAGCGGCGACCTCGTGTTCGACATCGCCGACGGCGGCGTGCGCGTCACCGGCACGCTGGCGGGCCTGCAGCCCGGCGCCACGCATGCGCTGCACGTGCATGAGTTCGGCGACTGCAGCGCGCCGGACGCCACCAGCGCCGGCGGCCACTTCAATCCGGGCCAGCAGCCGCACGGCGACCGCGCCGCGGGCGGCGCGCACCACGCCGGCGACATCCCGAACCAGACCGCCGGCGACAACGGCGAGGCGGCGGTGGACCAGGCGCTGGCCGGCCTCGAGATCGCCAGCGGCGGCGTTAACGACATCGTCGGCAAGGGCGTGATCGTGCACGCGCAGGCCGACGACTACACCACCCAGCCCACCGGCAACGCCGGCGGCCGCATCGCCTGCGGCGTGATCGAACTCGTGAACGCCCCGCCGGCCGACGCGGGCCCCGCGGAGTAATCCGCGGCGACCTGCCTGGCGCGCGCCCGTTAAACTGGGCGCGCCGCCAGCCTCCGGGAATCCCCATGTCCGACATCGTCATCCGCAACGCCACCGTCGACGACATCGAACGCATGGCCGGCTGGGCCGTCGCGATGGCCTGGGAAACCGAGCAGAAGAAGCTCGACCCGGACACCGTGCGCAAAGGCATCCGCGCCGTCTTCGACCAGCCGGGCCGCGGCCGCTACTTCATTGCCGAGCGCGACGGCGAAGCTGCCGGCACCCTCATGTTCACCTATGAATGGAGCGACTGGCGCAACGGCGACTGGTGGTGGATCCAGAGCGTCTACGTCGCGCCGGAGCACCGCCGCCAGGGCGTGTACGCCGCGCTGTACGCCCACGTGAAGCACGCCGCCGCGGCCTGCGCCGACGTCTGCGGCCTGCGGCTCTACGTCGAGCACCACAACACCAACGCCCAACGCACCTACGAGTCACTGGGCATGGTGGACGCCGGCTACAAGATGTACGAAGCGGCGCTGCTCAAGCCCCGCACCTGACCCTGACGGGTCCTTCTCCCGCGGCAGAAGGAAAGTCCATGAACTACTTAGTTCTTCTCGGCTTGGTGCTCGCGCTCGCGATCCACATCCATGCGTTGCTGGTGTCGCGGCGAGGCCACACGGGCGCGCACGAAGCCGCCTTCTGGGGCGGGATCCTCGGGATGCTCTCGATCCCGGCCGCGCTTGTGGCGGCGATCACCTACTTGCCGTTTGCCATCACCGGCCCCGGCAATCACCCGATCAGCTGGATCGCCCCTGCCACGCTGGCCGCCGTCGGGGTACTGGTCGTGTTCTCGCTCATCACCGGGGCGGTCGCGAGGCGCCAACCCGCGTTTTGACGTAGCGGAATGAACGCACTGCCGGCGCACCAAAAAATCCGCCCTTATCCGCGCCCATCCGCTCTGATCCGCGTTCGACCCCAGACCGGCATCGAAGCGAGAAGCCAACGCACCCGCAACGACCTCAGCGCAGCGTTTCGCGCCAGGCCTGGAACATCAGCACGCCCCACAGGTGCGTGTGCCACTTGCGCTCGCCGCCAAGGAATTCGCGCCACAGCGCGCGGATCGGCGCCGGGTCGAAGTGGCGTTCCTCGCGCAACCGCTGTTCGGAAAGCTGGGCCTCGGCCCAGTCGCGCAGCGGGCCGCGCAGCCAATCGCCGACGGGCGCGCCGAAGCCGGCCTTGCTGCGGTAAACCATCTCGCGCGGAAGGTAGCGCTCCAGCAGGCGCTTGGGCAGCACCTTGAGCTCGCCGTCGCGGTACTTCATCGCCATCGGCAGCGACCAGGCGAAGTCGGCCACGCGGTAGTCGAGCAGCGGCGCGCGCGCCTCCAGCGCCACCGACATGCTGGCGCGATCGACCTTGGTGAGGATGTCCTCGGGCAGGTAGCAGGCGGTGTCGAGCGCCATCAGGGCATCGCCAGGCGTGCCGACGCCCGGCATCGCGCGCGGGTCATCGTAGGCGGTGGCCAGGCGGCGCGCGCCGATCACCACGGCCTCGGGGTCCTTCCAGTGGCTGACGCGATGACGCGCGAGGCCCTGCAGGTCGCCGGTGGCGAGCTCGGCGCGCAGCGCGGCCAGGCCGCCCAGGCGCGCTCGCTCGCCGGGCTTGCCGGCCAGCTTGGCCAGCGCCGCGCGCGGCAGGCGGCGAAGCAGCGCGTCGTTCTTCAGCGTGCGGGCGTAGCGGCGGTAGCCGAAGAAGAGTTCGTCGCCGCCGTCGCCCGAGAGCGCCACGGTGACGTGTTGGCGCGTGAGGCGACACAGCAGGGTGGTCGGGATCTGCGAGGAGTCCGCGAACGGCTCGTCGAACAGGCGCGGCAGCTCCGGCACCAGGTCGAGGGCCGCGCGACCATCGACATGCAGCGGCGTGTGCGCCGTGCCGAGGTGGGCGGCGACGGCGGCGGCCTGCTCGCTCTCGTCGTGCACGGCGTTGTCGAAGCCGATCGAGAACGTGCGCACGGGCTGCGACGACTGCGCCTGCATCAGCGCGGTGACCAGCGAAGAATCGGTGCCGCCGGACAGGAAGCTGCCCAACGGCACGTCGGCCTCCATCCGCAGCGCGGTGGCGTCGCGCAGCAAGGCGTCGAGCTGGTCCAGCGCGGCGGCCTCGTCGCCGTCGAAGCCGCGGGTGATGGCGGCGCGCTGCGCATCGAGCGCACTCCACCACGGCTTTGGTGCAGGCAGTTCGCGCGCAGACAGCGCCGAAGCGTCCAGCTTCAGCAGATGGCCGGCCGGCAACTTGCGCACGCCGCGCAGGATCGAATGCGGCGCCGGGATGTAGTCGAAGCGCAGCAGCAGCGCCAGCGCGTCGGGATCCACGTCGGCGCGGAAGCCCGGCAGCGCGCGCAGCGCCGCGAGCTCGCTGCCGAACACCAGGCGACCTTCGCTCAAGCCGTAATAGAGCGGCTTCTTGCCGAGGCGATCGCGCGCCAGCCAGAGCACGCGATCGCGCCGATCCCAGGCCGCGAAGGCGAGCATGCCGTTGCCGCGCGCCAGCGCGCCTTCCACGCCCCACTGCGAAATCGCCGCCAGCAGCACTTCGGTGTCCGATCGGCTGCGGAAGCCGTGGCCCAGCGCCACCAGCTCGGCGCGGATCGCCACATGGTCGTAGATCTCACCGTTGAAGGCGATCACCCAGCGGCCGTCGGCCGAGGCCATGGGCTGGTGGCCTTCGGGGCTCAGGTCGACGATGGCCAGGCGCTGGTGCGCGAGCACGAGGCCGGCGGCGGGTTCGGCCCAGGCGCCGGCGTCATCCGGGCCGCGGTGGGCGATGGCGGCGCCGAGGCGGCGGCCGAGGGCGAGCAGCGAATCTTCCGAATCGCGTGCGTCGGGGAGCCAGGCGCCGGCGATGCCGCACATGTCAGGAATCCTTCGGCGGCGCGATCGGGGTTGAAACCCCTCCCACAGGGGCAACCGGGTTCGGGCCTGAAGGCCCGCCTACAGGATCGGCAACCGCTTGGTTGTTCTGCAGGAGCCAGAGCATCACGGTTTTCTGGCGGACGTAGTTGGCGCGGACGTAGGCGTAAACCAGGCCGTGCCAGCCGTCGCGGAAGCCGCCGCGCAGCAGGTAGCCGCGCCAGAAGCGCCAGGCCGGCGCCAGCACCAGTTTCGCGAGCGAGGCGCGCTTGCCGCGGGCGAAGTCGTGCTCGGCCATCATCCGCGCGTACTTCTGGGTCTTGGCCAGCTGCTGCTCGAGGGAGCGATACGGGTAGTGGATCAGGTCGCCCGCCAGCGTCTGCACCGGGCCGTCGACGCTGGCGGCCTCGTGGATCTCGCGGGTGCCGCGCCAGCCGCCGCGGCGCCGGTCGAACAGGCGCAGCACGCGGTCGGGGTAGGCGTTGCCGTGGCGCAGGAAGCGCCCGAAGTAATCCGACAGCCGGGCGAACCGGTAGCCGGCCGCGCCGTTGAATCCGGTGTCGCGCGCGGCCAGGATCGCGTCGCGCAGCGCCGGGCTGACGCGCTCGTCGGCGTCCAGGCACAGCACCCAGTCGTGCGCGGCCTGTTCGACCGCGAACTGCTTCTGGCTGCGGAAGCCCTCGAACCGGCGCAGGAAGACGCGGGCGCCCTTCGCTTCGGCGATCGCCACCGTGGCGTCGGTCGAATGCGAGTCCACCACGATGATTTCGTCGCAGAAAGCCAGCGAATCGAGGCAATCGGCTAGGCGGCCGGCCTCGTTGAACGTGATAATGCAGGCCGAGAGACGCGGCGACGGGGCCGTGGAGGCGTTGATGGCGGAATACCTGCTGTTCGCGACGGAGCGCTATGCGTTGCCCATTCTGGGGCCGCTGGCGAGCGCGCTGCAAGCCGCCGGCCATGGCGTCAGCAGCCTGTTCGTGGCCGGCGCCGCGGGCGCCACGCTGCCGCCGCCGGTGCGCCCGGTGGACGTGCGCGGCGCGGTGGCGCTGCGGCCACGCGCGGTGTTCAGCGCCGCCAACACCGTGCCCACCTTCGTGTCGGGCGCCAAGGTGCAGCTCTTCCACGGGTTCAACGTCGAGAAGCGCAGCGACCAGCGCGGCCATTTCCGCGTGCGCGGGCTGTTCGACCTGTACTGCACGCAGGGCCCGCTGACCACCGCACCGTTCGAGGCGATGGCGCGTGAGCAGGGCCACTTCGCGGTGGTCGAGACCGGCTGGCCCAAGCTGGATCCGCTGTTCCGAGAAGAGGATGCCGATGCGCGCGCGCTGCGCCTGCGCGCCCACGGCCGGCCGGTGGTGCTGTTCGCGTCCACCTTCACCGAGCGGCTGAGCGCGGCGCCCCACCTGGCCGATGCCATCGCCGCCGAGATCGCGCGCGGCGAGCGCTTCTGGATCCTCACCCTGCACCCGAAGTGCGCGCCGGCCCTGTTCGAGCGCTACCGCGCGATGGCGGGCGACAGCGCGGTCTTCGTCGAGACCGAGCAACTCATGGCCGCGCAGCGCGCCGCCGACGTGCTGGTGGCCGACACCACCTCGGTGGTCTCCGAGTTCGCGGTGCAGCGCAAGCCGGTGGTCACCTTCCGCAACCGCGCGCCCAAGCCGCACATGCTCGATTTCGACGCGCCGGAAGACCTGCGCGCGCAGCTCGGACTCGCCTTCGCGCCGACGGCCGCGCTCGCGAACGCCATCGCCGACTACGCCGACGCCATCCACCCGGCCCGCGACGGCCGCGCCAGCGAGCGCGTGATCGCGGCCACCGAGGCGCTACTGGCCGGCGAGCTGGGCACGCTGCGGCGCAAGCCGCTGTCGTCGCTGTACCGCGGCCTGCAGATCCGCCGCGAACTCGGCTACTGGGGCCGCGCGGCGCGCTGAAGGCTCAGCGCGGGCGACCCAGTTCGAGCAGGAAGATGCCCTCGCCGCCCTGGCGCAGGCCGTAGCCGAGCTGCAGCGGCCCGAGCCAGGAATCGAAGCCGAAGTACACGCTGCCGTGCAGCTCGCCTTCCGCGCCGTCGAGGTCGGCGCCGGTGGCCCAGGTGCGGCCGTATTCGAGCGTGCCGCCCAGTACCGCCGGCCGGCTCAGCACGCGGCCCAGCTCATACGTGTAGCCGCCGTAGACCAGCGCGTAGTTGTCGGCCAGCCGCTCGTTCGGCCGGTAGCCGGCGAAGCGCGTCAGGCCGCCGAGGCGGAACTGGCTCTGGATCGGGATCAGGTCGCTGCTCGACACGTGGTAACGCAGGCCGGCGAAGCCCGAGTGCTTGCCGATCGCGCGGGCGTGGATCACGTCGAAGTTCGATTGGTCGAAGTCGCCGTCCGCGCCCAGGCTTTCGCGCGAGGCCACCTGGCTGAACACCGCGTAGGTGCCGGCGCGCGGCAGGTAGGTGCTGTCGATGCGGTCGAAGGTGAGCGTGAACTCGGCCTCGCCCAGGTCGTAGTCGAGCTCGTCGAACAGCGGGTCGAACAGCTCGGGCTTGGCGGTGCCGTAGCGTCGCCGCACCGACAGCGTGGCCGCGCCGAAGTTGCCGAACTCGCGGCCCAGGCCGACTTCGCCGCCCCAGTTGGGCGCGCGGAAATTCGCCAGGCGTTCGCCGTCCTCGTTGAAGAGCGTGAACTTCGGGCTCTCGCCGCTGAGCTGCAGCAGCGTGAAGTAGTCGCTGTTGGCGCCCAGCGGCTGGTACCAGTCCATCAGCAGGCCGGGCTCGTCGCCCAGCTGCAGCAGGCCGCGCACTTCGCCGCCGCTTTCGTTCACGGGCGCGCGCAGCACGCCGGCGCGCAGGTTCACGAAGAAGTCGCCGCTGAAGTCGGAGTACAGGCTCAGGCCGGTCTCGAGGTAATTCGGGCCGTAGCTGTGCGGCACCACGCGCACCACCACGCCGGTGCGGCCGTCTTCCTCGATCAGGTCGTAGGTCACCAGGTCCATGGTGTCCAGGCCGTAGATGCGCTGCAGGTTCTCCTGCAGGCGCGTAGTGTCCAGCGGCTGGCCGGGCGCGATGTCCAGGCGCGCCAGCAGGAAGGCGTCGGCGTAGCGGGTGCGGTTGTCCAGGCGAACGAAGTCGACCACCGGCGCCTCGCGCGACGGCTTGTCGCGGCTGGCCATCGCCGCGTCGTAGGTGTCCGCCGGCAGGGCCAGCGCCGCGAGCCTCGGGCGCAGCTCCTCGATGCCGCGCTCGCCGAGCTCCATCGCCAGCTCGATCTTGGCGAAATCGGAGGTCGACACCTCGGCGCCCAGCGGCGGCCGCACCAGCAGGTCGCGCGGGCCGAGCGTGGTGGTCTGCGCGCGCGCGCTGCCCACGGTCATGAAGCCGCTGATCTGGTCGACGATGGAGAACAGGCTGGCGCCTTCGTCGAGCCTGGACAGCGGCGTGCTCACGTCCACCGCGATCACCACGTCGGCGCCCATCGCCCGCACCACGTCCACCGGCACCTGGTTGGCCAGGCCGCCGTCCACCAGCACCTTCCCGTCCACCACCACCGGCTTGAAGATGCCGGGGATGGACATGCTGGCGCGCATCGCCAGCGCCAGGTTGCCCGAGCCAAGCACCACCGCCTGGCCGGAATTGAGGTCAGTGGCGACGGCGCGGAACGGGATCGGCAGCGCGTCGAAGTCATCGCGCGTGGCCACCGGCTGGGTCAGCTCTTCGAGCAGCAGCAGCGCGCGCTCGCCGGAGAGCACGCCGGGCGCGATCTTCAGGCCCTCGTTGCCGATGCCGGGCTTGCCGGCCACCAGCGCCAGGTCGTCGTCGCGCTTGCGGCGGAAGGAGCGCTGCGGCCGCTCCAGGCGATCGACGAACATGCTGCCCCAGTCCATCGCACGCATCTGCTTCTCGAGCTCGACCGCGCTCATGCCCGAGGCGTACAGCCCGCCGACGATCGCGCCCATGCTGGTGCCGGCGATGCAGTCGACGGGAATGCGCTGGCGCTCGAGCTCCTTGAGCACCGCCACGTGCGCGAAGCCGCGGGCACCGCCGCCACCGAGCACCAGCCCGATGCGCGGCCGGGTGTCGCCTTCGGCGCGCAGCCCGCAAGACGTCGCCACCGCCCCGTTCGCAACATCGGAAGACGGGGTCAGGTTCGGAACCTGACCCTGCCCTGGCGCCGGGCCCGGGTCCACGCCCTGCGCCGGGGCAAGGGGGGCGAGGGCGACGAGGCCGATCAGCAGGAGGAAGCGGGACAGGGGCATGGCGGGACTCCGAGGGACCCGGCATTGTTCCGCATCGCTCCGCCCGCAACCATCGCCGCGGCGTGAAGCCTCAGCCGCGCTTCAGGCCGACAGCACCGCGCGCGGGTCCTGGCCCGCCGGGCAGTGGTCGAAGGTGACCGGGATGCCGTGCGCCCCCAGCACCGCGGCGAACTGGCGCTGGCGCATCTGGAAGCGCTCGAACGCGCGCCCCAGCGCGGCCGCGTCGGCGCCGGCGGGCGCGAAGCCGCCCTCGGACCAAGCATCGGCGTCGAGCATGGCCATCCGCACCTCGCCGCCGGCGTAGCGCGCCAGCGGTTCGGGCGGCGCATCCAGCCATTGCTCGCTGTCCGGGGCCAGCAGCGCGGCCTCGACCAGCGGCCACAGCGGGCCCAGGCCGGCGTGGTCGTACTGCATGGCCATCATCGCGGCCAGGTCGTTGAGGGTGAGCAGGCGCGCGTGCTCGACCGCCGCGCCGAAGCCATCCTGGGCCAGCAGCGCGGTGTCGGCCCCGGCCATGCCGGTGTCGAGCAGCACCTGCTCCATGCGCTCGCCGACCTCGGCCACGGCGGACGGCTCGCCGCGCACCAGCAGCGGCAGCAGGCGCAGCGGGCCTTCCGCATGCTCGGGCGCGGGCCGAAGCGGCGGCGGCAGGCCCTCGGCGCCGGCGCCGAAGCCGATCACGCGGCCGCCGGCGGCGCCGGGCGCGCGGGCGACGAGGCGCTCGAGCTCGGCGTGCAGCGGATAGCCCGGGCGCAGCAGCTCCACGGGGTCGAACAGCGCCGCCACCAGGCCCAGGTCGAGCGCGGCGGCGCCCGGCACCAGCTTGTCCAGGTCGCGGGCGACGAGGGCGGCCAGCGCCCCGGCTTCGTCCGGCGACAGCGCCGTCCGGCCCGCCACCGCGCCGGGCGAGAGTTCGACGGCGAGGGCGCCAAGGCAGCTGAGGTCGGGATTCGGCATGGGCATACGGTGGCGTCGGGTTATGATCGCGATCATACCGCTGCACCGTTATCGCAAGGAGTGAATCCGATGTCGCCCATCCGTCGTGTCGCCATCCTCGGCGGCGTCCGCATCCCCTTCGTCCGCAACAACACGGCCTACCACGACGTCGGCAACCTCGGGATGTCGATCAAGGCGCTGGGCGCCGTGGTCGAGAAGTTCAAGCTGCACGGCGAGGCGCTGGGCGAGGTGGCGATGGGCGCCGTGCTCAAGCACAGCAGCGACTGGAACATCGGCCGCGAGGCGGCCCTGAGCTCGGGCCTGTCGCCGTCCACGCCGGGCATCACGATGCAGCGCGCCTGCGGCACCTCGCTCGACACCGTGATCCACATCGCCAACAAGATCGCCGTCGGCCAGATCGAGGCCGGCATCGGCGGCGGCTCCGACACCACCTCGGACGTGCCGATCGCGGTGAACAAGCGCCTGCGCCGCCGCCTTCTCGACGCCAACATGGCGCGCAGCTTCGGCGCGCGGCTCAAGGCCTTCAAGGGCTTCAAGTTCAAGGAGCTCAAGCCCGAGTTCCCGGGCGTCGGCGAGCCGCGCACCGGCAAGTCGATGGGCGAGCACTGCGAGATGATGGCCAAGGAGTGGAAGATCACCCGCGAGGACCAGGACCAGCTGGCCTTCGAATCCCACACCAAGGCCGCCGCGGCCTACGAGCGCGGCTTCTTCGCCGACCTGGTCACGCCCTTCCGCGGCGTCGAGCGCGACAACATCCTGCGCCCCGACACCACCCGCGAGAAGCTGGCCACGCTCAAGCCCGCCTTCGACCGCAGCTCCGGCCAGGGCACGCTGACCGCCGGCAACTCCACGCCGCTCACCGACGGCGCCTCCGCCGCGCTGCTGGCCTCGGAAGACTGGGCGCGTGCGCGCGGCCTGGAAGTGCAGGCCTACCTGCGCGATGCCCAGGTGGCCGCGGTCGATTTCGTGCACGGCGAAGGCCTGCTGATGGCGCCGTGCTGGGCCGTGGCCCAGCTGCTCAAGCGCAATAACCTCACGCTGCAGGACTTCGATTTCTACGAGATCCACGAAGCCTTCGCCGCGCAGGTGCTGTGCACGCTGAAGGCCTGGGAAGACGAAACCTTCTGCCGCGAAAAGCTCGGCTGGGACGGCGCGCTGGGCCGCATCGACCGCGCGAAGCTCAATGTCGTCGGCAGCTCGCTGGCCGTGGGCCATCCCTTCGCCGCCACCGGCGCCCGCATCGTCGCCACCGCCGCCAAGCTGCTCAAGGAAAAGGGCAGCGGCCGCGTGCTGGTGTCGGTCTGCACCGCCGGCGGCATGGGCGTCGCCGCCATCATCGAACGCTGAACTACCTGTAGGAGGGCCTTCAGGCCCGAAGCTTTTCGCGAAAAAGCTTCGGCCCTGAAGGGCCTCCTACAAGGGCGCTCCGTCGCGATCCAGCCAGACGGCATCCCAGTACGGATAGTCTCCGCAGGTCATGGCCAGGCCCGCACGGATCGGGTTCGAAACGATGTAGCGCGCAACCTCCCTCAGGTCCTCATCCCGACGCAGCGCGTGGTCGTGGAAGGCAGCCGCCCAGACGGGACCGTTCCGCCCAGTGGCCTGGTTGAATCGGCGGGAGCTAATACCCTTGGCCAAGTTCATCGTTCTCGGCAGCGAATGGGTGTCACCCAGCACAAGCAATCCGTGCCAATGATCTGGCATCAATGCCCAGCATAGAAGCTCTGATCCAGCCCAGGTCGCTGGCGCGGAGATGATCCGGCTCATTTGCGACGCATGGTGCCAGTCGGAAAATATTCTTTCTCGACCATGCGTGGTCGTGGTCAGGAAATAGGTCCGGTGAGCTTCGCTTCGCCTGCCGATTCGCAGGTCGGATTGTCGGAAGCGCGGCGCGGCGTGTGGCATGCCGTCAGCCTTGCAGAGTCCCGAATGCCATTCCCTAGGAATCCTTCCCGAGGGCATGTAGGAGGGCCTTCAGGCCCGAAGCTTTTTCGAGAAGAGCTTCGGGCCTGAAGGCCCTCCTACAGGGGGATCAGGGAGGTAGCAGGGGGATGCCGTGTTCGTTGCGGAGCTCGGCGACGGCCTGGTCGGCGATTTGTTCGCGCAGGCTGCGGCCCGAGAGGGACAGCAGGGCTTCGCCGCGGGCTGAACGCAGGGCGTTGGCGTAGGCGATCGTGGCGCGGGCGCTGTCGTTCTGCGCCGTCCACGCGTGTCCCAGCAGCTCCCAGGCTTCGGCGCCGGCGCCCTGCGCGAGCGCGCGGTGCAGGAAGTCCTCGGCCTTGCCCCACAAGCGCTGCGCGAGGCACAGCTGGCCCAGGGCCACCAGCAGCGCCGGGCTGGCGGCGTGCGCGGCCAGCCAGGCCTCGGCGCGCGCCAGGCGCTGCGGGTCGCGGCCGGCGGGCAGGCGGCCGTAGATCTCCACCAGCGAGTCATTCCACTGCGCGTCCAGCGCGTCGGCCAGCGCCTGCGCGCCGGTGTCCTCGAGGCCCAGCCCGGCCGCGCGGAGCGCGAACGCGGCCACGACCGGCGCGGCCTGCTGCAGGCGCTGCGGCAGCGCGTTCCAGCGCTGCAGCAGGCCGTCGGCCTGCGGCGACTGCGCCAGGGCGGCGGCGGTGAGTTCGATTTCCAGCGCCGACAGTGCCGGTGCCGACAGCGCCTGCTCGCGACGCAGGGCATTGAGCTGGGCCTGCGCCTCGTGCGCGCGGCCGGCGCCGACCAGCGCGCGGGCCTGCAGCAGCTGCGCCGCCGGCGGCGCATTGGCGAACGGTGCCAGTGCGGCCAGCACCTCCTCGTGGCGCTGCGCCGCGGCCAGGCGCGTGGCCTGTTCCAGCGCGGCAGCCTGCGGATCCTGCAGCAGCAGCGCGGCCTGGTGGCGGGCGGCGGCTTCGACATCGCCGCGGCCATCGGCGGCACGGCGCGCGCCGATCAGCGCGGGCGTGCGCAGCAGCGGCTCTTCGGCGGCCTTGAGCAGCAGTGATTCGGCGCGCTGCCAGCGGCCCTGGTGCAGCGCTTCGAGGCCGGTGGCCAGGCGGCTGCGCGCGAGCTGGCGCGCGTGCCGGCGCCAGGCCTGCACCGGCAGTTTCAGCAGCCACACCAGCGCCCACAGCGCGAACCACAGCAGCGCCCAGCCGATGACGAAATAGGCCAGCGTGGTCGTGTAGGTCAGGCCGCGGAAGCGGACCACGACGTCGCCCAGGTCCTGCGAGAACCAGGTCCAGCCCAGCGCGCCCAGGGCGGCCAGGGCCAGCCACCAGAGCAGGCTGCGGTAGAGGTTCACGGCGCCAGGCCCCGCCGCAGGTCGCGCAGCTGCTGCAGGCCGCTGCCGGACATCGGCAGGTCGGGGCTGAGGTCGAGCGTGCCGAGCGCGGCCAGTCGCTCGCGGCGCTCGCGCAGCGTGGCGTCTTCGGCGTAAAGCCGCTGCAGCCACTGGTCGATGCGCACGACGGCGGCGCGGAAGGCGGCTTCGTCGCGGCGGTCGAGCGCGATCCGCGCCAGCGCCAGCTCGAGCCCGAGCGCGGCTTCGCCGGTGGCGCGGTCGGCGGGCGAGATCAGGTCCTGCGTGCTGCTCGGGCGCACCTGCACGATCGCGTCGAGCAGGCGCTGCCAACCCGAACCCGTGCCCGAGGCCGGCGGCGCGCCGGGCGCGCGGCTGGCCAGGCGCGGCAGGCTGGCCTGCAGCGCGTCGAGCTCGCCGGCGGCGACGCCGCGCGGGTCCGCGGGCAGCGCGCGCAGCGCCGCCAGCTCCTGGCCCAGGGTCTGGCGCAGGTTGA
>NZ_AVCK01000032.1 GCF_000747155.1 Arenimonas metalli CF5-1 | reverse complement strand
CCGGAACGGTCGCGGCCGCCGGGGTCTCGACGGCCTCGGGCGGCGCGATCGACGCCGGTGTGACGGTGGGCTCCGGCACGGCCAGCTCCGGCACGGCGGGCACGGATGCGGCCTGCACCGACGCGGCCTCGGGCACGTTCGACGGCGCCGCGGACGGTGCCGACGCGGGCGCGGCCAGCGGCACGATGCTGGTCTCGACATGCACGACCGGCGTCGCACCGGCGGCCGCGGGCGCGGCCGCGACCGGCGCCGCCTCGAGCATGGCCTGGCACTGGTCCAGCATCGCCTGCGCGCCTAATTCGGAGCCGAGGTCCGGGCACAGCACCGCCGCGCCCAGTTCGACCGCGATCGGGTCGCCGTTCTCGTCCACCGGCGGCTGGCCCAGCAGCTCCAGCCGCAGGCGGCCGATCATGCCCTCGATGCCGGCCGGATCGCCGCCGGGCAGCGACAGCGCGAACCCGCCCAGGCCGATGCGGGCCGCGGTGTCTTCCTTGCGGATGCGCCCGCGCAGCATGCGCGCCACCTGCAGCACCAGCGCCTCGGCCACTTCGCGGCCGTGGTAGAGGAAGAAGCGCCGGAAATCGACCATCTCCAGCCGCACCAGGCACAGCGGCTGCTGGTGCCGGCGGGCGTAGGCGATGTCCTGCTGCAGGCGGTCGAGGAAGCCGGCCTTGTTGCTCAGGCCGGTCAGGCCGTCGAGCGTGGCCTGCGCCTGCAGCTGGCGGGTGATGCGCTGGTTGTTGGCGTGGGCGCGGGCCCGCGCCACCAGGTCGGTGGTCGAGAAGGGCTTGGTGATGAAGTCGGTGGCGCCCATGTCCAGCGCCTTCATCCGCGCCGCCTCGTCGTTCTCGGCGCCGGTGACGATGATCAGCGGCAGCGTCTGGATGCCGGCGTCGGCGGAGGCGCGCACGCGCCGCAGCAGCTCGTAGCCGTCGGAGACCGGCATGTTGAGGTCGGAGAACACGACCTGGATCGACTGGTCCTCGCCAACCATCTGCCAGGCCTGCGCGCCGTCGTCGGCGGTGACGACGTCGAATTCGTCGCCCAGCATCTTCACCGCGGCCTTGCGCATCAGCTTGGAGTCATCGACCACCAGGATGCGCGCCTTGGCGCCCGAGTCCCCGCTCATCCCCGCCCCCAAGACCGGCCCCTGAACCCCTCCCAATCTAGACCAAGCGGCCCGGCCTGCCCACCACCGGGGTCACAGAACGGCCAAACCGGGCCCGGGCGGGCCTCAGTCCTGCTCGGCGGCGGCCTCGCGCCCCTGCTGGCGGATGATGGCCTCCTGGCGGGCGTCCTCGATGCTCATCAGCACCGCGCCCAGGTCGGCCCGGCGCTCGTCGAAGGTGAAGTGGCCGGTGAGCGCCGTGTCGGGCTGCAGTTCGCCGCGCTCGTACAGCGCCCACATCTCCTCGCCGTAGTGCGTGGCCAGCAGCGCCGGCTCGAACCGGCCCAGGCTGTCGCGCAGGTTGTGCACGTCCCGGAGCAGCATCGCCCGCGCGGCGTTGTTGCCGGCGGCGCTGACCACCTGCGGGAAGTCGATGATCACCGGGCCCTCCGGCGACACCAGCACGTTGTACTCGGACAGGTCGCCGTGGATCAGGCCCAGGCACAGCATGCGCACCACGTCGCGCACCAGCGCCTCGTGGTAGCGCGCGGCCTCGGCGGCCTCGAACTCGACCTCACCGAGCCGCGGCGCACTGTGCCCTTCGGCGTCGGTGACCAGGGCCATCAGCAGCACGCCGTGGTGGTAGCCATGGGGGCGCGGCGCGCTGACGCCGGCGTCGACCAGCTGGTAGAGCGCGTCGACCTCGGTGTTCTTCCACTGCGTCTCGAGCTCGCGCTTGCCGAACTTGCTGGCCTTGCCCATCGCCCGCTGCTGGCGGCTGCCGCGGACCTTGCGTCCTTCCTGGTACTGCACGCGGGCCTGGAAGCTGCGCTGGCCCATGTCCTTGTAGACCTTGGCGCACAGCACGTCGTCGCCGGAGCGGACCACGTACACCGAGGCTTCCTTGCCGCTCTTGAGCGGGCGCAGCACTTCGTCGATCACGCCGTCGTCGATCAGCGGCTGCAGGCCCTTCGGGGTTTTCATTCAGGTCGGACGCGGCCGGGATCGGGCCGGCATTATGGCCCAGCCCCGGCCGGGGCGCCCGGCAGGGTGTAGACTGCGCCCGCCAGCTGAACCGCCTGCGCGTCCCGCCGTCCCGGATCCCGGGCTCCGCTTCGCCCCCTCCACGCGCCACCGCCCCGCCCCGCGGGCCGGATCGCCATTCCCGAAGCCGCCCATGCCCATCGTGTTCCGTGACGACGACCAGCGCGTCGATCCCGCCGTTTCCTGCGACCGCTGCGCAGCCGTCTGCTGCCGCCTCACCGTGGTGCTGATGCCCGACGAAGTGCAGCCGCCGCACCTGGTGGACATCGACCACCGCGGCCTGGAGGTGATGCGCCGCGATGCCGACGGCTGGTGCGCCGCGCTCGATCGCGAGCACATGCGCTGCGGCATCTACGACACCCGCCCGAGCATCTGCCGCAAGTTCGCGATGGGTGGCGCCTACTGCCGCGACGAACGCAAGGTGCACGCCCGGAACCCGGCGCCGCTGCCGGTGAAACCCGCCGCCTGAAGGTGAAAACCGCGTGCAAACCGCGGTTTTCACGGTGCCCATGAAGCCGCGCGTGGAATCATGCGCCCGTTCCAAGACGAGGTGCCCCCCATGCCTTCCCTGCTCCGACTGACCTACGCCAGCCGCGCGCGCTTCGACGACGTCAACGGCAGCGCCGGCATCCATCCGGAAGTCGCGCGCATCCTGATCCAGTCCCGCCGCAACAACCCGCGCCGCGGCCTGGTGGGCGCGCTGTATTTCGGCGATGGCTGCTTCTTCCAGTGCCTCGAAGGCCCCGCGGCCGAAGTCGAGGCGCTGTACCAGCAGCTGCACGCCGACCCGCGCCACCACGACCTCAAGGTGCTGGCGCGCGAGGAGATCGCGCGCCGCAGCTTCGCCAGCTGGGCGATGAAGCTGGTGCCCAACGCCGCCGAAGTGCGCCGCCTGATGGCCCGGCACGGCCGCGCCACCTTCGATCCCTACAGCTTCGACGCCGACCTGCTGGCGTCGATGAACCGCCTGCTGATCGAAGGCCCGGACGCCAAGCTGGCCGCCGAAGTGGTGACCCCGCCGCCCGGGGCCCCGGAGCCTGCCCTGGGCCTGCGCTACGCGATGGCGGTGCTGGGCGTGGTGCTGCTGGGCGTGGTGGCCACGGTGGCCGTCGCCCGCTGACGTCCGCCGCGCGGGCGCGGGCAGGCCGAATCTTTCCCATTCCCCCCGCCGGCGGCTCGGCTATGCTGGGCTGGTATCCAGGGGGGATACCACAACTTGGCCACCAGCACGCCTCCGGTTCCCGGCGGGGCGGATGACCGTCGCGGCGGCCATCTGCGCAACCTGCCGCGCCGCACTTACCGTTTCCGCATCCTGGGCATGGGCCTGGCGGCCCTGCCGCTGGTCGTGGTGCTGGATGCGCGCGACGCCTCGTGGCCCTACTGGGCGTGGGCGGGCTTTGCCTGCCTGGTCTGGCCGCACCTGGCCTTCGTGGTCGCCATCCGCAGCCGCGACCCCAAGCTCGCCGAGCTGCGCAATTTCCTGTTCGACTCCCTGCTCGCCGGTTCGTACGCCGCGGTGCTGCACTTCAACGTGCTGCCCTCGGTGCTGCTGATGTCGATGGCCACGGCCGACAAGGTCAACGCCGGCATCCGCGGGCTGTGGCTGCGTTCGCTGCCGGCCATGGCGGCGGGGCTGGTGGGCGCGGGGCTGTTCACCGGCTTTGCGTTCTCGCCGGAAACCACCATGCCGGTGGTGCTGGCCTGCCTGCCAATCATGGTGATCCATTCGCTGGCGGTCAGCCTCTCGAGCTACCAGCTGGTGCGCAAGGTGCAGCGCCAGAACCTGCAGCTCGAGGCGCTGAACCGCACGGATGCCCTCACCGGCCTCGACAGCCGCGCCTACTGGCAATCGCAGGCGGAACACCAGCTGCACCGCCGCCACGCCAAGGGCCACGACGCGACGCTGCTGCTGGTCGACGTGGACCGCTTCAAGGACATCAACGACCGCCACGGCCACGCGCTGGGCGATGACGTGCTGCGCGAAGTGGGCCAGCACGTGCGCCGCGCCGCCCTGCCCGGCGGCCATGCCGGGCGGCTGGGCGGCGACGAATTCGCCGTGGCCCTGCCGGCAGGTGCCGCGGCGGCGGCGGTCGTCGCCGAGCAGCTGCGCCGGGACGTGGCGGACCTGCGGTTTGCCAAGGCACCCGGCCTGCAGGTGTCGATCAGCATCGGCCTGGCCACCGCGGCCGACCACGACATGGAACTGGCGGACTGGATGGAAACCGCGGATCGCGCGCTCTACGAGGCCAAGCGCGAAGGCCGCAACCGCGTGGCCGTGCTTACCAGCCCGGCGAAACCAGGCGCCTGAGCGGGCGGTTCAGCCCTCGGGCGAGCGCGCCCACCGCGCGCCGACCCAGAACATCATGCCGAGCAGGATCAGCCCGGCGATCCACCACGACACGCTGCCGCGCCGGCCCGCCTCGAGTGGCCGCTGCTGGCGCTCCACCGCCACCCGGCCTTCGACCTCGCCCGCCATGATCCGCGCCAGCCCGCCGTTGGCGCGCAGGCGCGCCAGGCCGGCATCGATCTTTTCGCGCAGCGCCGGCCGGCTCCGGCTGACGCCAAACGCGTAATCGCGTTCGAGCAGCGGCGGACTCAGCGCCACGATGTCCTCCAGCCCGTGCACCGCGATCGCGCGCTCGCCGATGTCGCTGGGCACCAGCGCGTAGTCGGCCTCGCCCCGGACCACGGCGAGCACGGCGCTGTCCTCGATGTTGATCGGCCGGATGTCGATACCGGCGTCCTGGTTGGCCAGCCATTCGTAGGCCATGCCGGCGAACTGCACCGCGACCCGGCGGCCCGCCAGGTCCTCGATGCCGCCGACGGGGCCGGCCTGGCGCGGCCCGAACACCTGGTGGTGCCGCCGCGCGAAGGGCTGGCTGAAGTCGAAGCGGGCCCGGCGGTCCTCGGTGATGAACATCGGCACCACGTCCAGCGAGCCGCGCTCGAGCTGGCCGAGCACGCGCCCCCACTCCAGCAGGCTGAACTGCACTTCGAAGCCCTGGTCCGCCGCGATCGCCCGGATCAGCTCCACGTCCCGGCCCGCGGCCAGGCCCCGGTCGTTGAGATAGTGGAACGGCGGATAGTTCGGGTCGCCCCCGACCAGGGCCGGCTCGGACCGCGCCAGCGCCGGCATCGCCAGCGCGAGCAGCAGGAGCAGGCCAGGCGGGCAGCGGCGCAGGTGGGCGGTCGGCATGGCCCGAGCATACCCAAACCGCCTGGCCGATTCCGTGCAGGCGCCGTCAAGCCGCCGGGCTGGCCCCGGGCCGCCCCCTTGCGCGTGTGAAGGATGTGCAAACCCCTCGCGCGGTGCATCATCAGCCCGCCCCCGTCCTCTGGAGCCCCCCATGCGCCTGCTGCCGCTGCTGCTTGCCTCGACCTTCCTCCTCGCCGCCTGCGGCCAACAGGACGCCGCACCCGCCGCCGATGCCGCCCCCGGCGCCGCCACTGCGACGACCGACGCGGGCACCCCGACTTCCACGGAACCCCTGCCCGGCGAACCGGGCGCCGCCGACGCGGCCACCGCGGATGCCAGCCCGCCGGTGGAATCCAATGCCACCCCGCTGCCCGGCGAGCCCGGCGGCCCTGAGCTGGCGACCGCCGCGCCCACGCCGCCCGCCGAGTTCGATCCCGCCAGCGTGCCCGAGTCCACCGCCAGCCTGCCGCCCTTCCCGTTCTTCAAGGAGCCCGAAGGCCTGGTGAGCACGCTCGATGACCGCGACCGCAACAAGAACTTCGACCGCGAACACATGATCGCCGGCGACAAGGTCGTGGCGATCGAAGGCAAGGTCTTCCGCGACCGCTTCCAGCTCACCAACCCCGACCAGCGCGAGTACTCGGACATCGAGTTCCACCGCAACTACGCCAACGCCATCGCCGAGCTCGGCGGCCAGAAAATCAGCCAGGTCCAATACACGAACGAGGTCAACGCGGCCTTCGGCGGCCGCGAGGCGGTGGACAAGCACTACCACGGCACCTGCGCCAGTTCCGGCTGCGAGAACCACACCTACCTGATCCGCCAGGGCGGCAAGGAGTGGTGGATCCAGGTCAGCACGGGCGCGATCCCGCTGCACGGCGAGGTGGTGGTGCTCGAGCGCCAGGGCATGACCAGCAAGCTCGCCTTCATCGATGCCGCCGCCATGAAGAAGGCGCTCGACGCCGACGGCCGCATCGCGCTCTACATCAATTTCGACGTGGACAAGGCGACGCTGCGGCCGGACGCCGCGGCGGTGGTCGCGGAAATCCATCGCCTGCTGACGGATGACCCCGCGCTGCGCCTGTCCATCGACGGCCACACCGACAGCACCGGCACCGCCGAGCGCAACCGCGAGCTCTCGCGCCAGCGCGCGGAGGCCGTGCAGGCGACGCTGGTCGCCAAGGGCATCGCCGCCGACCGCCTGCAGGCGCAGGGCTTCGGCCCCGACCAGCCGCTGGCCGACAACGGCACCGAAGACGGCCGCGCGAAGAACCGCCGCGTGGAGCTGGTGCGGCTGCCCTGAGAATTCAGCCGCCGCAGCCGCCGCAGCAGGTGGACGGCAGCGCCATGATCTGCGCGGGGACCAGCTTCGGATCGGTGTTGGCCAGCAGTTCGCCCAGCTCGAAGGCGCTGAGGTTGGCCGAGACCCGAAGCAGGCCGGTGCCGGCGTCGAAGTCGGTCATCGCGGCCGGATCGGCCTGGCCCAGCGCGGTGCGCAGCGCGGCCAGGTCGGGCGAACGGGTGGCGAGATGGATGTCGTACTGCATGCTGGCTCCTGTGGTCGGCGCCCCGATGGCGCCCGGCCCGCACAGGCTCGCCGAGTGGGCCGGGCCGCGCCCTGACCCGGGTCAAGCGGCCTGCGATCCGACGGCGTGCCGCGTTTTGTGGGACACTGCGCGCCCTTTCCATCCCTCCAAGGCCCCGACCATGAGCAAGAAAGCCCGCGCCCGCCGCCGCGCCGCCCGACTCAAGAGCATCCGCTGAGTCGCGCTCCGCGCACCGCAACACCCGATCAAGGGCCGGTTTCCGGCCCTTTTTCTTTGCCCGGGACTTGTGGGAGGGCTCAGGCTTGGGCGTGCCAGGCTTTCAGGAGCTCGGCTTCCTTGTCGCGGGCGATGCCGGCGCGGACTTCGGCCTGGCGCTCCGGCGTCTGGCTGCGGTACCAGGCCAGCAGGTCGGTGACCGTCTCCGCCAGCGGCCGGAAGCTCAGGCCCGCGGCGATCGCGCGCTCGTTGCTCACCGCGCCGTAGCCGGAGTACGGCGAGCCCTCGCGCGGCACCCAGATCGGCAGCGCCACCTCGTTCTTTTCGATGAATTCGCGCGGGACGTGGGTGAACGTCGCGGGGCCGCCGGTGACGGCGTGGCAGCCGTGCACCATGGCGTCCATCGACATCGCGTAGTCCGGGCCGCAGGCGTTGAACACACCCGCCGTGCCGCTCTCGGCGAGGCGGATCATCCACTCGCCCAGGTCGCGCCCGTCGATCACCTGCACCGGATCCTGGCCATCGCCCGGCACCAGTATCTCGCCGCCTTCGGCGATGCGCTTGGGCCAGTAGGTGAAGCGGTCGGTCTCGTCGCGCGGTCCGACGATGTAGCCCGGCCGCACGATCGTCACCTTGTCGCCGAACTGCTTGCGCGCCTCGGCCTCGCTGAGCGCCTTGAGCGAGCCGTACAGGCCTTCGATGTTCGCCATCAGCGTTTCGCGGGTCTCGGCCATCGCGTCGGCGCCGGCGTACTTCGCCAGCGGCGAGTCCTCGTTGATGCCGCCCTTCGAACCGTCCGCGTACACCGAGATGGTCGAGATGAAGAGGTAATGCCCGACCTTGCCCTTGAGCACCTGGCCGGCGTCGCGCACCCAGTACGGCAGCGTCGTGGGGTTGTCGATGCAGACATCCCACTCGCGGCCCTCGAGCGACTTCAGGTCGCCGGTGGTGCGGTCGCCCACCAGCTGCTCGACCCGGTCGCCCCACTCGGCGATCGGCCGGCGGCCACGGTTGAACGTGGTGACCTGGTGGCCGCGCGCCAGGGCGTAGGCCACCTGGAACGGACCGGTGAAGCCGGTGCCGCCCAGAATCAGGATGCGCAGCGGCTTGGCGGCTTTCGGAATGGCATTGCCAAGGCTGGCGGGCGCGGCGGCGCTGCCGATCGAAGGCAGGGCGGCGGCGGCGGTGGCCAGCGCGGCATAGCGGAACAGGTCGCGGCGTGAAGTCATGGCGTTTCCCCGGATGGTGATTGGACGAGACTCCGCCCCAGCCCTCCGGGCCCGACGGATGCGCCACTCTGCCCTGCCCGGCCCCGCGCCCGCGCATGACGAAAGTCGGGGGGCCGGGCGGCGCGCCTAGGGCGCTGCGCCGCGCTGCACGTTCCAGGCCGCGAGCTCGCCCGTGGCCGGATCCACCGACACCACGTGCACCTCGCGCAGCACCCGCTCGCCCTGCGTGGTGGCCAGCTCGCCCACCACCACGAGTCGCTCCGGCAGGGTCCAGACGCAGGTCGGCAGGTGCGCGTTCGAAGGTGAATCGCTGAGCGGCAGCTCGCGGGTCCAGGCCCGCGCCAGCGCGCCATCGAGGCGCGTCATGGCCAGGCGCCCCTCGCGGTCGATGCGGGTGTTGTGCCAGACCAGCAGGCCCGGCGCGCCCGGCGGCGCCAGCGGCAGGTCGCTGCCGGGCTGGCGCACGAAGCGCCCGCGCAGGAAGGTCGGGCTGCCCTCCAGCGCCGTCATGGCCGTCAGCCGGTCGAAGCGCTCGTCGAAGGGCTGCACCGATTCCACCGTGCCCCACCACAGCGTGCGCCGGGCCAGCGCGCCCTCGTCGATGACGGTGTAGGGGAACGCCAGGTGCCGCCCGAACGGATCGACCGCGGCGTCTTCCGCCTCCGGGCCGGTGAACAGGCCCAGCCAGCGCCCGCCGAAATCCACCAGGCGCAGCGGCCAGTCACCGGTGGGCCGCAGCGGCACCTTCGCCGCCTCGTGGCCAACGATCACCGCCGGCTTCGGCGGCGGCGTATACGCGGACAGCGCGCCCCCCGGACCGCGCACCGCGTATTGCGACGCATCGGCCGCCATGAACACGAGTCCGGCGTCGAAACCATAGCGCTGCGGATCCTCGGGCAGCATCCCGGCCAGCTGCGGATGGCGCGTGACGATGCACTCGGCATCATCGAGCAGGCGTCCGTCGGAGGTCGCCACCGCACGTGGATCGCGCCCGATCACCAGCCATACGCGGTCACCGTCCTGGCCCAGCAGCCGCCCGCGCACCGTGGAGCCCACCACCGGGCCGACCAGGCCATCCTGCGCCTTGAAGCTGTGCACGCGCCGCGTCCAGAGCGGCCGCGCCGTCATCGGATCGAAGGCGTGCAGGTCGAAGTGCACCAGCACCAGCTTGCGCGACGAAGGGCCGCGGCGCGTGGGGTTGCTCGACTCGCGGGTTTCCTCCTGCCGGGTCAGCAGCCACAGCCGCGGCTGGCCGCCATCGTCCACCAGCGCGGCGTAGCCCTGCACTTCGCGCGGTTCCAGGCGCGTTCCGCCGCCACAGGCGGACAGGCCCAGCGCGGCGAGCAGCATCAGCAGGCGGAGGATGGCAGGCATGTCGGATCCCGGGATCGCTGGCGTTCCCCGGGGTTAACGGCAACGGGACGCGGCCCGGGCCAACCGGGCCGCACGCGGCGGGCTCAGCGCTTGGGCTGCAGGCGGTCCTTGCGCTCGGCGATGGCCTCCGCGGCCGCCAGGATCACGTTGCCCGGGATGCGGATCGTGTAGTCCGGGTGCGTGTAGCCGAACTGCAGCACGCCCTCCCCGTCGACGATGAACACCGAGGGCACCGGCAGTGCGTTTTCCTTCGAACCCGACGCCGTCTCGAGGTTGATGCCGAAGGCGAGGTATTTCGCCACCGTCACCGCGTCCACCCGGAAGCCGATGCCGAAGGCCTTCATCGCGTGGCCCTGGCTGTCGGACAGCAGCGTGTAGGTCAGGTCGCCGGCGTCCAGCGTCTTCGCCAGTTCCTCCGGGCGGTCCGGGCTGATGGCGATCATCTGGTAGCCCAGCGCCTTCGCGCGGTCCTCGATCAGGCGCAGGTCGCTCAGCTGCAGGTTGCAGTAAGGGCACCAGCCGCCGCGGTAGAAGACCAGGATCGCGGGCTTGCCGCCGACCTGGCGGGCCAGCGTGGTGGCCTCGCCTTCGAGGGTGCGCAGGGCAATGTCGGGCAGGTTCGAGCCCATCAGGATCGGGCGAACCTGGTCGGCGCTGGCGGCGAGTTCGGCGGCCGGCGCGGTGCCGGCGAGGGTGAGCATGAGGACGGCAAGGGCGCGGCGGATCATGGGGTTTCTCCTGGGAACAGAGCTAGTGAACTCCTCAAGAGGCAAGCACGGGGTGAAAAGGTTCGCGGCCCTACTTCGCCAGGCAGCGCCGGTAGCGGTCGTAGACGCGGGTGGCGAACCAGGCGGTGTCGAGGTCGCGGGTGATCTTGGGACTCGCGAGCTTGATGCCCGGGATGATCTCGCGCGGCAGTGGCCGGCCGGCCCGGCGCTCGGCCAGTTCGAACATTCGCCGGAACAGCAGGGTGTCGTTGAACCCGAGGTTGGCGCCCTGCTCCAGCTGCTTGCGGATGCCCCGATCATCGAGGCCGAGTTCGGCCGACAGCGAGCGCACCGCGCGCTCGGTCTCGCCGGGCTTGCCCATCGGCGCGCCGGGCGCGAGCAGGTCGCCGTCCAGCGCCAGTTCGCGGCCGGTCGCGTAGGCCACCGCCTGCTGGAAGGCGGCGTTGCGGCTGGCGTACCAGCCGGCGTTGAAGTCGGCGAAGCGGTGCACCTTGCGCAGGTACGGCGTCGGGTAACCGAGCAGGTGGGCGATGCCGAAGTACAGCCCGCCGCGTCGGGTGAACACTTCGCGGCGGATGCTGGTCTCGATGGCGTAGGGGTAGGTCTCGGCCCGTGCCTCGGCGAACGGGATCGACACCTGCATCGGGCCGCCGGTCTGCACGGGGTTGCGGCCATCGAGCAGCTGCCGGCCCAGCGGGACGCGGCCGGTGAGGTCTTCGTAGAGTTCGCTGAGTTCGCGCTCGGTGCGCACGCGGTCCAGGCGCTCGCCGTAGCTGCGGCCGTCGGTGGATTCGAGCCGAAGCGCCGCGTTGAGCGCGAACTTCGGGATGCGCAGCGCGGCGGCGCGGCGCTCCAGTTCGCCGCGGGCGATGGCGGGCAGGTTCGCCACCGGCGGATCCGCCTTGTAACCGGACTCCTGCTCGATGACCGCCAGCACGGCGCAAACATTCTCGGGCGTGGGCGCGATCTCCTGCGTGCGCAGCGCCACCTCGATGTCGGTGGCCCAACCGGCGCGGTCGGGCACGCTGGCCGGGATGCGGCGCTCGAGGTCGCGGCGCACGACCTCGGGCGACGGGCCCGGCGGCGTGGTGGCGCAGCCGGCCACCAGTGCCGCCAGCGCCAACGGGGCCAGCCAGCGCCGGAGCATCATCGCGCCAATGCGAAGTCCAGCGCCGCCCGCACCGCCGCCACCTGGGCGTCGTTGCACTGGGCCGGCGTGGCGCGCGGGCTGTCGGGGTAGACCTCGGTGGTGCTGCGGAAGCGCGCGGTGGTGACGCTGGCGCACAGTCCCAGCTCGCGGCACGGGTAGTTGATGACGCCGTGCGCCACCACCGGGGAGCCGATGATCTCGCCCTTGGCGTCGGCCGGCGCGATGTGGGTCACCTTCGCCACCGCGGCGATGATGGCCTGCTGGAAGGCCGGCTGCGGGTCCTCGGTGTCGCCGACGGTGTAGAAGCCATCGGGAATCTCGCCCGGCTCGAAGGCCTGGCCGTCGCGCGCGGCCTTGGCCGGGCGGAATTCGGACTCGTCGCTGTCGGTGGTTTCGTGCAGGTCCATGTGCACCAGGAAGCGGTCGCGCAGCGGCGCCACCAGCTGCTTGAGCGCCGCCGACTCCGCCGCCTGGCCGTCGGGCCCGAACGAGCGGTTCGGGTCGATGGCCTCGGCGTTCCAGCGCTGGATGCGCTCGTAGGCCCACGGACTGACGCAAGGCACGATCAGCAGGTTGAGGCGGCCGGCGTAGTCCTTCGCATGTTGCCGTGCGAACTGCAGCGCGCCGTGCACGCCGCTGGTCTCGTAGCCGTGGATGCCGCCGGTGACCAGGGCGCTGGGCAGGTCCTCGCGCCAGTCGCGGCTGCGCAGCGCGTACAGCGGGAAGCGGCCGTCGTCGCCCACGTCGAGCGTGCCGTACTGCTGCACGTCGAAGGCATCGCGCAGGCGATCGATGGCCAGCAGCACGTCGTCGGCATAGCTGCGCTGGCGGGCCTGGCGGGCGCGCCAGGCGGCGCGTTCGGTGGCGCCCCAGGGCTGGCCGGGGGTGCCGATGGGATAGGTTTCGGGCGGGTGCACGGCGGTCGATCCTTGGTCCAAGACGTTGCCCGTGACTTTAGCACCGCGCCTTTCGCGCGACGCCATCGCGGACTGGCCCGCTCCGTTGCAGCGGACTACTCCAGGGCGATCCAGTCCACCGTCAGCGCGAACGGCCCCTCGCGCTTGTCGCCGATCAGCAGGCCGATCTCGCGCACCTGCGAGGGCTCGAACGGCGGGCCCAGCAGCGCGAACCCGTGGGCACTGGCGCGCAGGCCCGACAGCGGCACCCGCACCTCGGTCCAGCGCCCGCCCTGGGTGGCGAACTCGCCACCGTAGGACACCGTGATGCCCCGGAAGCGCGCGTCGGTCGCCAGCCGCAGCTGGTAGCGCCGGCCGTCGCCGCGCACCCGCAGCACCACGTTCTTCGCACCGGTGAAATCGAAATCGCGGCCCACCGTGCGCACCGACGAGAAGCCGCCGTTGTTCTCCAGCGACAGCACGCCGGTGAAGCGCAGCTGGCCCGCCGCCACTTCCGGCCCGCCGCTGGAGCGCCCGCCCATCACGCCGTCGTTCACCGCCACCCAGCGCGGCTCCTCGGGGGCGCCATCGAAGCGCATCAGGGTTTTCATCGGGGGCTCCGGGGCGGCGACGGACGCGGCGGGCACCGACAGCGCGAGCAGGCAGAGGATGGCAGGGATCCGTGTCAACGAAGCGCTCCGTCGGTGCGAACCCGTATTTCAGCCGCCGCGTCGTCGGAGGCGCGTGACGGGCCGGCAGTGGCGGCGTGATGCCGGCAGCGCTAGGCTCGAGGCTCCGCCCCCCGGAGACGCGCCATGAACTACGTCCAAGGTTTCGTGATCGCCGTACCGACCGCCAACAAGCAAAAGTTCATCGACCACGCCCGCCAGTTCGACCCGCTGTTCATCGAGTTCGGCGCGCTGCGCATCCTCGAGTGCTGGGGCGAGGACGTGCCGCGCGGCAAGCAGACCGACTTCTACGGCGCGGTGAAGTGCCAGGACGACGAGACCGTGGTGTTCTCGTGGATCGAATGGCCCGACCGCGCCACTTGCGACGCGGCCATGGAAAAGATGATGTCGGACCCGCGCATGGACCCGGCGGCCAACCCGATGCCCTTCGACGGCGCCCGCATGATCTTCGGCGGGTTCTCGCCCGTCGTCGTCATCGAATGACCCAGCCGCCGCGGACCGTCAAAACCGACCGGGCGTAAGGCTGCGGAAGCTGTCCAGCGCTTCGATGACCTGCTCCGGCACCTCGACCTGTGGGTAGTGGCCGACGCCGGGCAGTTCGACCACGCGTGAACCAGGCAGCAGCTCGCGCCAGCGGGCAACGATACCCGCGCCCGAGATCGGATCCTCGATGCCGTTGATCAGCGCGACCGGCACGCCGGCCTGCTGCAGCGCGCCGACCCAGCGGGCGCGGTGCTCGCGACGCTCGGCGATGTAGCGCAGCAGCTTGGGCATCACCGCCTTGCCGCCGGCGCGGATGAGCGCCTGCCAGGCTTCGTCGAGCTCACCCTCGGGCCAGGGCTGGGCGCAGATGCGCTGCAGGCTGGCCTTGAAGCGCGCCTCGCGGACGAAGCGCACCAGCAGCGGGCCCAGCAGACCCGCCAGCAGGCGCTGGATCCGCAGCGGGCGCGTGGATTCGGGGAACAGGCCGCCGTTGAGGAAGACCACCGAGGTGATGCGGAACCCGAGCGCGCCCTCGCGCTGCCGCGCCAGCAGCTCCTGCGCGACGGTGTCGCCGTAGTCGTGGGCGATCACCGCGACCTCGCGCACGCCGGTGGCCTCGGCCAGCGCCACCCACTGGTCGGCGGACGACGCGATCGAATACTCAAAAACGCGCGGCTTTGCGGAGGCGCCAAAGCCCAGCATGTCCAGCGCGAACAGCTCGTGCGTGCGCGCCAGCGCCGGCCACACCCCGCGCCAATCCCGGCCCGAGGTCGGGAAGCCATGGATCAGGAACAGCGCCGGCCCCTGCCCGCCCCGCCGCACGTGCAGGCGATGGCCGCGGAACGGCAGCACGAAGGTGGCAGCTTGCTCGAAAGCGGTCACGCGATTTCCCTGCGCCAGTCCCTGCACCCACGCCGCGGCCGCCTGGTGCGCCAGCGGGCGCGCCACGGTCACTCGAACCATCTTCAATCCTCAGCCCGGCGTGGCCAGCTTCAGGCCAATGATGCCGGCCAGGATCAGCGCGAGGCTGACCAGCCGGCCGGCATTGGCCGGTTCATTGAACAGCACGATGCCCAGGATGGCCGTGCCCACCGCGCCCACGCCCACCCACACGGCATAGGCCGTGCCCAGCGGCAGGTCCTTCATCGCGACGGCCAGCAGCCACAGGCTGACCGCCATCGCGAGACCCGTGCCGAGCGAGGGCCAAAGCTTCGTGAAGCCCTCGGTGTACTTCAGGCCCACGGCCCAGGCGACTTCGAACAGCCCGGCGAGAAACAGGATGAGCCAGCTCATGGCAAGGATTCCTTGTGGTTGGCGCGCCACTCAGGCGGCGCGAACTTCATCCAGCAACTCTGGGTGGCGATCCAGCACTTTCAACAGCTTGACCAGGGCCACCGAAGGAAGTGCCTTGCCGGTTTCATACCGCGAGAAGGCGTTCACCCCGCCGCCGAAGATTTCGGCCGCCTCACGCTGGTCGAGCTGTAGCTTGCGCCGGACTCGGGCGACAAAGGAAGGATCGACAATGCCGGCGTTGACGCGCCGGTTGAACTCGCCGACCAGGGCGCTCACGCGCTCGCCCTCGGCGGCATCCAGGACCACCTCGCCGCATGCCGGGCAATAATCACCCGTCACACGACGCAGCTTGGTCTCCTCGCCCCGGTAGGCGTGGACAAGATCCCGGGTTTGGCGAACCAGTTCCGCTTCGCCGCAAACCGGACATTTCATCTCAGGCCTCCTTGAACGAAATGATCAGCAGTCCGTCAGACACCGTCAGCTTCACGTAAAGCCGCCCCATGTCCGTCATTGGCAGGTAGACGTCCTGCCAAAGCCGATGATCCGCGTACGTGGTCATGCTCTTGTGGAAGTCGCGCGATGACAGCGCCTCGACCACGGCGAGCATGTCAGCCCGGTCCAGGCCCAGTGCCTGCGCTCCCTGGATCGAACTCATCGTGGTCCTGACCTGGCCAGACTGGAGCAGCCATTTCACCACCGACAGCCTGAAATGAGGCGTGCCCTTCTCCATGCCAAGTTAACCCATTAGGTTAATCGTGGCAATCAGTCTCCGGCGGATTGTCGAACCGAGGTATCGGGAAAGTCACCACTGGTGGGTCGGCGAAGGCCTGGGCCTCGCGCCGACCCGCGCGCAACGGGTAGCGAAGCGGGACAGCGCGAAAATCAAGCCTTGGGCTCCGGCTTGGCCGCCGGCTTGTTCACGAACTTCTCCAGCATCTTCTTGCCCTCGGGCGACTGCGCCAGGCCCTCGAGCATGCTGGCGATGGCGGTGCCGCCGTCGGCCGAGAACAGGTCCATGACGCCCGACAGGCCCTTGCCAGGGGTGCCGGCGTTGGAGATGACCTTGACGTCGGCGGTCTTGAGCGCCTCGGCCTGGGCCATGCCGACGGCCTGCGCCGCCTCGATGTTGCGGATGCCCAGCAGGTAGTTCTGGTAGCCCTGGTCGCTGCCGATCTTCTCGGCCAGCTTGATCTGCGCGTCCACCGGCGCCATCAGGATGGCGGTCTCGGCCTGGCCCTTGGCATTACCCTCGAGCGCGATGCCCTCGGCGTTGCGGCGGGCGGCCTCCAGCTGGCCTTCGGCGGTGAGCACGGTCTGCTGCTTCTGGCCTTCGGCCACCACGATCGAGACCTGCTTGTTGCCCTCGGCGGACACCACGGCCACCTGCTTGGCGGCGTCGGCCTCGACGATGGCCACGTCCTTGGCCTGGGCGGCGGCGATCACCGCAGCCTCGCGGGAAATCTCGGCGCCGCGCACGGTCTTGACCTGCACCACGTCCATTTCCTTGGCCGCGGTCTCGCGCTGCTGCACCTTCACCTGCTGCGCGGCCTGCTCGTTGGCCACGCCCACGTTCTTGTCCTTCTCGGCCGTGCGCAGGCCCACCTGCTCGGCGGCCAGCTGGCGCGACATCTCGATCTCGCGCTTGGCGGCGATCTCGGCCATCTCGGCCTGGCGGCTGTTGTCCGCCACCACCAGGCGCGACTCGCGCTCGATGCCGGAGGTGCGCTTGGCCATGATGTTGTGGATGACGTCGCTGTCCTTGGCGTCACGGATGTCCATCAGCTCGATGTTCTTGATGGCCTCCACGCCCCAGCCGCCCAGCTGCGGCTGCACTTCCTTGGTGAAGGCTTCGCCGAAGCGGCTGCGGTCGAGCATGATCTGGTCGATCTCGTGCGCCGCCAGCACCGTGCGCACCGAGCCCTGCACGATCGCGGTCAGCTGCTCCTTGAGTTCATCGAACGACGCGACGCGCTGGGCGGCGGTGTTGGAGTCGCTGATGCGGAAGAAGGCCATCACGTGCACCAGGAAGGGCACGCGCTCCTTGTCGTAGGCCGCGTAGTCCGGCAGGTCGATCGAGAAGTTCGACACCGGCAGCGTGACGCGCGTCAGGCCGACCAGCGGCAGGCGCGAGGGCCACTCGTAGTAGGTGTTGCTGGCAAAGCCCTTGCCGTAGGACACGGTGTCCTTGCGGGTCTGGACGATGTGCACTTCGTTCACCGGCACCACGCGGCGCAGGGCGATGACCCAGAAGAAAACCATCACGGCAACGAGGCCGGCGGCGCCCAGCAGGGCGATCAGGACGAGCGAGGTTCCGGCGAGCATGGGCGGTTCCGCGTGGAGGGCAAGGACGGCCAGTATACGGGCGGCGCGTGGCCCGCCAAGGCGCGATTTCGCTGTCCCGTGTCCGATGCCGCTTACGTTATCGCGTGGGTAGCCCACGACCCGAGGACCGCCCGATGCGCCGCCTGCCCGCCCTGCTCTGCCTGCTGTTCGCCGCCACCCAGGCCTGGGGCGACGCCACCGAGCCCACGGCCGACCTCGAGGGCGCCCGCGACCCGGCTTGGCTCCAGCGCTACGAGGGCAGCTTCATCGTCAGCCACGAGCAGCGCGGCTTCGATGCGGTGGCCTTCCCGGCCTCGGTGCTCAAGCGCGTGCCCGGCCAGACCGACGCCTACAACAACAACGTCTTCCGCGCCGACCAGCAACGCGAGGTCGAGGGCGAGTACGCCCGCCTGCTCTACGTCGCCCCGGCCGAGCGTTCGCCGCTGGAGGTGATGCGTAATTATCTCGACGTGGTCGAGGAAGGCGGCGGCCAGGTGCTCTGGCGCTGCCGCGACACCGACTGCGGCGGCGACCTCAACGGCAACGACCACGGCGGCGGCAACCAGGGCCTGATCGAACAGCTCTACCCGCAGGCCCGGCGCAAGGACGCCAACTTCAGCAACGGCTGGTGCGCCAGCGGCTCCACCCCGCGGGAGCAGCACTACGCGCTGGCCACCCTGCCCGACGGAAGCGGCGGCGAGCGCACGCTCGGCATCGTCACCTTCCAGATCGGCGACCGCACCTACTGCGATGCCCTGCACGACCGCACCGCGGTGCTGGTGGTGGCCGTGTCGCCCAAGGCCCGCGAGCGCAAGATGGTCACCGTGACCTCCGACGACATGGCCAAGGCGCTGGACGCCGACGGCCGCATCGCGCTGTACGGCATCCAGTTCGACACCAACAAGTCTTCGCTCAAGCCCGAGTCGGTGGAAACGATCGCGCAGATCGCCAAGCTGCTGCAGGCCCAGCCCGCGCTGAAGCTGGACGTGGTCGGCCACACCGACAACGTGGGCGACGCCGCGGCCAACCTGAAGCTGTCGCAGCGCCGCGCGGACGCGGTGGTGACCTCGCTGGTGGAGGACCACGGCATCGACGAAGCGCGGCTGGCCGCGCGCGGCGAAGGCCTGGACAAGCCCATTGCCGACAACGCCACCGAGGACGGCCGGGCGAAGAACCGGCGCGTGGAGCTGGTGAAGCGCTGAGGCCCCGCGCCGAAGGCCCGCGAACGGGAGACACCCGGGCCCGCCCATTCACACGGAGATCGAGACAATGACGAATCCCGCCCGTCTGCCTGCCGGCGTCCTGCTCGCCGCGGCGCTGGCCACCGGCTGCGCCAGTCTCGAGGGTCCGGCCGGCACCACGCTGGTGTTCGAGTCGGTGAACGTGGTGGACACCGTCGATGGGCGACGCCTGCCGCCGCAGGACGTGTTCGTGGCGGGCGACCGCATCGTTGCCCTGCATCCCGCCGGCGAGCGCACCGGCCCGCCGGGCGCCACCCGCGTCGACGGCCGCGGGCGCTGGCTGATGCCGGGGCTGTGGGACATGCACGCGCATTGGTATGACGAAGCCACGCTGCCGGTGTTCACCCTGCACGGCGTGACCGGCCTGCGGCAGATGCGCGGCTATTCGGGCCAGTACGCCACGCGCGCCAAGGGCATCGAAGGCACGCTGGCCGCACCGCGCGTGTTCCTGGCCAGCCCGCTGGTGGACGGGCCCACGCCCGCCAGTCCGCCCGCCATGAAAGTGGTGGACGAGGCCAGCGCCCGCGAAACGGTGAGGATCGTGGCCGCGTCGCGCGCGGATTTCCTCAAGGTGTACGACCAGGTGCCGAAAGCCGCGTACCTCGCGCTGCGCGACGAAGCGCGCCGGGCCAGCGTGCGCATCGAGGGCCACGTGCCGATTGAAATGGACTGGCGCGAGGTGTCCGAGGGCGGCACGCAGCGCAGCTTCGAACACCTGCATTCGATGATGGTGTGGACCGCACGCGACCCCGCCGCGCTGCAGGCGCGCTGGCTGGCCTACCACCAGGACCTGGCCTACAACGAGGGCATCTCCGGCGCCAAGCGCCAGGAGACCGCGGCCATCCACCACGCCGCCTACGACGATTTCGACCCGGCCCAGTTCGCTGCGCTCGCGGAGGTCCTCAAGCGCAACGACACCTGGCAAACGCCCACCTGCATCCTTTGGCGGGCGCGCAAGGGCCGGCTCGACGCCGATGCAACGCCTGACCCGCGCATGCGCCTGGTGCCGGGCTGGATGCAGGGCTTCTGGGCCTCGTGGTGGCCGAAGGACGATCCCGAGGCCGTGGCCGCGGACTTCGCCGTGAACGAGCGGCGCGATGCCTACTGCCTTGCGCGAACCCGCGAACTCCATGAGGCCGGCGTGCCGCTGCTGGCCGGCAGCGATACGATCATGCCCTACGTCTTCCCCGGCAGCAGCCTGCACGAGGAGCTGGCGCTGATGGTCGAGGCCGGGCTCCCGCCGCTGGCCGCGCTGCAGGCGGCAACCAGCGGCGCGGCGCGGTTCATGGGGCGCGACGACCTGGGCGTGGTGCGCACCGGCGCGCTGGCCGACCTGGTGCTGGTGCAGGGCGACCCGCTCGCCGACATCAGCAACACCACGCGCATCGAAGGCTTCGCCATCGGCGGCAAATGGATCGATTCTTCGCCACGGGAGGCGGGCCTGGACCGGATTGCCCGCATCGTCGCCGCGCCCGCCGTGGCCGACGCCATGGGCGCCGCGGCGGCGCAGGACGGCCTGGACGCGGCCATCGCCGCGTACGACGCACGCTGCCCCGCCCCGCCCGAACAGGCCGACTGCGGCCTGTTCAACGCCTACTACGCGGTGCCCATGGCCCTGGCGAACGGCCCCGACCGCGGGCGCATCGCCGAATTCGAGGACTGGCTGGAGACCACGGGCGCGTCCGACGCCGACCTGCTTTCGGCGCTGGCGCAGGCGCGCTTCGAACGGGGCGAACTGCCGGCCGCGCGGCGGCTGACCGCGCGTGCGCTGGCGATCGCGCCGGGCGATCCGCTGCTGATGCAGCTGCAGCAGAAGGTGGACGTGACGACCGTGCCCGCCGCCGGATCGGCACCCGCCCGTGACGAAAGTCCTTAGGCCGGACGCCCCGGGCCCTGCCCGTCACGCCGGGTGACACTGCGCGCCTTTGCCCCTGCAAGGTCAACCTGATGTCCCTCACCGCCGGTCTGCTGCTCACCCTGTCCGTCGCGGCCGCCGAGGTCGCACCCCATCAGCCCGGCGACCCGGGCCCGGCCACGCCGACGCCCACCGGCGCCGGCTGGCTGTCCACGGAAGCCAACGACAACCTCTCGCTGACCGCCGACGGCCGCCGCCTGGTCTTCGGCCGCTCGCCGACCGGCGATTTCGAGAACGCGCAGGTGCTGATGGCGACGCGCGAAGAGGGTCCTTGGTCGGCGCCCGAGCCCGTGTTCAGCCCGCGCCCCGGCGGCCGCGACTCCGATCCCTGGCTGACGCCGGACGGCGCCTGGCTGTACTTCGTCTCCGATCGCCCGGCGCCGTCCCGCGCGGACGACCGCAAGGACATGGACTTGTGGCGCGCGCCGCTTGTCGATGGGCGCGTCGGCGAACCCGAACACCTGGCCGCGGCCTCGAGCCCGGGCGAAGAGCTGGGCCCCGAAGTCCACGACGGCGCGCTGTACTTCAACAGCACGCGCCCGGGCGGGCCCGCGCCCCTCGCGATCTACCGCGCCCCGGTGCTGGCCGACGGCATCGGCCCGGCCGAAGCCATGCCCGCGCCCTTCAACGAAGGCCAGGTACAGGGCGACCTGACCTTCTCGCCGGATGGCAGCACCGCCTTGTTCTGGAGCGTGCGCGGCGACCTGCGTGAGCCCGACCTGTTCGCAGTAGTGCGCCGGGGCGACAGCTGGTCTGAGGCCATCCGGCTGCCAGCACCGTTCAATGCGCCCGGCATGGACTTCACCCCGGCATTTACGGCCGATGGGCGCACGCTTTACTGGGCTAGCCAGCGGGAAAACGCCGAAGGACGCGCGGATGTAGTCGCCCTTTCGGCCGACGAACTGACGAAGGCGCTCGAGGCAACGATCCGCCCCTGAGCGTTAGCTCAAGCCTCGTCCAATGCGTGGTGGATAAGCACCACGCACTGCGAGGCGAACAGCATCTTCCGGCCCAGCGAGATCCGCTTGGTACCCATTCGGTCCAGGGTGTGGAAGGTGTTCTTGGGCATCGGGATGTGGTCGGTGAGCAGGAAGCACGGCTTCTCGCCAAAGGCCTGCTCGCGGATCGATGTGCCCTTGGGGTCCATGACGAATAGCTGATGGTCCGCCGCCAGCTCCTGCACCAGCTTCTCGAAGCTGATCGTGCGCACCGTGACGCCTGACTCCACCGGCCGCGATTCCTCCTTGCCCATGCCGCGCGAGGCGTCCAGCGCGGCGGCCACCTTGCCCAGCAGCGACCGCTCGTCGAACCCGCCGATGGCGTGCATGGCCGCGGCCTCGAAGCGGACGGTGCGCGAGTAGTCCTGCGTGCTCTCGAGCACCAGGTACACCACCACGTCGGCCCGATGCGACTGGGCCACGAAGATGGCGTTCATCAGCGTGTGCGCCAGGATCTCGGTGTGGGCCTCCTGGCCGACGCCGGCCAGCAGCTTCTGCGAATCGGTGGGGGCGGCGCGGGCGCGGAGGACGAAGGTTCGCATCAGGCCGCCATTCTCAGGGGCGAGGCGCGACGCTGTCGAGACCGGCGGTTCCGGCCCCATGCCGCCGGAATCTGCCATGCAACGAAGTTGCCGCGCATATCCGGCCACCGCACGGCGGCCGCCCTTTGGTGACGAACGGCAGTCGTTGCGTGCCACATGCCGGCGGTATAGTCCGCACAGGCTTGGTGCGGTACCGGCCACGAAACGCGGAGAACGAACATGGGTCTTGTGCAGGCAGTGGCGGGTGCGGTCGGCGGCATGCTGGCCGACCAATGGAAGGACTTCTACACGGTGCCGGCCGGGCTGCCGGCGACGGCGGCGCTGTTCGCGGCGGTGCCGCAGGGCACCAATGCCGGGCGCGGGGCCAACACCAAGGGCTCGAGCAACATCATCAGCAACGGCTCGAAGATCATCGTGCCGGAAGGCTATGGCCTGCTGCTGATGCAGGACGGCGCGATCACCGGTTTCGTCGCGGAACCCGGCGGCTACGAGTGGCGCTCGGACGACGACAACTCCAAGTCCATCTTCGCCGGCGACGGCATCGTCAGCCCGCTGATCAAGCAGAGCTGGGAGCGCTTCAAGTTCGGCGGCCAGCCGGGCAGCCAGCAGGCGGCCTTCTTCGTCTCGCTGAAGGAGCTGCCGGACAACCGCTTCGGCACCCAGTCGGAAATCTACTGGGACGACGCCTTCCTCAACACGCAGGTCGGCGCGGTCACGCGAGGTTCGTACACGCTCAAGATCACCGACCCCATCCTGTTCGTGAAGAACTTCGTACCGGCCAAGTACCTGCAGCCGGGCCAGGTGTTCGACTTCACCGACATCGACAACGCCGCGGCCGGCCAGCTGTTCAACGAAGTGGTGGGCTCGCTGGCGCCGGCCTTCAGCCTGTATTCGAACGACCCGGCCAAGGGCAACCGCATCACCAAGCTGCAGCAGGATTCGGTGGGCTTCGCCAAGAGCCTGTCGGACGCGGTGGAGAACGCCTACCAGTGGAAGACCGACCGCGGCCTGCTCATCGTCAAGACCGCCATCGTCTCGATCGAGTACGACGCCAACACCAAGGAACTGCTCAAGACCGTGCAGCGCGCCGACGCGCTGTCGGGCAGCCGCGGCAACTCCAACCTGCAGGCCAGCGTGGCCGCGGGCATGCAGGCCGCCGGCGAGAACAGCGGCGCCGCCGGCCTGGTGGGCCTGGGCATGGCGGGCGGCATGATGGGCGGCATCGGCAGCCTGCAGCAGCCGGCCACCCCGGCCACCCCGGCCGCGCCCGCGGCACCGGCGGCCGACGACGCGATCACCAAGCTCAAGAAGGCCAAGGAAATGCTGGACCTGGGCCTGATCACCCAGGCCGACTACGACGCGGCCAAGGCCAAGGCGCTGGGTCTGTAAGCGGCCGCCATGTCTAACAACACGGGCTCCACGCCGCCTCCCCTGCCCCCGGGCATCGGGCCGGGCTCACCGCAGGACGTGCCGCCGGAACCGGGCACGTTCCCAGTGGATCCGGCCACCCTGCCCAAGGCCATCCGCGACGAAGTGCTGGCGCCCGACCCGGTCGCCATCGACACCGCGTCCGAGGAACTGAAGGACGGCCAGAACCACTGCCCCAAGTGCGGCGCCACCGACATCAAGCAGCGGCCCGGCACGGACATGCTGATCTGCCTGTACTGCCGCAACGAGTGGCATGGCGAGGGCGTGGAGGAAGCCTTCGGGCTGGGCGAAGGCCTGGACACGCTGACGGGCACCATCATTGCCTCCGGCGCCCAGGCCATTGCCGCCGACGCCTCGCACCTGATGAGCTTCAAGTGCACCGGCTGCGGCGCCGAGGTCACGGTGAACACCGAAAGCAACATGACCGCCCGCTGCCACTGGTGCCGCCACGTCTTCGGCGTGAACGAACAGGTGGCGAATGGTGCCGTTCCCGATGCCGTGCTGCCCTTTCGCATCAAGAAGGACGACGCGGTGGCGCACATCCGCCAGTTCGTGGGCAAGCGCAGGATGTTCGCGCTGAAGGAATTCAAGGAACAGTTTACGCCCGAGAACGTGGTGGGCGTCTACATGCCCTACATGATCGTGGACGGCCGGGCCAGCGCCGAAGTGTCCGGCCACGGCGAAATCAAGACCCGCGAATACACCCGCGGCACCGGCAACAACAAGAAGACCTACTACGACGCCGACGTGTACGCCGTGCGCCGCGCCGTGGACTTCACCGTGGACGACCTGCCGTTGGAGTCCTCGCGCGAGCGCAGCAAGCTCGACACCAAGGTCAACACCAACAACATCATCAACACCATCCTGCCCTTCGACACCAAGAACGCGGTGAAGTGGAACGCCAGCTACCTCTCGGGCTTCAGCTCGGAGAAGCGCGACACCGACGTCGAGGCCCTGCGACCCCGCCTGGAAGACCAGCTGCTGTCCATCGCCCGCCACCAGGTGGAGCCCTCGGTCAGCCGCTACGACCGCGGCGTGCGCTGGGAAGAAGAAAGCCTGGACGTACACGGCACCCGCTGGGTGGCCATGTACCTGCCGGTGTGGCTCTACAGCTACCAGCAGCCGGGCAGCGGCATGCTGCACTACATCGCGGTGAACGGCCGCACCGGCGAAACCATGGGCAGCGTGCCGGTGCAGCACTGGAAGTTGCTGCTGGCGGCGATGACGACCGGCACCTTCATCGAGGGCATCGTGATCGCCCTACTGCTGGGAGCGAACTGATGAGCGATGACAATGGTGCGTGGCTGCTTGCGCTTGGGCCGGCCGGGGCGGCGGCGCTGTATTGGGCGATTTATCGGTATTACCGGAATACTGACAAGTCGCATGCGTTTGAGCGGGAGACGGCGGTGGATGCCAAGCCCGTGACGGGTACGGACGTCAAGACCGGTGACGTGGAGGGGGTGCGGAACAGCCGCATAGCCGGCGACAACGTGAAGACGTATCGCACGCGCGTCCGGCGAGTCAACGGCTCAAGCTAGCCAGGCCTGCTGGATGTGGCCCGGAGGCAGCAGTCATCCGCCTATAAAGTTGGGCCAGATAAGCTGCCTGTAGCGTATTGGTTGGCGAGCAAATTGCCCGGCGTGGTACCTGCGAGTCCTTGCTACGGGACCTAAGCAGCAGGCACGCCGGCATCGACTGCAGCCGTATCAACCTTTAGCTGAACCGCCTCCTCACCCAACACATCCTCAGCCGCACGCTCGAACGGGCGACCATAAATCAGCGCATAGTTGTCGAGGAACTGTCTTTCTCCACGAAACTCGCGAAACAATGGCCAAGCATGATAGGAAAGCTCATTAAGAATCTCCCCTTTCATCCCTATCCTGTGCATGAGCTCAACAGAATCCCCCCATCTACACTCCAAAACCGCACAGGCCAACTTAAACTCGGGCAAGGATGAAGACCAATCGACAGCCTCAAGCTTCTGCTTGTATGCATCGGAGCCCGACCCCTTCAGCGCGATGCACAAATTGATAGTGGCAATTTTTTTGCTCAGGTCAGAACTATTGTTTCGCTGATTGATTCTGAAATCAGCAATCCGGATGACGTCACATTCCTCATCTTTAAGCATGTCGTAAATCAGGTTGTTGAGTGCGTTGTCGGCAGCCGAAAGCTCGTCCGGAAGAACCTTTCTCCAGAGAGTGTGAGCAAGAAACACCCCCACATCCATGACTATCTCGGTCGCTTTACGAAAGTAATCGTCAGAAATTGACAGTCGCTGCCCGATCAGAGGACGCGATTCAAACACATGGCCGGCCGAGTCTGAGACCTGGAGGTACTGAGCGCTAACCACACCGTTGCAATGCACAAAAAGATTCCGCCGCTGACTCGCCTCGATAAATCTCGGCCAGCCATTCCACTCGCGAAGCTTGATGCCGAAAAACGTCTCTAGCCACTTGAATTGATCAGCGTACGATTGCCGCAGAACGGCCTCGATCTCCGAATCAAGAACCGCCTTCTTAACCGAATCAAGGCTTTCGGCCGCGATCAGATCTTTAAACTGAACTTGGCGATCTAAGGCATGGAACAGCTGCTCCTTCTTACCAAACAACGCCCTTAGCAGGTCCGCAACAAAATAGTCAAGCGCACTAAAAAGAAAAACAAAAAGACTTTCCTGCAAGATTTGTGGCGCCTTGGAAAGAGTGAGCCTCCTCATTCTCCTTAGGGATCATCTGAATAACACGCCCTG
>NZ_AVCK01000031.1 GCF_000747155.1 Arenimonas metalli CF5-1 | reverse complement strand
GGCCTCCGGAGAAGCCGGGGCGATTCAGTCCTTGCTGATCGATGGAACACGGGACAACCTCAAGATGCTTCCAGACCGCGATGGCCGTTACCTGCGCGAGCCGTCGCTCGTGTTCGCCCGGGCGTCGTTTGATACCGAGCACAAGCGGCCCTTGGACCAGGCCCCGCCACAGGGAGCGACGACTCTGGCGCATATCTTCCTCCCGCTGCCGCCCGGAGACGGTTGACCGGCCCGGGGCGGGGTGTTGGCCGAGGGACGCGTCAGGGTCCCTATGCCTGGCCTGGCCGACGGCATCAGTCAGACGCGTTCTGTGAAGTCAGAGATCTTCCACTCCGGGACGATATGCGCATGACCACGGCTCCTGCCGAACTGCTGGCGTTGGAGGGACGACGCCTGGACGAGTTGACCGTCAGCGAACGCGCCGTGTTCCAGCGCTACCGCGATGCGCGTCCCCGGGCAGGTCTGCCTTGGGTCTCCGTCGGTCTCTCCACCGATCCCCTTCCGCCGACCGCCCTGTTGAGCGCCTCATCACAGACTGAAGCCGACGATCTCCTGCGACAGGCGGGCGCCGTGGTCTGCGTGCGCGAGTACCCGGCCGCGCCGTAGGGCCCCTACTCTTCGAGAGGTTACGATCGCGTGGGTCGGCAAGCCACGGCGTCAGCGGGCCTTGCGCAGTGATTTGCGCGGGCTTGCTTTGACCGCCTGACGGGGTGGCACCGGCGCAGATGACTCCGATAGCAGGTTATCGGCTAAGGCAAGCAGGCGGACCACCTGCGGATCGGTGGCACGCCTTTCGGTAGAGATGGCGTAGTAGCGCTCAGTGACTCCCTCCAGGACGCCGACCAGTTCCACCCCATACAGACGCTCGATTTCGATGCGCACGGTCAGCGGCGCCGGGAAGGCGCCTATGCCCGAGGCGCCGAAGGTCTTCATCAAGCCCCCGTCGTCGAACTCTCCGACGATGCGCACCGCCAGGCGGTGGGACTCAAGCCACTGCCGAAGCTGCTCATACACGACGCTGTCCCGTCCGGGTACCAGTAGAGGGGCGACCGCCAAAGAGGCGGGAAATCCCGGCCGCAAGTGCTTGGCCAGGGCTGGGGCAGCGAACAGCCCCATCGGCGTTGTCCCCAGCACGTGGTTGTAGGCCTTGACCGCACTGCCGGTGGGTACCGGGCGATCGGCGATGACGACCTCCAGTCGATGCAGCGCCAACTCGGCCAGCAGGACATCGAGTCGTTCATGGCTGGCCGTCAAGCGGACGCCCTGATCCTCCACCAGCGGTGCCAGCAGTCGATAGGCGAGCGATCGTGGAACCGCATCGGTCATGCCGACCCGAAACAATCGCGCACGGCCACTGGGCATGGCACGGACTTGGGCCTCCAGCTCGTCCGTCAAGCCGAAGATCTCATCCGCGTACGAGTAAGCCACGCGCCCGGCATCGGTTAGCTCCAGGCCGCGGCCGACCTGGCGAAGTAGCTCGACCCCCAGTCCCAGCTGCAGTTCGGCGACCTGTCCACTCAAGGTGCCCGGCGACAGCTTCAACTGCTCCGCGGCGCGGGACAAGCCGCCAAAGCGGGCGATCGCCCAGAAGTAGTGCAGGTGCTTCAGGTTCATTGTTCGACTTTCCCGAAAGGACCCTTTGAATATAGCACATTGATCGAACTGACCGCTCCGCTCAGGATGCCGACACCCCACACACGGAGCTCGACCATGCGCATGGGAATTCTGGCCAAAGGCATCGAGATGACCGATGCGATCCGCACGTATGCCCAGAAGCGGCTACGGACGGCCCTGGGTCGCTACCCGCAAGCGGTCGCTTCGGCGCACGTGCGTCTGAACGACATCAATGGGCCTCGTGGCGGTGTCGACAAGCAGTGCCTGGTGGAGGTTCGCGGGCCGGCGTTCTCCCCGATCATCGTGCGCGAGGACGACGCCGATCTGTACGTAGCGATCGACCGCGCCGCCGATCGCGTCGACCGGGCGGTTGCCCGGCGCTTAGCCCGAAGCCGCGACGTGGACCGCGGAATGCTTCGCTAACGCCGAACGCGGCCTGCGCACTCCGCATCCTTCCCTGGGCCAACAGGCCCCCGATCACCCTGCCTGAGATCACTGCCTGATGGACCTCTCGACTTTCCTGATGACCCCGTTCCTGGGCCAAGCGGCCTGGCTGTGGCTGAGCTTCCTGGCCCTGGTGGTGGCCCTGCTCGCTTTCGACCTGGGCGTCCTCCATCGCACGCAGCGTGAGATCCCGGTGACCGAGAGTCTGATGCTCTCGGGCGGCTACATCGCCATCGGTTTGGCGTATGGCCTCTGGGTCTGGAACCAGTTGGGCGCCACCTCGGCCGCGGAGTACTACACCGGCTACCTGATCGAGAAGTCGCTGTCGATGGACAACGTCTTCGTCATCGCGATGATTTTCTCCTACCTCGCCATTCCCCGGGCCCTCCAGCATCGGGTGCTCTTCTGGGGCATCATCGGCGTGATCGTACTGCGCGCCATCATGATTGGCCTGGGCGCCACGCTGGTCAGCCAGTTCAGCTGGATCCTGTACGTGTTCGGTGCGTTCCTGCTGCTGACCGGCCTCAAGATGCTGTTCGCCTCCTCCAAGCCGGTCGACCTGGCATCCAACCCGATGCTGAAGTGGCTCCGCCGCCACATGCGCGTGACCGACGAACTGCACGGCAACCAGTTTTTCGTCCGCAAGCCCGATGCCGACGGCTCGATGCGGCGCTACGCCACCCCGCTGTTCCTGGCCCTGATCCTGATCGAGACGGCCGACCTGATCTTCGCGGTGGACTCGGTGCCGGCGATCTTCGTGATCACCCAGGATCCCTTCATCGTCTACACGTCGAACATCTTTGCGATCCTGGGTCTGCGGGCGCTGTACTTTGCCCTGTCGGCCATGATCGACCGGTTCGAATACCTCAAGTACGCGCTGGCCCTGGTCCTGGTCTTCATCGGCTCCAAGATTTTCCTGGTCAATATCACCGGTAAGTTCCCGTCCTGGGTCTCGCTCAGCGTCACCGTGGGCCTGATCGCCGGCGGCGTGGTGTTCTCTTGGCTCAAGACGCGCAAGACGGCAGTGACTCCGACGGGAGGCGTGTGAGCGCATCCATCGCCCGTCACACAGGGGAGCCGCCCGCCGGGCCGCTGGGCCCGGAGCCAGTGTTCACCTGGCATGCCACGGGCGCGCTTTGGTTCGACGCGGTCGTGGCGGCGATCGAACGCGCGGAAACGACGGTGGATCTGGAGTTTTACATCTGGTCCCCAGGGCGTCTGGCAGGGCGACTGCATGCCGCGTTGGCCAGGGCGGCGGCGCGGGGATGCCGCGTCCGCCTGCTGCTGGACACCTTCGGCAGCGAACACGCCGGTCCCGCCGTAATCATCATGCGGCAGGCCGGGATCGAGGTGAGCTGGTTCAATCCGCGCCGCTGGGCCCGCCTGAGCTTCCGCAATCACCGCAAGCTCGTGGTGGTGGACCGCCGCCACGCCCTGCTGGGCGGCTGCAATGTCGCTGACGAGTACGACGGCGATGGCGTCCAGAACGGCTGGCGGGATCTCGGTATCGGCACGCATGATCCGGCCTGCGTGATGGCGTTGGCCCGGTCGTTCGACCGGCTGTGGGCGATGGCCCCGTTCGACCGCCTGCCCGGGGCCGAATCCATGCCCGAAGCGTCGCGCGGCGAGGGCTGGGAGTTGTTCGTCGCCGGCGCTGGTCGCGGCGGCCGGCGCTATCGCCGCTGTCTCCACCGCGATCTGGCCAGTGCTAGCCAGATCGACGTCCTAGCCGCCTACTTCGTGCCCACTACGCGCGTGCGGGGGCTGCTGCGCCGGGCCGCCCGCCGAGGCCGGGTGCGGGTCATCGTACCGGTGATGGGCGACGTCCCGCTGGCCCACCATGCCTCGGCGCACGTGCTCCACGCCCTCGTGCCTTCGCAGATCCAGGTGTACCAGTACCTCCCGGCCATGCTGCACGCCAAGCTCGTGATCGCCGATGACGCGGTGTATGTCGGGTCGGCCAATTTCGACCCGCGCAGCCTTCGGATCAACTTTGACCTGATGCTCCGGATTCAGGACCCGCAGATCGCCGCGCAAGCCCGCGACATCGTGGCTGGGATCCAAAGCCATTCGGCGCGTTACCTCTGCGGCCACCCCGGCCTCCTCGCCAGGTGGCGCCAGCGGGCCGCCTACGCCGCAGTGGCCTGGCTGGACCCCTACATCGCCCGACGCAAACTTCGACTGCTGTCCTGACGGAGCCCCTTCATGGAATCGCTTGAGTTTTTCTTTGGCCAGGATTTCCTCGGCAAGGCCGTGTGGATCTGGGCCGCCTTTATCGGCATCGTTGCGGTCCTGCTGGCCTTTGACCTGGGCGTGCTGCACCGGAAGGACCGGGTCATTGGCGTGCGTGAGAGTGTGGCGCTCTCCATCGGCTACATCGCGATCGCATTGCTTTATGGCGCGTGGGTCTGGTGGTACCTGGGCCCGAACTCGGGAATGGAATACCTCACGGGCTTCATGATCGAGAAGACCCTGGCGGTCGACAACGTGTTCGTGATCGCCATGATCTTCACGTATTTCGCCATCCCAGCCGCCTACCAATACCGGGTGCTCTTCTGGGGCATCCTGGGCGTCATCGTGATGCGGGCGATCATGATCGGTCTGGGCGCGGCGCTGGTCACCCGGTTCGACTGGATCATGTGGGTCTTCGGCGCCTTCCTGCTGCTCACGGGTGTCAAGATGCTGTGGATGGTGGACAAGAAACCGGACCTGGCAGGCAACCCGGTCATCGGGTTCCTGCGCCGGCACCTTCGGGTCACGCCGGAAGTCCATGGCAGCCGGTTCTTCGTCCGCGCCCCGCGCGATGCATCAGCTGCCTCGCCGCTGGTCTGGTGGGCCACCCCGGCCTTCCTGGCGCTTCTGATGGTCGAGTTCGTGGACCTGGTCTTCGCGGTGGACTCAGTCCCAGCGATCTTTGCGATCACGCAGGACCCGTTCATCGTCTACACGTCCAACATCTTCGCGATCCTGGGCCTGCGTGCCCTGTACTTCGCGCTCGCGGCGATCCTCGACCGCTTCCACTACCTCAAGTACTCGCTGGCCCTCGTGCTGATCTTCGTGGGCGGCAAGATCTTCTGGGCGCAGGGCTTTGGCAAGGTCGACCCGCTCATTTCGCTTAGCGTGACCGGTGCGCTGCTAGGCGCCGGCGTCCTCTACAGCCTCTACCGGACCCGCACTCCGCCTTCCTCTTCCCCGACTTCAGATTAAGGACAACACCATGCGCCCCTTCAACCTGTCACGTCGTACGCTTCTGGTGGGCCTCGCCGGCCTGCTGGCCCTTGGGCTGTTGGTCCTCGTAGCCGTGGTGTTCGCGCTTGGCAGCGTGATGGGCTGGGGCACGGCGGCGCTGGACAAGGTCACTGACGCGACGACCGCGGCGGTCGCCCAGACGCGGGAGGACGCCACCCGCGAACTGGAGAAGGCCAAGAGCGACGTCGCGGCGGCGGTGGCGACGGCCGCCACTTCGAGCGAAGAAGCGACGCGGGCCCTCGAGGACGCGCGGACGGCCGTCGCGGGTGCACGCGACGCCCTCGCCGAACCGGAGGCGGCGCTCAACCGAGTGACCGATGCGGTCACGTTGGAAGCCGAGCGCGCCGCCGCCGCTGCGGTGGTCGCAGCCGCACCTGTGCTGGCGGAACGCGCGGACGCGGCGGGGCGCGTCTTGGATGCGTTGGCAGGCCCGGATCCCGAGCTCTGGCCCAAGGGCCTGCCGCTGCGTCAGGTCCACTATCGAAAGGGTGAAAGCGTGACGGAATACGGTTACGAGGCGACCGAGGGCTTCGATCTGGCCCAGATGCGGGAGCAATTGGTGGCACTGGGTTACACCGAGCACGTCATTGCCGAAGGCGGCGACGCGCTGGAGGCGGTGTATCGCGGACCGCAGCAACTCGTGCTATCGGCTAGCCTTCGTGAGGGGAGACAGGTCATCGATGTGCGTGAGGCCCCGCTCGCCGTTCCGGCAAAGCCTGAGCGTTGATGTTCACGGAGAGTTGGCTCGCCCTTGACGCGCAAGCGCGCAACCGTCGTTGCTGGTTGTCGGATCGTCGATGAATCTGTTCCTGGACAACTTGGCCTCACCCCTGGTGCTGGCGTTCCTGTTGGGGTTCGCCAGCCAAGCCGCCGGTGGGAAGATCCGGCTCGCGGAGTCGGTGCGCGAGACCATTGCGACCTTCCTGCTTCTGGCCATCGGCTTGAAGGGCGGCGAGGCGCTGGGCAACGCTCCGCTGCAGAGCCTGGCGCTTCCGTTGCTGGTGACCGTGTTGGCGGGCCTGGTCACCTGCCTGTCGGCGTTCTCGATCGCACGCGTCGCGCTTGGCGTCAGCCGGCCGGATGCCGCCGGTTTGGCCGCGCACTACGGATCGGCATCAGCGGTGACCTTCATTGCGGCCACGCATTTCCTGGTGGATCGAGGCACGCCCAGCGATGACTGGCTTAGCGCCGCGCTGGCAGTGCTCGAGATGCCCGCGATTCTGCTTGCCGTCCTGCTCGCCTCGGGACGGGGCAGCCGCTTGAGCAGCACGCTGCAAGAAGTGTTCTTGGCACGCGCCAGTGTCCTGTTGCTGGGAGGGCTGCTGATCGGCTTCATCTCAGGCCCGACGCGGGTTGAGCCGATCATGCCGCTGTTCAAGGGGCTCTTCCACGGCGTCCTGATGCTTTACTTGCTGGATATGGGGGCCATGGCCGCGGAAGGCTTCAGGTCAATACGAGCCACCCTGGGAAGGCTTGTGGCCTTTGGAATCGCCGTTCCGCTGTTGCACGGCACCCTTGCCACGGTAGCCAGCACGTGGCTGGGCTTCTCGCCTGCCAACGCCACCATCTTCGGAACGCTTGTGGCGTCAGCGTCCTACATCGCGGCCCCGGCCGCGGTGCGGACGTCCATACCCGAGGCGAACGTGTCGATGTGCGTCACGGCGGCGTTGACCATCACGTTCCCGTTCAATTTGCTGGTGGGCATCCCTCTCTTCTATTCTATTGCGTTCGCCCTGTGATGCTCTGGCTGATGACACGCCAAGGTCGAAGCGTTTGTTTCTCATGAAGTCTGAAACCCGTGGGCCGCATTCTGCGGGGACTGGCCATGCCCGGGCCGGAGGGTTGGCGGCGTTGGTGATCGCCGCCGTCGGCGTGGTGTTCGGGGACATCGGCACCAGCCCGCTCTACGCTGTGAAAGAGATGTTTAACCCCCAGTACGGCCTGACGCTGGATGCGGCATCCATCAAGGGCCTGATGTCGCTTGGATTCTGGGCATTGATGTTCGTGGTCAGCGTGAAGTACGTCATAGTCATCCTGCGTGCCGACAACAACGGCGAAGGCGGGATCATGGCGCTGACGGCGCTCGCGCAGCGCGGCTTGAGCGCCTCATCGCGCTGGGGCTATCTGGCCGGAATCGTAGGCATTTTCGGCGCCGCACTGTTTCTGGGCGATAGCATGCTCACACCGGCCATCTCCGTCTTGGGCGCCGTTGAAGGCTTGCAGATCGTTGCGCCGGCACTGGCACCCTGGGTCCTGCCCCTGAGTGTCGTCATCCTGACGGGACTGTTCGCCTTCCAGCGGTTTGGCACCGCACGCGTGGGCCGGGCGTTCGGGCCCTTGATGGCCCTCTGGTTCTTGGCGATCGGCGCAGTTGGATTACGAGGGATTATTGGAGAGCCGGGCATCCTTGCCGCCGTCAACCCGATCTGGGCGTTGAACTTCTTCGTGCTCCACGGATGGCACGCAACGCTTGTGCTCGGTGCGGTGGTACTGATCGTCACGGGCGGCGAAGCCCTGTATGCCGACCTGGGCCACTTCGGAACCCGCCCCATCCGCTGGGGATGGTTCGGTTTTGTGCTTCCGGCGCTGGTCCTCAACTATTTCGGCCAGGGCGCCCTGCTGTTGGGCAATCCCGGTGCCATTGCTAACCCGTTCTACCTGCTCGTGCCGGGCTGGGCGCAGATTCCGATGATCGTCCTGGCCACCGCCGCGGCAGCCGTTGCATCGCAAGCGGTCATCACGGGGGCATTTTCGTTGGGCGCACAGGCCATCAACCTGGGCTACCTACCGCGGCTTCGCATTCATTACACGTCCGACGTATCGATGGGTCAGGTGTACTTGCCAGCCATCAACCGGCTCCTTTTCGTATGCACGATTGCCCTGGCTATTGGCTTTGGCAGCTCAAGCGCGCTCGCGACCGCCTACGGCTTGTCCGTCACCGGCACGATGCTCATGGACACTCTGCTGCTCGCGGTCGTGGCCTATACGACCTGGCAGCGCGCTCGCCGCTGGATCCTGCCGCTTTGCGTTGGCTTCCTGATGGTCGACCTGGCGTTCCTCTTCGCGAATGGCGCCAAACTCTTTAGTGGCGGCGGAGCGTGGGTGACGCTCGCGATTGGCCTCGCCGCGTTCACGATGATGCGAACGTGGCGTCGCGGTCGGGCTTTGCTGCACGCCGAGTGGCAAGTGCAGGGTCTCTCGCTGGATGCGTTCGTGGCGGGACTGAAACGGCATCCTCCGCAACGCGTTCCAGGTACTGCCATTTTCCTGAACTCCAATGTTGATATCGCGCCGCGCACCCTTATCGCCAATCTCAAACACAACAAGGTATTGCATCGTCACAACCTTATCGTGCATGTGAAGTCGGAACCCATTCCATACGTTACTGGCGAATCACGGCTATCGGTGCAAACGATCGCCGATACGCTTCATCTCGTGGTCCTGCGCTTCGGCTTCATGGAGATCCCCAATGTTCCTGCAGCGCTCGCGCCACTAGGCGCTGGGACCTTGCCGGATCTGAACTTGGACGACGCCATCTATTTCACGAGCCGCGAAACGGTGCTCGCTAGTCGGGATCGGGGCATGCCGTGGTGGAGGGACAAGCTCTTTGCAGCCATGCATTTGAACGCGGCGGCCGCAAGCGACTACTTCCGTATCCCGCCCAACAGGTTGTTGGAGCTGGGCGCGCCTGTCCGCATCTAGGACGGATCGATTGCCCAGGCTTGGCGGAGGCAATGTGCCGAGTAGCGCTCATCGATTCAGGTCAAGACGGCGCAGCGCGCTCTCGATTCGTAGGTCACCATGCCGTGCGCGAGAAGCGTTTATTGCTTTGTAAACTCAGCGGCGTGCGGGTCTCACAGAGCTTTATCGGATGGAATGCCGCCCACATCCTTGGGAAAGACGTGGCTCCGGCTAGCCTATGATTTGACTTCAACTGATCACGCCCGAAAGCAGCCGCATACGCAGCCTCCTGAAAAAGCATCCCCCAAAGTCAGGAACGACTTTGGGGGATCAACGTAAGCCCAAATCTGGCCAGCTGTTCAACACGTTAACGTAACGGCTGGGGGAAACCGGGGCTTTTTCTTTGGCGCTTCCTGTGGGAGGGACTTCAGTCCCGATGCTCCTGGCCCAGAAGCATCGGGACTGAAGTCCCTCCCACAAGGGGGCGTCAGATCTGGGGGACTTCCTGCAGGAGCAGGATCAGGGAGTCGCGCACGGCGCGGCGCAGCTCGTTGAAGCGGTCGGCCATGGCCGGGTCGGCGATCTCGGTTTCGTCGAGGTGCTCGAGGCCCTGGCAGACGCCGACCAGGTCGCTGGCGCCCATGGCCAGGGCGGCGGAGCGCAGGTAGTGCGCGGCCTTGCCCAGCGCGTCCGGGTCGCGGGCCACGTGGGCCTGCTCCATCTTCCGGACCAGGTCGGGGGCCTCGTGCACGAACATGCGCACGAACTCGCTGAACGAGCCCGGCCGGTCACGGTCGAGCATGCGCAGCAGTTCCAGGGCCTTGGGTTCGAGCAGGGGCTGAGCAGCCATGGCGGGGGCTTCCGACGGACCAGCCGGCATTCTCGCCGCTGGCCCGACCCCTGCCTAGCCCCACCTTCGGCCACCCCTGTGGGAGGGACTTCAGTCCCGATGCCCTTCGGCGAAAGGCATCGGGACTGAAGTCCCTCCCACACGGGAGCGCAGGGGGCTGAGTGCGGGCTCAGGGCCTTTCCCGTATCCTTTGCGCCCCCACTTCACCGCCCTCCCCCGGGCAAAGCAGGAGTTTTCCCCATGGCCCTTGACCTGGTGCCCACCGGCCGCGACGTGCCGAACGAAATCAACGTCGTCATCGAGATTCCCAAGGATGCCGACCCGGTCAAGTACGAGGTGGACAAGGCCACGGGCGCGATCTTCGTCGACCGCATCCTGTCGACCCCGATGCGCTACCCCTGCAACTACGGCTACGTGCCCCACACCCTGTGCGGCGACGGCGACCCGGTGGACGTGCTGGTGATCCTGCCCCTGCCCCTGATCCCGGGCTCGGTGATCCGCTGCCGCCCGGTCGGCATGCTGAAGATGAAGGACGAGGCGGGCGAGGACACCAAGCTGCTGGCCGTGCCGGTGGACAAGGTCTTCGGCGGCTACTCGCACATCCACGACATCACCCAGGTCAGCCCGCACTGGCTCGAGCGCATCGGCCACTTCTTCGAGCACTACAAGGACCTGGAGAAGGGCAAGTGGGTGAAGCTCGATGGCTGGGAAGGTGCGGATGCCGCCCGCCGCGAGATCATCGATTCGGTGGAGCGGTTCGAGGCCAGCCCCGAGAAGCTGAACTTCTGAGGCCTGCGTAGAAAAAGCGGATAAAAAAAGGGGTCAGAGTCATTTATTCGGGCCGCATCTCAGCAATTCGCTGAATGCTCGCCCGAATAAATGACTCTGACCCCTTTTTTCGCCTCAGCGCGCCCCGGCCCGGTGCGGATACTCCGCGAAGATGTCGGCGATGGTCGAATCGATCCGCGCCGCCCGCTCCGCCGGCTTCAGGCGCGACATGCGGCCCACGGCCACGCCTTCCCACACCAGCGCCTTCTCGCGCGCATCCACCAGGTCCACGTTCAGCGTGCCCTCGGCGTAGCGGTAGACGTCGGTGCGGTTGGTCCAGTACGGCACCGCCACGTAGGAGCGGGCGCGGTAGCTGTAGTACAGCGCGGTTTCCACCTGGGGCGTGCTGTAGACGTCGGTGCGCTCGTCCACGTAGGCGTTGATGTTGACCTGCAGGTCGGGGGCGGACTCGTCGTACACGTAGCCGCGGGCTTCGAGCTCGCGGCGGACCGCGGCCTTCATGCGGCTGCTGGACGGGGTGGAATAGCCCTCGGTCTCCACCGCCAGCGGCGCGTAGAACGCGAACGTGCGGTAGCGCGCGAAGTCGGCCGACGGGTCGGCATCGGTGGTGATGCGCGGGCCCGTGGCGCAGCCGGCCAGCAGCAAGACCAGCAGCAGGAATCCAAGGCGCTTGGCGCCGTCGCGAATCGTCATGGCCGGTCTCCGGGCAGGGGTGTGGACAGAAGGTACGCGGCGACGCTAGCACGGCGGATGTGGAGAGGATGAATCCGGCCTGAGCCGGCCAGGACGCCGCCGCCAGACGGTCCGGTGGGCCGCGCAGACGGCCGCTGGCCCCCCGGGCTGAACAGGCGCGGGACGGCGGCTGAACGGGTATTTCGTGACCGCCGTCACTGTTTGCTTTTGATGTGACGCCGGTCGCAAGATTTCGGTCCCCCCCACCCTGCATGGAGACTCCAGCCATGTCCCTCCGCAAGCTGCTGTTGCCCGCCCTGATCAGCGCGGCCCTGTTCGCCGCCACGCCGGTACTGGCCCAGGATCCGCCGCCGGAAGACCCGGACGCGCCCACCGCCCCCGTACCCCAGGAACGCCTGGCCGATCGCTACACCGAACTGGCCGGTTCGCCCGAAGCCGCCGACGCCTTGGTCGATGCCCTGCGCACCGGCGGCGACTTCGCGGTCGTTACCGAAACCACGGCCGAAGATGGCACGGTCACCAGGACCGAAGTCCTCGTCGCCAACCCGGCCGGCCCGATGGGCTGGGGCGGGGTGAACATCACCCTCTCGCTGGCGCAGGCCCTGCTGGAAGCGGGCGCCTACCCCGACCTGCAGTCGGCGCTCACCGGCGTGCAGACCACCGTGACCAATGACGACGGCAGCACCACGACCACCGTCGAAGGTGGCGTGCTCACCATGCGCGCCGACGGCATGGGCTGGGGCCAGATCGCCAACGAGCTGGGCTTCCGCATGGGCGACCTGGTCAGTGCCTCCAACCGCAGCGAGCGGGCCGCCGCCCGCATCGAGAACGGCAAGGCCGACCGCGCCGCGCGCGGCGAGCGCATCGCCCGCGTCGACCGCCCCGAGCGCGCCGCGCGCCCGGAACGCCCCGAACGCGTCGAACGGCCGGATCGCCCCGAGCGGCCCGAGCGCCCGGAACGCCCCGAGCGCGGCGGCCGCCCGTAAGCGCTTCCCCCGATCGCCCCGAGGCGCGCCCGCGCGCCCGGGGCCACGCCACCGAAGGACACCCCATGCTTCGAACCACCCTTTGCGCCGCGCTGGCGCTGGCCAGCGTCGCCGTGCAGGCCGAGGACGGCGCCAGCCTGTCCGTGGGCGCCGACTACAGCAGCGGCGAATACGGCAGCGACACCACCACCGACATCTTCTCCGTGCCCGTCACGGCCAAGTGGACCACGGGCGCCTGGACCTTCAAGGCCGGCCTGCCCTGGCTGCGTATCGACGGCGATCCGAACGTGCTGCCGGGCGTGGGCTCGGTGGTGAACGACAACCCGCGCGGGCGAGGCCGCGGCAACGGCGGCGCGCCGGACGCCCCGGCCGAAGGCAGCGCCTCGGGCATCGGCGACCTGCGCCTGGCGGCGACCTATGCCTTCGACACCGGCGGCCCGCTGGGCGTGGACCTCACCGCCAACGTGAAGTTCGGCACCGCCGACGAAGACAAGGGCCTGGGCACCGGCGCGACCGACTATGGCCTGGCGCTCGACCTTTACCGCGACTTCGACGGCACCACCCTGTTCGGCGGCGTGGGCTACACGGTGCTGGGCGACTCCGACTTCATCGACGTCGACAGCGTCGTCGGGGCCAATGTCGGCGCCAGCCGCACGCTGGGTCCGGGCAGCCTGGGCCTGTCGTATGAGTGGCGCGAGGCGGCGTCGGATGGCTTCGACGACCGCAGCGAACTAATGGCCTTCTACTCGGTGCGCACCGACGGCGGCAGCCGCTGGCAGGTGTACGCACTGGCGGGCCTGTCGGACGGCAGCCCCGACATCGGCGCCGGCTTCAGCTACACCATCGCCTACTGATCTCCCGCCCCGCGGCCGTCTTCGGCCGCGGGGCGGTCGCGTTCAGTCGCGCCGGTAGAGCTGCGCCCCCTGGGCCCGGAACTGCTCGGCCTTCTCGGCCATGCCCTTCTCCAGCGCCTCGGCCTCGTCGGTGACGCCCTGGCTGGCGGCGTACTCGCGCACGTCCTGGGTGATCTTCATCGAGCAGAAGTGCGGGCCGCACATCGAGCAGAAGTGGGCGACCTTGTGGGCGTCCTTCGGCAGCGTCTCGTCGTGGTATTCGCGGGCGCGCTCCGGGTCCAGGCCCAGGTTGAACTGGTCTTCCCAGCGGAACTCGAAGCGGGCCTTGCTCAGCGCATTGTCGCGGGCCTGCGCACCGGGGTGACCCTTCGCGAGGTCGGCGGCGTGCGCGGCGATGCGGTAGGCCATCAGGCCTTCGCGCACGTCGTTCTTGTCGGGCAGGCCCAGGTGTTCCTTCGGGGTGACGTAGCAGAGCATGGCGGTGCCGAACCAGCCGATCATGGCCGCGCCAATCGCCGACGTGATGTGGTCGTAGCCCGGCGCGATATCGGTGGTCAGCGGGCCCAGGGTATAGAACGGCGCCTCGCCGCAGACGGCGAGCTGCTTGTCCATGTTTTCCTTGATCAGGTGCATCGGCACGTGGCCGGGGCCCTCGATCATGGTCTGCACGTCGTGCTTCCAGGCGATCTTCGTGAGCTCGCCCAGGGTCTCGAGCTCGCCGAACTGCGCGGCGTCGTTGGCGTCGGCGATGCTGCCCGGGCGCAGGCCGTCGCCCAGCGAGAAGGTCACGTCGTAGGCCTTCATGATTTCGCAGATTTCCTCGAAGTGCGTGTAGAGGAAATTCTCCTTGTGGTGGGCCAGGCACCACTTGGCCAGGATGCTGCCGCCGCGGCTGACGATGCCGGTGACGCGCTTGGCGGTCAGCGGCACGTAGCGCAGCAGCACGCCGGCGTGGATGGTGAAGTAATCCACGCCCTGCTCGGCCTGCTCGACCAGCGTGTCGCGGAAGATCTCCCACGTCAGGTCCTCGGCCTTGCCGTCGACCTTCTCCAGCGCCTGGTAGATGGGCACGGTGCCGATCGGCACCGGCGCGTTGCGCAGGATCCACTCGCGGGTTTCGTGGATGTTCTTGCCGGTGCTCAGGTCCATCACCGTGTCCGCGCCCCAGCGGATCGACCAGACCAGCTTCTCGACTTCCTCGGCGATGCCCGACGACACGGCGCTGTTGCCGATATTCGCGTTCACCTTGGTCAGGAAGTTGCGGCCGATGATCATCGGCTCGAGTTCCGGGTGGTTGATGTTGGCAGGGATCACCGCGCGGCCGCGGGCCACCTCGTCGCGCACGAACTCGGGCGTGATGAACTTCTGGATGCTGGCGCCGAAAGCCTCGCCCGCGTGCTGGCGCAGCAGGTGGGCTTCCTTGATGGCTTCGATCCGCTGGTTCTCGCGGATGGCGATGTACTCCATCTCCGGCGTGATGATGCCGCGGCGGGCGTAGTGCATCTGGCTGACGTTGGCGCCGGCATTCGCGCGGCGCGGGGGGCGCAGGGCCGGGAAGCGGACGCTGTCGAGCTTGTGGTCGGCGGCGCGGCCGCGGCCGAACTCCGAGCTCAGGCCCGGCAGCGGGGAGCTGTCACCGCGCTCGGCGATCCACTGCGCGCGCAGCGGGGCCAGGCCGGCGCCGAGGTCGATGTTGGCGTTCGGGTCGCTGTAAGGGCCCGAGGTGTCGTAGACGACGAAGGGCGCGTTCGGCTCCTGGATGCCGTACATGCGCGGCGTCGGGTCCAGCGCGATCTCGCGCATCGGCACCTGGATGTCCGGGCGGGAGCCCTCGACGTGGATCTTGCGCGAGCCCGGGATCGGGCGCGTCACGGATTCGGACAGCTGCTGGGCCTGGCGGAGCAGCTCGGTGGGCAGGGCGTTCATGCGTTTCGTCCTCTGAAGCCCCGGGCGGGGCGGAACGAAGCGGCGGCGCCGGGGCGCAGGCAAGGGCCCGCACCACGAAGCTCCCTACGCCGGTGCGAGCCGGATCAGGTTCGAAGGGTAATTCTCAGCCCGCGTCACGCCCGGGCACCCCCGCTTCAGGCGCACATTGAACCACGGGGGCCGGCGCGATGCGAGGGCGGTTTTTTGCCACGGATGAACACGGACAAACACAGTTGACCACGGACCAGGATCAAATGGATCCGCTCTTATCCGTGTTCATCCGCCTTTATCCGTGTTCATCCGTGGCCAATCATCAAACCCGGGCCGGCCGCGGCACCCGGAACCAAGCGGCATACAGCGCCGGCAGGAACAGCAGGGTCAAGGCGGTGGCCACGATGAGGCCGCCCATGATCGCCACGGCCATCGGGCCGAAGAATACGCTGCGGGACAGCGGGATCATCGCCAGCACCGCGGCCAGGGCCGTCAGCACGATCGGGCGGAAGCGGCGCACGGTGGCGTCCACCACCGCCTGCGCCGGCGGATGGCCAGCGGCGATGTCCTGTTCGATCTGGTCCACCAGGATGACCGAGTTGCGCATGATCATGCCGCTGAGCGCGATCGTGCCCAGCATCGCCACGAAGCCGAAGGGCACGCGGAACACCAGCAGGAACAGCACCACGCCGATCAGGCCCAGCGGCGCAGTCAGCAGCACCATGGCCGTGCGCGGGAAGCTGCGCAGCTGAAGCATCAGCAGGGTCGTCACCGCGAACAGGAACAGCGGCACGCCGGCCGCCACCGACTTGGAGCCGCGGTTGGAATCTTCGACCGTGCCGCCGGTCTCGAGCAGGTAGCCCGGCGGCAGCGCCAGCCGGATCTCCTCCAGCGTCGGCAGGATCTCGGCCGTCACGCTGGGCGGGGTCTTCTCGCCGTAGATGTCGGCACGCACGGTGATCGTGGGCAGGCGGTTGCGGTGCCAGATGATGCCGTCCTCGAAGCCGTACTCGAGCGTGGCGATCTGCGACAGCGGCACGCTGCGGCCGTTGCCCGCCGGCACCGACAGGCTGCCCAGCAGCGACAGCTGCTCGCGCTCCTGCGCCGGCCCGCGCAGCAGGATCTCGATCAGCTCGTTGCCGTCGCGGTAGGTGCTGACCGTGGTGCCCGACAGCGAGCCGCGCAGGAACGCCGCGACCTGCGCCGAGCTGATGCCCAGTACGCGGGCGCGGGCCTGGTCGATCTGCAGGCGCACCACCTTGCTGGGCTCGTCCCAGTCGAGGTTGACGTTGGTGACCGCCTCGTTGGCACGCACCTTCTCGGCCACCTGCTGGGCGATGCGGCGCACGTCGTCCACGTGTTCGCCGGACACGCGGAACTGGATCGGGAAGCCCACCGGCGGGCCGTTCTCCAGCCGCGACACGCGCGCCTGCACGTCGTTGAACTTCGCGTCGAACAGCCCGATCAGCCACTGCCGCACCGCCTCGCGCGACTCGATGTCGGGCGTCAGCACCACGAACTGCGCGAAATTGGCCTGCGGCAGCTTCTGGTCCAGCGGCAGGTAGAAGCGCGGCGTGCCGGTGCCCACGTAGGCCACGTAGCTCTCGATGTCCTCGCGGGACTTGAGCTCGGCCTCCAGGCGCTGCGCCACCGCTTCGGTCGCATGCAGCGAGGCGCCCTCCGCCAGCTCCAGGTCCACCATCAGCTCCAGCCGGGTCGAGGACGGGAAGAACTGCTGCGGCACGAACCGGAACAGCAGGATCGAGGCCACGAAAGCCGCCACGGTCACCGCGATCACGGTCTTGCGCTGGCGCACGCACCAGGTCACCCAACGGCGCACCGTTTGGTAGAACTTCGTGGCGTAGGGATCATGCTGCGGCCCATCGCCGTGCGGCTTGGGATCGGGCAGCAGCTTGTAGCCGAGGTAAGGAATGAACACCACCGCCGCGATCCACGACAGGATCAGCGAGATCGTCACCACCTGGAAGATCGAGCGCGTGTACTCGCCCGTGCTCGAGGCCGCGGTGGCGATCGGCAGGAAGCCCGCCGCCGTCACCAGCGTGCCGGTCAGCATCGGGAACGCGGTGGATTCATAGGCGAAGGCCGCCGCCTTCATGCGGCTGTAGCCCTGCTCCATCTTCACCGCCATCATCTCGACTGCGATGATGGCGTCGTCGACCAGCAGGCCCAGGCCCAGCACCAGCGCACCGAGCGAAATCTTGTGCAGGCCGATGCCGAAGTAATGCATCACGGCGAAGGTCATCGCCAGCACCAGCGGGATCGACAGCGCCACCACCAGGCCGGTGCGGAAACCCAGCGAGAAGAAGCTGACCAGCAGCACGATGATCACCGCCTCGGTCAGCACCCGCACGAACTCGGCCACCGAGCTGCGCACGGCCTTGGGCTGGTCCGACACTTTCTGCAGCGTCATGCCGACCGGCAGGTTCTCCTGCAGGCGCGCGAACTCGGTGTCCAGCACGTCGCCGAGGCGGATGATGTCGCCGCCGGCGCGCATGCTCACCGCGATGCCGATGGCATTTTCGCCCATGAAGCGCATCCGCGGCGCCGCCGGATCGGCGAAGCCGCGCGTGATCTCGGCCACGTCGCCCAGCTTGAAGCTGCGGTCGCCGACGCGGATCGGGAAGTCGCGGATCTGCTCGACGCTGTCGAAGCGCCCCGACACCCGCAGCTGCACGCGATCGGTGGCGGTCTCGAAGAAGCTCGCCGGCGCGATCGCGTTCTGCTCGTCGATCGCGCGCTGCACCAGCTCCAGCGGCACGCCCAGCGTGGCCAGCTTGGTGTTGGACAGCTCGATCCAGATCTTCTCGTCCTGCAGGCCCACCAGCTCGATCTTGCCGACGTCGGGCACGCGGTGAAGCTCCAGCTCGATGCGCTCGGCGTAGTCCTTCAGCGTCGCGTAGTCGAAGCCGTCACCGGACAGGGCGTAGATGTTGCCGAAGGTATCGCCGAACTCATCGTTGAAGAACGGCCCCACCACGCCCGCCGGCAGCGTGTGGCGGATGTCGCCCACCTTCTTGCGCACGTCGTACCAGAGCTGCGGCAGCTCGCGCGAGACCATCGAGTCCTTGCTCATCAGCATCACCAGCGACTCGCCGGGACGCGAGTAGGAGCGCACGAATTCGTAGCGCCCGGTCTCCATCACTTCCTTCTCGACCCGGTCGGTGACCTGGCGCGCCACTTCCTCGGCGGTCGCGCCCGGCCAGAAGGTGCGCACGACCATGATCTTGAAGGTGAAGGGCGGGTCTTCCGACTGGCCGAGTCGCTGGTAGCTGAACCAGCCGACCACGGCCAGCACCACCATCGCGTACAGCACCAGCGACCGATTGCGCAGCGCCCACTCGGAGAGGTTGAAGTTCGAGGCCATGTCGGGGACGCCTCAGTTCGCGGCGGGTGCGGCGGCGGGTGCAAGCACGACCGGGCGGTTCTCGCGGTCGATCGGCTTGATGCGCTGGCCTTCCAGCAGCAGGTGCACGCCGGCGGCGACGATCCACTCGCCCGGCGCCAGGCCCGATACCACCGGCACCAGGCTCTCGCCGAACGGGCCGGTCTTCACCGGCTTCAGGCGCACGGTCGAGGTCGCGGGATCCACCACCCACAGCGCCGGTTGGCCATCCTTCTGGTGCAGCGCGGACAGCGGCACCGACAGCGTGGCCGGCCCGTCCTGCAGCGCGTAAACGCGCGCGCTCTGGCCGACTTCGGCACGGGCATCGCCGGCGTCGAAGCTCACGCGCGCGGCGAAGGTGCGCGCCTGCGCATCGGCCGCGGGAGAGATCTCGCGCAGGGTCGCCGGCAGGCGCTTGCCCGGCGCCGACCACAGCTCCACCGCCAGCGCCCGGCCCGGGCTGAAATCGGCTGCGCTCTGCTCGGGCACGCTGATCAGCACTTCGCGGTCGCCGTTCTCGGCCAGCATGAAGACGGTCTGGCCCGCGGCCACGACCTGCCCCGCATCCGCCAGGCGCTGGGCGATCACGCCGTCGGCGGGCGCGCGTAGCACGGCATAGCCAGCCTGGTTGTCGGACACGCGGGCCTGGGCCCGGGCCTGGCGCACGCGCGCTTCGGCCGCCTGCAGCGCGGACACCCGGGCGTCGTAGAGCGAGCGGCTGACCAGTTGGCGATCGAGCAGGCTCTGGTAGCGCTCGAGTTCGGACTTGGCCAGCGAGTAGTCGGATTCCGCCGAGGCCAGCGCGGCGCGCGAGGCCTCCAGCTGCAGCGCCACGTCGGAGGCATCGAGCTCGGCCAGCGCCTGTCCCTTCTTCACCGCCTGTCCGACATCGACCTGCACGCGCGTGATCTTGCCGCCGATGCGGAAGGCGAGCGCCGGCTCGTTCCGGGCGCGGACCTCGCCGGCGTACACGCTCAGCACTTCGGACGCGGGGGCCGGCTGCACGACCAGGGCCGGGCGGGCCGGGCCCTCGGCGGGCTCGTCGCTGCCGCAGGCCGAGAGCGCGAGGGCGCCGAGGAGGATCAGGAGGCGGGGGATCATGGCGGGAGCGCTCATCAGGGAGTCAGGCTTTAGTGAACCGAGGGGTATACTATCTTTACCAAACCGCCGAGTTCAATAATAATCTCGCCATGACCCGAGCCACCCGCCCCGCCGCCCCCGGCCGCCCCAAGGACCTGGAGAAGCGCGCCGCCATCCTCGACGCCGCCAAGGCCCTGTTCCCGGCCCGCGGCTACGACGGGGTGAGCATGGACGCCATCGCCCAGACCGCCGGCGTGTCCAAGCTGACGGTCTACAGCCACTTCCAGGACAAGGACACGCTGTTCGTCGAGGCGGTGAAGGCGCGCTGCGAGGACCTGCTGCCCTCCGACCTGTTCCTGGCCCGGTTCGAGGGCCCGATCCGCGGCCAGCTGCTGCGGATCGCCCGGGCCTTCTTTTCGCTGATCACCAGCGAAGATGCCGTCAACATCCATCGGATGATGTCGCGCCAGCTGCCGGACGATTCGCACCTGCCGCGCTTGTTCTGGGAGGCCGGCCCGAAGCGGACCACCGAGGCCCTGGCCGCCTTCCTCCAGGCCGAGCACGACGCGGGTGAGCTGCACATCCCCGACTGCGCCCTGGCCGCCTCGCAGTTCTTCTGCCTGCTCAAGGGCGAGCACCACGCCAAGCTGACCTGCGGCTGCCACGACCCGCTGGATCCGCGGGCGGTGGAAAGGCACCTCGAGGCAACCGTCGACCTGTTCCTGCGCGCCTACGGCCCGGGCCGGCACGGAGCCTGAATCCATGCCCCCCGTGTCGGGCGTTCCGGTGACTATCGGCACTACTGGCCCCCGCGGGGCCGCCAGCATCCTGTCCATGCACCGCCGGAACCGGTGCGGGTCAACGCATTCACGCCGCCACCGTTCCTGGTCCTGCATCCTGCCTTTCGCCGGACACCGGGCGGGGCGTAAAATCACGACCCTTGCGATTCAAGGATTTAGCCGACATGCCGATTGATTTCCAGCAGGCCCGCCACGCGATGGTGGAACAGCAGGTGCGCCCCTGGGACGTGCTCGACCCGCGCGTGCTCGACACCCTGATGACGGTCCGCCGCGAGGACTTCGTGCCCCTGCGCCACCGCAAGCTGGCCTTCGCCGACCTGCCGCTGCCGCTCGAGCACGGCGAGGTGATGATGAAGCCCGTGGTCGAGGGCCGCATGCTGCAGGCCATGAACCTCGAGCCCGGCGACGAAGTGCTGGAGATCGGCACCGGCTCCGGCTTCATCACCGCCTGCCTGGCCGCCCTGGCCCGCGACGTCACCAGCGTCGAGCGCCACGCCGATTTCGTCGAGCGCGTGCGCCAGCGCCTGGCCAACGACCATGTCACCAACGTCCGGCTCGAATGCGCCGACGTCTTCACCTGGCAGCCGGGCCGCCTGTTCGACGCGATCTGCGTCACCGGCGCCGTCGCCACCGATCCCGAGCGCTTCGGCGCCTGGCTCAAGCCCGGCGGCCGCCTGTTCGTGATCCACGGCGCCTCGCCGGTGCAGGAAGCCCTGCGCATCACCCGCCGCGGCGAAGGCTTCCACCGCGAAAGCCTGTTCGAAACCGACGTCCCCTACCTGCACGGCGCCGCCCCGGCGCCGCACTTCGCCTTCTAATTAGCAACAGGACCTGCCCATGCGCCTGCGCCTCCGCCCCCTGACCTTCGCCATCCTGCTGGCCGGCACCGCCGGCAGCGCGAACGCCGCCGACCTGCTGGAAGCCTACGAAATGGCGCGCCAGAGCGACCCCGTGCTCTCGGCCTCCGAGTCGCGCAGCCTCGCCACCGGCGAGGGCGTGGTGCAGAGCCGCGCCGCGCTGCTGCCCCAGCTCGACGGCAGCGTCAGCTGGAGCCGCACCGAGACCGACAGCACCGGTTCGCAGGCCTTCGGCGCCGTGGTGCAGCCGCCTTCGGAATCCAGCAGCGAGAACACCATCCGCGGCTGGAGCGTGAACCTGCGCCAGAGCCTGTACGACCACGGCAACTACACCCGCCTCAGCGCCGCCCGCGCCCGCGCCGCCCAGGCCGAGGCCGAGTACAAGGCCGCGCAGGACGAGCTGGTGGTGCGCGTGTCCACCGCCTACTTCAACGTGCTGACCGCCATCGAAACGCTGGCCTCCTCGCGCGCCGAAGAGCGCTCGGTGAAGCGTCAGCTCGACCAGGCCGAGAAGCGCCTCGAGGTCGGCCTGGCCCCGATCACCGACGTGCACGAGGCCCGCGCCCGCTTCGACACCGCCCGCGCCAACGCCATCGCCGCCGCCAATGCGCTCGATGACGCCCGCGAAGCGCTGGCCGAGATCACCGGCACCGAGGTCGACAACCTCAAGGGCCTGGACAAGGACTACAAGCCGACCGATCCGACCGAGCTGGTGAGCCAGGACTGGGTCGCCGTGGCGATGGAGAACAACCCGTCGCTGCTGGCCCGCGAGCTGGCCGTCACCGCCGCCGAGAAGGACATCGGCACCGCGCGCTCGGGCCACCTGCCCTCGCTCGGCCTGACCGCCAGCTACAGCGACGGCAACGGCTACGGCGACAACGAAATCTTCGCCCCGCTGCCGGGCAACACCAGCTTCGACAACACCAGCGAGTCCACCCGCGTCGGCGTCACGCTGAGCGTGCCCATCTTCGCCGGCGGCGCCACCCAGTCGGGCGTGCGCCAGGCCGTGCACAACCGGGACGCCGCCGCCGACCAGCTCGAGCAGCAGCGCCGCGCCGTGGTGCGCCAGACCCGCAACGCCCAGCGTTCGCTCGGCGCCGGTTCGGCCGAGGTCGAGGCGCGCCGCCTGTCGGTGGTCTCGGCGCAGGCCGCCTACGAGGCCAGCGAAGCCGGCCTGGAAGTCGGCACCCGCACCATCGTCGACGTGCTGATCACCCAGCAGTCGCTGTTCCAGGCCCAGCGCGAGTACGCCCGCGCCCGCCACGACTTCCTGGTCAACACCCTGCGCCTGAAGCAGGCCGCCGGCACCATCGCCCTGGCCGACCTGCAGGAAGTGAACCGCGTGCTGGTGCAGGACGCGGAAGCGGCGCTCGACGAGTCGCTGTCGCAGTAAACCCCCGCGGCCGGCGCGCCTAGGCGCGCCGGCCCGCGAGCACGCCCTCGAGCAGGTCCAGGGTCCGGCCCAGCGCGCCGGCATGTTCCCCGACCTGCTGCCTCCCGGCCTCGCCCATCGCGGCGCGCCGCGCCGGATCCGCCAGCAGCGCCAACACCGCATCGCCCAACGCCGCCGCGTCCGCGGCCTGCACCAGCGCGCCCGCGTCGCGAAGGCGGCGCGTGGCTTCGGCGAAATTGAAGGTATGCGGGCCCACCACGCTGGGCACGCCGAGCGCCGCCGGCTCAAGCACGTTGTGCCCGCCCACGTCGCACAGGCTGCCCGCCACGAAGGCCAGGTCGGACGCGGCGAAGAAGCCCAGCAGTTCGCCCAGCGTGTCGATCACGAACACCTGGTGGCCCGGGCCGGGCAGGCCCTCGCCGCGGCGCGTGGCCACCGACAGGCCGGCCTCGGCCAGCGCCTGCGCGACCGGGCTGAAGCGCTCGGGATGGCGCGGCGCCCACAGCAGCAGCGCATCGAGATGCGCGGCCAGCACCCGCTGGTGCAGCGCCACCACCGCGGCTTCCTCGGGCGGATGCGTGCTTGCGGCGATCCACACCGGGCGCCCCGCGCCCCACTCGCTGCGCCACGAAGCCGCCTGCGCCTCGAGGCCGGCCGGGATGGCGAGGTCGTACTTGAGGTTGCCGGTGACGTGGATGCGCGCCGGGTCGGCGCCGATCCGCGCCAGCCGCGCCGCGTCCGGGCCCGATTGCGCCGCCACGAGGTGCACGGCGCGCATCGCCAGCTTCGCCAGCGCCTGCACCGGCAGGTAGCCGCGCAGCGAGCGCTGCGACAGGCGCGCGTTCACCATCACCAGCGGGATGCCGCGGCGGCCGCATTCGACGTAGAGGTTGAGCCAGATCTCGGTCTCGACGATCACCGCCAGCGCCGGCCGCGCACGGTCGAGGAAGCGCCGCACCATCCCGCGCAGGTCGTAGGGCAGGTAGACGTGGTGCACGCGGTCGCCCCAGATCGCGCGCACGCGCTCCGAACCGGTCGGGGTGATGGTGGTGACCAGCAGCGGGCGCTCCGGGTGCTTCTCCAGCAGCGCGTCCACCAGCGGCCGCGCCGCCAGCACTTCGCCCACCGAGACGGCGTGCACCCACAGCGTGTCGTGCAGGTCGAGCTTGTCCTCGATCCAGCCGTAGCGCTCGGTCCAGCGGCGCAGGTACTCGCGCTGGCGCATGCCGCGCCAGACCAGGTGGTAGAGGGTGACGGGGAACGCCAGGTGCAGGACCAGCGAATACAGGCCCAACAGCGCGCGCTGCCCAAGGGTGAGTGGCATGCGCGGAAGGATACCCGAGGCCGCCGGGCCTGCGCCGCCAGCGGCTAGAATGCGGGCCATGGCCGAGTCTTCCCCGCCCCTGTCCCCGCGCCACTGGCCGACCTGGCTGGCGATCGCCTTCGGCTGGGCGCTGGCGCGCGCGCCGCTGTGGCTGCACCGCGCGATCGGGCCCTCGCTGGGGGCCGTGCTGTACCGGGTGCTGGGTTCGCGCCGGCGTGCCGCGGCGACCAACCTCGCGCTTTGCTTCCCGGAACTGTCCGACGCCGCACGCGAAGACCTGCTGCGCCGCAATTTCCGCGCCCTCGGCCTGGGCGTGTTCGAGTTCCTGCGGGCCTGGTGGGGCCGGCTGCCGGCGCCGTCGGAATGCGAGCTCACGGGGCTGGAGCACCTCGAGGCCGCGCGCGCCGGCGGCCGCGGCGTGATCCTGGTGTCGGCCCACTTCACCACGCTCGAGATCAGCATGCGCTTGCTGTGCCAGCACATCCCGCTGGCCGGCATGTACCGCCCGCACGAGCAGCCGCCGATGGAGTGGGCCGTGCGCCGCGGCCGGCTGCGGCACGCGGTGGCGATGTTCGCGCGCGACGAGCTGCGGCCGGTGATCCGGTACCTGAAGCAGGGCGGCCTGCTGTGGTTCGCACCCGACCAGGAAACGCGGCGCGGCGACAGCGTGTTCGTGCCCTTCTTCGGCCAGCCGGCCTGGAGCCTGACGTCCACGCACCAGCTGGCGCGGTTGTCGGGCGCGGCGGTGCTGCCGCTTTTCCACGAGCGCCTGCCGGACGGGCGCTACCGCATCGAAGTGCTGCCGGCGCTGGCCGATTTCCCCTCGCGCGACGCCACGGCCGACACCGCGCGCGTGATGGCGACGCTGGAGAGCCTGATCCGCCGCTGCCCCGAGCAGTACCTGTGGCTGCACCAGCGCTTCAAGCGCCAGCCCGACGGCAGCAAGCGCCGCTACGACTGATCAATACACCGGCGCTTCGCCGGGCGGCCGCGTCTTGAAGCGGCGGTGCGCCCACAAGTATTGATCCGGCGCTTCGCGCACCACGGTTTCGAGTTCCTGCATGTAGCGCGCGGCGTCCTGCGCCGGGTCGCCCGCGGGCCAGCCCGGCCAGGTCGGCTCGATGCGGATCGCGTAGCGCCCGTCCGCTTCGCGCCGGTACCAGAACGGCAGCAGCACGGCGTTCGCGCGCTGCACCAGGGCCGGCGTCGCGGTCAGGGTCGAGGCCGGCACGCCGAAGAAGGGCACGAAGGCATTCTGGTAGGTGAAGTTCTGGTCGGCCGAGTACACCACCGGCTCGCCCGCGGACAGCGCGCGCAGCAGGCCGCGCACGTCCTTCTTGCCGATGGTGGGCCCGAACACCGCGGCGCGCGCCTGGTCGAACCAGCGCTCGAGGCAGGCATTGTTGTGCCGGCGCACGACCACGCGCACCGGCCGCCCCAGCGCCTGCGACAGCAGCCGCACGGCGAGTTCGGTGTGGGTGAAGTGGCCGCACATCAGCAGCACGCCCTGCCCGCGTGCGAGCGCCTCGCGCAGGTGCCCGAGGCCTTCGATGCGCGCGAGGCCGTCGAGCGACGACGCCGGCGCGTGCCAGGCGCGCAGCAGCTCGAGCGCGCCGACCACGGTGTTGGCGACGCTGGCATCGGCGAGGCGGCGGCGTTCGCCGGGCGCCAGCGCCGGGAAGCACAGGTCGGTGTTGATGCGCGCGATGCGCCGCCGGGAGCCCAGCAGCGGCCAGGCCAACCAGGCCAGCGCGCGCCCCAACGCCAGCAGCATCGACTGCGGCAGCCGCGCCACGCCCTTGGCCAGGGCGATGACGGGCGTCAGCAGCAGGCAGCGCATCGCCGGCCGGGGCTCAGCGCGCGCCGGGATCGGCGTCGTCGGCGTCGCCGGGCCGGGCCAGCAGGCTGCCGGAATACAGCGCGGCCAGCAGCAGCGTCAGCCCGCCCCAGAAGGTCGAATAGAACGCGAGATGGGTGTTGAGCGGGAACACGGTGACCCCCAGCGCCAACGCCGGCACGGCCGCGCGCGCGCGCGCCGCCGGCGTGGCGAAGCGCCAGGCGCGCCAGGCCAGGGCCACGCCGCCGAGCCACAGCAGCAGCCCGATCGAACCGGTTTCGCTCAGCACTTCCAGCACGATCTGGTGCGCGTGGTAACCGGCGCCGTGCTCGGCATCCTGCAGCCAGGGGTCGCCTTCGACCGCGTACTCGGGATAGGCCTGGCGGAAGCCGCGCACGCCGATGCCGTTGACCGGATGCGCCACCGCCATGTTCCAGGCGGCCTGCCAGATCGGCAAGCGGCCCGACAGCGCGTGGTCCAGGCCCTCGGTGCCGCCGTTGAGCGCGGCCTCGGTGCGCTCGACGCGCTCCTGCAGTTTGTCCGAGAACGTCATCGACAGCGCAAACAAGAGCGCGCCGCCCAGGCCCAGCACCAGCATCGCGCGCTTGCTGCCCAGCTGGCGCCAGCCGCTGAACACCAGCACCAGGCCCAGCGTGAGCCAGGACGCGCGCGCACCGGCCAGCAGCACCACCACCACCAGCGCCGCCGCCATCAGCAGCCAGCCCACCACGCCGAAGCGCTGCGAGGCCGCCGCCAGCGGGAATGGCGCCAGGCTGGCCAGCACCAGGCCCAGCTTCAGGTTCTCGGCACCGAACACGCCGCTGAGGCGATCGGCCGTGGCGGGCCCACCGACGCTCCAGCCGGTGGCCGCCTGCACCAGCCCGTCCACCAGCCACAGCGTGGCGATCACCGCGATGCCGCCGAAGGTCAGGCGCCGCCCGCGCTCGTCGGCCACCGCCATCGCCACCAGCCACAGGAAGGGCAGGTAGCGCAGGTCCACCAGCGATTCGCGCAGCGCGCGGCCGGCATCGACGGCATCGATCGACGACACCAGCTCGGGGATCCAGTACGCGCAGAACAGCACGCTGGTCAGCGCCCAGGCTTCGTGGCTCAGCAGGGTCATGCCGCCGCGGAAGCGCGACAGCGCCAGCACCGCCAGCGCGGCCAGCGCGCCGAGCGACAGCACCACTTCGGCCGGGCCATGCACCGGCCACAGCGCCACGAACGCGAGCACCCACCACGGGGCCCAGCGCAGGCTGGTTTCAGTCGGCGACGAGCTGGTCATAGATTTCCAGGGTGGCGGACTGCATCGCCGCCAGGGTGTGGGGGATGGTAACCGGCATCGGTGGCGGCGCGGCAAGCAGGGTGCGCGCGGCCCTTGCCAGCGCGGCGCGATCGCCCAGGGGCACGGCGCCCGCGGGATACAGCGCACGCAGCAGTTCGCCGACGCCGCCGTGGTCCCAGCCCAGCACCGGGCGGCCGATCGACAGGGCTTCGACGACGGTGCGGCCGAAGGCTTCCGGTTTGGTGGAAAGCTGCAGCACGAGATCGGCCACCGCGTAGGCCTCGCGCACGTCGTGGCGCGGCGGGCTGGCCAACACCGCGTCGGCGACGCCGCGCGCGGCGGCCAGCGCGCGCAACTCGTCGAGATAGGCCTCGCGGCCAGGCTCGTCGGTGCCCAGCAGCCAGAGGCGCAGGTCCTGGCCCTCGGCGCGCAGCGACGCCAGCAGTTCGATCGCCTCGGCGTGGCCCTTGAGCCGCGTGCCGCGGCCGGGCATCAGCAGCACGCGGCCGCCCTGCAGCGCCGGGTACTGCATCTTCCACGCGTCGCGCCATTCTTCGGACGGCACGAACCCGCGCGGGAAGTCGGCCGTGTCCACGCCGCGCGGCACCACGTGCAAGCGCTCGGGATCGGTGTCGGGCCAGTGCCGCAGCACGTACGCGCGCACCGTTTCGGAGACGCAGATGACCGCTTCGCCCGAGCGCATCACGCCGCTGTAGCGGCCGGGCGAATTCATGCCGTGCACGGTGGTCACGAAGTGCGGGCGCGGCGCCGGCAGCCCGCGCAGCGCGAAGCGGGCAAGCCAGGCCGGCAGCCGCGAGCGGGCGTGGACGAGGTCGGGCCTGAGCGCGGCGAGCGTGCGGCGCAGGACGAAAGCGGTGCGGAGGGCGGACAGCGACTTGCGGCCGATCGGCAGCGCGATGTGCTCGCTGCCGCCGGCAACCAGGCGCTCGACCAGGCGCCCGCCCGCGGAGATGACGACCGAACGATGCCCGGCCGCGACCAGGGCCGCCGCGATCTCGAGGGTGGAGCGCTCGACGCCGCCGCTATGCAGCGCGGGCAGCAGCTGGACGACGGTCAGGCGGCGCAAGGGGGCGCCCGGGTCAGTCCTTCAGGACGTAGACGGCGCCGCAGTACGGGCAGGTGGCGCTGCCGTTCTCTTCGACCGGCAGGTAGACGCGGGGATGGGAATTCCACAGGGCCATGGCCGGCGTCGGGCAGGACAGCGGCAGCTCGGCGCGGCGAACCTCGTAGCGGCGCTCGGTATTGGCCGCGGCACGGCCGGTGGCGGTGTCGGTTCGCGACATGGCGGGGGATCCTCCAGGACAGGCCGCCATTTTACCCCCAAAAAAAGGG
>NZ_AVCK01000030.1 GCF_000747155.1 Arenimonas metalli CF5-1 | reverse complement strand
CTCCCCTCAGTTGGGAGAAGAACCAAAAAACAGCCCCGCTTTCGCGGGGCTGCCGGATGACGCGAGGTGCGGGGGTTACTCGCCCATTTGTTTCTGGCGGTGTTCCCAGCGCTCCTGGGCATCGATGGTGCGTTCGGCGGTGAGGCGGGCTTCGAGGCGTTCGAGGCCGATTTCTTCGCCGGTGTCCACGCAGTAGCCGTAGCTGCCGTCCTCGATGCGCTTGAGCGTGCTGTCGATCTTGCTGATCAGCTTGCGGTAGCGGTCGCGGGTGCGCAGCTCGAGGCTGTTCTCGGACTCACGGCTGGCGCGCTCGGCCTCGTCGCCGACGTCGCGCACTTCTTCCTTGAGGTTCTCGATGGTCTGCTTGGACTCCTCGACCAGGTCGTCCTTCCACTGCAGCAGGCGCTGGCGGAAGTACTCGAGCTGCATCGGGCCCATGTATTCCTCCTTGGCCGACGGCTTGTAGCCGGCGGGCAAGGTGACGCGCTCGCGCGCGGGCGCGGGCTTGATGCGCTCGGGGCGCGGCGCGGTCGGCTTGACGTAGCCGGCGCGGACGCCCGCTTCGCGCTTCGGCGCCGGGGCCGGCTTGGCGGCGATGGGCGCCGGGGCCGGGGCAGGCTTGGCCTTGGCCGCCGGTGCGGGCTTCGCGGCGGGCGCGGGCTTGGCCGCCGGCTTCGGCGCAGGCGCCTTGGCCACGGGCTTGGCCGCCGCCTTCGCGACCGGCTTCGGCGCGGGCTTGGCGGCCGGCTTGGCCTTGGCCACGGGCTTGGCGGCGGGCTTGCTGGCCGCGGACTTCGCAACCGGCTTCGCAGCGGGCTTGGCGGACTTCTTGGCGGGCTTGGCAGCCGGCTTCGCCTTCGCGGCGGGTTTCGTGACCTTCTTGATGGGTTTTACAGCCTTTTTAGCGGGTTTGGCGGCCGGCTTGGACTTGGCGACCGGCTTCTTGACCGGCTTGCTGACCTTGACGGGCTTCTTGGCGGCCGGCTTGGCGGCCTTCTTGGCGGGTTTCTTTGCGGCCACTAGGGCGATTCCTCTCTTTCCTTGAGGCTCGAAGGCGGCGTGTTATAGCCTAGACCTTCACCAGCGGCAACCTTAAGCCTGCCGCCCTCCCGACGCAATCGTGAAAAAACCCGTCATCCTGCTCCTGCGCGGCTACAAGCTGGCGATCAGCCCGCTGCTGGGCCAGCGATGCCGTTTTTATCCCAGCTGCTCGGAATACACGATGCAGGCGATCGACCGCTTTGGCGTGCTGCGCGGCGGCTGGCTGGGCGCCAGGCGCATCGGCCGCTGCCACCCCATGAACGAAGGCGGCCTGGACCCGGTCCCGGACGCCTGGCCCGACAAGAGCAAGCCATGACCCAGTGCCCCACCCACGACGCCCACGTCGCCACCGCGCGCGACCGCCGCGCCGCAACGTCCACGCCAGGCATCCCGATGATCGCGCGCGTGCGGGTGCTGGCCCTGCTAGCCGGGCTGCTGGTCGCGGCATCCGCCTTCGCGGCCACCCTGCCCGCCCCGACCCCGGCGCCGGATCCGGACCGCATCGTCTTCCCCGCCGAGGTCTCGCAGGGCGCGATGGTGATCGGCAAGGTGCCGCCGGGCAGCACGGTTCGGCACGCCGGCCGCGCGCTGCGCGTCACGGGTTACGGCAGCGTGGTGTTCGGCGTCGGCCGCGACGCGGCATCGCCGGTGCAGGTCGAGGTCCTGCGCCCCGACGGCCGCGCCGAGACGATCACCATCGCCGTGGGCAAGCGCGACTGGCCAATCGAACGCGTCAACGGCGTGCCGCCCAAGACCGTCGACCCGCCGCCCGCGATCGCCGAGCGCATCCGCCGCGAGCAGGCCACCGTCACCGCGGCGCGCGCCGCCGACGAGCCGCGCACCGACTTCACCCAGGCCTTCCTGTGGCCGGTGAAAGGCCGCATCAGCGGCCGCTTCGGCAACCAGCGCGTCTACAACGGCACGCCCGGCAGCGCGCATTCGGGCATGGACATCGCCGCGCCCAACGGCACGCCGGTGCTGGCCCCGGCCGCGGGCGTGGTCACGCTGGCCGCGCCCGACTTCTACCTCACCGGCGGCACCCTGCTGCTCGACCACGGCCACGGCATCAGCTCCAACTTCCTGCACCTCTCGCGCATCGACGTGCAGGTCGGCGACCGCGTCGAGCAGGGCCAGGTGATCGGCGCCGTCGGCGCCACCGGCCGCGCCACCGGCCCCCACCTGCACTGGGGCATGAACTGGTTCGACGTCCGCATCGACCCCCTCCTCGTCCTCGAACGGTAGGGATTGATAGCTTTTGACGCGGATGAACGCGGATGAACGCGGATAGAGCAAAGGCGGGAGTGGATCCTCGCGAGGGGATTCCACTGACGAAGATCCAAGGTCTCTTTTTTGTTGATCTATCCGCGCTTATCCGCGTTAATCCGCGTCAAAAATCGTTTCTCCCCCCAACAAAACGAAACGGCGCCCGAAGGCGCCGTTCGAGGATCCACGCAAGCGGGGATCAGCGGGACTGGAGGCCGTCGGGGACGGCGGTGTAGCCGCCGGGGATGCCCTTGGTGGCGACCGCGACCGCGTCGTGCGGGTGCAGGCTTTCGTGGTGCGAGGCGCGCAGCCAGAAATCGCTGATGCGCTCGTCCTGGTCCAGCGCGTCCTGGATGCGGCGGGCCGCGTCCTCGCAGAACATGAGGTTCTGGCCGTTGAGCAGGGCGAAGGCCTGCTCGTCGACGCGCTTCACCGCCGTCTGCACCGGCGTCTTGAGCGCGTTCTCGATGCGGTCGATGATCTCGACGATCGGGAAGTCCGCGAACGACGGCACCAGCCGCAGTTTCACGGTCGCGAAGCTGCGCTGGCTGTGCGGCGTCGCGCGGATGCCCTGCTCGCTGCCCAGCCACGCCATCACCGCGTCGCGGTCGAGCGGCTTGCCGGCGGCGAAGTCGGCGTCGAACTGTTCCTGGATGAGCTGGCGCGCCAGCGCCGCCGAGCACGGGCAGGTGCTGGAATAAGCGGCTTCCACGCCCAGCTCGAGCGCGAAGTGGCCGCGGTCCATCACGCCGGTGATGCTGACCGGGTAGCTCTTCCAGCCGCTGTTGTCGCTGGCCAGCGCCGCGCGGCGCACCAGGTGGTCGAAGCGCAGGCTCACCATCGCCCGGTCGGAGAGGTCGGCGTGCGACTCCAGGAAGTCCTTCAGCAGGCGACGGATCGAGGCCGGGGTCACCGGCTCGGACGACAGCGCCTTGTCCACGTGCAGGTAGAGCCGCGACATGTGGATGCCGCGCACGTCGCCGCGCTTGAGGTTGACGAAGGCATTGACGCGGGCGCCGCTGCTGACGGTGCGGCCGTCATCGGCCTGCAGGGCCACGGGCATCTCGATCTCGCCCATGCCGACCCAGTCGAGCACGCCGGACAGGGCCGGGCGGGCTTCGGCCGCGATGTCGGGCATCACGCGGGCGGTGTTCTCAAGATTCTTCGGGGCCACGACGGCTCTCCTGTTCAGTGTCACGGCAAGCTAGATGAGGGCGGGTGCAGGCTACGTCAAGTTGGCGAGTCGCGTCCCGCGGAACGCGAAACAATGCGTTTCAGCCCGACCGCGCCAGGCGCCAGGCGCGCCACAGGCTGGCCGGGGCCGGCGGCGGGTCGAAGCCACGGCCGGCCGCGAGCCGCTGCAGGCGCGCGCGGTCGAAGCCGCTGCGAAGGCGCCGGTACAGGCTCGACGGACGCGCGGGCGCCGGCAGGGCCGCGAGCAGCTCGCGGGCCCAGTCGCGCAGCAGCGCCTCGCCCTGCCCTTCGGCGACCTGGGCCACCGTGAGGCCGTGGCGCGCCAGCAGGCCCAGCGGCAGCCGCGCCTGGTCCTCGGCCACCAGGCCGTGCGGCAGGCGGTGCAGCAGCAGGTTCACCGCCACGGCGCCCACCGGCGGTGGCGCCTCGTGCAGGCCGGCCTCGATCGCGGCGATGGCCTCGGCCAGCGGCGCGACCTGCTGCAGCGCCTGCGCCGTATCGGCGGGACGACCGTCGAAGCTGGCTTGTTCCATCACCGCCCGCGCCAACGTCGCCCACGGCAGCGAAGGCGGCAGGTCGGCACACACCGGATGCCGGCCGGCGCCACGCGCCACCAGCAGCAATTCCTCGGCCCACCACTGCGATTTGGCGGCGGTCACGCGCGCGTCACTGAGTTCGAAGGTGGCCTCGCGCAGCTCGTGCAGCAGCGCGCCCCAGGCCCGGAACACGGGGCGCCGCTCCGGCGGGCAGAACACTTCCGCCAGCGCCATCTCCGGCTCGCGCCGGTGCCACTTGTCGACGAAGTGCGCGGTCGGGTCGGTGGCCGGCGTCATGGCGGCAGCAGGTCCGAGGCGAGCAGGCCGGCGGCGCCGTCGAAGGCATGGTCGGCGCCCCATTGCGACGGATCCTCGTGCGGCTCGCGGTAGCCCCAGAGCGCGGCCACCGACGGCATGCCGGCGGCTCGGGCGGCCTCGATGTCGCGCTGGTCGTCGCCGACGTAGATCGCATCGCCCGGCGCGATGCCCAGCTGGGTGCAAGCGAACAGCAGCGGCTCCGGGTCCGGCTTGCGTGTTGGCAGCGTGTCGCCACCGACCAGCACCTTGCAGCGGGCGGTCCAGCCGAAACCCTCGACCACGCCGCGCGCCAGGCCCTCGGGCTTGTTGGTGACGATGCCCCAGGCGATGCCGCGCGCATCGAGCGCGGCCAGCAGCTCGTCGACGCCGTCGAAGGCGACGCTGTCGTTGGCCAGCGCCTCGCCGTAGTAGGCGAGGAAGGGCGCCAACCGCGCTTCGCGGGCGGCGTCGTCGAGATCGGGCAGCGCCACCGCCAGCATCGCGCGGCCGCCCTTGGAGACCACCTGCCGCAGCCGCGACAGCGCCACCGGCGGCCGGCCCAGGTCGGCCAGCACGCGGTTCACGGCATTGCAGAGGTCGGGGGCGCTGTCGACCAGGGTGCCATCGAGGTCGAACAGCACCGCACGCGGCGGCGTCGGCATCAGGCTTTCACCGCACGCGCAAGGTAATTGATGGCGGTCGGCCCGCCGACCCAGGCCTTGCGGCGGATCGGGTCGTAGGCCAGGCCGCTGACGTCCTCCGCCTGCAGGCCGGCGGCGCGCAGCCAGGCCGCCAGCTCGGACGGCCGGATGAACTGCTTGTAGTCGTGCGTGCCCTTGGGCAGCAGGCGCGCGACGTATTCGGCGCCGACGATGGCGACGGCGAACGCGGCCGGCGTGCGGTTGAGCGTGGACAGGAACAGGCGGCCGCCGGGCCTGAGCAGCGCGGCGCAGGCGCGCACCACCGCGGCCGGATCCGGCACGTGCTCGAGCATCTCCATGCAGGTGATCGCGTCGAAACTGGCGGGCTGTTCGGCGGCCAGCGACTCCACCGACTGCAGGCGGTAGTCGACCTGCAGGCCGGATTCGAGCAGGTGCAGCCTGGCGACGTCGATGAGTTCGGGCGCGAGGTCGAGCGCGGTAACCTTCGCGCCCTCGCGGGCCAGGGCCTCGCTCAGCAGGCCGGCGCCGCAGCCGACGTCGAGCACGCGGGCGCCGGCGAGCGCGACGCCGTCGCGCACGTAGCCCAGGCGCGCCGGGTTGAGTTCATGCAGCGGCCGCTGCGGCCCTTGCGGGTCCCACCAGCGGTTGGCCAGGGCGCCGAACTTGTCGAGCTCGGCCTGGCTGGCGTTGGCGGCGGGCGCGCTCATGCCTCGCTCCGGATACCGGCGATGCGCTCGCGCCAGCCGCGCGCCTTGGCGCGGATGGCGCCGGCGTCGAGGTCCACCAGTTCGCCGGCCGCGAGCTTGCGCACGCCGGCGACCCACACGTCCGACACCTGGTGGCGGCCGGTGGCGTAAACGAGCTGGGAGATCGCGTGGTACATCGGCTGCGTTTCCAGCGGGTCGAGGTCGATGCAGGCCAGGTCGGCCTGCTTGCCCGGCTCGATCGAGCCGATGCGGTCGCCCAGGCCCATGGCCCGCGCGCTGCCCAGCGTAGCCATGTGCAGCGTGCTGGCGGCGTCAAGCGCCGAGGCGTCGCCCGATACGCCCTTCGAAAGCAGCGCCGCGGTGCGCATCTCGCCGAACATGTCCAGGTCGTTGTTGCTGGCGGCGCCGTCGGTGCCCAAGGCGAGGTTGACGCCGGCCAGCTGCAGCTTGCGCGTCGGGCAGAAGCCCGAGGCGAGCTTGAGGTTGGATTCCGGGCAGTGCACCACCGACACGCCGCGGTCGGCGCAGAGCGCGATCTCGGCGTCGGTGAGGTCGGTCATGTGCACGGCCATCAGGCGGTCGTTGACCAGGCCAAGGCGGTCGAGGCGCGCGAGCTGGCGGCTGCCGTGCTGCTTCATCGCCTCGGTGTTCTCGTGCGCCGTCTCGTGGATGTGGCAGTGAACGACCAGGTCGAGCTGGTCGGCCAGCATGCGGATGCGCTCGAAGGCGGCGTCGTTCACCGTGTAGGGCGCGTGCGGGACGAAGCAGGTGGACACCAGCGGGTCGCGCCGCCAGTTGTCGTGCACTTCCAGGCCCTTGTCGAAGTACTCGTCCTGGGTGCGGGCCCAGGCGGTCGGGAAATCGATGACCGGCAGGCCGACCAGCGCTCGGAAGCCCAGCCGCGAATAGGTGGCCGCCTGGATGTCGGGGAAGAAGTAGTTCTCGGCGCAGGCGGTGGTGCCGCCGCGCAGCATCTCGGCCACGGCCAGCTCGATGCCGTCGGCCACGAAGGCCGGCCCGATCACCTTGGCCTCGATCGGCCAGATGTGCTGCTGCAGCCAGGTCATCAGCGGCAGGTCGTCGGCGACGCCGCGCATCAGCGTCATCGGGTTGTGGCAGTGGGCGTTGACCAGGCCCGGGATCAGCACCGAGCCCGGGCGGCTGAGCACCTCGGTGGCGACGAACGCGGCGCGGGCCTCGGCCCGCGGCAGCACCGCCAAAATGCGGTCGCCGCGGATGGCGACGGCGTGGTCGGCGAGGACGACGCCGTGCGGGACCACCGGCACGACCCAACCGGCTTCGATCAGCAGGTCGCAGGCTTGGGGGGCGGCCGGGGTCGTCATCGGGTCACTTCACCCGGGAGACGTACTCGCCGGAGCGGGTGTCGACCTTGATGACCTCGTCCTGGTTCACGAACAGGGGCACGCGCACCACGGCGCCGGTCTCGAGCTTGGCCGGCTTGCCGCCGCCGCCCGAGGTGTCGCCGCGCAGGCCCGGGTCGGTCTCGATGATCTTGAGCTCGACGAAGTTGGGCGCCTGCACCGCGATCGGGGTGCCGTTCCACAGGGTGACGACGCAGTCTTCCTCGCCCTTGAGGTAGTTCTTCGTCTCGCCGATGCCGGCCTCGTCGCACTGCACCTGGTCGAAGGTCTCGGGGTCCATGAAGTGCCAGAACTCGCCGTCCGCGTAGAGGAAGCGCATGTCGGTGTCGACGACGTCGGCGGCCTCGAGGCTGTCGGTCGCCTTCATGGTGAGCTCGACGCTGCGGCCGGACTTGATGAAGCGGTACTTCACGCGGGTGAAGGCCTGGCCTTTGCCCGGCTTGACGTACTCGGTATCGGTGATCACGCACGGCTCGGCATTGACGATGATCTTCATGCCGTTCTTGACGTCGTTCATGCCATAGCTGGCCATGCCTTGCTCCTGGTGTCTGGGCCGGTCCGCCGGCCGATCCGGGGGCTGCGCGGCTACAATGGGGGTCTTCCGGGGGCCCGTGGCCTCCGTCCAAGCCCGACATGATAACCGCCAACCCCGTTCCGACGCAGCCTGCCGCCGCCGACGCCCCGACCCGGTGGCAGCGGCTGTGGCGCGACGCCGTCCGCGATCCGCGGGAGCTGCTTGAACTGGTCGGCCTGCCGGCGCTCGCCGCGCGGGTGTCCGACACCGCTGCGGCCCAGTTCCCGCTCCGGGTGCCGCGCGGCTTCGTGGCCCGCATGCGCCACGGCGACCCCCATGACCCGCTGCTTCGCCAGGTGCTGCCGCTCGACGACGAGGACCGGGTGGTGCCGGGCTTCGTGCTCGATGCCGTCGGCGACCGCGCCGCCCGCGGCGGCCCGGGCATCGTCCATAAATACGAGGGCCGCGCCCTGCTGGTGGCCACCGGCAGCTGCGCCATCCACTGCCGCTACTGCTTCCGCCGCCATTTCCCCTACGGCGAGGAGACCGCCGCGGCCGGCCAGTGGCGCGAGGCCCTGGCCTACCTCGCGGCCGACCCGGGCCTGGACGAGGTGCTGCTCTCGGGCGGCGACCCGCTGTCGCTGGCGACGCCCAAGCTGGCGGAATTCACCGAAGGCCTGGCCGGCCTGCCCCACGTCCGGCGCCTGCGCCTGCACACCCGCCTGCCGGTGGTGCTGCCCGAGCGGGTGGACGACGGCCTGCTGGCCTGGCTGGCGGACCTGCCCCAGCAGCGGGTGGTCGTGATCCACGCCAACCACCCCCACGAGATCGACGCCGGGGTGGCCCGGGCCCTGGGCGAACTGCGCCGGGCCGGCGCCACCGTGCTCAACCAGGCCGTGCTGCTGCGCGGGGTCAACGACGACGTGGCCGCCCTGGCCGGGCTGTCCGAACGCCTGTTCGAGGCCGGCGTGCTGCCCTACTACCTGCACCAGCTGGACCGGGTGGCCGGGGCAGCCCACTTCGAAGTGCCCGATGCCGAGGCGCTGGCCCTGCACGCCGCCCTGTCGGCCCGGCTGCCGGGCTACCTCGTCCCGCGGCTGGTGCGGGAGGTGGCCGGGGCCCCGGCAAAGCTGCCGGTGGCATCGCTCGGGTGAAAGTCGGATGGTTTACCTGACGGGACTTTTGGTATTGTCTCAATCCCCCCTCGCAAGCCTTTGATGGATAAAGGAGCACCCCCTCGATGGCACAGCAGGATGCCGTGATCCGCCTGCTCCTGGTCGAAGACCGGTTGGAGGATGCGGAACAGTTGATCAGCCACCTGCGCAACGGGGGCATGGCCGTGCGTCCGCAGCGGCCCGAATCCGAGGAAGAACTGGTGAGCCTGCTCGGCTCGCAGAGCGTGGACATGGTGCTGGCCTCGTTCGAGGCGAAGTACCTGCCGCTCGAAACGGTGGTGCAGCACGTCAACGCCACCGGCAAGGACGTCCCGGTGATCGCCTCCACCACCGTACTGGACGAGAAGAACGCGCTGGCCGCGCTCGCCGCCGGCACCCGCGACATCGCCATCCGCCACCGCCCGGAGCACGTGCAGGCGGTGGTGCGCAGCGAGTTCGCCGCCCTGCTCGCCCGCCGCGGCCTGCGCCACCTCGAGGCCTCGCTGCGCGAGACCGAGCGCCGCTGCGACGCGCTGATCGCATCCTCGCGCGACCCGATCGCCTACGTGCACGAAGGCATGCACATCCGCGCCAACGATGCCTACCTCGAGATGTTCGGCTTCGAGGGCTTCGACGAGATCGAGGGCCTGTCGGTGCTCGACCTGATCAGCGGCAAGCACGCCGATGACTTCAAGCAGCTGCTCAAGAAGCTCAGCAAGGGCGAATCGCCGCCGCGGCAGATGGAGCTGCAGGCCCAGCGCAGCGACGGCAGCACCTTCGACGCGGTGATGGAGTTCACCCACGCCACCTACGAGGGCGAGTCCTGCCTGCAGATCGTCTTCCGCCAGCAGGCGGTCGACCCGGACATGGTCAAGGAGCTCGACACGCTGCGCCAGCGCGACGCGCTCACCGGCCTGTTCAACCGCCAGCACTTCATGACCGAGCTCGAGTCGGCCGTCGTGCGCGCGACCGAGGGCAAGGGCCAGCAGGCCTTCCTGCTGGTCGAGCCCGACCACTACGAGAACCTGGTCGGCGAGATCGGCCTGGCCGCCGCCGACGACCTGATCAAGGGCATCGCCGACCGCCTGTCCTCGGCGCTCGACGCCGAGACCGTGTCGGCGCGCCTGAGCGACCACAGCTTCGCCGTGCTCTGCCTCGGGCACGACCACAACCACAGCCTGGCCCAGGCCGAACGCATCCGCGAGGCCTTCCACGGCCACATCCTCGAGGTCGGCGACCGCTCGGTGAACCCGAGCGTGAGCATCGGCGGCGTGCAGATCGGCGAGAAGATCGCCTCGGTGTCGCAGGTGATGGGCAAGTCCAGCCAGTGCCTGGCGTCCTGCGTCGGCATGGGCGGCAACCGGATCGAGATCTTCGACCCCGCCGCGCGCGACCGCGCCGAGGAAGAGCGCATCCAGGCCTGGGTGCAGCGCATCCGCGAGGCCCTGGCCAACGACCAGTTCGTGCTGCACTACCAGCCGATCATCAGCCTCACCGGCGCCGAGGAAGAGAACTACGACGTCTACCTGCGCATGAAGGGTCCGGCCGGCGAAGTCATCCCGCCGATGACCTACCTCGCCATCGCCGAGGAGCACGGCCTGCTCGACGACATCGACCGCTGGGTGGTCAGCCACGCCATCGGCGTGATCGCCGAGCGCATGAAGGAAGGCAAGCACACCAACCTCTTCGTCAAGATCACCCCGGCCTCGCTGGTCGAGGGTGGCCTCGAGAAGCACATCGCCGAGCAGCTGCAGGCCTTCGGCGTGCCCGGCGACCGGCTGGTGGTGCAGATCCCGGAGTCCAAGGTGTTCACCCACCTCAAGGCGCTGCAGTCCTTCCAGAAGGCGTTGTCGCTGCTGGGCTGCCGCGTCGCGCTGGAGCAGTTCGGCACGGGCCTGAATTCGTTCCAGATGCTCACCCACTTCGACCCGGCGATCCTCAAGATCGACCGCGGCTTCATCACCGAGATGGGCAAGAACCCGGATATCCAGAAGCAGGTCCGCGCCATCGTCGAGAAGGCGCACGCGGCCGGCAAGCAGACGGTGGCCGAATTCGTCTCCGACGCCACCACCATGAGCGTGCTGTTCGGCATGGGCATGGATTTCGTCGAAGGCAACTTCCTGGCCGCCGCCGGCCCCGCCATGAACTACGACTTCGGGTAAGGCGTTTTGGACGCGGATTTACGCGGATAAACGCGGATAGATCAAAAGCATCCAAGAGTTGAAAAAATGGGGCGCCAGGTGAACCCGGCGCCCCATCTTTTTATCCAGCTTTTGTTCTATCCGCGTTTATCCGCGTAAATCCGCGTCAAAACCGATTTATCCGCGAACAACTCCCGCCGAAGCGGACGCGTCGCGGAGGGCCTGGATGCGTTCGGCCAGGGGCGGGTGGGACATGAAGAGGCGCTTGAGGCCGGGGCCGACGCTGCCGGAGATGCCGAAGGCGCGGACCTGGCTCGGCAGGGTGCTCTGGCCGTAGGTGCGGGCCAGCTTTTCCAGCGCCGAGATCATCTTCTCGCGACCGGCCAGGTGGGCACCGCCGGCGTCGGCGCGGAACTCGCGCCAGCGGCTGAACCACATCGTGATCACCGAGGCCAGCAGGCCGAACACGATCTCCAGCGCGAACACGATCGCGTAGTACGCCAGCCCGCCGCCACCGCCCTCGCGGTTGCCGCTGATGAAGCCGTCGACGATGCGGCCCACCACCCGCGCCAGGTAGAACACGAAGGTGTTGAGCACGCCCTGGATCAGCGCCATCGTCACCATGTCGCCGTTGGCGACGTGGCTGACCTCGTGCGCCAGCACCGCCTCGGCCTCGTCGCGGTCCATCGCCCGCAGCAGGCCGGTGGACACCGCCACCAGCGAGTTGTTGCGGCTGGGACCGGTCGCGAAGGCATTGATCTCGGGCGCGTCGTAGATGCCGACCTCGGGCATGCGGATGCCGGCGGCCTCGGCCTGGCGCTTGACGGTGTTGTACAGCCAGGCCTCGCCCTCGTTGCGCGGCTGCTCGATCAGGTGCATGCCGGTGGTGCGCTTGGCCACCCACTTGGAGATGGCCAACGAGAACAGCGAACCGCCGAAGCCGAACACGGCGGCCATCACCAGCAGCAGGCCGTTGTTGCCGAGCGAGACGCCGAACACGCCCTGCAGGACGCTCAGGACGATGCCCAGCAGCACCATCACGGCGAGGTTGGTGGCGAGGAAAAGTGCGATGCGCTTGAACATGGGGTCCAGGATTCCGGATGGGGCCGCGGGACGCGGCACGTGGCTTGAATGTAATCTCGCGGCGTGAATTTCAAGTCTTGCTGACCATGCCGACCCCCTACCGCGGACGCTTCGCGCCCTCGCCCACCGGCCCGCTGCACTTCGGCTCGCTGGTGGCGGCGCTGGGCAGTTGGATGATGGCCCGGCGCGCGGGCGGCGAGTGGATCGTGCGCATGGAGGACATCGATGCGCCGCGCGAAGTTCCCGGTGCGGCCGACCGGCAGCTGAACACGCTGGCGGCTTTCGGCATGCCGCCCGACGGACCCGTGGTCCGCCAGCGCCAGCGCGGGCACCTGTACCAGGCCGCGCTGGACCGCCTGCTCGCGGCCGGCGAAGCCTTCGCCTGCCGCTGCAGCCGCAGCGAGCTCGAGGCGGTCGGCGGCATCCATCGCCGGTGCGTCGGCGCCGGCGACCCGGCGCGCACGCCGGCGATCCGGCTGCGCGTGCCGGCATTGACCCTCGGCTTCGAGGACGAACTGCAGGGTCCGTACCGGCAGGCGCTGGACACGGCCGTCGGCGATTTCGTGCTCAAGCGCGCGGATGGCCTCTGGGCCTACCAGCTCGCGGTCGTGGTCGACGATGCCGACCAGGGCATTACCCACGTCGTGCGCGGGGCCGACCTGCTCGATTCGACCCCGAGGCAGATCCTGCTGCAGCAGCGGCTGGGCCTTCCCACGCCGCACTATGCCCACCTGCCGCTGGTGCTCGACGCCACCGGGCGGAAGCTTGGCAAGTCGCTGCAGGCGCTGCCGGTGGACGACGCCGACCCCTGGCCGGCGCTCGCCGCGGCCTGGCGCTTCCTCGGGCAGCCGGCCGCGGCGCTGGACGTCGGCGGTGCGCCCGAACCTGCCCTGAGGCGAGCCGCCGATCGCTTCGATCCGGGCCGCATCCCCGCCAGTTCCGGCCACCCCGTGAGTGATCCTGCCGCCCTTACGTGAAGGCGCTGGAATAGCGGCCAAAGTCGCTTGCATGGACGTCAGCGCTGGGGGATGCTTCAGGCCCCCGACGCCGCCGCGGCCGTCGAACTCCCGGTGCATCCATGACGCAAACGCGCATCATCAAGAAGTATCCGAACCGCCGCCTCTACGACACGGGGATCTCGAGCTACATCACGCTCGAGGACGTCCGCCAGCTGATCGTCGACCGCGAGGAGTTCGTGGTGCGCGACGCGAAGACCGGCGGCGACCTCACCCGCAACGTGCTGATGCAGATCATCGCCGAGCACGAGGAGCACGGGCAGCCGATCTTCACCAATGAACTGCTGGTGCAGGTGATCCGGTTCCGCGGCGATTCGCTGCAGGGCCTGCTGGGTGGCTTCCTCGAGCGCAGCCTGCAGTTCTTCCTCGACCAGCAGCAGCAGTTCCGCGGCCACGTTGGCAACCTCGTCGGCCAGGCGCCGTGGGGCCTGCTCAACCAGCTGGCCGAGCGCAACCTCGAGATCTGGCGCTCGCTGCAGAGTGGCCTGGGCAACGTCGCCTCGCCGCCGCCGAAAGCGCGGGCCAAGGCGCGCGAGAAGTCCGCGGCCAAGTCCCGCACGCGCTGAGGTGCGCCGGCCCGCGGCGGGCCTCAGATGTCGCGCACCACCCGGAAGCCCAGGCGCGCGTGCGTCGTCGCGGCGGCGCTGGGCTGGCGGTAGGCCGAGCGCGCGCGGTCCAGCGTGCTGGCCCAGGACGCGCCGCGGATCACCCGCTCGCTGCAGCCCGGGTTGACCCAGGCCGTGCCGTCGCCGGGCGCGCGCCGGTAGCTGTCGTGCCAGCAGTCCTGCACCCACTCCGAGACGTTGCCGATCAGGTCGAAGGTGCCGAAGGCCTCGGCCGGGAAGCTGCGCACCGGCGCCGGGCCCCAGTGGCCATCGGCGTAACCGGGGATGGCGTTGGACCAGCGCCGGCCCAGCCGCGAGGTGTCGCCGTCGCCGGTGAGGTTGCCGACCACGCGGGTCGGGGCCGCGTCGCCCCAGGCGTAGGCCTCGTCGCGACCGCCGCGCAGCGAGTACTCGAACTCGGCCTCGCTGGGCAGGCGATAGCGCTGGCCGGTCTGGGCCGACAGCCAGGCGACGTAGGCCTCGGCGTCCTCGAACGCGACGTGCACCACCGGCAGCTCCGGCGCGGCCTTGCGGCCGGCGTGGTCGCGGCGCCAGTCGACGCCGCGGTGTTCGCCCATCACGCCGCCGCGCTCGTCGTAGACGGTGGAGCCGCCCCGGCGCAGGGCCACGCTGCGGTACTGCGTGGCCTCGACGAAACGGCCGAAGTCGGCCACGGTCACTTCGTTGCGCGCCATCGCGAAGCCGCGCGTGAACGCCACTTCGTGCTGCGGCCCTTCGTTCGCCTGCCGGTCGCGCTCGCCCTCGGGCGATCCCATGCGGAAGGCCCCGTGCGCGAGCACGATCATCTCCGGCGCCTCGCCCCCGGCGGCCAGCGGGTCGCGGAACACCTGGCCGGGGCGGAAGCGGCCGTAGTGCCGCGCCAGTTCGATGCGCTCGTTCAGGCCGTCCAGCCCGCGCGCCTGCAGCGAAGCGCGCTCGGCCTCGGCCAGGCGTCGCGCCGCCAGCTCCAAGTCCAGCGCATCCACCGCGGCGTGGCCCTGGGCCAGCAGCTGCTCGGTGCGCGCCTGCCGCAGCTCGACGATGCGCGCCGCCATGTCCTGCAGCGCCGGCGAGTCGGCAACGATGCGCGCGGCTTCGGCCTGCAGTCGCTCGGCCTCGGCGTACTCGCCCGACTGCGCCGCCTGCAGCGCCCGGTCCAGCCAGGTGGCCTGCAGCCGCGCCAGCCCGTCGCGGGCCGGCAGGAACCCGGGGAAGGCCTGCAGCGCCTCGCGGTAGGCCACCACGGCGCCCTTGCCTTCGGGCTTGAAGATGCGGTTGCCGCGCACGCGGGTGTCGCCCAGCTGCACCAGCGCCTGGGCCTGCAGCGCGGACTCGATGGCGGTGCGGTAGCTGGCCAGGTCGGGATGCTGGGGCCGCGCGCGCACCAGCACGCGTTCGATCTGCTGCGCCTCGAGCACGCGGCCATCGGCGAGCGCGGCGCGGCCCTGCAAGACCAGCTGGGTGGTGACGGCATCGATGCCGGCGTTGGCCTCGCGGTGCTCGGCATCGGTGGCGACGATGCCGAGATAGAGCTCCAGCGCACCGGGATCTTCGGCGTCTTCCGCCTCCGGGGACGCGCCGTCCGCGGCGCCGTCCGCGGCGTCGGCGGTCGCGGCCGGGGTCGACAGCGTCGCCAGCAGCCGGCCTTCCTCGATCGCGACGCCCGCCGCACGCAGGTTCTCGCGGAACTGGCCGGGCTCGACCGGCACCACCGCCGGCGTCCAGGCCGGCACCTCGGGCGCGGGCCCCGGCGCGGCCTCCTCGACGGCGATCCCGGCCTCGAGTTCGGCCGGGTCCACGGTCTCCGGTTCGACCGGCGCGGCCGACTCCTCCGGGGCACCGCAGCCGGCAAGCACGGCGCAGGCCAGGAGCCAGGCCGGGAACGGGAATCTCAGGGTGTGCTTCATCTTCGCTCGTGGGCGCCCGGGACGACCCGGGGACGTGGACGGCCCGAACTTAGGCTAAGGTGCCGGCTTCTGGCAACCACAGTCACCGCCCTTGAGCCTCTGGATCGACACCCCGCAAGCCCTCTCCGAACGCCTCGAACGCTGGTCCGGCCAGCCCCTGGTGGCCCTGGACACCGAGTTCATCCGCGAACGCACCTACTACCCGCAGCTGGCCCTGGTGCAGCTGGCCATCCCCGGCGACATCCTGCTGGTGGACCCGCTGGTGCCCGGCATGGACGCGGCGCTGCGCCCGCTGCTGGTCGACCCCACGGTCACCAAGCTCATGCACAGCGCCAGCGAGGACCTGCAGGCGCTGCAGCGCGGCTGCGCCGCCCTGCCCGCGCCGCTGTTCGATACCCAGGTGGCGGCGGCCCTGGTCGGCCTCGGGGCCGGACTGGGCTACCAGAAGCTGGTCGAACAGGTCACCGGCATCACCCTGGCCAAGGGCGAGACCCGTTCGGACTGGCTGCGGCGCCCGCTGAGCGAGTCGCAGCGCGAATACGCCGCCGACGACGTGCGCCACCTGCATGCCGTGCACGCCCTGCTCGACGCCAAGCTGTTCGAACTGGGCCGCCACGCGTGGCTGAACGCGGACGCCGAACGCGCCTTGGCCAATGCCGCGGATGAAAGCGACGAGCCCTGGCCGCACCTGTCGCTGCGCAGCGCCCAGGGCCTGGATGCCGAGGCCCAGGCGCGCCTGTGCCGCATCCTGCGCTGGCGCGACCAGGAAGCGCGCCGCAGCGACAAGCCCAAGAGCTGGATCATCGACAACGAGCTGGCCGTGGCGCTCGCGCGTCGCCCGCCGGCGGACCAGGGCGATTTCAACGCCGTGCTCGACCGCCACCCCAAGGCCCCGCGCAAATCGCGCGGCGCGCTCTACGACGTGGTCAACGCGCCGCTGTCCGAGGCCGACCTCGCCCTGCCCCTGCTCAAGGCCGACAGCCTCGACAAGCAGAAGGTGCGGGCGATGCAGGACGCCGTGGCCGCGGTGGCGCAGTCGCAGGGCCTGCCCGAAGGCCTGCTTTGCGCACGCCGCCACCTCGAGGCCCTGCTGGAGGGCCGCGGCTGGCCGCCCGCGCTCGCCGGCTGGCGCCGCGAACTGCTGGAACCGGCCCTGGCGCCGCTCATCCCCGCCGCCTGAAACGGACGGCTAGCCATGGCGACATGGCATCCGTATAATTCGCGGACCTTCCGTGGGGGGGTAGCTCAGCTGGGAGAGCGCATCGTTCGCATCGATGAGGTCGTGGGTTCGATCCCCATCCTCTCCACCACGTACCCGAAAGGCCGGACCTCGCGTCCGGCCTTTCTCTTTTCACGCCCCGCAGCCACGGCGCGCCCGCCGGCCGGGCAAGATACCGCCCCCCGGACCTGGCCCTGACCGCGTGACTTCCACCCCGACTGCCGCCGCCGACCCGCAAGCCACCGCCCGCGCCTTCGCACCGGCCTCGGTGGGCAATGTCGCAGTCGGGTTCGACCTGCTGGGGCACAGCGTGCGCGGGGCCGGCGACATCGCCACCGTGCGGCGGTGCGCGCGCCCGGGCGTGCGCATCACGGCGATCCGCGGCGTCGTCACCGACCTGCCGCGGGAACCGTCCGCCAATACCGCCGGCGCGGCGCTGCTCTCGCTGCTCGCGGCCGAGCGCCTGGGCCACGGTTTCGAACTCGAGCTCGACAAGGGCATCGCCCTGGGCTCGGGCATGGGCGGCTCGGCGGCATCCTGCGTGGCGGCGCTGGTGGCGGCGAATGCGCTGCTGCCGACGCCGCTGCCGCGCGAGGCGCTGTACCCGCATGCACTGGCCGGTGAGTCGGTCGCCAGCGGCGCGCGCACCGGCGACAACGTCGGGCCGATGCTGCTGGGCGGGCTGGTGCTCGCCACCCCGGAACGCCTGCTGCGGATCTCCCCGCCCGCCGCCTGGCACTGCGCGCTGGTGCACCCGCATTTCGTGCTCGAGACCCTGCGTGCCCGCGAGGTGTTGGCCGCGCCCTACCCGCTGGCCGCGCTGGTCCGGCAGACCGCGAATCTTTCGCAGGTGCTGTTGGGCTGCGAGCGCGGCGACGCGGCGCTGGTGCGCGCCGGACTGCGCGATGACCTGGTGGAGCCGCGGCGCGCGCCGCTGGTGCCGGGCTTCGCGGCGGTGAAGCAGGCCGCGATGGACGCCGGCGCGATGGGCGCGAGCCTGTCCGGCGCGGGCCCCAGCGTGTTCGCCTGGTGCGAGGACGCCGCGATGGCCGCGCGCGCCGTCGACGCCATGCGCGCCGCCTTCGCCGACGCCGGCCTGGGCAGCGACGGCTTCGTTTCGCCATTGGACGGGCCTGCGGCGACGCTCTTGCCCCCGGCCGACGGCGCTGGGGCCGGCCCGGGGTTTCTGCGATAATTCACCGGCTTGGCCCCGTAGCTCAGCTGGATAGAGCGTCCCCCTCCTAAGGGGAAGGTCGTACGTTCGAATCGTATCGGGGCCGCCACTTTCCCCCTTGGCCGCATGCCGGCCAACCGCAACCGGAGCTTTCCATGACCCACCCCGTCCTCACCGCGCTCGGCCTGTCCGAGGTCGAATCCGGCACCTACCTTGGCAACGGCGAGTGGTCCAAGACCCGCGATGCCGGCGTCATCGAGCCGGTGAACCCGAGCAACGGCGAGGTGCTGGGCAAGGTGCACGCGTCCTCGCAGGCCGACTACGACCTGATCCTCGAGCGCGCCCAGGCCGCCTTCAAGGTCTGGCGCACCACCCCGGCGCCCAAGCGCGGCGAAGCGATCCGCCTGTGCGCCGACGCGCTGCGCAAGCACAAGGACGCGCTGGGTTCGCTGGTGGCGCTGGAGATGGGCAAGTCCAAGCCGGAAGGCGACGGCGAGGTGCAGGAGATGATCGACATCGGCGAATTCGCCGTCGGCCTCTCGCGCCAGCTCTACGGCCTGACCATGCACTCCGAGCGCCCGGGCCACCGCATGTACGAGCAGTACCAGCCGCTTGGCATCGTCGGCATCATCAGCGCGTTCAATTTCCCGGTCGCGGTGTGGGCCTGGAACTCGTTCCTGGCCGGCGTCTGCGGCGACATCTGCATCTGGAAGCCCTCGCCCAAGACCCCGCTGTCGGCGATCGCCTCGATGAAGATCTGCAACGAGGCGCTCAAGGCCGGCGGCTTCCCGGACATCTTCTTCCTGTTCAACGACGGCGGCACCGAGCTGGCGCAGACCTTCGTGGACGACAAGCGCATCCCGCTGATCAGCTTCACCGGTTCGACCAAAGTCGGCCGCATGGTCGGCGAGCGCGTGGCGCGCCGCATGGGCCGCAGCCTGCTTGAGCTGGGCGGCAACAACGCGATCATCGTCGACCCGTCGGCCGACCTGAAGCTGGCGATCCCGGCCATCGCCTTCGGCGCCGTCGGCACCGCCGGCCAGCGCTGCACCACCACCCGCCGCCTGTTCGTGCACGAATCGATCTACGCCGACGTGCTGGCCAAGCTGGTCGCGGCCTACAAACAGGTCGAGAAGAAGATCGGCGACCCGACCGACCCGGCCAACCTGATGGGCCCGCTCAACAGTTCCGACGCCGTGGATGCCTACCTCGACGCCGTGGCCAAGGCCCAGGCCGCGGGCGGCAAGATCGAGACCGGCGGCGCCCGCATCGACCGCCCGGGCAACTTCGTGCTGCCCACCATCGTCACCGGCCTGGCCAACAGCGCCGAGGTCGTGCAGACCGAGACCTTCGCGCCGATCCTGTACGTGATGAAGTACTCGACCCTGGACGAGGCGATAGAGCTGCAGAACGCCGTGCCGCAGGGCCTGTCCTCGTCGATCTTCACCACCGACCTGCGCGCGGCCGAGCAGTTCCTGTCGTCGGCCGGCTCGGACTGCGGCATCGCCAACGTCAACATCGGCACCTCCGGCGCCGAGATCGGCGGCGCCTTCGGCGGCGAGAAGGATACCGGCGGTGGCCGCGAGTCCGGCTCGGACGCGTGGAAGGTCTACATGCGCCGCCAGACCAACACCATCAACTACTCCAACGCGCTGCCGCTGGCCCAGGGCATCAAGTTCGACCTCTGAGGATCGACCGTGTCCGAGCCCATGCTGCCGCCCGCCCCGCCCTCGCCGCCGGCGCCTGAACCGCCCCCGGCGCCGGCCCCCGCGCCCGTGCCGGCCGGTCGCCCGACCAGCCCGCTGGCCATCGTCGCGCTGGTCGGCGGCATCCTCGGCTGGACCCTGCTGCCGTGGCTCGGCAGCCTGGCCGCGGTGATCTGCGGCCACATGGCCCGCGCCGAGATCCGCCGCAGCGCGGGCACGATGGACGGCGACGGCATGGCCATCGCCGGCCTGATCCTGGGCTGGACCGCGATCGCGCTCAGCATCCTGGCCCTGCTGGCGGTCATCCTGTTCTTCGGCGGGCTCGCGGTGCTGCTGGGCGCGCTGGGACTGAGCGGACAGCTCTGAGGCGCCGACCGGATGTACGCCCTCGCCCGCCCGTTCCTGTTCCACCTTGATGCCGAGAAGGCGCACGGCCTCGGCCTGCGCGCGCTCGAGGCGGCCTACCGCACCGGGCTCAACCCGCTGCTGGCCAGCCGCCCCAAGCCGCTGGTGACCAAGGCCTTCGGGCTGAGCTTCCCCAACCCGGTCGGCTGCGCCGCCGGGCTGGACAAGAACGGCGAGCACGTGGACGCGCTGCTGGCGCTGGGCTTCGGCTTCGTCGAGGTCGGCACCACCACGCCGCGGCCGCAGGCCGGCAACCCGAAGCCGCGCATGTTCCGGCTGCCCGAGCACAACGCCGTCATCAACCGCCTGGGCTTCAACAACGCCGGCGTGGATGCGCTGGTGGCCAACGTGTCGAAGGCGCGCCGCCAGCACGGCCTGCTTGGCATCAACATCGGCAAGAACAAGGACACCGCGAACGAGGACGCACTCGACGATTACGCGTATTGCCTCGAGCGCGTGTACCCGCTGGCCGATTACGTCACGGTCAACATCTCCTCGCCCAACACGGCCGGCCTGCGCGAACTGCAGGAAGAACAGGCCCTGCGCCACCTGGTCGGCGGCCTGCGCGAGGCCCAGGAGAAGCTGGCCAGCCAGCACGGCAAGCGCGTGCCGATGCTGGTGAAGATCGCCCCCGACCTGTCCGACGACGACATCGACGCCTGCGCCCGCGTGCTCAGCGACATGCAGGTGGACGGCGTGGTCGCCACCAACACCACCGTCGACCGCCTGCCGGTCGAGCACCACCGGCTGGCCAAGGAAACCGGCGGCCTCTCGGGCCAGCCGCTGTACGGCAAGTCCACCGCGGTGATGCGCCGCCTGCGCGCGCGCCTGGCCGACAGCATCCCCATCGTCGGCGTCGGCGGCATCCTTAGCGGCGCCGACGCGGCCGGAAAGATCACCGCCGGCGCGCTGATGGTGCAGTTCTACACCGGCCTGATCTATCGCGGACCCGACCTCATCGGCGAGTGCGTGGACGCGATCCGTCGCCGGCGCGAGGGCGGCCCGGCATGACTGGCTACCAGCTGGCGGAGAACGTTTCCCTCGCCGGCCGCAACACCTTCCGCGTCGCCGCCCGCGCCGCGATGATGGCCGACGTGTCGCGTGCCGACGCCCTGGCCGAACTGTTCGAGTTCGCCATGCTGCGCGAGGGCCCGGTGCTGGTGCTGGGCGAAGGCAGCAACCTGCTGTTCGCCGGCGATTTCCCCGGCGTGGCCATCTGCCTGACGATGGCCGGCGTGCGCATCGTCCAGGACGACGGCGACACCGCCCTGGTGCGCGCCGAGGCCGGCCTGGCCTGGAACGACCTGGTGGGCTGGACGCTGGCGCGCGGGCTGGTGGGCCTCGAGAACATGGCCCTGATCCCGGGCACCGTCGGCGCCTCGCCGATCCAGAACATCGGCGCCTACGGCGTCGAGGTCGGCGAGTTCATCGAAGCCGTCGAGGCCTTCCAGCGCGACACCGGGCAGGTGAAGCGCCTGGCGCGCGAGGACTGCGCCTTCGGCTACCGCGACAGCCTGTTCAAGCGCGAGGCCGACCGCTGGGTGGTCACCGCCATCGAGCTGCGGCTGCCGCGCCAGCGCGAGCTGCGGCTCGACTACGCCGGGGTGAAGGAAGAGCTGGCCGCGATGGGCGTGGCGACGCCGCGCGCGGTGCACGTGGCCGAGGCCATCAGCCGCCTGCGCACCCGCAAGCTGCCGAACCCGGCGCTGCTGGGCAATGCCGGCAGCTTCTTCAAGAACCCGGTGGTCGACGCGGCCCAGGCCGACGCGCTGAAGGCGGAGCACCTCGCCCTGCCCGTGTTCCCCGGCCCCGAGGGCCAGCGCAAGCTTTCCGCCGGCTGGATGATCGAGGCCTGCGGCTGGAAGGGTTTCCGCGAGGGCGATGCCGGCGTCGCCGCGCAGCACGCGCTGGTGCTGGTGAACCATGGCCAAGCCAGCGGCGCCGAGCTGCTGGGCCTGGCGCGCCGGATCGCCGCCTCGGTGCGCGAACGCTTCGGGGTGTCGCTCGAGCCCGAGCCCCGCATCATCGGCGCCCGCTTCGACGACGCCGCTTGAACGCCCCCGGCAACCGCCCCGTGGACGTGCCGCGCGCGGTCGCGCTGATGACCATCGGCACCGTGCTGTTCGGCTTCATGGCGGTCTGCATCCGCCTGGCGTCGGAGCAGCTGCACGCCTTCGAGATCGCCTTCTTCCGCAATTTCTTCGGCCTGGTGTTCATCCTGCCGATCCTGTTCAAGCACGGGCCGGCGATCCTGCGCACCGACAAGCTCGGCTTCTACACCGGCCGCTGCGCGATCGGCATGGTGTCGATGCTGGCCGGCTTCTGGGCGATCGTGCACCTGCCGCTGGCGCAGGCGATCGCGCTGTCGTACTCGAGCCCGCTGTTCGTGACCATCGCCGCCGTGATCGTGCTGGGCGAAGTGGTGCGCGCGCGGCGCTGGACCGCCGTGATCGTGGGCTTCCTGGGCGTGCTGGTGATCGTGCGGCCGGGCAGCGACGACTTCACCGCCGGCAGCCTGGTGGCGGTGCTGGCGGCGGTGGCCAGCGCCAGCGCGGCGATCTCGATCAAATTCCTCTCGCGCACCGAGCACCCGGACGCGATCGTGCTCTACACCACGATGATCTGGGTGCCGATGTCGCTGGTGCCGGCGCTGATGGTCTGGGAGACGCCGGTCGGCATCACCTGGCTGTGGATCGTGCTGGCGGGCTTCCTCGGCACCACCGCGCACATGTTCTGGACCCGGGCGATGAAGCTGGGCGAGGCCTCGATGCTCACGCCGATCAGCTTCCTGCAGGTGCTGGTGGTGGCGGTGCTGGGCTACTTCCTGTTCGACGAAGTGCTCGACCGCTGGACCGTGCTGGGCGCGGCGATCATCTTCGGCTCGAACGTCTACATCGCGCGGCGCGAAGCCCGGCTGGCACGCCAGGCAGTCACCGACCCCGAGATCAACCCGGGCACCCAGCAGCGCTGACGGTGCCCGGGCGATGCCACCCGCAGCGACTCAGAGGTCGTCGCGGTCGCCGGAGAATTCGATCTCCATGTCGTCGGCGGTCTCGGCCGCGATGTCCATGGCCGACTCGAGCTCGGCGGCGCTGATCTCGTCGGGCAGCTTGATGACGAAGTACAGCACGTCGCCCGCCAGCTCCCAGGCGCCGAGCTTGTTCTGGCGGCTCTCGGCCATCAGCTCCAGCGCCTTGGCGCCGTCGATGCCGTCGTTGGCAACGCGCGCCGCCGGCGAGAAGACCTCGCGCACGGTGAAGCCCGCCACCGACTCGGTGCCGCCGGAGACGAACACCAGCTGGGTGCGCCCTTCCTTGGCGTAGTTGTAGGTGACCTTGTAGTCACCATCCATGTCCACCTCGTACTTGACGCCGCGCTCGTCCAGCCGCTTCGCCACCGAGGCATCGGCCGCCGCGTTGCCGGCGCCCGCCATCATCAGGCCGGCGAAGAGCCAGGCCACTCCGTTCTTCGTACTGCGCATCGTGGTTCCCCTGTCTGGTTGGATGCCCCGCCATTCTCACGCTTGCCCCGGCGGCCGTCCACGGGTCCGCCGGGCCCCGGTCAGGCCCCGCCGTAGCGCCGGGCCACGTAGTCGTCGATGACGCCCACGAAGTCGTCGGCGATGTTCTCGCCGCGCAGCGTCATGGCCTTCTCGCCGTCGATGAACACGGGCGCCGAGGGCGCCTCGCCGGTGCCCGGCAGCGAGATGCCGATGTCGGCGTGCCGGGACTCGCCCGGGCCGTTCACCACGCAGCCCATCACCGCCAGCGACAGGTTCTCGACGCCCGGGTACTTGAGCTTCCACACCGGCATCTGGCCGCGCACGTGCTCCTGCACCTTCTGCGCCAGCACCTGGAAGAACTCCGAGGTGGTGCGGCCGCAGCCCGGGCAGGCGGTGACCAGCGGGGTGAACGCGCGCAGGCCCATCGTCTGCAGCAGCTCCTGCGCCACCTGCACCTCCAGCGCGCGCGGCGCGCCGGGCTCGGGCGTCAGCGAGATGCGGATGGTGTCGCCGATGCCTTCCTGCATCAGCACCGCCAGCGCCGCCGCCGAGGCGACGATGCCCTTGCTGCCCATGCCGGCCTCGGTCAGGCCCAGGTGCAGCGGGAAATCGGAGCGCGCGGCCAGGTCGCGATACACGGCGATCAGCTCCTGCACGCCGCTGACCTTGGCCGAGAGCACGATGCGCTCGCGCGCGAGGCCGATCTCGACCGCGCGCTCGGCCGATTCCAGCGCCGACACCACCAGCGCCTCGCGCAGCACGCGGGCGGCGTCCCAGGGCTGGGCGCGGGCGGCGTTCTCGTCCATCAGCCGCGCCGACAGCGCCTGGTCCAGCGAGCCCCAGTTCACGCCGATGCGCACTGGCTTGCCGAACTCGATCGCCTTCTCGACGATGGCCGCGAACTGGGTGTCCTTCTTCTTGCCGAAGCCGACGTTGCCCGGGTTGATGCGGTACTTGGCCAGCGCCTCGGCGCAGGCCGGCTCGGCCGCCAGCAGGCGGTCGCCGTTGTAGTGGAAGTCGCCGACGATCGGCACCGGCACGTTCATCATGTCGAGCTTGTCGCGGATGCGCGGCACCGCGGCGGCGGACTCGGGGTTGTTCACCGTCACCCGCACCAGCTCGGAGCCGGCGCGCCAGAGTTCGGCCACCTGCTTGACGGTGGCATTGATGTCGGCGGTATCCGTGTTGGTCATCGACTGCACCACCACCGGGGCGCCGCCGCCGATGCGGACCTTGCCGACCTCGACGCCGCGGGTATCGCGGCGCGGCTGCGAACGGGCCTCGCTCATGCCGTCGCCTCCGGCTGGCGTTCGCCCAGCAGCACGTAGTCGCCGGCGTTGAGCAGCACCTCCACGTCGGGCAGCAGGTCGGCGCCGCGCGGCGCGAGCTCGGGGAAATGGCTGGAAAGGTCGTGGATCACCTCGACCCGGCTGCCCGATTCGATCACCGCATTGGCGACGAAACAGCGGCCCGGCGTGCCGTCGATCGGGAACACCTCGATCGCACGGTTCACCTGGCGATTGCCGCCGTCGGCGCTGACCACGCGCAGCGCTACCGCGCTCGAACGCCGCGACAGCAGCTCGACGCCGGCCGACAGGCTGCCGTCGTCCTCGTAGCGCAGCCAGCGCATCACGCCGACCATCCAGGCCTGCTCCTCGCCTTCGTCGCCGAAGTTCAGGCCGACCAGTTCGCCCACGCGGGCGCGCGCCTGCTCGGCGCTGGCCCAGGCCATGCGGTAGCCGCCCAGGCTCTGGTCGAGCACCTTGCCGGTAAAGCGCGGCACCTTGGTCATGCTGGCCGCGCCCTGGGTCCAGGCCGCACCGGCGATCACGTGCACGGTGCCCTGCGCCGACTGCTTCATGAAGGTGTCGAAATCGCGCTGGCCGGCGAGGAAATAGTGCAGGCCGCTCAGGCCCAGCACGGTGTCCAGGCGATGCCCGGCCGGCAAGCGCACCAGACCGCGCGCGGCGATCTGGCCGAAGGCGCGGCGCAGGCGGATCAGCAGGTCGTTGCCGACGCGGAAGCCCGGGCCCGCGGCCGGCACGATCTCGGACTGGCCGTCGCGCACCCGCGACAGCGCGCGCTCGACTTCGTCGGCGAAGGCGCGCAGGTCGAGCCACAGCGAATGCGATTCCTCGCCGGCGCCGGTGCCCGGGCCGCGGTCGGCGTCGTCCGGCACGACCGGCGCCAGCCCGTCGGGCGCCTGTTCGACCAGGCCGCAGCGCGCGGTGAACGCGCGCGCGATCGGCCACAGGCTGTCCTGCTCGGCCTGGCCGAAGGCGTAGGGATTCACCGCCGCCAGCAGCAGCGCCTGCACGTACAGCGTGTTGACGTCGAAATTGCCGCCGGCGAGCTTGTCCTCGGTGGCCTTGCGGTCGAGCTTGAGCTGGGCCGCGAAGCGGTGCACGCGATGCAGGCCCTGCCACACGCCGGCGGACGCCGGGCGATACACGCGCCAGGCCATGGCCAGCGCGCGCGCGTAGTGCCAGGCTGCGCGCTCGAGCGCCGTCAGCACCGCGCCGCCGCGCAGGAAGGGCACGCTGCCGGCCGGCGCGCACAGGTCGGCCGCCGCCCCGCGATACGCATGCGCCAGCAGTACGTGGAAGGACTCCGCCACCGCGGCCGCGCGCGCCTTGTCCGGCGGCAGCGGCAGCGGGCTGGTGTTGAACTGGCGTTCTAGCAGGGTGATCGATTCGATCGCCGCGGCGCGCAATTCCTCCAGCGCACCCAGGCGGGCGCCGCCTTCGAGCCGCTGCGAGGCGAGGCTGGCCAGCGCGCGCGCCAGCTCCTGTTCGGTGGCCTGGGCGTTGGCGCGCGGCAGCGCCGCGACCCAGGCCTTGACCTTGCGGGGTTCGGTCGCGAAGCCGGCACCGCCGGTGGCGGCCGGCAGGCCTTCGCAAAGCCGCTTGTAGCTATCGCTCATGGGGGATCCTCGTGGCCGCCACAGTTTAGACCGGGCCGGTGCCCGCGCCCTACCCCGGTGACGAACGCCCCGGGGTATCCTGTCCGGCCGTCCCGCCCGCCCGCCATGTCTTCACTTGCCCGCGAACGCCAGGTCCTGCGCCCGTCCCAGCTCAATGCGCTGGCGCGCGACCTGCTCGAGGGCAGCTTCCCGCAGGTCTGGGTCGAGGGCGAGATCAGCAATTTCTCCCGCCCGGCCTCCGGCCACGCCTATTTCACGCTGAAAGACGAACGGGCCCAGGTCCGCTGCGCGCTGTTCAAGCCCAAGGCGCAGGCGCTGCGGTTCGCGCCGCGCGACGGCCTGCAGGTGCTGGCGAGGGGCCGCCTGACGCTGTACGAAGCGCGCGGCGACTACCAGCTGGTGCTCGACCACATGGAAGAGGCCGGCGAAGGCGCCCTGCGCCGGGCCTTCGAGCAGCTCAAGGCCAGGCTGGCCGCCGAGGGGCTGTTCGAGGCCGCCCGCAAGCGCCCCCTGCCCGCTTTCCCCCGCCGCCTCGGCGTGATCACCTCGCCGCGCGGCGCTGCGGTGCGCGACGTGCTCAGCGTGCTGGGCCGGCGCTTCCCGCTGCTGCCCGTGGACGTGCTGCCGGTGCCGGTGCAGGGCGACGGCGCCGCCGCGCAGATCCTGGACATGCTGCGCCGCGCCGCCGGCTCGGGCCGCTACGACGTGCTGCTGCTCACCCGCGGCGGCGGCTCGCTCGAGGATCTCTGGGCCTTCAACGACGAAGCCCTGGCGCGCGCGATCGCGGCCTCGCCGGTGCCGGTGGTCTCGGCCGTGGGCCACGAGATCGACACCAGCCTCAGCGACTTCGCCGCCGACCTGCGCGCGCCCACGCCCTCGGCCGCGGCCGAGCTGCTGGTGCCCGAGCAGGGCGAACTGCAGGCGCGGCTGGCGCAGCGCCACCGCCAGCTGCAGGCGCTGCTCGCCCGCATGAACGCGGCCCGCGCCCAGCGCGCCGACCAGGCCTTCCTGAAGCTGCAGGCGCTGCGCCCGCAGCTGCGGCTCGAGCGCGGCCGCGGCCGGCTGGCGAAGCTGCAGCATCGCCTGGACCTGGCCGTGGCGCAGGCGCTGTCCGCCCGCGCCGAACGCGCCGCCCGCCTGTTGCGGCGCCTGGACCAGCAGCACCCGCGCCGGCGCCTGCAGGAGCAGCGCCACCGCCTGCAGCTGCTCGGCCAGGCGCTCGCGAACGCGCCCGACCGGCTGCTGCCGCCGCGCCGCCTGCGCCTGGCCGGCCTGGCCCGCGCCCTCGCCAGCGTCAGCCCGCTGGCCACGCTGGCGCGCGGCTACAGCATCCTGCGCGAGGGCGATGGCGGGCCGGTGGTTCGGCGCGCCGACCAGGTGCGCGCCGGCGATGCGCTCGAGGCCCGGCTGGCCGAGGGTCGCCTGCGGCTGCGGGTCGAACCCGATCCGGACTGATCAGTCCGCCGGCGCCAGCGCCGGTGCGTGGAAGGCGATGCCCGGGCCGCCACCCTGCTTGGCGCGATACATCGCCGCATCGGCCAGGTGCAGCAGCACCTCGGCGCGGCTGCCATCGGCGGGGAAGCGGGCGATGCCGATGCTGGTGCCCACCATCATCCAGTGGTCGCCGATGGGCACCGGCTGCCGGATCGCCTCGCGCAGCCGCGCCGCCATCGCCTGCACCCAGTCGTCGTCGGTGCCGGGCGGCATCGTCACCAGCACCAGGAATTCATCGCCGCCCATGCGCGCGACCATGTCGCCGGGCCGCACGGCGTCGGCAAGGCGCCGCGCCAGTTCGGACAGCAGGCGATCGCCGGCGGCGTGGCCGTGGGTGTCATTCACCGGCTTGAAGCCGTCGAGGTCGAGCGACATCAGCGCGAAGCCGGGGCCGCCGCGCTGGCCGCGGGCGATCATGCGGTCGAGGTGGCGCAGCGCCCAGCGCCGGTTCGGCAGCCGGGTCAGCGCGTCCACGCCGGCGAGGTGCTTGATGCGGCGGCGGTCGTGCAGGATGCGCGCGATCGCCAGCGAGGCCAGCAGGCTCAGCCCGAGGCGCACCAGGAACAAGGGCGACAGCCAGGTGCCCGGCTCATGCCAGCCCTCGCGCGGCACCGCCGAGAGCAGCCAGCTGCCGCCGGGCAGGAACACCGGCACCTTCACCGCGTTGGCGGCGACGGGGATGCGCTCGCCGCGGATCGGCTCGCCGCCCGGCCCCAGCGCATCGCGGCCGATGATCGAAAGCTGCAGCGACTTCTCGAGCTTGCCGATGCCGGCGCGCCGCAGCATGCGCTCGTGGTCCAGGGTCATGCTCACGGCACCCCAGAGCCGGGGCACGCCGTCCACGTCCACCCAGAGCGGGATCCGCACGGCCAGCACGGTGCCGCCCTGCACGGCTTCGAAGGGCCCGCCCAGCACCGGCTCGTCGAGCCGGATGGCCTGGAACACGGCGTGCTTCTGCACCGGGTCCGCCAGCAGGTCCAGCCCCAGCGCGGCCTCGTTGCCGGCCAGCGGGTAGATGTCGGTGAGCACGAAGCCCGGTGCCAGCGAGAGGTTGTTGATGTGGGGCTGGCCGCGCAGCAGCTCCTCGGCGATGGCCTGGAACTCGGCATCGGTGATGCCTTCGTTCAACAACACCTGCACCGCCAGGCCGCGCACCAGGGCCACGCTGGCGTAGAGGTCGGTCTCGAGGCGCGCGCGGAAATCGGACAGGTCGGCCTGCACTTCCGCCTGCCGCCGGCTCAGGTCGCGGCCGCGCTCGGTCTGCAGCGTGTTGAAGCTGAAATACAGGCCCAGCGCCAGCACCGCCAGCGCCGCCCACCAGTGCGAACCCGGCAACAGCCAGCCGCCCCGGGGCCCTTCGGGCCCACTGCCGTCGTCGGGGTCGTGGAAGAGGCGTGGCGCCATGGCGCCAGTGTAGACCCGGCCCGGCCCGCCAACGTGAGCGCCGGCTGGCCAGCTTCTCGCGCCCGGCGAAAGCCCGTACGCTTCCCGGCATGCAGGAGGAGTCCACCGACGAAGCGCTGATGCTGGCCTACGGGGCCGGCGACGTCGGGGCGTTCCAGACCCTCTACGCCCGCCACCGCGGACCGCTGTTCCGGCACCTCACCCGGCAGCTGCGGGATGCCGCCCTGGCCGAGGAGTTCTTCCAGGACACCTGGCAGCGGGTGATCACGGCCCGGGAGCGCTACCGCCCCGAGGCGAAGTTCGCGACCTGGCTCTACCAGATCGCGCACAACCGGGTCGCCGACCACTGGCGGGCGAAGCAGCACCGCCCGGACGCGCCCGGCGACGCCACCGAGCTGGCCGAGCGGCTGCCCGACCCCGATTCCCCCGAGCGCAGCCTGTCGGCCTTCGAGGAGCGCCGCCGCCTGCAGCTGGCGCTGGAGGAGTTGCCCGAGGACCAGCGCGAGGTGGTGCTGCTGCGGCTCGAGCAGGAGCTGAGCCTGGAGGAGATCGGCGAGATCACCGGCGTCGGCCGGGAAACGGTGAAGTCGCGCCTGCGCTACGCCATGGACAAGCTGCGCGCGAGGCTGCGGCCATGAGCCCTCAACCCCGTTTCGCGCCGCGGCACGTTGAAGACGGCGCCACCCCAGACAGGAGCTCCACCATGCGTCCGCTCATGATCAGCTGCCTCGCCCTTGCCGTCGCCGCCGGCTGCGCCAAGAAGTCCGACCAGGTCCGCACCGAGAAGGCCCAGGCCGAACAGGTCCTGGCCCAGGAATCCGCTGCGCTCGATTCGATCACCGTCACCGGCACCCGCGTGCGCGAGGCGGAAGCGCGCCGCATGATGGTGATGGCGCCACCGGCGCCCCCGGCGCCGCCCGTCCCGGCCGCGGCCTACGCGGGCATGCCTGCGCCGGTGGTCGCGCCGCCGGAGGCCAACACCGAGAACTACGCCGCCTTCGAGGACAACGGCATCGTCCGCACCGCCGAGAACGCGGTGTCCACCTTCTCCATCGACGTCGACACCGGCAGCTACAGCAACGTGCGCCGCATGCTGGCCCAGGGCCAGCGGCCGCCCAAGGATGCGGTGCGGGTCGAGGAGATGATCAACTACTTCGACTACGGCTACGTCGCGCCGTCCGACCGCAGCCAGCCCTTCAGCGTGCGCACCGAACTGGCGCCCTCGCCCTGGCACGCGAAGAAGCTGCTGATGCAGGTCGGCATCCAGGGCTACGAGGTCGCCGCGGCGGACATCCCCGCGTCGAACCTGGTGTTCCTGATCGACACCTCGGGCTCGATGTCCACGCCCGAGAAGCTGCCGCTGCTCAAGGAAAGCTTCCGCCAGCTGGTGCCGCGCCTGCGCGCGCAGGACCGCGTCTCGATCGTGGTCTACGCCGGCAGCGCCGGGCTGGTGCTGCCGCCGACGCCGGGCGACCGCCACGGCGAGATCCTGGCCGCGCTGGGCCAGCTCGAGGCCGGCGGCTCCACCAACGGCGGCGAAGGCATCGACCTCGCCTACGCGATGGCGAAGCAGGCCTTCATCGAGGGCGGCGTCAACCGCATCGTGCTGGCCACCGACGGCGACTTCAACGTCGGCATCTACGACCAGCGCGCGCTCGAGACGAAGGTGGAGACCGGCCGCGAGTCCGGCGTCGCCCTCACCACGCTCGGCTTCGGCATGGGCAACTACAACGACGCGCTGGCCGAGAAGCTGGCAGACCTGGGCAACGGCAACCACGCCTACATCGACAACCTGATGGAAGGCCGCAAGGTCCTGGTCGAGGAAATGGGTTCGACCCTGCTCACCATCGCCAGCGACGTGAAGATCCAGGTCGAATTCAACCCGGCCCAGGTCGCGGAATACCGCCTGGTGGGCTACGAGAACCGCACCCTGGCGCGCGGGGACTTCAACAACGACCAGGTCGACGCCGGCGAGATCGGCGCCGGCCACGACGTGACCGCGCTGTACGAAGTCTGCCTGGTCGGCATGGGCTGCGAGTCCAGCGATCCGCTGCGCTATTCGGCGCCCGCCGCCGCGGGACCGAAGGGCTCGGAGCTCGCCTTCCTCAAGCTGCGCTACAAGCGGCCGGGCGAGGACAAGAGCGTGCTGATGGAGCGCCCGGTGACGCGCGGCGACGTGCGCACGGAAGCCAGCGAAGACCTGCGCTTCGCCGCCGCCGTGGCCGCCTACGCCGACCTGCTGCGCGGTGGCCGGCACAGCAACGGCTTCACCTGGGACCAGGTGGAGGCGCTGGCGCGCGGTGCCCGCGGCAACGATGCCTGGGGCTACCGCGGCGAGTTCTTGCAACTGTTGGCGCAGGCGCGCAGCCTGAGCCCCGCCCGCGACCCGGACGTCGCGATCAGCCAGGATTGAACCGCCCGTGACCCAGCCGCAGGACCCGCGCAAGCAGCCGCTCCAGGACGACGAGATCGCCCTGGCCCGGGTCCTGCGCGCCCTGCCGGCCGGGGAACCGCCGTCGCGGCTGGATGCCGCGATCCTGGCGGCGGCGACCGACGCGGTCGCCGCCGCCCCCGGCGAGCGCCCGCGCGCGCGCGCGCCGAAGCGGATCCTGCCGTGGCTGCCGACCTGGGCCATCGGTACCGCCGCGGCCGCCGTGCTCGCGGTCGGCATCGGCGTGCAGCTGCGCCCGCCGCTGGCGCCCACCGTAGCACCGCAGGCCGAACAGTCCCCGGCCCATCGTCCGCTGCCGGAATCGACGCCGCGGATGGACATCGAACTTCCCGAACCCCGGCTGGCGCCTCCGCCGCCCCCGGCGCCGCCGCCGGCCCAGCCCGCGCAGATGCGCAGCGAGCGGCAGGCACCGCTGCCGCCGCCTCCCCCGCCGCCGCCCGCGCCCGAACCCCCGCCGCCGCCGAGCGCAGCGGCGCCCGCCGAGGCCCTGGCCGATGCCTTCCCCGCCGCCCCCGTGGTGGCCGAGGAAGCCGCCGCGGACGAAGGCGAGACGCTGGACTCGATCACCGTGAGCGGCACCCGCGTCGCGCCGCCGCCGGAGACCGGCGACCAGGCGCGGCGCCGGCATCAGTCCGCTTACGCCGCGCGCGCCGCCGAACGCGCCGAAGCCGAACGCGAGGCCTTGGCCCGCCGGGAAAGCGAGGCCAGCCAGTCCGCGCAGCGCGACGCCGCCGCCAAGGCCGCGGCCG
>NZ_AVCK01000029.1 GCF_000747155.1 Arenimonas metalli CF5-1 | reverse complement strand
CCGCACCGTCGGCGCCGGCGTGGTTGCGAAGGTCATCAAGTAAGCGTATAGTGCGCGGCTCGGTCGCCCCCAGGGGCGGCCCACATACGAAATGAGGGGCAGGACGCCCCTCGTGTTCGCGGCCAGGACGGTCGAAGCTGTGTGAAACAACCCTTTACAGGGTGGTTTAACACAAGCTATACTTTCTTGCTCGGTGGACCAGACATGGTCCGCCGAGTTTGTTTTCCACGGGAACCAGGGCGCAAAGCCCCTGATTCCGACGCTCTTTACCGAAACAAGGAATTCGCCATGGCGGACCAGAAGATCCGGATTCGGCTCAAGGCCTACGATCATCGCCTGATTGATCGTTCGGCTTCCGAAATCGTGGAGACGGCCAAGCGGACCGGCGCGCAGGTGCGCGGCCCGATCCCGCTGCCGACCAAGATCGAACGCTACACCGTGCTGGTGTCGCCGCACGTCGACAAGGACGCGCGCGACCAGTACGAGACCCGCACCCACAAGCGCGTGCTGGACATCGTCGACCCCAATGACAAGACCGTTGACGCGCTCATGAAGCTCGAGCTCGCGGCCGGCGTCGACGTCCAGATCAAGCTGACCTGAGGCAACGACCATGACCACCAAAAACATTGGAATCGTGGGCCGCAAGGCGGGCATGAGCCGCATCTTCACCGAGGATGGCCGTTCCATCCCGGTGACCGTGATCGAGGCCAGCCCGAATCGCATCACCCAGATCAAGACCGTCGAGAACGACGGCTACACCGCCGTGCAGGTCACCGCCGGCACCAAGCGCGCCGCGCTGGTCAACAAGCCGCTGTCGGGCCACTTCGCCAAGGCGAAGGTCGAAGCCGGCCGTGGCCTGTGGGAGTTCCGCATCGCCGACAAGGACGCGGGCAACTACCAGGTCGGCGCCGAGATCAAGGCTGACATCTTCGCCGTGGGCCAGATGGTCGACGTCGCCGGCGTCACCAAGGGCAAGGGCTTCCAGGGCACGATCAAGCGCTGGAACTTCAAGATGGGCGACGCCACCCACGGTAACTCGCTGTCGCACCGCTCGCCGGGCTCCATCGGCCAGCGCCAGACGCCGGGCCGCGTGTTCCCGGGCAAGAAGATGTCCGGCCACATGGGTGCCGAGAACCAGACCATGCAGAACCTCGAAGTGGTCAAGGTCGACGCCGAGCGCGGCCTGATCGCGGTGAAGGGTTCCGTTCCCGGTGCGCCGGGCGGCGACGTCGTCGTCCGTCCGACGAGCAAAGGTTGAGGAGTAAGTAATGGAACTCGCCGTTATTGGAAGCGCCAAGCCGCTGTCGGTCTCCGACGCCGTGTTTGGTCGCGAATTTAGCGAGGATCTGGTGCACCAGGTGGTGGTTGCGTTCCGCAACGCCGGCCGTGCAGGCACCAAGGCCCAGCTGACGCGCTCGGAAGTCTCCGGCACGACCAAGAAGTTCAAGAAGCAGAAGGGCGGCGGTGCCCGCCACGGTGACTACCGCGCCCCGATCTTCGTCGGTGGTGGCGTGACGTTCGCCGCCAAGCCGCGCAACTTCGCCCAGAAGGTGAACCGCAAGATGTACCGCGCCGCGGTCTGCGCGATCATCTCGGAGCTCAACCGCCAGGGTCGCCTGAAGGTCGTCGATTCGTTCGACGTCGCCGAGGCCAAGACCAAGGCGCTGGTCGCCAAGTTGAACGAGATGGGCATCGCCCGTCCGCTGATCGTCACCGAGGACGGCTCCGACGCCCTGTTCCTGGCCGCCCGCAACCTGCCGTACGTGCAGGTCCGCGACGTCCAGGGCCTGGACCCGGTCGCCCTGGTCGGTGCCGAGTACGTGATCATGACTGCGGAAGCGGTCAAGAAGGTCGAGGAGTGGCTGGCATGAGCAACATCAAGATCCTCGGCGTGATCCGCGCGCCGCGCGTGTCTGAAAAGACTGCGCGCATCCAGGAGCAGAGCAACCAGTACGTCTTCGAAGTGGCGACGACTGCGACCAAGGCCGACGTCAAGTCCGCCGTCGAGTCGCTGTTCAACGTCAAGGTCGAAGCGGTCAACGTGTTGAACGTGAAGGGCAAGAGCAAGACCTTCCGTTCGCGCGCCGGCCGTCGCGGCGACTGGCGCAAAGCATACGTTCGCCTGGCCGATGGCCAGTCGATCGACGTGATGGCCAAGGCCTGAGGCATTACCCATGGCACTACAGACTTTCAAGCCGACCTCGCCTGGCCGCCGCGCCATGGTGCGCGTCTCCACCGCCGGCCTGCACAAGGGCGGCCCGCTGGAATCGCTGGTCGAAAAGCAGAGCAAGAGCGGCGGTCGTAACAACTACGGCCGCATCACCACCCGCCACATCGGCGGTGGCCACAAGCAGCATTACCGCCTGATCGACTTCAAGCGCGACAAGGAGGGCATCCCCGCCCGTGTCGAGCGCGTCGAGTACGATCCGAATCGCACCGCGCACATCGCGCTGCTGTGCTACGCCGATGGCGAGCGCCGCTACATCATCGCCCCGAAGGGCCTGGTGCAGGGCGACCAGGTCATCGCCGGCAAGGATGCGCCGATCAAGACCGGCAACAGCCTGCCGCTGCGCAACATGCCGGTGGGTTCGACCGTGCATTGCGTCGAGATGAAGCCGGGCAAGGGTGCCCAGCTGGCCCGCGCCGCTGGCGCCGGCGCCCAGCTGATCTCCCGCGACGGCGGCTACGCCACCCTGCGCCTCCGCTCCGGCGAGATGCGCAAGGTGCCGGCCGACTGCCGCGCCACCATTGGTGAAGTCGGCAACGTCGAGCACAACCTCGAGAAGCTGGGCAAGGCCGGTGCGAAGCGTTGGCGCGGCGTCAAGCCGACCGTCCGCGGCGCCGCCATGAACCCGGTCGACCATCCGCACGGCGGTGGCGAGGCCAAGGCTGGCCAGGGCAACCCGCACCCGGTGTCCCCGTGGGGCACGCCGGCGAAGGGTTACAAGACGCGCAAGAACAAGCGCACCCAGAAGTTCATCGTGCGCGATCGCAGGGGTTGATAGGCCATGGCACGTTCTCTTAAGAAAGGTCCCTTCATCGACCACCACCTCGTCAAGAAGGTGGAGGCCGCCCAGGGCAACAGCAAGAAGCCGATCAAGACTTGGTCGCGTCGTTCCATGGTCTCGCCGGAAATGGTCGGGCTCACCATCGCCATCCACAATGGCAAGGTGCACATCCCCGTCCTCGTGAACGAGAACATGGTGGGTCACAAGCTCGGCGAGTTCGCCCTCACCAGGACCTTCAAGGGTCATGGCGGCGACAAGAAGTCCGGCAAGTAAGGAGATGACCATGGAATCGAAAGCCATCCTCCGCACCGCCCGGATCTCGCCGCAGAAGGCCCGCCTGGTCGCCGACCAGGTCCGTGGCATGCAGGCCTCCCGCGCCCACGATCTGCTGAAGTTCTCGGACAAGAAGGCCGCCCACCTGATCGGTAAGGTCCTGTGGTCCGCCATCTCGAACGCCGAAAACAACCTCGGCGCTGACATCGACGAGCTCAAGGTCGCCACCATCATGGTCGACGAGGGCCCCGTCCTGAAGCGCTTCATGGCCCGCGCCAAGGGCCGCGGCACCCGCATCCTCAAGCGCACCAGCCACATCACTGTGGTTGTGGGCTCGGGCAAGTAAGGCAGGGACGAAGAATATGGGTCACAAAGTTCATCCGACCGGAATCCGCCTGGGCATCGCCAAGGACTGGAATTCCAAGTGGTTCGCCAACAAGCGCGACTACGCCCAGTACCTCACGTCCGACCTCAAGGTCCGTGCGATGCTGCGCAAGAAGCTCGCCCAGGCCGGCATCTCGAAGATCCTGATCGAGCGCCCGTCGAAGTCCGCCCGCGTCACGATCCACTCCGCCCGCCCGGGCGTGGTGATCGGCAAGCGCGGCGAGGACATCGAGAAGCTGCGCAAGGAAGTCTCGGACATCATGGGCGTCCCGGCGCACATCAATGTCTCCGAGGTCCGCAAGCCCGAGCTTGACGCGCAGCTGGTCGCCGAGTCGATCGCGCAGCAGCTCGAGCGCCGCATCATGTTCCGCCGCGCCATGAAGCGCGCCGTCGGCAACTCGATGCGCCTCGGCGCCCTGGGCATCAAGGTCAACGTCGCCGGCCGCCTGAACGGCGCCGAGATCGCGCGTTCGGAGTGGTACCGCGAGGGCCGCGTGCCCCTGCACACCCTCCGCGCCGACATCGACTACGGCTTCGCCGAAGCCCTCACCACCTACGGCATCATTGGCGTGAAGGTGTGGGTCTACAAGGGCGAGATTTTCGATTTCAGCCAGGTTGGCCAGGAGAAAGTGGAAGAGCGCACCGAGCGCCCGGCCCGTCCTGCGAAGGAAATGAGGTAAGCCGCCATGCTGCAACCCAAGCGAACCAAGTACCGCAAGGTCTTCAAGTCCCGTAACGACGGCCTGAGCTGGGCCGGCGCCGCCGTCAGCTTCGGCGAGTACGGCCTGAAGGCCACCTCGCACGGCCAGCTGACCGCTCGCCAGATCGAGGCCGCGCGCCGTTCCATCAGCCGTTACGTCAAGCGTGGCGGCAAGATGTGGATCCGCGTGTTCCCCGACAAGCCGATCACGAAGAAGCCGATCGAAGTCCGAATGGGCGCCGGTAAGGGCAACGTCGAGTACTGGGTGGCCCAGATCGCCCCCGGCCGCGTGATCTATGAAATCGAGGGTGTCGACGAAGCCACCGCTCGCGAGGCGTTCCGCCTGGCGGCCGCGAAGCTCTCGGTCACCACCACTTTCGTGACCCGGACGGTGCGCTGATATGGAACTCAAGGAACTGCGTCAAAAGTCGGCGACCGAGCTGAAGAACCACCTGCTGGACCTGCACAAGGAGCAGTTCGCGCTCCGCATGCAGAAGGCCACCGGTCAGCTCAACGCCCCCCACCGAATCAAGCTGGTCCGTCGCGAGATTGCGCAGACGATGACCCTGCTGACCGATAAGAAGTAAGGGCGAGCCATGAGCGATAATGCCAACCAGACGCGCACGGTCGAAGGCCGCGTCGTCAGCAACAAGATGAACAAGTCCGTGACGATCCTCGTGGAGCGCCAGGTCAAGCACCCGCTGTACGGCAAGTACATCCGGCGCTCGACCAAGCTCCACGCCCACGACGAAGAGAACGCCTGCAACGAAGGCGACGTCGTCCGGGTGTCCGAGTGCCGTCCGCTGTCGAAGACCAAGAACTGGCGCGTGGTCGAAATCATCACGCGCGCCGTGAAGTAAGGAGGCCAGACATGATCCAGGTACAGAGCTACCTCGAGGCCGCCGACAACTCCGGCGCCAAGGAAATGATGTGCATCAAGGTGCTCGGCGGCTCCAAGCGCCGTTACGCCCACATCGGCGACATCATCAAGGTGACCGTCAAGGACGCCATCCCCCGCGGCAAGGTCAAGAAGGGCGAGGTCTACGACGCCGTCGTCGTCCGCACCCGTTCCGGCGTGCGCCGGGCCGACGGTTCGCTGATCCGTTTCGACGGTAACGCCGCCGTGCTGCTGAACAACAAGCAGGAGCCGATCGGCACCCGCATCTTCGGGCCCGTGACCCGTGAACTTCGCTCCGAGAAGTTCATGAAGATCGTCTCGCTCGCTCCCGAAGTGATCTGAGCGAAGGAACAGACAATGAACCGTATTCGCAAGGGCGACCAGGTGATCATCATCGCCGGCGCCGACAAGGGCAAGAAGGGTGAAGTCGTTCGGGTCGCCGGTGACAAGGTCATCGTGCAGAACGCCAACATCATCAAGCGCCACACCAAGCCGAACCCGCAGGCCAACGTCGCCGGCGGCATCGTCGAGCGCGAGGCGCCGATCCACATCTCCAACGTCATGCTGTTCAACCAGGCCTCGGGCAAGGGTGAGCGGATTGGTTTCAAGGTGCTCGAGAATGGACGCAAAGTGCGTGTGTTCCGCTCGAGCGGTGAGGCGATCGACGCCTAAGGAATGATGTCATGAGCACCCGTCTCGAAACGTTTTACAAGGATTCCGTGGTTCCGAAGCTCATGGAGCAGTTCGGCTACGAGAACGTCATGCAGGTTCCCCGCATCACCAAGATCACGCTGAACATGGGCGTGGGCGAGGCCGTGGGCAACAAGAAGATCCTGGAAAATGCCGTCGCCGACATGACCAAGATCGCCGGCCAGAAGCCGATCACCACCAACGCCCGCGTCTCCGTCGCCAGCTTCAAGATCCGCGACGGCTGGCCGATCGGCTGCAAGGTGACCCTGCGCCGCGCCAAGATGTTCGAGTTCCTCGACCGCCTGATCAACATCTCGCTGCCCCGCGTGCGTGACTTCCGCGGCGTGTCGGGTCGTTCGTTCGACGGCCGCGGCAACTACAACATGGGCATCAAGGAACAGATCATCTTCCCCGAGATCGACTTCGACGCCGTTGACGCCATGCGCGGCATGGACATCGCCATCACCACCACGGCGAAGACCAACGAAGAAGCCAAGGCGCTGCTCCAGGCCTTCAACTTCCCGTTCCGCAACTGATTTCGAGGATATAGATCATGGCCAAGACGTCGATGGTTAACCGCGACATCAAGCGGAAGAAGCTGGTCGCCAAGCACGCCACCAAGCGCGCCGAGCTCAAGAAGATCATCAGCTCCGTCACCGCCTCTTACGAGGAAAAGATGGACGCCGCCACCAAGCTGCAGAAGCTGCCCCGCGACTCGAGTGCGAGCCGCGTGCGCAACCGCTGCGAACTCACCGGCCGCTCGCGCGGCGTGTACAGCAAGTTCGGCCTCGGCCGCAACAAGCTGCGCGAAGCCACGATGCGTGGCGACGTGCCCGGCCTGCGCAAGGCCAGCTGGTAATCGCCGGTCCCCCAACGGGGACTTGCGGATATCGGTGCTCCTGACACCTAGAAGGGTAAGAACAAATGAGCATGACTGATCCTATCGCCGACATGCTGGTGCGCATCAAGAATGCGCTCGCCGTCGGCAAGCCGCAGGTTTCCATGCCTGCCTCCAAGATGAAGCTGGCCATCGCCACCGTGCTGAAGTCCGAGGGTTACATCGGTGACTTCCGCGTGAGCGGCGAGGGCGCCAAGGCCAAGCTGGAAGTCTCCCTTAAGTACTACGAAGGCAAGCCGGTGATCGAGCGCCTCGAGCGCGTCTCCCGTTCGGGCCTGCGCCAGTACAAGGGCAAGGACGACCTCCCGAAGGTGCTCGCCGGCCTCGGCGTCGCCATCATCTCCACCTCCCAGGGTCTGATGACCGATCGCCAGGCCCGCGCTGCGGGCGTGGGCGGCGAAGTCATCTGCCTCGTGGCCTAAGGAGAACGCACCCATGTCCCGCGTTGCCAAGAAGCCGATCCAGATGCCCAAGGGCGTCGAGTTCAACGCCACCGCCGACAAGGTCACGGTCAAGGGCCCGAAGGGCAGCCTGAGCCTGGCCAAGCCGGCCGGTGTCGAGTTCGCCGTCGAGAACGGCGTGCTGCAGCTGTCCGCCGCCCATGCCGACAACGTCCCGATGGCCGGCACCGCCCGCGCCATCCTGGCCAACATGGTCCAGGGCGTGTCCGAGGGTTTCACCCGCAAGCTCGAGCTGGTTGGCGTCGGTTACCGCGCCGCCATGCAGGGCAAGGACCTGAGCCTGAGCCTGGGCTTCTCGCACCCGACCGTGTACGTGGCGCCCGAGGGCATCACGCTGTCCACGCCGACCCAGACCGAGATCCTGGTCTCCGGCGCCGACAAGCAGCAGGTGGGTGAGGTTGCCGCCAAGATCCGCGCGTACCGCAAGCCGGAGCCCTACAAGGGCAAGGGCATCCGTTACTCCGGCGAGAAGATCATCATGAAGGAAGCCAAGAAGGCCTAATTGGGCGCTTCCGCTTCCTCGAGGTAAATACCATGGACAAGAACATCGCCCGTCTGCGCCGCGCCAAGACCACGCGTTCGCACATCCGCAAGCTCGGCGTCGCCCGCCTGTCGGTGCTGCGCACCGGCCAGCACATCTACGCCCAGCTGTTCACCTCCGACGGCTCCAAGGTGCTGGCTTCGGCCTCCACCGTGCAGGCCGACGTGATGGACGGCCTCAAGGGCAGCAAGAACCTCGAAGCCGCCGCCAAGGTCGGCCGCACGATCGCCGCCAAGGCGCTCGCCGCGGGCATCGACAAGGTTGCCTTCGATCGATCCGGCTACCGCTACCACGGCCGCATCAAGGCCCTGGCCGACGCCGCCCGCGAGGGTGGCCTGCAGTTCTAAGCCTCCGGGCTTGAAAGGCCTTCGGGCTTGAGTTTCCAGTACCAACCACAACCATAAGCGGCCACCGGCCGTAAGCAAACCCAGGAATCCCTATGTCCAGCAACGAGCGCGATCGCAATCGCGGGGAAAGCGACGACGGCTTCATCGAGAAGCTGGTCGCCGTCAACCGCGTCTCCAAGACCGTCAAGGGCGGTCGTCAGTTCACCTTCACCGCGCTGACCGTGGTCGGCGACGGTGCCGGCAAGGTCGGCTTCGGCTACGGCAAGGCGCGCGAAGTGCCGGTCGCCATCCAGAAGTCGATGGAATACGCCCGCAAGGCGATGGTCCAGGTCGACCTCAACGAAGGCACCCTGTGGCACCCGGTCAAGGCCGGCCACGGCGCCGCCCGCGTCTACATGCAGCCCGCCTCGGAAGGTACCGGCGTGATCGCCGGTGGCGCCATGCGCGCCGTGCTCGAAGCGGTCGGCGTGAAGAACGTGCTGGCCAAGGCCGTCGGCTCGCGCAACCCGATCAACCTGGTCCGCGCCACCGTCAAGGGCCTGACCGAGACCACCTCGCCGGCGCGCATCGCCGCCAAGCGTGGCAAGAAGCTCGAGGAGATCCTCAATGGCTGACAAGACCGTCAAGGTTCGCCTGGTGAAGGGCCTTCGTGGCTGCCAGGAACGCCACCGCATTTCCGTGAAGGCCCTGGGCCTGAACAAGCTCAATGATGTCCGCGAGCTCAAGGACTCCCCGTCCGTGCGCGGCCTGATCAACCAGGTGCATTACCTGGTTCGCGTCGAGTCCTGAGCGAGCCAAGGAGAAACCATATGAAGCTCAATACCCTCAAGCCCGCCGACGGCGCCCGCAAGGATCGCGTCCGCGTTGGTCGCGGCATCGGCTCCGGCCTCGGCAAGACCGCGGGTCGCGGCCACAAGGGCTCGTTCGCGCGCGCCGGCAAGGGCAAGATCAAGGCCGGCTTCGAAGGCGGCCAGATGCCCATCTACAAGCGCCTGCCGAAGGTCGGCTTCCGCTCGAAGCTGAAGAACGACACCGCCGAAGTGCTGCTGTACCAGCTCGACAAGCTCGAGGCCGGCGAGATTGACTTCGCCGCCCTGCGCGCCGCCAAGCTCGTGCCGGCCACGGCCAAGCAGGCCAAGGTCGTCAAGAAGGGCGACGTCACCAAGAAGTTCGTGCTCAAGGGTCTGCTTGCGACGGCCGGTGCCAAGGCCGCCGTGGAAGCGGCCGGCGGCAGCGTGACGGAGTAAGGCCTTGACGCAGTCCACGTCCGCCGCAAGCGCCCTGGGTGGGCTCGGTAAGTTCACCGAGCTCCGCCAGCGCCTGGTCTTCGTGATCCTTGCGCTGATCGTCTACCGCATCGGCAGCTACATCCCGGTGCCGGGCATCGATCCGCAGCGGATGCTGGAACTGATGGAAGCCCAGCAGGGCACCATCGTCGACATGTTCAACATGTTCTCCGGTGGCGCCCTGAACCGCTTCAGCCTGTTCGCGCTGAACGTCATCCCGTACATCTCGGCCTCCATCATCGTGCAGCTGATGGGGCAGATCTACGAGCCCTGGAAGGCGATGAAGAAGGAAGGCGAGAGCGGCCGGCGCAAGCTGACCCAGTACTCGCGCATCGGCGCTGTCGTGCTGGCCGTGGTCCAGGCCGGTTCGATCGCCAGCATGCTGCAGCAGCAGCCGGGCGTGGTCTACGCGCCGGGCCCCGGCTTCATCCTGACCGCCATCGTGGCGCTCACCGCCGGCACCATCTTCCTGATGTGGCTGGGCGAGCAGATCACCGAGCGCGGCATCGGCAACGGCATCTCGCTGATCATCTTCGCGGGCATCGTCGCCAGCCTGCCCAGCGCGGCCATCTCGACCGTGCAGCAGGTCGGCAGCGGCGAGCTGAGCTGGTTCGCGGTGCTGGTGATCCTGGCCCTGGTGGTCGGCGTCACCTACTTCGTGGTGTTCATGGAGCGCGGCCAGCGCCGCATCACCGTGAACTACGCCCGTCGCCAGGGTGGCCGCCAGGCCTACATGAACCAGAACTCGCACCTGCCGCTGAAGCTGAACATGGCGGGCGTGATCCCGGCCATCTTCGCCTCCAGCCTGATCATGTTCCCGGCGACCATGGTCCAGTGGTTTGGCCAGGCCGGCGAGCCGACCGGCGTCGCCTGGCGTGACAACCTCAACCTGTGGCTGCAGAACCTCAGCCAGGCGCTGGCGCCGAGCGAGCCGCTGCACATGCTGCTGTACGGCGGCCTGATCATGGGCTTCGCCTTCTTCTACACCGCCCTGGTCTTCAACTCCCAGGAAACCGCGGACAACCTGAAGAAGTCGGGCGCCCTGGTCCCGGGCATCCGTCCCGGCAAGGCCACCGCCGACTACATCGACGGCGTGCTGACCCGCCTGACCCTGATCGGCTCGCTGTACCTGGTGCTGGTCTGCCTGCTGCCCGAAGTCATCCGTGGCTTCTGGTCGGTCCCGTTCTACTTCGGCGGCACCTCGCTGCTGATCGTGGTCGTGGTGGTGATGGACTTCACCGCCCAGATCCAGGCCCATCTGATGTCGCATCAGTATGAGAGCCTGATGAAGAAAGCGAATCTGAAAGGTGGCGGTCGCGGTCTCACCCGCGGCTGAGCACCATTGATGGGCGGTCCGCGCGGCGGCTTGGCGCGCGGATAAGCCGGTAACCGTCCCTGCGCTGGAGTAGCGCGGGGCGCCCGACCCCAGGATGGGGGAGGGCAGTTGCCAGCTTGTCGCCGGAGCATGGGCACACTCCCCATGCCGGGTTTCCCGGGTCCCACGACCCGGGGGGCTACAACTGAACCCCAAGCCCTGTTATACTTCGTGATTCACTGCGCTCAATTTTAAGTTGGAGAACGCCTGATGGCGCGCATTGCGGGTGTCAACCTGCCTGTCCAGAAGCATGTCTGGGTGGGCCTGCAGAGTATCTTTGGCATCGGCCGTACCCGGTCGAAGCTTGTTTGTGACGCGGCTGGCGTGGCCCAGGCCACCAAGATCCGCGACCTGTCCGAGCCGGAAATCGAGCGCATCCGCGCCGAAGTGGCCAAGTACATCGTCGAGGGCGACCTGCGTCGCGAAGTCGGCATGTCGATCAAGCGTCTGATGGACCTGGGCTGCTACCGCGGCCTGCGCCATCGTCGCGGCCTCCCGATGCGCGGTCAGCGTACCCGGACCAACGCCCGCACCCGCAAGGGTCCGCGCAAAGCCATCAAGAAGTAAGGGCAGCCAATGAACAAGCCGGCAGTCAAGACCAAGAAGAAGATCAAGCGAGTCGTCACCGACGGCATCGCCCACGTCCAAGCTTCTTTCAACAACACCATCGTCACCATCACCGACCGCCAGGGCAATGCGCTGTCGTGGGCTACTTCGGGCGGCGCGGGTTTCCGCGGTTCCCGCAAGTCGACCCCGTTCGCCGCCCAGGTGGCCGCCGAGAAGGCCGGCAAGGCCGCCCTCGACTACGGTGTGAAGACCCTGGAAGTCCGTATCAAGGGCCCCGGCCCGGGCCGCGAGTCGGCCGTGCGTTCGCTGAACGCGGTCGGATACAAGATCACCAACATCATCGACGTCACCCCGATCCCGCACAACGGGTGCCGGCCGCCGAAGAAGCGCCGCGTCTAACGGGAACTGGAGACTATATAAATGGCTCGTTACATTGGTCCCACCTGTAAGCTCGCCCGCCGCGAAGGCGCTGACCTCAGCCTGAAGTCGCCGGCCCGCGCGATCGATTCCAAGTGCAAGCTGGAGCAGAAGCCCGGCCAGCACGGCCCGGTTGCCCGCAAGGGCAAGCTGTCCGACTACGCCACCCAGCTTCGCGAGAAGCAGAAGGTCAAGCGCATCTACGGCCTGCTGGAGCGTCAGTTCCGCTCGTACTACACCAAGGCTGCCCGCAAGAAGGGCAACACCGGCGAGACCCTGCTGCAGATGCTCGAGCAGCGCCTCGACAACGTCGTGTACCGCATGGGCTTCGCCGTCACCCGTCCGCAGGCGCGCCAGCTGGTGTCGCACAAGGGCGTGCTGGTCAATGGCAAGACGGTCAACCTGCCGTCCTACCAGGTCAAGGCCGGCGACGCCGTCACCCTGACCGAAAAGGCGCAGAAGCACCTGAACGTCCAGGAAGCCGTCAACCTCTCGCAGCAGATGGACCTGGTCCCGAGCTGGTGCGAAGTGGATGCGAAGAAGTTCGCTGGCGTCTTCAAGGCCGTCCCGGATCGCGCCGACCTGCCCTCGGATATCAATGAAGCGCTGATCGTCGAGTTGTACTCGAAGTAATCCTCCCAGGAGACACCTTGACCATGACGGTTACCGCCACCCAGGTGCTGCGTCCGCGCGGCCCGCACATTGAACGACTCGGTTCCAACCGCGCCAAGGTGGTCATCGAGCCGCTGGAGCGCGGCTATGGCCACACGCTGGGCAACGCGCTGCGTCGCGTGCTCCTGTCCTCGATCCCCGGCTTCGCCATCACGGAAGTCGAGATCGATGGCGTGCTGCACGAGTACACCACCGTCGAGGGCCTGCAGGAGGACGTGCTCGAAGTCCTGCTGAACCTCAAGGACGTGGCCATCCGCATGCACAACGTGGACCACACCACGCTGACCCTGCAGAAGAAGGGCCCGGGCATCGTCACCGCCGCCGACATCAAGACCGACCACAACGTCGAGATCCTGAACGGCGACCACGTGATCGCCCACCTCACCAAGGACACGGCGCTGAACATGCGCCTGAAGATCGAGCGCGGTTTCGGCTACCAGCCGGCCGCCGATCGCCGCCGCCCGGACGAAGAGTCCCGTGCGATCGGCCGACTGGTGCTGGACGCGACCTTCTCGCCGGTCCGCCGCGTCGCGTATGCCGTGGAAGCGGCCCGCGTGGAGCAGCGCACCGACCTGGACAAGCTGGTGCTCGAGATCGAGACCAACGGCACGATCGACGCCGAAGACGCCATCCGCACGGCCGCTGACATCCTCACGGACCAGCTGTCGGTGTTCGGCGACTTCACCCAGCGCGACCGCAGCGCCGCCAAGCCGTCCGCCACGGGCATCGATCCGGTGCTGCTGCGCCCGATCGACGACCTGGAGCTGACGGTGCGTTCGGCCAACTGCCTCAAGGCCGAGAACATCTACTACATCGGCGACCTGATCCAGCGCACCGAGGTCGAGCTGCTCAAGACCCCGAACCTGGGCAAGAAGTCGCTCACCGAGATCAAGGAAGTGCTGGCACAGCGCGGCTTGTCCCTCGGCATGAAGCTGGAGAACTGGCCGCCGGCCGGCCTGCAGCAGGGCATGCTGGGCTGAGCCCGGTAATTCACTAAGGAACCACGACCATGCGCCACCAGAACTCCGGACGCAAATTCAGCCGTACCAGCGCGCATCGCGAAGCGATGTTCAGCAACATGGCTGCGTCCCTGATCAAGCACGAACTGATCCGCACCACCCTGCCCAAGGCCAAGGAACTGCGCCGCGTCGCCGAGCCGCTCATCACCATCGGCAAGACCGATGGCGTGGCGAACCGTCGCCTGGCCATGTCCCGCCTGCGCGACAAGGAAGCGGTCGGCAAGCTCTTCGTCGAGCTGGGCCCGCGTTACCAGGCCCGTCCCGGCGGCTACCTGCGCATCCTCAAGTGCGGCTTCCGTCCGGGCGACAACGCCCCGATGGCCTACGTCGAACTGGTGGATCGTCCGCAGTCGGCGGCCGACGCCGAGTAAGGCAGCGGCACACGCAACACACCAAGACCCCGGCCCCGGCCGGGGTCTTCGTTTCCGGCCCCGGAAACTTCGCCGCGCGAGCGCGGTCTGTGTAACCTGACCACCCCGCCACCGGACCCCGAGATGAAAGCCAATCCCTTCGCCTGGACCTTCCGCGCGCAGTACCTCACCGGGTTCGTGCTTTGTTTCGGCCTGATCGGCTACGCGCTGTACGTGCAGTTCGGCATGCTGATGATGCCGTGCCCGCTGTGCATCCTGCAGCGCATCGCGTTCGCCGTGCTCGGCGTGGTGTTCCTCGTGGGCGGCCTGCATTCGCCGCGCGGTCGCATCGGCCGCGGCGTCTACGGCGTGCTGGCTTTCATCGCCGCGGGCGCGGGCGCCGGCGTGGCCGGCCGCCACGTCTGGCTGCAGTCGCTGCCGCCCAGCGAGGTGCCGCTCTGCAGCAGCATGGGCCTGGACTACATGGTCGAAGCCATGGGTCCGATGAATGCGCTGTCCAAGGTGCTGCAAGGATCCGGTGAATGCGCCAAGGTCGACTGGACCTTCCTCGGCGTGTCGATGCCGGCCTGGACGTTGGTGTGGTTCATCGGCCTGGGCGTTGGCGCGCTATGGGCCGCCCTGCGCCGCCGCGCCTGAGCCCAAGCCCATCGGCGCGTAGCGCCGCACTTCGCCGCGTACGCGAGGCGGGGACCGTCGCCGGCGCTTCGGATCCTCGTGCCCGCGGATGCGCGGCCACCAACACAGCGTCCTGACACCGCCGCGGCGACGCTGTGGCATGATTTCCCTCCACTCCCAGAACGGAACCCCGATGAGCGCCAGCGATCGCAACTTGCAGCCCGTGTCAGTGCCCGGCGATTGGACGCCGGCCAGCTGGCGTGGCCGCATTGCGAGCCAGCAGCCGACCTACCCCGACCCCGCCGCGCTCGCGCAGGTGCAGGACGAACTGGGCCGCCTGCCGCCGCTGGTGACCTCCTGGGAGATCCTGGCGCTCAAGAAGCAGCTCGCCGAGGCGCAGGATGGCAAGCGCTTCCTCCTGCAGGGCGGCGACTGCGCCGAGAGCTTCGGCGACTGCGAGTCCGGGCTGATTTCCAACCGCCTCAAGGTGCTGCTGCAGATGAGCCTGGTGCTCGTGCACGGCCTGCGCCTGCCGGTGGTGCGCGTGGGCCGCTTCGCCGGCCAGTACGCCAAGCCGCGCTCGGCCGACACCGAGGAGCGGGGCGGGGTGTCGCTGCCGAGCTACCGCGGCGACTTCATCAACCAGCCTGAATTCACCGCCGAGGCGCGCACGCCGGATCCGCGCCGGATGGTGAAGGGCCACGCCCGTTCGGCGATGACGATGAACTTCGTCCGTGCCTTGGTCGATGGCGGCTTCGCCGACCTGCACCATCCCGAGTACTGGGACCTGGGCTGGGTCGGCCACTCGCCGCTGTCGGATGAGTACCAGAAGATGGTCGCGGCGGTGGGCGATGCCGTTCGCTTCATGGAGACCATCGCCGGCGAGGCGCTGCACAACCTCAACCGCGCCGATTTCTACACCTCGCACGAAGCCCTGCTGCTGCCGTACGAAGAGGCGCTGACGCGCCAGGTGCCGCGCCAGTGGGGCTGGTTCAACCTGTCCACGCACTTCCCGTGGATCGGCATGCGTACGGCCGCGCTCGATGGCGCGCACACCGAGTATTTCCGCGGCATCCGCAACCCAATCGCGGTGAAGATCGGTCCTTCGGTCACGCCCGACCAGCTGCTGCGCCTGACCGACGTGCTCAACCCAGAAAACGAGCCGGGCCGCCTGAGCTACATCCACCGCATGGGTGCGGCCAAGGTCGTCACCCAGCTGCCGCCGCTGCTCGATGCCATCCGCAAGGAAGGCCGCCGGGTGCTGTGGATCTGCGACCCGATGCACGGCAACACCGAAAGCACCAGCAACGGCTTCAAGACCCGCCGCTTCGACAACATCCGCGGCGAAGTCGAGGCCAGCTTCGAGCTGCACGCGGCCGCAGGCACCCGCCTGGGCGGCGTGCACCTGGAGCTGACCGGCGAAAACGTCACCGAGTGCACGGGCGGCGCCCGCGACCTCACCGACATCGACCTCGAGCGCGCGTACCGCTCGACGGTGGACCCGCGCCTGAACTACGAGCAGTCGCTCGAAATCGCCATGCTGATCGTGCGCAAGCAGGGCCAGCTGTCGCGCCCGGCCCAGGCCTGAGGCGCGCCGATGCGGCCGGCGCCTTGGCGCCGGCCGTTTGCGGTTCCCCTCAGGGCGCCAGCGTCGGCAGGTAGCGCGGCGGCTTGCGCGCCTTCGTGGCCTGCTCAAAGGCATGGCCCATCGCCAGCAACTCCGGCTCGCTGTAGGGCCGTCCCATGAACACCAGCCCGATCGGCAGGCCCTGCACCTCGCCCGAGGGCACGGTCAGGCTGGGCGTGCCCGCCACCGCCGCCGTGCCGTAGCCGGCGCCGGTGAAGTGGTCGCCATTGATCCAGTCGGTCGGCCAGGCCGGCGAGGTGGCCGGCGCGATGATGGCGTCGAGGCGCTCGCCGTCGAGCGCCTTCAGCAGGCCGTCCTCGCCGGCGAGGCGGCGGATGCGGTCGCGCGCCTGGAGGTACTCCGGCGAATCCAAGCCGCCCTTCGCCTGCGCCTGCAGGAACAACTCCTGCCCGAACCACGGCATCGCCTCGGCGGCGTTCGCCTCGTTCCAGGCGATCAGCGCCTCCAGCGAGCCGGGCACGCCCTCGCGGCCGGCGAGGTAGGCGTTCAGGCCGTCCTTGAATTCATACAGCAGCACCTGCAACTCGTCCGCGCCCCACTGGCCGAGCGTGTCGATGCGCACGTCCACGACCTCGGCGCCGGCGGCGCGCAGTGCTTCGATGGAGGCCTCGACGTTCGCGTCCACGCCCGGGTGGTAGCCCATGGCCTGCCGCAGCACGCCGAGGCGCTTGCCGGCCAGCGCGCCGGCGTCGAGGCCGGCGGCGTAGTCGGGCGGCAGGTTGCCCGCGGCCGCGTGGGAAGCCGGATCGGCCTCGTCGATGCCGGCCAGCGCGTTCATCAGCGCCGCCACGTCGGCCACGGTGCGCCCCATCGGGCCGGCGGTGTCCTGTGAGATCGAGATCGGGATGATGCCGTCGCGGCTGACCACGCCCACGGTCGGCTTCAGGCCCACCAGGCCGTTCACTGCCGACGGGCAGATGATGCTGCCGTCGGTCTCGGTGCCCACGCCCACGGTGGCCAGGCTGGCGGCGATGGCGCTGCCGGTGCCGGCGCTGGACCCGCAGGGGTTGCGGTCCAGCACGTAGGGGTTGCGGGTCTGGCCGCCGCGCGAGCTCCAGCCCGAGCTGGAGCGGGTGGAGCGGAAGTTGGCCCACTCGCTGAGGTTGGTCTTGCCCAGGATCACCGCGCCCGCGGCGCGCAGCCGCGCGACCAGGAACGCGTCCTCGGCGGGCTGGTTGTTGGCCAGCGCCAGCGAGCCGGCGCTGTTGGCCATGCCGACCGCATCGATGTTGTCCTTGAGCAGCACCGGGATGCCGTGCAGCGGACCGCGCAGCTTGCCGGCCGCGCGCTCGGCGTCGAGCGCACGCGCCTCGTCGAGCGCCGCGGGATTGGTTTCGATCACGGCGCGGAGGGTCGGGCCCGCGCGGTCGATCGCATCGATGCGGGCGAGGTAGGCGCGCGTCAGGGCTTCCGAAGTCAGCTCGCCCGAGTCCATGCCGGCCTTCGCCCGCGCGACGTCCATCTCCTCCACGTCCGGACCCGCGGCGGCGGCCGGCGGGGCGTCGGTCGACTCGGAAGAGGGCGCCGGCGGGCTGCCGCAGGCCGCCAGCGTGAGGAGCAGGGCGAGGGAAAGCAGACGACGCATGGCGGGGATCCGTTGGCGCGGGCAGGGCGCACCGCCGGCCGAGTATCGGGTCCGCCGACGCGCGCCGCAATGCGCGTCAGGTGAAGAAAACGCCCCAGGCCAGCCGCGCCACCAGCGCCAGCACCACCGCCAGGAACACCATGCGGATGAAGCGGTCGCCCTGCCGGATGGCCAGCTTGCTGCCCACGTAGCTGCCCAGCATGTTGCCGAGGATCAGCGGGATCGCCAGCAGCCACACCACGTAGCCCGACAGCGCCAGCACCGTCCACGAGCTCAGGTCGGCGGCGACGTTGGTGGACTTGGAGACCGCGGAGGACTTCAGGAAGTCGAGGCCGATCACGCTGACGAAGGCGAACACCATCAGCGTGCCCGTGCCCGGCCCGATCAGGCCGTTGTAGAAACCGCAGGCGCCGCCGACGGCCACGGCGGCCCAGGCTTCATGGCGCGGTGCGAAGCGGCGTTCCTCGCGCTGGCCCAGGTCCTTGCGCAGCACCGTGTAGATCGCCAGCAGCACGCAGACGACCAGCACCGCCATCTTCAGCAGCTCGGGATCGGCGCGCTTGGCGAACTGCACGCCGATCGCCGAGAAGGCGAGGGCGGACGCCAGCGCCGGCAGCACGATGCGCCGCTGCACCACCACGTGCCGGAAATAGTTCCAGGCCGCCACGCTGGTGCCCAGCAGCGAACTGGTGCGCTGGGTGGCGATGGTCTGCAGGATGTTCAGGCCCGGATGCAGGTTCAGCATCGCGGGCGTGAGGATCAGGCCGCCGCCGCCGACGATGCTGTCGAGCAGGCCGGCGGCGAAGCCGGCCATCGCGGTCAGCAGCCACAGTTCGGCCGTCATGGCCGGTGCGTCGGGCGGCGGGGCCGGCGCTTAGCCGCGCGAGGCCTTCTTGCGGTCGTTCTCGGTGCGGAACTTCTTGCGCAGGCGGATCGCGACCGGGGTGATCTCGACCAGCTCGTCGTCGTCGATGAACTCCAGCGCCTGCTCGAGCGAGAACTTCACCGGCGGGATCAGGCCCTCGTCCTTGTCGGTGCCCGAGGCGCGGAAGTTGGTCAGCTGCTTGCCGCGCAGCGCGTTGACCGTGAGGTCGTTGTCCTTGGAGTGGATGCCGACGATCTGGCCTTCGTAGATCTCCTCGCCCGGCTCGACCATCAGGCGGCCGCGCTCCTGCATCGCGATCTGCGCGTAGGCCGGCGACGGGCCGGTGCCGTTGGAGATCAGCACGCCGTTCTGGCGCTGGCCGATCTCGCCTTCCTGCTTCGGCGCGTAGTGGTCGAAGACGTGGAAGAGCAGGCCGGTGCCCGCGGTGATCGTGCGGAATTCGGTCTGGAAGCCGATCAGGCCGCGGGCCGGGATGATGAAGTCGATGCGCACGCGGCCCTTGCCGTCCGGCTCCATGTTCTGGAGGATCGCGCGGCGCTCGCCCAGGCGCTGCATCACGCCGCCCTGGTACTGCTCCTCGAGGTCGACGACGAGCGACTCGAACGGCTCGGACTTCACGCCGTCGATGTCCTTGATGATCACCTCGGGGCGCGAAACGGCCAGCTCGTAGCCCTCGCGGCGCATGGTCTCGATCAGGATCGAGAGGTGCAGCTCGCCGCGGCCGCTGACCTTGAACTTGTCGGCGTCGGCGGTGTCCTCGACCTTCAGCGCCACGTTGTGCTGGGTCTCGCGCATCAGGCGGTCGCGCAGCTGGCGCGAGGTGAGGAACTTGCCGCCGCTGCGGTCCTTGTTGCCGGCGAAGGGCGAGTCGTTGACCTGGAAGGTCATGCTGATCGTCGGCTCGTCGACGGTGAGCACCGGCAGCTGCTCGGGCGTGGACACGTCGCAGACGGTGTCGGAGATGCCCAGGCCCTCGATGCCGGAGATGGCGATGATGTCGCCGGCGCGCGCTTCCTTCACCTCATGGCGCTCCAGGCCCATGAAGCCGAGCACCTGCAGCACCTTGGCGTTGCGCACCTTGCCGTCGCGCGCCACCACCGACACCTGCTGGTTGGTGCGGATGGTGCCGCGCTGCACGCGGCCCACGCCGATGATGCCGACGTAGTTGTTGTAGTCGAGCGAGGTGATGCGCATCTGGAACGGACCTTCCTCGTCCACCGGCGGCGGCGCCACCTTGTCGACGATGGTCTGGAACAGCGGGGTCATGTCGCCCGAGCGCACGGACTCGTCCATGCCGGCGTAGCCGTTCAGGCCCGAGGCGTAGACCACGGTGAAGTCGAGCTGCTCGTCGGTGGCGCCGAGGCGGTCGAACAGGTCGAAGGTCTGGTTCAGCACCCAGTCCGGGCGCGCGCCCGGGCGGTCGACCTTGTTGATCACCACGATCGGCTTAAAGCCCATCGCGAAGGCCTTCTGGGTCACGAAGCGCGTCTGCGGCATCGGGCCGTCCATCGCGTCCACCAGGATCAGCACCGAGTCGACCATCGACAGCACGCGCTCGACCTCGCCGCCGAAGTCGGCGTGGCCCGGGGTGTCGACGATGTTGATGCGGTATTCCTCGCCGGCCGGCGAGGTCCAGCGGATCGCCGTGTTCTTGGAAAGGATGGTGATGCCGCGCTCCTTTTCCAGGTCGTTGCTGTCCATCGCGCGCTCGGCCAGCTGCTGGCGTTCGCCCAGGGTGTTGGACTGCTTGAGCAGCTGGTCGACCAGGGTGGTCTTGCCATGGTCGACGTGGGCGACGATGGCGATGTTGCGGAGCTTTTCGATGGACATGCGGATGGACGCCTGGCGGCGCGCTGCTCGTGGCTGAAGGAAGCCGGCGATTATAGCGGTAAACGGTTGCTGAATGCCTGTTCAGGCACGCTGGCGCCGGCAGGCCTGTGGCATCCTAGGCGGCCCGCCGGGACCCGCCCGGCCACCCCTCCCGGAGCCTTCCATGTCCCTGACCGCCGTTTTCACCACCAGCCGCGGCCCGATCCGCATCAAGCTGCACGCCGACAAGGCGCCGCTGACCGTCGCCAACTTCGTCAACCTCGCCCAGCGCGGCTTCTACGACGGCCTGAGCTTCCACCGCGTCATTCCCGATTTCATGATCCAGGGCGGCTGCCCGCGCGGCACCGGCACCGGCAACCCGGGCTACCGCTTCGAGGACGAGTGCCGCGCCGACCTGCGCCACGACAAGCCGGGCGTGCTGTCCATGGCCAACGCCGGACCGGGCACCAACGGCAGCCAGTTCTTCATCACCCACGTCGCCACGCCGTGGCTGGACGGCAAGCACACCGTGTTCGGCGAAGTGATCGGCGCCGGCGACCAGCAGGTGGTGGACGCCGTGCGCGGCGGCGACAAGATCGAGAGCGTCAAGATCGAAGGCGACGCCGCCCCGCTGCTGGCCAGCCAGGCCGCGCGCGTCACCGAGTGGAACAAGGCGCTCGACGCGCAGGGCTGAGGCCCGCCGGCCGGCCGGGGCGCCATGCCCCGGCCTCGCCTTACTCCACGAACCGCAGGCTGTCGAACAGCCGCGACACCGCGTCCGCGTCCCGGCCGTAGTAGTGCTCGGCCGGCGCGATCCAGACCAGCAGGGTCAGGCGGCCGTCGTGCTCGGCGGCCGTGGCCAGGCCGCGGTATTTCAGGCCGCCCGGGTTGTCGAGCGCCAGTTCGAAGCGCAGGCCCGGGGTCGGGCCCCAGTTCGCCGGCCGCAGGGCGCTGCCGCGCACGTTCGCCCAGCCGCCACCGCGCAGGCCGTCGAGCACGAGGTCGCGCACTTCGTCAGGACGCATGCCCTCCCGGAACCACGGGCCATCGGGGCGACTGCGCCGTTCCCGCGCGCCGAGGAACACATGCTCGCCCGGCCGGATGCGCGAGGTGATCAGCAGCTGGTTCAGCGGCGCGCCGTCGATGGTCCACTGCTCCTGCCGCGGCGCCTTGAGGCGGGCCCAGTCCAGGTCGGTGTCCAGCGCCAGGTCGAACACGCGCGCATCGCCTGCCTCCTGCAGCCGCCCGCCGGCGCCGCCACTGGCGCAGGCGGCCAGCAGGAGGATGGCCGCGGCCATGGCCGCGCATCGCTGCAGCCCTCGGATCATGGCGACGCCTCCAGTTCGGCGAGGTAGTGGCGGATGAAGGCGGCGTCCTCGGCCGCCGGCGCCAGTTCAAGGTAACGCTGCAGCGCCGCCGCCGCGTCGGTGCGGCGGCCGGCGTCGCGCAGTGCAAGCCCGTGCTCGCGGTAGGCGGCCGCGGGCGGCACGGGCAGGGCGATGGCTTCGGCATAAAGCGCGTGGGCGCGGGCGAGGTCGCCTTCGTCGCCCCGGCGCCGGTAGGCCTCGCCCTCGTAGAAAGCGTAGGTGGCCTGCAGCTCCGGTTCTGCGTGCTTGCGCAAGTCGGTGATCACGCGCACCGAGGAGTCGTACATGCGTCGCGACAGCTCCAGCTCCAGCCAGTGCGCGAGGAAGGGGCGCACCGCGAGGCGATAGGCCTCGCGGCCGGACTCCCCCGAGGACTGGCCGCTGGCGTCGGCCGCACTGCGCACGTCCTCGAGCCGCTCCGCGGTCTTCGGGTGGCTCGCGAAGACCGGCACCGGCTTGCCGTAGCGGCGTGCGTCTTCCTCGTCCTTCATGCGCTGCCACAGCCGCGCGCCGGCGTGGGCGTCGTAGCCCTGGCCGGTGGCCACCGCGAAGCCGATGCGGTCGGCCTCGCGCTCGGCGTCGCGCGAGAACTGGTACAGGCTGGCGGCGCCGACGATGTTGGCCAGGTAACCGGCGGCACCGGCGCCGCCGCCCCAGGCCAGCAGGCCGAACGAGCCGAGGAAGGCGGCGCTGCGCTTGGCCCGCCGCCACTGCTGGATCGAATGCCGCTGGCGGAAATGCGCGAACTCGTGGCCCAGCACCAGCGCCAGTTCCGCCTCGTCCTGGAAGCGGAGCAGGGCGCCGGTCCAGACGATCATCATGCCGTTGGGCGACATCGAGGCGTTGAACCACGGCTGCTCGACGATGTAGACGCGCATGTCGCCGCAGTGGTCGGCGGCGACCCGGCAGGCGACGCCGCGCACGTAGGCATTGAGCGCCGGATCGCGCACCAGGCTCGGGTGCTGCTGCAGGTCGCGCTCGGCGCGGTCCATCGCGTACCAGAGTTCGTCCTCGTCGCTGCCGGCCGGCGGGCGCTGGCCCGGGCGCGCCGGGTCCACGTCCGCCGTCGCCGGCGCCGCGAGCGCCAGCAGGGCGGCCAGCAGCAGGGCGGGGCGCGGCTTCACAGCGGCAGCCCCGAGAGCATGTCGTCCACGGTCTGGGCGGCGCCCTCGGCGTCGCGCAGGTCGCCGGACTGGTTCGACATCAGGTTGAACCAGACCACCTGGCCGGTGCGCAGGTCGACCAGGGTGGCGACGCCCACCTGCTGGCCGCCGCCGATGTCGACGTAGCCCCCCATCGCGGCGCCGGCCAGGAAGCCCAGCACGCGCATCGCCTTGCGCCCGCTGCTGGCGTAGCTGTCGCGGATGTAGGTGAACAGCGCGTAGTCGGCGCCCGTGGCCTCGCGCAGGGTCTCGACGCCAGGCCCGAGGGTCCAGTCCAGCCGCCGGTCCTTGGTCGCCAGGTAGCTGCCGCTGCGCGTGTAGACGGCGATGCTGGTCGCCACCGCTTCGTTGAGCCGCACCACCTGTCCGAGGCGCGACTCCGGCGCAAGGTCATCGGGCAGGTCGAAGTCGGGCCGGCGGGCCGTGCCGCCCTCGTCGAGCAGGCGGGCCACCGCGGCGGGGAAATGGCGACGCGCCGCCTCCGACCATTCCCGCCGGGGCTCCTGCAGGCCGCCGGCGGTGACCTCGGTCAGCTCGATGTCGGGCTCCACCACCACCACGCTGCCCTGGATGCGCAGCGGGCGGCCCGCGTCGTCGGTGGCCACCCGGTTCTGGTCGTAGGCGAGGGCCTGCAGCGGCAGCCAGAGCGCCAGGGCCCAGGCGAGATGCCAGCGGATGCGACGGGTCGGGGCCATGGCGTTCCTCCTGGCGCCAGCATGCCCGAAAGCGTGCCGTGGGGAAGCCCGGGCGGGGGCCTCGGGGTGGGCGTGCATGGTATCCTTCCGGGGTTTTTCCGCCCCGCCACAACACCCTGCGAGGATTGCGATGCCCCAGCTTGCCAAGCGCATGGGCCGTGCCAAGCCCAGCGCCATCATGGCCGTCGCCGACAAGGCCAAGAAGCTCAAGGCCGAAGGCCGCGACATCGTCAGCTTCTCCATCGGCGTCCCCAACTTCCTGCCCGGCGAGCACGTCTATGCCGCCGCCCGCGAGGCCCTGGCCAAGGACAGCGGCCAGTACGGCAGCAACCGCGGCTCGGATGCCCTGCTCGACGCCTTCCTGCACCACCTCGAGGGCCTGGGGCTGACCGGCTACACGCGCCTGCACTGCGCCACCGGCATCGGCGCCAAGCACATCCTCTACAACCTGGCCGAGGCCCTGCTGGACGAGGGCGACACCATCGCCTACGCCGTCCCGTACTGGACCACCTACGCCGACATCGCCGAGGTGCTCAACGCGAAGATCCTCGAGCTGCCGTGCCCGGCCAGCCAGGACTACAAGCTCACCCCGGCCCAGCTCGACGCCGCGCTGGCGACCAAGCCCAAGGTGTTCCTGTTCAACAACCCGAACAACCCGACCGGCATGGTCTACACGCGCGGGGAAATCGCCGCGCTGGCCGACGTGGTCGCGAAGTATCCGGACACCTGGGTCATCACCGACGACATCTACAACACGATGGTGTTCGACGGCCTGGGCTACCACAACTTCGTGCAGGCGCGGCCCGAGCTGCGCGAGCGCGTCATCTTCGTGGACTCGCTGTCCAAGACCTACGGCATGCCCGGCTGGCGCGTCGGCTTCATGGCCGGCCCGGAAGTGGTGGCCAAGGCGCTGACGGTGCTCAACTCCTCGCACATCACCAACCTGCCCGAAGTGGTGGTGGCCGCCGCCATCGCCGCGCTCACCGGCCCGCAGGACGTGCCCACCGGCAAGTGCGCCGAGTTCCAGGCCAAGCGCGATAGGGTGGTGGACACGCTCAACGCCATCCCGGGCGTCGTCTGCCCGAAGCCGCAGGGCGCGTTCTACGTGTTCCCCGACATCAGTTGCGCCTTCGGCAAGTCGCATGGCGGCAAGAAGATCGCCAACGACGTCGACTTCTGCAGCGTGCTGCTCGAGGCCAAGGGCGTGGCCTGCGTGCCGGGCTCGGCCTTCGGCGAGCCGCGCGCGATGCGCATCAGCTACACCTGCCCGACCGAGCAGCTGCCCAAGGGCCTGCAGCGGATCCAGGAATTCTTCGCCGAACTTTCGTAAGGAGCTCACATGAAAACCCCCGTTCGCGTTGCCGTCACCGGCGCCGCCGGCCAGATCGGCTACTCCCTGCTGTTCCGCATCGCCTCGGGCGAGATGCTGGGCAAGGACCAGCCGGTGATCCTGCAGATGCTCGAGCTGCCGATGGAGAAGGCCCAGGCCGCGCTCCGCGGCGTCATGATGGAGCTCGAGGACTGCGCCTTCCCGCTGCTGGCCGGCATGGTCGGCACCGATGATCCGATGGTCGCCTTCAAGGATGCCGACATCGCCCTGCTGGTCGGCGCGATGCCGCGCGGCCCGGGCATGGAGCGCAAGGACCTGCTGCTCAAGAACGCCGAGATCTTCACCGTGCAGGGCAAGGCTATCAACGCCGTCGCCTCGCGCGACATCAAGGTGCTGGTGGTCGGCAACCCGGCCAACACCAATGCCTACATCGCCATGAAGTCGGCGCCGGACATCAACCCGCGCAACTTCACCGCCATGCTGCGCCTCGACCACAACCGCGCGCTGTCGCAGCTGGCCATCAAGGCCGGCGTCGACGTCGCCGGCATCGAGAAGCTGGTGGTGTGGGGCAACCACAGCCCGACCATGTATCCCGACTACCGCTTCGCCACCGTGGCCGGCGGTTCGCTCAAGGACAAGATTGGCGACGAGGCCTGGAACCGCGAGACCTTCATCCCGAAGGTCGGCAAGCGCGGCGCCGCGATCATCGAGGCCCGCGGCCTGAGTTCGGCGGCTTCGGCCGCCAACGCCGCCATCGACCACGTCCGCGACTGGGTGCTGGGCACGAACGGCAAGTGGACGACGATGGGCATCCCGTCGGACGGCAGCTACGGCATCCCGAAGGACGTGATGTACGGCTTCCCCGTCACCTGCAAGGACGGCAAGTACGAGATCGTGCAGGGCCTGGCCATCGACGACTACTCGCGCACCATGATGGACAAGACCCTGGCCGAGCTCGAGGAAGAGCGCGCCGGCGTCGCCCACCTGCTCTGATCGAAAGCGAAGGCGACCCGAGGGTCGCCTTCGCGCATGAAGGACCAGAAATGACTGACATGAATTCGGCCGGCGCGCGTTTTCGCGCCGCCGTCAGGGAAGAATCCCCGCTGCAGGTGATGGGCGCGATCACCGCGTACGCCGGCCTGATGGCCAAGCGCACGGGCTACAAAGCACTGTACCTGTCGGGCGGCGGCGTCGCCGCGAACTCGCTGGGCATGCCCGACCTCGGCATCAGCACGATGGAGGACGTCCTCACCGACGCCCGCCGCATCGTCGACGCCACCGGCATGCCGCTACTCGTTGACATCGACACCGGCTGGGGCGGCGCTTTCAACATCGGCCGCACCATCCGCAACTTCCAGCGCATCGGCGTCGCCGCCGTGCACATGGAGGACCAGGTCGGCCAGAAGCGCTGCGGCCATCGTCCGGGCAAGGAAGTGGTGTCGAAGCAGGAGATGGTCGACCGCGTGAAGGCCGCCGTCGATGCCCGCACCGACGCGGGCTTCGTGATCATGGCGCGCACCGACGCCGCCGCGGTCGAGGGCCTGGACGCCGCGATCGAGCGCGCCGTCGCCTACGTCGAGGCCGGCGCCGACATGGTGTTCCCGGAAGCGATGCGTTCGCTCGATGACTACCGCAAGGTCAAGGCCGCGGTGAAGGTGCCGGTGCTGGCCAACCTCACCGAGTTCGGCTCCACGCCGTTCTTCACCACCGACGAACTGCGCGACGCCGGCGTCGACATCGCGCTCTACTGCTGCGGCGCCTACCGCGCCATGAACAAGGCCGCGCTGCACTTCTACGAGACCGTGCGCCGCGAAGGCACCCAGAAGAACATCATCGACACCCTGCAGACCCGCGCCGAGCTCTACGATTTCCTGGGCTACCACGCCTACGAGGACAAGCTCGACCAGCTGTTCGCCAAGGACAAGAAGGAAGACTGAGCCATGACCGAATCCACCCTGCCCAAGCCCAAGAAGTCGGTGGCCCTGAGCGGCACCGCCGCCGGCAACACCGCGCTGTGCACCGTCGGCCGCAGCGGCAACGACCTGCACTACCGCGGCTACGACATCCACGACCTGGCCACGAAGGCCGGCTTCGAGGAAGTCGCCCACCTGCTGGTGCACGGCACGCTGCCCACGGCCAGCCAGCTGGCGGCTTACAAGACCAAGCTCAAGCGCCTGCGCGGCCTGCCGGCGATCGTCACCGACGCGCTCGAGCTGGTGCCGGCCAACGCGCACCCGATGGACGTGCTGCGCACCGGCTGCTCGGTGCTCGGCGTGGTGTTGCCCGAGCGCGACGGCCACCCGGTGAACGAGGCCCGCGACATCGCCGACAAGCTGATGGCCAGCTTCGGCTCGATGCTGCTGTACTGGTGGCACTTCACCCGCAACGGCCGCCGCATCGACGTCGAGACCGACGACGACACCATCGCCAGCCACTTCCTGCACCTGCTGCACGGCGAGCCGCCGAGCGCCTCGCATGCGCGCGCGCTCGACCAGTCGCTGGTGCTGTACGCCGAGCACGAGTTCAACGCGTCCACCTTCACCGCGCGCGTCATCGCCGGCACCGGCTCGGACCTGTTCAGCTGCATCACCGGCGCCATCGGCGCGCTGCGCGGCCCCAAGCACGGCGGCGCCAACGAGGTGGCGATGGAAATCATCGCCCGCTACGGCAGTGCCGACGAGGCGGAGGCCGACATCCGTGCCCGCGTCGAGCGCAAGGAAATCGTCATCGGCTTCGGCCACCCGGTGTACACCATTGGCGACCCGCGCAACCCGATCATCAAGGAAATCAGCCGCAAGCTCTGCAAGGAGGGCGGCAACCCGGTCCTGTTCGACGTCAGCGAGCGCATCGAGACGCTGATGATGGACCTGAAGAAGATGTTCCCGAACCTCGACTGGTACAGCGCCTCGGCCTACCACATGATGGGCGTGCCGACCGCGATGTTCACCCCGCTGTTCGTGATCGCCCGCACCAGCGGCTGGTCGGCGCACGTGATCGAGCAGCGCATCGACGGCAAGATCATCCGCCCGAGCGCCAACTACACCGGTCCCGAGGACCGCGCCTTCGTCGCCATCGACAAGCGCTAAAAAAAACGTGGGAGGGACTTCAGTCCCGATGCTTTCCGGCAAAAGGCATCGGGACTGAAGTCCCTCCCACAGGGATTCGAACAACGGGGTCAGGTTCGGAACCTGGCCCTTTTTTTCAGGGCGCGAGGCGCTGGCTGGCGTGCGGGCCGGCCGGTGCGGCGGCCGTGGGCACCGACATGGTCACGGTCGGCGGCGTCAGCCGCTGCACCCGGAAGAAGGTGTGGTCACCGATGGTGGCCACGCGCGGGGCGGTGGCCCAGGCCGGGTTGGCCAGGTCGAGGGCGGCGAAGTGGCTGGCGCCCGGGACGACCTCGTTGCGCTGGCCGGCCGGCTGGCGCCAGTCGTGCTGGGCCTCGAAGGCGACCTGCACGGCCTTTTCCCAAGCCTCGAGATTCCTCATGCGCAGGCCCGGGTGGACGATGGTCGGCGCGAACTGCTTGCGGGCGGTGACCACCTCGCAGACCGACTCGCCCCAGCGGCCGCTGTCCCGGCGGCGCAGTGCCACCTCGGCGACGGCGCGCTGGCCCAGCTCGGACTGGTTGCGGGCTTCCAGGTAGACCGTCGTCGCCAGGCAAAGCGGGTCGGCGGCGGGCTGGGGCAGTACCTGGGCAAGCCACAGGATGAAGGACAACTTCATGGCGGAACTCCTTGCTCCGTTGCGCCGCAGTCCACCGTCCGCCTTGCGGCGGGTCGCCTGTTGGAGTCTCCAACGGGACGGGGGGAGGGATGCGGCCTGGCGTTTTGGGGATGGACGAGCGGGGCTCGCATTCCGGTCGGGGCGTCGAAGGTTGGGCGCCGTCCGGAAACCCCGCCAAGCCATGCGCTGGGGGGCCGTATCTGGCCGGCGGGTCCTGGGGACGGGAGCCGGTTCCGACGCGCATGGTACGGCCGGAACCCGAACTCCCGCTGAACGGGGTTTCACAACCCGTTGATTTTATTTGGAGTGAAAACTCCAGCCCGCGACCCGGGCGATCGCCAATCGCCTCAGAAACCCGCGGCGAGCCGGCTGCCCTGGTCGATCGCGCGCTTGGCGTCGAGCTCCGCGGCGACGTCGGCGCCACCGATCAGATGGGGCTGGCGACCGGCCGCCACCAGCGGGTCGAACAGCGCCCGCAGCGGCTCCTGGCCGGCACAGACGACCACGTGGTCCACCGGCAGCACCTGCTCCCGGCCGTCCACGCGGATGCGCAGCCCGCTGTCGTCGACGCCCAGGTACTCGACGCCGCCCAGGGCCTGCACACCCTTGGCCTTCAGGGCCGAGCGGTGGATCCAGCCCGTGGTCTTGCCCAGCTTCGCGCCGGGCTTGCCGGGGCTGCGCTGCAGCAGCCAGACCTCGCGGGCCGGGGCCTCCGGGCGCGGCTTGGCCAGGCCGCCGGCGCCCTCGAAGTCGGGCGCGACGCCCCACTCGGCCAGCCACCGGCCAGTGTCGAGCGTCGGCGACTCGCCCTCGTGCACCAGGTGCTCGGCCACGTCGAAGCCAATGCCGCCGGCGCCGATGATCGCCACCTTGTGGCCCGGCTGCACCTTGCCGCCCAGCACGTCCAGGTAGCTGACGACCTTGGGATGGTCGCTGCCCGGGAAGTCGACCTTGCGCGGCCGGATGCCGGTGGCCAGCACGATCTCGTCGAAGCCGCCGGCCAGCAGCTGTTCCGCATCCACCGCGGCGCCCAGGCGCTGCTCGACGCCGGTCAGCTGCAGGCGCTTGTCGAAGTAGCGCAGGGTCTCGTGGAACTCCTCCTTGCCCGGGATGGTCTTGGCCAGGTTGAACTGGCCGCCGATCCGCGGCGAGGCGTCCATCAGCGTGACCTGGTGCCCGCGCTCGGCCGCGACGGTGGCGCAGGCCAGGCCGGCCGGGCCGGCACCGACCACCGCGATCCGCCGCGGCGTGGCGGCGGGCAGGTAGTTGAGCTCGGTCTCGGCGCAGGCGCGCGGGTTCACCAGGCAGCTGGCTTTCTTCGCCACGAACACGTGGTCCAGGCAGGCCTGGTTGCAGGCGATGCAGGTGTTGATTTCGTCGCGGCGGCCGGTGCGGGCCTTGGCGACCCACTGCGGGTCGGCCAGCAGCGGCCGCGCCATCGAGACCATGTCGGCCTGGCCGCGGGCCAGGATGTCCTCGGCCACCTCGGGCATGTTGATGCGGTTGGTGGCGACCAGCGGCAGCGCGACGTGCGGCTTGAGCTTGGCGGTGACGCCGGCGAAGGCCGCGCGCGGCACCGAGGTGGCGATGGTGGGCACGCGCGCCTCGTGCCAGCCGATGCCGGTGTTGATGATGGTCGCGCCGGCGGCCTCGATCGCCTTGGCCTGCAGCACGATCTCGTCCCAGTCCGAACCGCCCTCGACCAGCTCGAGCATGGACAGCCGGTAGATGAGGATGAAGTCCGGGCCCACCGCCTCGCGGATGCGCCGCACGATCTCGACCGCGAAGCGCATGCGCTTCTCCGGCGTGCCGCCCCAGGCGTCGGTGCGCTTGTTGGTGCGCGCCGACAGGAACTGGTTGATCAGGTAGCCCTCGGAGCCCATCACCTCGACGCCGTCGTAGCCGGCCTCGCGGGCCAGGCGCGCGGTGTTGACGAAGGCCTTGATCTGGCGCTCCACGCCCCAGGCGGTGAGTGCGCGCGGCGTCAGCGGGCTGATCGGCGCCTTCACCTTCGAGGCCGACACCAGCAGCGGGTGCGCGGCGTAGCGGCCGGCGTGCAGGATCTGCATGCAGATCTTGCCGCCCGCGCCGTGCACGGCCTGGGTCACGATGCGGTGCTTGTGGATCTCCCACGGCCAACTGAGCTTGCCCGCGAAGGGCTTGAGCCAGCCGACCAGGTTCGGCGCGATGCCGCCGGTCACCATCAGGCCGACGCCGCCTTCGGCGCGCTCGCGGAAATACGCGGCGAGCTTCGGGAAGTCGCGGGCGTGGTCCTCGAGGCCGGTGTGCATCGAGCCCATCAGCACGCGGTTGGGCAGGGTGCAGAAGCCGAGGTCGAGCGGCTGGAACAGGTGCGGGTAGGGCGAAGCGGTCATGGCGGGCGGGTCGTCCGGAACAGCGCTCCACCTTGCCCGGAATGGCCGCCAGCGACAAGCCGCGGACGCGTCCTGCCGCGGCGCCGGACGCCGTTATCCTGTGGGCCCCGGTCCGGCGAGACGGGGCTGCATCTGGCACCATACGGTGACATCGCCATCGCCACGCACGGACTGCCGCCCCATGAGCCAGCAAGACATCCGTTCCGCACAGCGCCCCGAGCCCGACCAGGCGATGGTGGACATCGCCAACTACGTCACCGACTACTACATCGGTTCCTCGGAGGCCTACACGACGGCGCGCTACATGCTGCTGGACTCGCTGGCCTGCGCGATGCTGGCCATGCGCCACCCCGAATGCGTCAAGCACCTCGGGCCGATCGTGCCCGGGGCCGGCCTGCCGGGCGGTGCCCGCGTCCCCGGCACCTCCTTCGAGCTCGACCCGGTACAGGCCGCCTACAACATCGGCGTCCAGGTCCGCTGGCTGGATTTCAACGACACCTGGCTGGAGGCCGAGTGGGCGCATCCCTCGGACAACCTCGGCGCCATCCTGGCCGTGGCCGACTACCTCAGCCGCAAGGCCGAGCGCGAGCACGGCAAGCCGGTGACGGTGCGCGACGTCCTCACCGCCGCCATCAAGGCCCACGAGATCCAGGGCAGCTACGCCCAGCTCAACAGCTTCAACCGCGTCGGCCTCGACCACGTGCTGCTGGTGCGGCTGGCCTCCACCGCGGTCGCGACCCACCTGCTGGGCGGCGGCAAGGAGGAAATCATCAGCGCCGTCAGCAACAGCTGGGCCGACGGCGGCGCGCTGCGCACTTACCGCCATGCCCCGAATGCCGGGCCCCGCAAGGGCTGGGCCGCCGGCGACGCCTGCCGCCGCGCGGTGACCCATGCCCTGAACGCCGTGAAGGGCGTGGTGGGCTACCCGAGCGTGCTGACCGCGAAGACCTGGGGTTTCTACGACGTGCTGTTCGGCGGCAAGCCGTTCGAGTTCGATCGCCCCTTCGGCAGCCACGTGATGGAAAACGTGCTGTTCAAGACCAGCCACCCGGCCGAGTTCCACGGCCAGACCGCGGTGGAGTGCGCGATGCAGCTGCACCCCCGGGTCGCCGGCAAGCTCGACCAGGTCGACCGGATCGTGGTCGAGACGCAGGAAGCCGCGCTGCGCATCATCGACAAGACCGGCCCGCTGGCCAACCCGGCCGACCGCGACCACTGCCTGCAGTACATGGTGGCGGTGCCGCTGCTGTTCGGCCGGCTGGGGGCGGAGGACTATTCGGACGCGGTGGCGGCCGACCCGCGCATCGATGCCCTGCGGGCACGGATGCAGGTCCGGGAGAACCCGGCCTTCACGCGCGACTACGCCGACCCGGAGAAGCGCAGCGTGGGCAATTCGGTCGAGGTGTTCTTCAAGGACGGCACCAGCGCCGGCAAGGTGTCCATCGACCTCCCGATCGGCCATCGGGAGCGGCGCGGGGAGGGCATCCCGGCCCTGCTGCAAAAGTTCGAGTCGGCCGCACGGGGCCAGCTGCCGGGACGGAAGGTCGAGCAGATCCTTGCACTTACCGGCGACACGTCGCGCTTCGAGGCGACCCCGATCCACCGTTTTGTGGATTTGTTCACGTTGTGAAGGGCAAGCTTGCGAGACGGGTGTTTGAATGTTAGATTCCCGTTAACGCAAAAGTGGTCAGCGTTGAGTCGTGCCCACGAGGTGGCGAATTTTGCCCCGTGATGAAGTTACCCCCCGATCTAAATGGAGCCAAGTCATGAAGAAGAACCTACTGTGCTGCGCCCTGCTTGCCGCGGCTGCCATGGCGCAATCCGCTGCTGCCCAGGATTTCGATGATCGCTGGTACGTTTCCGGCGGCGCCGGCCTGAACTTCCAGGACGAGACCCGCGAGACTGCCGACTCGCTGTACTACACCCTCGGCATGGGCAAGTTCATCTCGCCGAACTGGTCGATCGATGGTGAGATCAACTACCAGAACCCGAACTTCAACGGCCGCGAGCTGCTGTTCAGCCAGTACGGCGCCACCCTCGACGCCCGCTACCACTTCATCCAGGAAGGCCGCAGCTGGAACCCGTACCTGCGCTTCGGCGTCGGCGCGCAGAAGGCCGAGGAAGAGTTCGATGCCTTCCCGAGCCCGGCTTCCCCCGGCCAGCGCGAGGACACCTTCCTGACCGCCCAGCTGGGCCTCGGCGTGCAGGGCAACTGGGACCGCTACTCGCTGCGCGGCGAAATCGCGCACCGCTCGGCGTTCGATGACAGCTCGGTCGTCGCCCCGACCTCCGACAAGTTCAGCGACCTGCTCGCCGGCGTGACCGTCCTGGTCAAGCTGGGCAACCTGGCCGCCCCGGTCGAGCCGACCAAGCAACCGGAAGTCCCGCAGCAGACCTGCGCCGACCTCGACGATGACGGCGACGGCATCAACAACTGCGACGACAAGTGCCCGGGTTCCGCCGCGGGCCAGGCCATCGGTCCGGACGGCTGCCCGGTGCAGCTGACCATCGACCTGAAGGGCGTGAACTTCGACTTCGACAAGGACACCCTGCGTCCGGACGCCGAGGCCATCCTGGCCGAGGCCGTGCAGATCCTCGCCAAGTACCCGCAGCTCAAGGTTGAAGTCGCCGGCCACACCGACTCGGTGGGTTCGGAGCAGTACAACCAGGGCCTGTCCGAGCGTCGCGCCCGCACGGTGTACAACTACCTGACCAGCAACGGCATCGACGCCAGCCGCCTGGTCGGTCCGAACGGTTTCGGCGAGAGCCGTCCGCTCGACACCAACGACACCGCCGAAGGCCGTGCGCGCAACCGCCGCACCGAGTTGAACGTGCAGAACTGATCCTTCAGTCTCCACGGCAAGACACGAAGCCCGGCCTAGCGCCGGGCTTCGTTTTTATGGTTCTTCTCCCAAGTGCGGGGAG
>NZ_AVCK01000028.1 GCF_000747155.1 Arenimonas metalli CF5-1 | reverse complement strand
GTGCGGCCACGGCCGGCCGGGCGGCAGGTGCCGCGGCGGGCAGCGGAGCGGGCGCCATCGGGCGCGGCGCCGCCGGCATCGCGGGACGCGCGGCGACGGGTGCCGGCGCCTCGTCGTCGATCTCGGCCACCGGACGATGCTGCAGCCAGCGCGCGATGGTGGCTTCCAGCAGTCGGCGGTCCACCGGTTTGGACAGGTAGTCGTCCATGCCGGCGTCCAGGCACTTCTGGCGGTCGCCGGCCATGGCGTTGGCGGTCATGGCGATGATCGGCAGCCGCGGCAGGCCCTGGCTCAGCTCATGCTGGCGCCATTCGCGGGAGGCGGTGTAGCCGTCCTTCACCGGCATCTGGCAGTCCATCAGCACCACGTCCAGGTTGCCCTGCACCATGCGCTCGAGCGCCTTCTCGCCGTTGTCGGCGGTTTCGCACTGCAGGCCCAGCAGGCCGACGAGGCGCTGGGCCACCATCAGGTTCACCGGGTTGTCCTCGACCAGCAGCACGCGGCCGCGCAGGCGGCCGGCGGGGCGCGCGGCGTCATCGGGCACCTCGGTGGCATCCGCCACCAGCACCCGTTCGGGTAGCGACATCTCCATGTCCTCCGGCTTGGCGACCGCCTGGGCCGCCAGGAATCCACTCAGCGCACTGCGCAGTTCGTTGCCGCCGATGCTGCGCGAAAGCATCAGCGAATGCGGGCCCTGGGCCAGCTCGCCGGCCACGGCCTCCTCGCCCTGCAGGTAGACCACGCGCAGGTCCTCGAGCTCGGCGCTGCGGCGCAGGTTGCGGTGCAGGGCAATGGCGGTGCTGCGCACGGAATTCAGGTCCACGATCAGCAAGTCGAAGCTCCAGCTGGCGCCGCGGCTGAGCGCGGTGCGCAGGCGGGTCAGCGCATCCTGCGTGGTCTCGACCTGGGTCAGCTGCACGCCCCAGTTCGGCGCCGACTGGCCCAGGCGCTGGCGCAAGCCGGCCTCGGTGCTCAGCAGCAGCACGCGGGCGCCATTGAGGTCGCTGCGCTGGCCCTGGATGTCGCCGGCGGCCTTGGTCAGCGGCACTTCGAACCAGAAAGTGGAGCCGCGGCCTGGCGCGGAATCCACGCCGATGCTGCCGCCCATCAGGTCGACGATGCGCTTGCAGATCACCAGGCCCAGGCCGGTGCCGCCGTACAGGCGCGTGGTGGAGGCGTCGGCCTGGCTGAAGGCGCGGAACAGCCGCGCGTCCTTGGCGATGCCGATGCCGGTGTCGGTGACTTCGAAGCGCAGCTCGTGCTGGGTGCGGCTCTCGCCGCGGCGGGTGACGGCCAGCGTCACCGAGCCGCGCTCGGTGAACTTCACCGCGTTGCTCAGCAGGTTGGTCAGCACCTGGCGCAGGCGCACCGGGTCGCCGCGCACGGCCAGGCGCACCGAGGGATCGACCTGCAGGTTCAGGCGCAGGCCCTTGCTCTCGGCCGGCTTCTCCATCAGGCGGATCACCGAATCAAGCAGCTCGCGCAGGTTGAAGCTGGTGGTCTCGAGCGTGACCTTGTTCGCCTCGAGCTTGGAGTAGTCGAGGATGTCGTCGACGATCCGCTGCATCTGCCGCGCCGAGGTGTAGGCGGTGCGCACGATGTCCTGCTGGTCGGCCTGCAGCCGCGAGCTCATCAGCAGGTCGAGCATGGGGATGATGCCGTTGAGCGGCGTGCGGATCTCGTGGCTCATGGTGGCCAGGAATTCGCCCTTGGCCATCATCGCGGCCTCGGCCGCCTGCTTGGCTTCGGTCAGCTCGCGCTCGAGGCGGCGGTGCAGGGCCAGCTCTTCCTGCAGCGCATTGACCTCGCGGTCCTGCTCGCCGCTCTGCTGCGCCACCACGGCCAGGGCCCGGTTGCGCAGGTGGAAGGCGCGCCAGAGGCCGGCAATGCCTGCCACCGCCAGCAGTGCGGCCACCAGGGCCACGGCCTGCCACAGGCCGTTGTCGCTGAAGTAGCCGATGGCCACCGCGATCGCCGCACCCGCCGCGCCGGCGATCGCCAGCCAGCGCACGATCAGCGCATCGTTGGGCTTGAACGGGAGCCCGTTCAAAGCACGGCCTGCTGGAAGTCGAAGTCCATGTCGCGGTCTGCCTGCTGCACCAGGTTGCCCTGGATGAAATCAATGCCGCTCATCCACAGCGTGGCGGCCGACTGCGCGTCCTCGACGCCGTGGCCGATCACCTCCAGGCCGCGGCGGTGCGAGCGCTCGATCAGCACCTTGAGCTCGTCGCGCAGGTTGGCGGTGAGGTTGTTGGTGGTGTACTTGCGCGCCAGCTTCACGAAGCTCAGCGGCAGCTGCTCGATCAGGCCCTCGGCGTGCTGGCCGGCCTCGAACTGGCTCAGGCAGAACTGCACGCCGTCGTCCACCAGCGCATCGCAGAAGGCGCGCACGGTGGTGGCGTGGATGGCGGCGTCCTCGAGCCGCAGCTCGATCACCAGGCAGTTGCCGGGCACGTCGTGCGCGGTGAGCTCGGCCTTGAGCCAGGCGGCCTGGGCCGGGTCGGCCAGGGTCAGCGCCGACTGGGTGACGAACAGGCGCAGCGGCCGGCCCTCGGCGCGGCGGTCGCGCACCAGCTTCAGCGAGGCCTGCAGCACCCAGCGGTCGATGTCGCCGATGAAGTCGCCGCGCTCGGCCAGCGGGATCACCTCGGCCGCGGGCAGCAGCTTGCCGTCGGTGCCGCGCAGGCGCAGCAGCACCTGGTACTGGGAATCGTCGCTGCCGGCCACGGCCACCACCGGCTGGTAGATCAGCTCGAGGCTGTTGAGCGCGATCGCTTCGCGGATCTGCTTCACCAGCGCAGCCTCGCGCACGGCCTCGCTCGGCTTCACCGGCTCGTAGCGCTTGATGCCCTTCTCGTGGGTGCGGGCCTCGCGCGCCATGCGCTCGACCGCGTTGAGCATGTCGCTGGCCTCGCCGAAGCGGTGCTTCATCGAGCACACGCCCACCGAAACCCGCAGCCGCAGCGGATGGCCCTGCACGTTGAACGGGTGCTGCACCAGCGAGGCGCGCAGCTGGGTGGCCAGCTGTTCCAGCCCGGCCTCGTCGCGCTCGCGGTCGAGCACCAGGAAGCTGCCGTCGCCGAAGCGCGCCACCGGGGTCGGCTCGGCGCGTTCACCCAGCATGCGGCCGACCACGTGCAGCAGTTGCTCCAGCGTGGTCAGGCCCAGGCGGTCGCGCAGCAGGTTCACGCTCTCGATTTCCAGGAACAGCACGCCGCCGGCGCTGTGCTCGCTGGCGTCGGCCAGCAGGTATTCCAGGTTCTCCAGCAGCTCGCTGCGGTGGAAGAGGTTGGTGTCGTTGTTCTTGCCGCCGCGGCGCTGGCGCTTGATCTCCATCGCGCGGTGGCGGGTGACGCGGTTCTTCACCGCGGCGATCAGGTGCTTGGGCCGCACCGGCTTGGAGATGAAATCGTCGCCGCCGGCCTCGAGCGCGGCGAACTGGCGGTCCTCGTCGGCTTCGCCCGACAGGAAGACGATGGGCGTGTGCAGGAACGGGTCCTGGTCGCGGATCAGCACGGTCAGCTCGATGCCGTTGGCGTTCGGCATGTGCAGGTCCATCAGGATCAGGTCGGGCTGGAACTGGTGCAGCGCCTGCAGCACGTCCAGCGGGTCCAGCACGACCATGGTTTCCATGCCGGCGTTGCGCAGGATGCCTTCGGCGAACAGGGCCTGGTTGCGGTCGTCCTCGACCACCAGCACGCGGAAGGGCGCGTCGGAACCGGGATTGAGCAGCAGGGCCAGGCGACGCAGCACGTCGGAGGCGCCGTTGGGTTCGACCACCAGCGAATCGACGCCGGCGCGCTTGGCGGTCAGGCGCAGGTTGATGTCGTCGGCCTGCGACAGCGCCACCAGCAGCAGCGGCTGCTGGCTGCGCTCGCGCGCCTCGCGCACGGTGGCGCCGATTGCTTCGAGCTGGTCGCTGAAAGCGGCGTCCACCAGCGCCAGGTTGGCGGGCAGCGCGCCGAGCAGTTCGCGCAGCTCCTCGGCGGTGTCGAGCAGTTCGACCTCGTAGCCCAGGGCTTCCATGCGCTGGTCGAGTTCCAGCGACAGCGGGTCGTGGCTGGTGAGGTGATAGACGCGGACGCCGGTGACCGCGGCGGGCTCGCCGGCGGCGCTCGCGGCCGGGGCGGGCGCCGGCGCCGGCTTGGCGGCGGGTTTCGCAGCGGGCTTGGCGACAGGCGGCGTGGGCGGCTTGGGCTGGGTCACGGGCGGGGCCTCGC
>NZ_AVCK01000027.1 GCF_000747155.1 Arenimonas metalli CF5-1 | reverse complement strand
CGGCGGGTGCGGGCGCACGCACGGGGGCGGGCGGCGCCGCGACGGGCGGGGGTTCGGGCGCGGGCTCGGGCGCCAGCTGCGCCAGCGTGGCCATGGGGGCATCGTCGCCCCAGCGGCGCCAGTAGTTCGCGGGCGGGGTTTCGGCGCGGCCGCCGTGGTCGACCTGGCGCGAGCCGCCGGTATCGGGCAGCGGTTCGGTGTTCATCGGCACCGAGGCGCCGATGTCTTCGACCAGGTGCCAGAGGCGTTCGCCCAGGCTGGGGTCGGGCAGGGCCTGCTGCTGCAGCGTGTCGCCTAGCAGTTGGTGCATCTGCTGGAAGTGGCCGCTGGCGGCGTCGAGCCCGTGCCGGCCACAGGCGTCACCGAGGAAGCGGGCGTCGTCGTGCATCAGCGACAGCCCGTTGATGTCCCAGCCGTCCTGCAGGAAGCGATGCAGGCGGCGGCCCATGACCTCGACGCGCCGGGGCAGCAGGCGCAGGAAGGCGTGGCGGTGTTCGGCGAGTCTGGACTCGTCGTGCGGATTCATCACTAAGCCCCCGGTTGGCCTTGGATTATGCCCCCGGGGGTGGCGGCTGTCAGTGTGTCTGCGGTCACTGGGGGGCAAACGCTCTGCCCGGGGATGACCGGACAGCCCGCGCGGTTTTCACGCGGTGCTCGCATCCGCCTGCGGCAGCAGGCGGCGCCCGCGCCGCCACACCCAGCGGGCCAGCGCGAACACCACCAGCGCGCCCAGCACCATCACGGTCAGCAGCAGGCCCAGCGCGATGAAGGGATGCGCGAACACCAGCGCCAGCGCGCCCAGGGCGGTGGCGTCCTCGCCCAGCGATGCGGTCCAGTTCGACACCGGTTCGGGCGAGGCATTGATGACGGCGCGCGTGGTCGCCTTCAGCGCATGCGTGCCCAGCGCGGCGGTGGCGCCCAGCGCGAGTGCGCCGGCGCCGAGCTGGCCATCGTCGGACAGGGTGGCGGCGGCCAGGAAGGCGCCGGCCGGGATCCGGGCCAGGGTCTGCAGCAGGTCCCAGCCCGAGTCCACGCCCGGGATCTTGTCGGCGCCGAACTCGACCACTGCCAGCGCACCGGCCGTGCCCAGCACCCAGGGCGAGGTGGTGACGGCGAGCGCCGAGGGCAGGTCCACCCAGCCCATCAGCCCGGCGATGCCGACGCCGAATACGGTGAGGTAGGCGCGCACGCCGGCCAGGCAGGCCAGGGCCAGGCCCAGGGCAAAGATGTGTGCTTCGGTCATGGCGGGCTCCCGGAAGGTGACGCAGTTCACAGTATAGTGAGGCCGCGCCTTGACGCTGGCTTACCGGGCCAGCGATGTTGCCGATCCCCCCGAACGTCCCCGCCGATGAGCTCGCCTGCCCCGGACAAGCCCCGCTTCGTCATCGTCCCGCACCGGCCCCATGCCCGGGTGCTGCTGGCGGTCGCGGGCGGGCTGTGGGTGGCCAGCCTGGTGGCGGTGGGCTACTGGGCGAGCAACCAGGCGGCGCCGGGCTTGTCCAAGGCCCGGGCCGAGCTGGCCATCGCCAGCAAGCGCGCCACCCAGGCCGAGGCCCTGGTGAAGCAGTTGCGCCAGAACGTGGCCACCCTGCGCCGCAGCGACCAGATCAGCCGCAGCGCCAACACCGAGCTGCAGGCCAGCCTGGCCGAGCGCGAGGAGGAAGTGTCCGGCCTGCGCGCCGACGTCGCCTTCTACGAGCGCCTGGTCGGCGCCACCGGCCAGCGCCGGGGCCTGTCGGTGCACGAGGCCGTGTTCGAGCCCGAGGCCGGCGGCACCTGGCGCTACACCGTCACCCTGACCCAGAACCTCAACCGCGGCGCCATCAGCAAGGGCGAGGCGCGGGTGTCGGTGGAAGGCGTCAGCGGCGGCCGGCTGCAGACCCTGCGCTGGGAAGACCTCGTACAGAAGCCGGGCGCACCCGGACAGGCGTTCTCGTTCCGCTATTTCCAGCAGCTCGAGGGCAGCATCATGCTGCCCGAGGGCTTCACCCCCCAACGCGTCCGGGTGCAACTGCGCTCGGATGGAAGCACCGTGGACCAGGCCTTCCCCTGGACGGCCGCGGTTCCCCGAGGAGATTGAGATGTTCGGCAGCGACAAGCACAAATCCCCCCGCCACGGCGGCCACGCCGTGGAAACCCTGATCGGCCCGCGCGCGGTCATCCGCGGCGACGTCGGCTTCACCGGCGGCCTGTACGTCGAGGGCACCATTTACGGCAAGGTCACCGCCGAGGACGGCTCGGCCGCCGTGCTGACCATCGCCGACGACGGCCACATCGAAGGCGAGGTCCGCGCGCCGGTGGTGGTCATCAGCGGCCGCATGACCGGCGACATCCACGCCGGCGAGCGCATCGAGCTGGCCGCCAACGCCCGGGTGAACGGCAACATCCACTACAAGGTGGTCGAAATGGCCGCCGGCGCCATGATCACCGGCCGCCTGATCCACGCCGACGCGCCGCTGGCCCAGCTCACCGGCCCCGAGGCCGCGCCCGCCGGTGGCCGCGTGAAGGGCAAGGCCGAGGCGCAGGAAGCCTGATTTGCCTTGATAATGGGCGCCTGCACGCCCATCTTGGTGCCATGGAAACCACGCCCAGCTACCAGACGCTCGACGCGCCGCTCGACTTCACCGCGGCGGCCGCCGCCAAGGTCGCCTCCCTCATCGCCGAGGAGGGCAACCCGGGCCTGAAGCTGCGCGTGTACATCACCGGCGGCGGCTGCTCCGGCTTCCAGTACGGCTTCGAGTTCGACGAGCAGCAGGGCGAGGACGACCTGGCCCTGCAGCGCGACGGCGTCACCCTGCTGGTCGATCCGCTCAGCCTGCAGTACCTGATGGGCGCCGAGGTGGACTACCGCGAAAGCCTGCAGGGCGCGCAGTTCGTGATCCGCAATCCGAACGCCAAGACCACCTGCGGCTGCGGCAGCAGCTTCTCCGCCTGACCGCGGCGTCCGGGCCGATGCCTTCCTCGCCGCCCGGCTACGCCTTCCGCGGCCCCGGGCTCGACCGCTCCGAACTGCTGCGCGAACGCCCCGACGACCTGCGCGCGCGCTGGACCGTGGCGCGCGTGCTGGTGGTCGACACCGACGGCAACGCACGCTTCCCGGAGGCCGCGGGTGGCTGCGGTTTCTGCATCGGCGCCGAACTGGCGGGCGAACTTCCCGACGCGGCCAGCTTCCTGGGCCTGGGCGAAGAGGGCGCGTGGTTCGCGCTGCCGCACGAGTCCCTGCCCGAACCGCTGCCCGGCCGGATGGACCTGCGCAGCGCCGCCACCGAATGGCCGGCCCTGGAGGCCGCCGCGCTGGCCGAAGCGCGCGCGCTGCTGCACTGGCAGCAGCGCAACAAGTTCTGCGGCGGCTGCGGCCACGCGCTGGCGTTGGGCAAGGGCGGCTGGTGCGCGCGCTGCGCGCAGTGCGGGCTTGAACACTACCCGCGCACGGATCCCGCCATCATCGTCGCGGTCACCGACGGCGAGCGCCTGCTGCTCGGCCGCCAGGCCAGCTGGCCGAAGGGTCGCTGGTCGGTGCTGGCCGGTTTCGTCGAGCCGGGTGAATCGCTGGAGCAGGCCGTGGCCCGCGAGGTGATGGAAGAGGCCGGCATCCCGGTGCTCGAGTGCCAGTACGCCGCCTCGCAGCCCTGGCCGTTCCCGGCCGCGCTGATGATCGGCTTCCAGGCCCAGGGCCTGCCGCTGGAGCCTTCGGTGAGCGACGAGCTCGAGCAGGCGCGCTGGTTCTCGGCCGACGAACTCGATAGCGCAGTCGCCACCGGCGAGGTCAAGCTCTCGCCGGTGCTGTCGATCTCGCGCTGGCTGATCGACGAGTGGCGGCTCCAGGCCCGCGCCCGCCGCGAGGCGGCGCCGGCGGGCTGACGCGGCACGGCGAAATCCTTCTGGCGGGTTCCTTTGGCTATTCGCCTTTCGACGTCTTGCGGCGGGCCGCCGCCCCTGCGACTCCGACCAGTCGCTGGCCGCCTGTGGCCTTCGCGGGGGCATCGGTATTCGGCGCGGCCTGGCCCGTCAGCGCCTTGCGCAGGAAGGCGTTGATCTCGGTCTGGTAGCCACGCCCGTTGCGAGTCGCCGTTGCTCGAAACTGGGCGAGCACGTCGTTGTCCAGGAACATGGTGACGCGCGTCTTCCCCGGCGAGGGCAGCACCGCACCGCGGCGCGCCCGCTCGAAGTCGTGCCGCATCCCGCTGTCCTCAACCGACTTCTTCATAGTGCTTCCTCTCGTCCTCGCGGGGACGCCGGGCCGAAATCAGCCGCAGGTTGGTCCCTCGCCGCGTCCATACGACCGTGACCACGCGGCCCAGCGCATCCGTGCCGGTGGTGATGTGCCTCAACTCCGTGCCGCGCGGCGTCGGCCATGGCCGGTCGGTAGTGAACGCGCGCGGATCAAAGAAAACGGGCTCGACGTCGGTGAAGTCGATGCCGTGCTTGAGGCGGTTCAGGCGCGCTTTGTCGGGGTCGAATTCGATCATACGCCGATGTATGCATATATGCATATAGTTGGCTGGCGGAACCCCTGGCAGGACGATTGACCCTCCCACCCGGGCGGATCAGCGTCGGCGACCGCACCGTCCGGCGGCTGTAGGAGAACCGCGCGGGGGAAGAGCGATAACGGGCGCAATCACGGCTAGAATCCGGCCATGTCCGCCGCGCTCATCGCCGTCGTCGTGTCCCTCCTGCTCGGCCACCTGGTGCCGTCGCTGCCGCTGCTGCGGCGCTACGACTGGTTCATCGGCTGGCTGCACTGGCTGGGCAGGCAGACCAGCGGCGACGAGTGGCCCAACCGCATCGGCCTGCTGCTGGCGGTGGGCCTGCCGCTGCTGGGGGTGGGTGCGCTGCAGTTCCTGATCGACGACCTCTGGTACGGGCTGCCGGCCTTTTTCGTCGCGCTGCTGGCGCTGCTCTACACCTGGGGTCCGCGCGACCTCAACCTCGACGTCGAAGCGGTGATCGAAGCGCGCGGCCCCGAGGCCCGTCGCGCCGCCGCGGCGGCGCTGTTCCCGGAGGGCGGCGAGCCGGTGGTGGAAGGCCCGACCCTGGTCGCGGCGGTGTTCCACTGCGCGCTGTGGCGCTGGTTCGGCGTGCTGTTCTGGTTCGTGGTGGCGGGCGCGGTGGGCGCGCTGGGCTACCGCCTGATCTCGCTGTGCGCGCAGGGCGAGGCCCGCCGCAGCCTGCCCGAAGCGCAGCGCGGCGTCGCCCGCACCACGCTGGCGGTGCTGAACTGGCCGGTGGCGCAGCTGATGACCTTCGCGCTGGCGCTGGCCGCCGACTTCGACAAGGTGCTGAGCGCGTGGCGCGACTGGCACGCGAACGGCGTGCGCCTGGACCTCGGCTTCCTCGACGCCGCCGCGCGCGCCAGCGTCGCCAGCGAGCTCGCCGAGGAGGACGCCTACGCGGTGGACGGCCCCGCCCAGGCGCCCGACCTGCTCGAACTGCGCGACGCGATGAGCCTGGTCTGGCGCATCCTGCTGCTGTGGCTGGGCCTGCTGGCGCTGTTCGTGCTCGCCGGCTGGGCGACTTGAGTAATCAGCCGGGCGCGAGCCAGCTGAAGGGCCACCACGGCAGGTTGCGGGTGATGGCGTAGGCGATCACTACGACAGCCCACGGGCGCGCGTCGCCGAGGCGGCGCAGTGCGGGCTTCCAGGATTCCGGTGCGAAGCCCAGCGGTTCGAGCAGCAGGAATGGCATCAGCGGCAGCGCGACCAGCAGCAGCGGGTTCATCGCCAGCGCGGTGGGCAGATCACCGTGGATCAGCGCGTGCAGCATGCGCGTGGCGCCGCAGCCGGGGCAGTACAGGCCGGTCAGCCACTGCGAAGGGCAGGGCGGCAGCGGATTGCCGGCGGCATTCGGGTCGAACGCGAGCAGCAGGGCGATGGCCGAAATCGCGCCGCCCGCCAGCGCCAGCGCGAGCCAGCGCCCCGCCGGCCACCCCGGCCTGGGATCAGTAGCTGCCATCCGCGATGGCGCCGGTCACGCTCAGGGCGATGTAGATCAGCGAGAACACCAGGCCGAGGCCGAACGACACCCAGCTCCAGAGCTTGGCGTTGTTGGCGTCCTCGATGGCGCCCTGCAGGTCGCCGGACGCCCGCTTGTTGTCGACGCGCGCCGCATAGACGATCGCCACGATGCCGGTGGGGACGCAGCAGCACAGCGTGGCCAGGATGGCCCAGACCAGGTTGTTCTCCACGTGCGGGAGCGATGCGGCCGGCGGCGCCGGCGGCGGCGCGGCGATCGCGAGGGTGACGCCGCAGGCGACGCACTGGGTGTTCTCGGCGGGGTTGCTCTGGCCGCAGTTCTGGCAATACATGGGGTTCTCCTTGGAATCAGCCGGCCATCGCGCCGGTCATGGCCGCGAACATCACGAACAGCAGCCACAGCACGCCGAACGCGAGCGGGATGCCGATCGAGATCAGCGACCACAGCTTGGCGTTGTCGGAATCGCTGCGCGCACCGGCGATATCGCCCGCGGACACTTTGCCGTCCACGCGCGCGGCGTAGACGATCGCGACGATGCCGCCCGGAAGGCAGCAGAACAGCGTGGCCAGGATCGCCCAGACCAGGTGATTCGGAACATAGGGCCGCGGCGCCGGCGGCGGCGGAGTGGCGATGGCGAGCGTGACGCCGCAGGCGCCGCATTGGACGGCGCTGGCCGGATTGCTCTGGCCGCAGTTCTGGCAGTACATGGAATTCCCCTGGATCCGCGGCGGGCCGCCGCGGCGTGCTGATGTGAAGAACCCTAGCGGGTGGCCGGCTGCGCGGTCAATGCCGCGCTTGGGGCGGCGCGCCCGGCGCGGTCAATGACGCACTTCGAGTGCCGCGCCCTGAGGGGTCCATGCCGCGCTGCCGCCGGCTCGCGTCAGCGGTGGCTGCCGCGCATTTCCCGCACCTTGGCCTCGAGCGAGGCGGCCGTCGCGGTTTCGCCGGGCACGGCCGGCGTGGCCAGCACGGCGACGCCCGCGCGCAGCCGCCGCGGCACGCGCAGGCGGCCCAGGCGCGAATCGCGCTTGCTCCACATGCTGTCCCACAGGCCGGTCAGGGCCATCGGCACCACCGGCACCGGGTGCGTGGCCAGGATGCGCTCGACGCCGCCGCGGAAGGGCGCGATCTCGCCGTCCTTGGTCAGCGCGCCTTCCGGGAAGATGCAGACCAGCTCGCCGGCATCGAGCGCCGCGCGGATTTCCTCGAACGCCGCCTCCATCACCTCCGGGTCTTCCTTGGCGCCCGCGATCGGGATCGCGCGATAGGCGCGGAACACCCAGTTCATGCCCGGAACGCGAAAGATCTTGTAGTACATGACGAAGCGGATCGGCCGCGGCACCGCGGCGCTGATCAGCACCGGGTCCATGTAGCTGACGTGGTTGCAGACCAGCAGCGCGGCGCCTTCGTCGGGCACGTGGTCCTCCACGCCGGCGATGCGCACGCGGTAGAACAGCGTCACGTACATCCAGGCGATGAAGCGCAGGAAGAACTCGGGCACGATCGAGAAGATCAGGATGGCGACGAGCGCGTTGGCGATACCCAGCGCCAGGAAGAGCTCGGGGATGCCCATGCCCGGCAGCGGAATCACGAGCCCCAGTACGTCGACCTGCTCCATCTGCAGCCCGATGGACAGGATCGATGCGGTCACGATGAAGAACGCGTTCTGGATGTTCAGCCCGGAGATGACGCGCGACAGCTCTTCCTTCGGCGTGCGGCTCTGCACCAGCGCGAACAGCGGCACGATGAACAGGCCGGCGAACAGGCCGATCAGGGTGAGGTCGGCCATGATGCGCCAGCTGCCCGCCGCGTTGACGAAAGCCGCCACGCCCATCCCGGACTCGACGGCCAGGCCCGGCCGCGCGAAGTACAGGTCCACGCAGAACGCCGTCATGCCGAACGCGCCCAGCGGCACCAGGCCGATCTCGACCGTGCGCCGCGACAGCTTCTCGCACAGCAGCGAGCCGACGCCCGTGCCGACCGAGAACAGCACGAAGCAGAACAGGTACAGCGTGCTGCCGCCGCCCAGGTGCAGCTCGGCGTAGGTTGGCAGCTGTGCCGTGAGCACGGTACCCACGAACCAGAACCAGGACACGCCGAGCACCGCATTGCGCACGGCGGGCGTGCGGCGCGTCAGGCGCAGGGCCTTGAGCGATTCCGGGAACGGGTTCCAGTTGATCTTCAGGTCCGGCGCCGAGGCCTCGACCCGCGGAATGGCGCGGCTGACCAGGTTGCCGGTGATCGCCAGCGCGACGATGGCGAAGGCGGCGGCCTCCGGCCCGTGCTCGCCGGCGATCACGAAGATCATGCCGCCGAAGATCATGCCCAGCAGGATCGACATCGCGGTGCCCATCTCGACCAGGCCGTTGCCGCCGGTCAGTTCCTCGGGCTTGAGCACGCTGGGCAGGATCGAGTACTTCACCGGCCCGAACAGGGTGGACTGCAGGCCGGTCAGGAACAGCGCGACCAGCAGCACCGGCAGGCTCTCCAGCACGAAACCCACGCCGGCGATCGACATGATGCCGATCTCCATCACCGTGGTGATCCGCACCAGCTTCGACTTCTCCAGCTTTTCCGCGATCTGCCCGGCCAGGCCCGAGAACAGGAAGTAGGGAAGGATGAACAGCGCCGGCGCCAGGTTCGTGTACAGCGACCGCTGCTCGAGGTCGATGCCGAGGTAGAACAGCAGCCCGATGATCGCCTGCCGGTAAACGTTGTCGTTGAACGCCCCGAGCGACTGGGTGACGAAGTAGGGCAGGAAGCGCCGCTGCCGCAGCAGCTCGAACTGGTTGTGGGCCATGGGTCCCCCGGAGATTGCCCGCAGCCTACCAGACCCCTGCAATCAGCCGTGGCGCTCGCGCTCGATGGCGCGCCAGCCGATGTCGGTGCGGTAGAAGGCGCCTTCCCAGTGGATGTTGTCGGCGGCGGCGTAGGCGCGCTGCTGTGCCTGTGCGACGGTGTCGCCGAGCGCGCAGGCGCAGAGCACGCGGCCGCCGGTGGTGACCACCACGCCGTTGCGCAGCTCGGTGCTGGCGTGGAAGACCTTGGCGTCGCGGCCCGGGTCGGTGCCCAGCCCCGCGATGGCGTCGCCGGTGCGCGGCGTGCCGGGGTAGTTTTCGGCGGCCATCACCACGCCCAGGCTCGGGCGCGGGTCCCAGTCGGCCTGCACGTCGTCGAGGCGGCCATCGATCGCGGCCTCCACCAGGTCGAGCAGGTCGCTGCGCAGGCGCAGCATCACGGGCTGCGTTTCCGGGTCGCCGAAGCGCACGTTGAACTCGATCACCTTGGGCGCGCCGTCGGGCGTGATCATCAGGCCGGCGTAGAGGAAGCCGGTGAACGGGATGCCGTCGGCGATCATGCCGCGCACGGTCGGTTCCACCACTTCGCGCATCACGCGGGCGTGCACTTCGGGCGTTACGACGGGCGCCGGCGAATACGCACCCATGCCGCCGGTGTTCGGGCCGGTGTCGCCGTCGCCCACGCGCTTGTGGTCCTGCGAGGTGGCCATGGGCAGCGCGGTGCGGCCGTCCACCATCGAGATGAAGCTGGCTTCCTCGCCCTCGAGGAACTCCTCGATCACCACGCGCGCGCCGGCGTCGCCGAAGGCTTCGTCCTCGAGCATGTCGATGATGGCGGCCTCGGCTTCGGCCACGGTCATCGCCACCACCACGCCCTTGCCGGCGGCCAGGCCGTCGGCCTTGATCACGATCGGCGCGCCGTGGTCGCGCACGTGCTGCAGCGCCAGTGCGCTGTCCTCGAACACGCCGTAGTAGGCGGTGGGGATGCGGTGGCGCGCCAGGAAATCCTTGGCGTAGGCCTTGCTGCCCTCGAGCTGCGCGGCGGCGGCCGTGGGCCCGAAGATGCGGCGGCCCGCGGCGCGGAAGGCATCGACCACGCCCTTCACCAGCGGCGCCTCGGGGCCGACCACGGTGACGCCCACGTTCTCGTCGGCGGCCAGCTGCAGCAGCGCGTCGATGTCGGTGGCCTTCACCGGCACGTTGCGGCAGCGCGCCTCGGTGGCGGTGCCGGCGTTGCCGGGCGCGACCAGCACCTCGCTCACGCGCGGCGACTGCGCCAGCTTCCAGGCCAGGGCGTGCTCGCGGCCGCCGGAACCAATGACGAGGACTTTCATGCAGGGACTCCGGAAGCGTTGCGGACGGTCAGGTGTTCGGGCGGCAGTCCGCCGCGGCCAGCGAGACATCGAAGAAGCGCTGGTCGTCGCGGTCGATGAAGCGGCGCGTCAGCACCACGCCTTCGTCCAGCACGAGGCGGAAATCGCGCTCCGAGCAGTAGGCCAGCAGCCGGGCCTGCTCCGCCTCGCGGACGCGCTGGAACAGCTCCGGGTTGCGCGCCGCCTCGGCCAGGGTCATGCCCTGGCTGCGCAGGATCATCAGCACGGTGCGGCCTTCGACGCTCATGCGCTCCAGCACCAGGCCATCGCCGAGGTCGCGCGGGAGGCTGGCGTTGTGCTGGCGCACGAGGTCGGCGGCGATTGCGTGCACCGGATCGACCGGCGGCAGCACCGGGGCCGGCGTGCGCACGACCAGCCACACCAGCAGGGCGATGACCGCGAGCCCGAGGCCGGCCAGGCCCAGCGCCAACCCGGTCCGCGCCGGTCCCGGCGGCGGAGCGGGGGAGGCGGGCGGCGGGCTGGCGGTCTTCATGGCGGGGCCTCAGTGGCGGAAGTGGCGGCGGCCGGTGAACACCATCGCCATGCCGTGCTCGTCGGCGGCGGCGATGACTTCGCCGTCGCGCATCGAGCCGCCCGGCTGGATCACCGCGGCGATGCCGGCGGCCGCGGCGGCATCGATGCCGTCGCGGAACGGGAAGAAGGCGTCGGAGGCCATCACCGAGCCCGGCACCACCAGCCCGGCTTCCTCGGCCTTGAGTCCGGCGATCTTCGCGCTGACCACGCGGCTCATCTGGCCGGCGCCGATGCCCACCGTCTGCAGGTCCTTCGCGTACACGATGGCGTTGGACTTCACGTACATCGCCACCTTCCACGCGAACAGCAGGTCGCGCAGCTGGGCGTCGGTGGGCGCGATCTTGCTGACGATCTTCAGGTCGGCGGCGCCGAGCGCGTCGGTGTCGGCATCCTGCACCAGCAGGCCGCCGGCGATGCGCTTGTATTCCAGGCCCGGCGCCACGCGAAGCTCGCCGCAGGCCAGCACCCGCACATTGGCCTTCTTGGCGAAATGCGGCAGCGCGTCGGCGGCGATCGACGGCGCGATCACCACTTCGACGAACTGGCGCTTGAGGATCTCGGCGGCGGTGGCGGCGTCGAGTTCGCGGTTGAAGGCAATGATGCCGCCGAAGGCCGAGGTCGGGTCCACAGCGAAGGCGCGGTCGTAGGCGTCCATCAGGTTGGCCGCCACGGCGACGCCGCAGGGGTTGGCGTGCTTGACGATGACGCAGGCGGGCGCGTCGAAGGCCTTGACGCATTCGAGCGCGGCGTCGGCGTCGGCCAGGTTGTTGTAGCTCAGCTCCTTGCCCTGCAGGAAGCGCGCGGTGGCGACGATGCCCTGCGGTGCGTTGGCCTCGACGTAGAGCGCGCCGCGCTGGTGCGGGTTTTCGCCGTAGCGCAGGGCCGAGGCCAGCTGCAGCGAAGCGTGGAAGGTCTTGGGCCAGGCTTCCGGCTGCGCCGGGTCCTCGGCGCGTGGCGACAGCCACTGCGCGATCTGGCCGTCGTAGGCGGCGGTGTGCGCGTACGCCTTGGCCGCGAACGCGCGGCGCATCGCCGGGGTGCTGCCGCCGGCCTTGAGCGCGTCGAGGAAGGCGTCGTAATCGGACGGATCGACCAGCACGCTGGTGCGCGCGTGGTTCTTGGCGGTGGCGCGCAGCATCGCCGGGCCGCCGATGTCGATGTTCTCGATGGCGTCGTCGTAGCTGCAGCCGGGCTTGGCGACCGTCTGCGCGAACGGGTAGAGGTTCACCACCAGCAGGTCGATCGGCGCGATGCCGTGTTCGGCCATCACCGCGTCGTCCACGCCCTCGCGGCCGAGCAGGCCGCCGTGGATCTTCGGGTGCAGGGTCTTGACCCGGCCGTCCATGATTTCAGGGAATCCGGTGACTTCGCTGACATCACGCACCGCCAGCCCGGCCTCGCGCAGCGCCTTGGCGGTGCCGCCGGTGGAGAGCAGCTCGACGCCCAGCGCGGCCAGCCCGCGGGCCAGTTCGACCACGCCGGTCTTGTCGGAAACGGAAAGCAGCGCGCGGCGGACGGGTTGGCGTTCGGCGGTCATCGGGCACCTCGTGGGGAAGCCGCGATTATACCGGGGTGAAGAGCGGTTTTAGCCACGGATGAACACAGATGAACACAGATAAGAGCCGGTAAATGCAGGCAATTCCTCAATGCCCGGTCGCGCAGGCGCTTCCAGAGAACAAAACCCAATGGGCTCTATCCGTGTTTATCAGTGTTCATCCGTGGCCAAAAACGCTTTTCAGGCCAGGCCGTAGGCCTTGAGTTTCTTGCGGAGGGTGGCGCGATTGAGGCCGAGCATGGCGGCGGCGCGGCTCTGGTTGCCGTCGCAGTGGCGCAGGACTTCGGCGAACAGCGGGGCTTCGATTTCGCGCAGCACGACTTCGTAGAGATCGTCGATCTCGCAGCCGTTGATGTCGTGCAGGTAGCGGCGCACCGAGCGCGCGACATGGTCACGCAGCGGGGTGTGGCTGGGGGTGGCGGCGTTGGAGTCGGCGCGCGAGGCCGGCAAGGCATTCACTGGAAGGCAGCTCCGTGGGGGAATCGTCCGCTTCCTTGCGGTCCGCCGGTGGGCGACGGGGGAAGGGAGTCTACGTCAATCCAAAACGCGGTGCGACCCGTACTTCAGGACAGGGTCCGGGCGGGCGATTCAGTGAAAGTCGAACGTGAAGGCGACGGCGCGCTTGCCCGGGTCCAGGATCTCGAGGGTAGCGCTGGCCGACTGGCCCGGCGCGATCAGCGGCGAGGCCGGCGGGCTACCCAGGTACTCCACCGGCTGGAACCGGCGCAGGCCCAGGGCCTGGCCATCGAGGTCCTGCAGCGCGATCTCCAGCACCGGCCAGGCCTGCGCCCAGCGGGCGTCGTTGCGGAAGCTGGCGGTGATCAGCAGCACGCCGGGCACCGTCGGGTGCGGCTGCACTTCGCGGGTGGTGACGCGGAAATCGTCGGGCGCATGCCAGGGCGGCAGGTCGCAGCCGAGCACGCCGCAGGCGAGCTCGAGCCGTGGCCGCCAGTTGGCGTCGCCGGCCAGGCGCGCGCGGTCGGCCAGCACCAGCTGCAGCAACAGCAGCACGCCCAGCGCGACGACCAGCCCGGCCCAGCCCCAGGGCAGGCGGCGGACGGTGGGCGCGGTGTCGTCGGCGGTGGCGAAGCGGGGGGCGCGGGGAGGCATGCGGGAATGATAGCGGGCTTGGCCGGGCGGAATGCAGGCGTTCGCCCGCCGCTAACCCCTGCGGGTACCGGTGATTCGCATCCAGTCGCCTTCCTGCACGGCCTCGAGTGCCTCGAACCACGGGGCATAGCGTTCCAACAGCGCGCCTTCCTGCCCGTGCAGGATGCCGGACAGCGCGATCACGCCGCCGGGCGCGACGCGCGAGGCGAGGGTTTCGGCCAGGGCATCGAGCGCGGAGGCGAGGATGTTGGCGACGACCACGGGATACGTGGCGGCCGGTTCGTCTTCGGGCGAATACACGGTGAGCAGGTCGCCGACGCCGTTGCGCTCGGCGTTGTCGGCGGTGGCGGCCAGGGCCTGCGGGTCGTTGTCCACGCCGACCGCGGCCTTGGCGCCCAGCTTTAGCGCGGCCAGCGCGAGGATGCCGGAACCGCAGCCGAAATCGAGCACCACCTTGTCGCGCAGCACCAGCGAATCGAGCCACTGCAGGCACAGCGACGTGGTCGGGTGCGTGCCCGAGCCGAAAGCCAGGCCCGGGTCGAGGCGCACGATCACGCCGTCGCGCGCTTCCGGCGGCGGGTCCATGTTCCAGGGCACGATCCAGGTGCGCGTGCCGAAGCTCAGCGGCACGTACTGGTCCATCCACGCGCGCTCCCAGTCCTGGTCGGCCACTTCGCGGAAGTCGGCCTGGGACAGGTCGATCGCATCGTCGAAGGATTCGAGCGCGTGCAGCACCAGCTCGGCCACGGTGTCGCCCGGGAACAGCGCCAGCAGCGTGATCTCCGGCCACAGCGGCGTCTCGCCCACGCCGGGCTCAAGCACGGCCTTCTCGTTCGGCGTGGCGGCGTCGGCGTCCATCAGCGTCACCGACAGCGCGCCCAGGTCCATCAGCGCATTCTCGGCGCGGTGTTCGTCTTCGGCGCGGACGCGCAGGGAGAGTTCGAGGAAGGGCATGGCGGGGCGGCGGTCGGCGGGGCCGCCATTGTCGCACTGCCGGGGCTCAGGCGTCCGGAGTGGCCGCTGCCGCGGTTTCTGTGGGGTCGATGCATTCAATGATGAAGGCGACGTAGCCCGCGATGTGGTTTGGGCCCGCGGGCACGCTGTCGGGCGGGTACATGCCGATTTGTGGATGCCTGACCTGTACGCCCGAGGCGCATTGGGGCAGGTGCTGGTGGACGGACGTGCCGTATGACTGTTCTATCGCCCGGTACTTGGGCAGGACCTCGGACGGAACTATCGGTTGAACCACCTTTTCGCCTGTCGTGTCGGGCGCCGCGTCGACCAATCGACGGACCATGCGGCCATAAGCTTCATTCGCCGATAGTGGGCGCTCGAACTCGAACTCGTAGGGTGGTTTCGGTGCGCAGCGCAGTGTGCGCACGAAAAGGGTGCCCGCGGGGTGTTCTCTCGTCACATCCTCCTCGGTCTGCCCTTTGGCAGGCTCCTCGGTGAGGTACTGATAGCGCTCGCCGTCGGGACAAACGCGGCGCTCCGCCTCCCACATCGCCCCGGTCGCATCCCCCCAGCTGGCTGGCCGTCGGGATTCCACCATGACGCGGTAGACCTTGCCCTCGGTCGAATCCTCAACCAGCTCGCGCGTTGCCATGCCGAACGGACTGGCCACCTTCCGCGCCTCTTCGGGCGTGAGCGGGATGTCCTGGGCGATGTCGCAGCCGGAGAGCGACAAGGCGACGGCGATGGCAAGGAAAATTCGGCTCGCGTTCCGCAAGGTCAGGCTCCGGGGAGGGTTCCCGGTACCTTATCGCCGGCAACCGGGCGATGCCAGCGTGGCAGTCACTTGCCCGGGATCGGGGCCGCCGCAGTGGCGGGTGCGTTGCCGGTGCATTCGACGATGTAGGCAAAGTAGCCGAGTGGCTGACTGAGATCGGATGCTTCGTCGGACGGCGGGAACAACCCGATCACAGGATGGCTGACGACCACGCCTGTGGGGCACTTGTTCAGCATGCTGTGGACCAGCCCACCCAGAAAACCTTCGATCTGATCGAACTTGGTGTCTGTCGATGAATCCAGGATCGGCACCACGACCCGCCCGCCCTTCGAGTCGGGCGCGGCCTCCCGCAGCCGCCGTGTCATCTGCTCGACCGCTTGCTCATGGGGCAGGCGGGATTCGAACTCAAACTGATAGGCAGGCTTTGGCGCACATCGGAAGGTTCGGATGAAGTGGGTGCCGGCCGGATGCTCTTGCTGGCTACTCTCATGGGCACCGTCCGTGGCGGGCTCCGTGGACAGATTCTCGTGCTGTGCCCCGTCGGGACAGGAGCTGCGCAGATCCTGCCACATCGCGAAGTCCGCCTGCGCCCAGGATGCAGTGCGCTTGGACTCGATCATGATGCGGTAGACCTTGCCCTCGGGCGAATCCTCCAGCAGCTCGCGCGTGGCGGCGCCGAATGGACTCGCCGCCCGGGCGAAATCCTCCGGCGTCCGCGGGATCTTTTCGAGGATGTCGCAGCCCGGAAGCAGGGCGATGGCAAGAGCAGAAAGGGCAAGCGGGCGTGCGTGCCTCAAGGCGAGCGATCCAGTGCCGGCGGGGGCTTCAACCGTACCGGCCCGTTGCGGGTTTCGCCATCAGAAGTTGTCGCAAATGCGCCCTCAGGCCGGTGCGCAGCCGGCCAGGGCGTCGAGCTTTGGTTCGTAAACCGTGGTCTGCAGGTCGAGCAGGCCCAGCACGGTGTGGAAGAGATGGTCGTGGCTGAGCGGGTCGCTTCGGCGGGCCTGCACGCAGCCGCTGTCGAGGCCGCGCCAGCGCTGGAAGGCGGGCGAGGTCCAGAGCAGCATCGGCACGTGGGTCTGTTCGCCGGGCGCCAGCGCGTAGGGCGCGCCATGCAGGTAGAGGCCGTGTTCGCCGGTGGATTCGCCGTGGTCGGACAGGTACAGCAGCGCCGGGGCACGGTCGCCGGCCTCGTGTTCGAGCAGGCGGATCAGCGCCGCCAGCACGTGGTCGGTGTAGAGGATGGTGTTGTCGTAGCTGTTGCGGATCTGCTCGGTGGTGCAGTCCTGCAGCGCGACGCTTTGGCAGGTGGGCGTGAAGCGCTCGAACTGCTTCGGGTAGCGCTTGAAGTAGGCCGGGCCGTGGCTGCCGATCTGGTGCAGCACGAACACCTTGTCTTCCGTGCCCGGCGCCGCCAGCTCGTCGCGCAGGTGTTCGACCAGTCGCTCGTCCAGGCAGCCGTCGGCGTCGCAGGGCGCGGCGGCCGCCAGCTTCGCCATCGACTCCTCGCGCTGGCGCGCGGCCACGCCCTTGCTGCCGGTGTTGTTGTCCTCCCACTCCACCTGCAGGCCGGCGTGGGCGATCACGTCGAGCAGGTTCTCGCGGCCGCGCGCCGCCGCTTCCTCGTACCGCGCGCGGCCAAGGTCGGAGAACATGCAGGGCAGCGAGGTCGCGGTGTTGGTGCCGCAGGAACTCACGTTCGGGAAGAACACCGGCGCGATCTTCGCCAGCTCGGGGTTGGTCTGGCGCGGGTAGCCGGCCAGGCTGAAGCTGTCGGCGCGGGCCGATTCGCCCACCACGATCACCATCAGCACCGGTTTGCGCACGCCGTAGCGGCTGCCGCCGTGGGCGTCGGTACCCAGCGGTTCCACCACCACCGGCGCACCGGGCGCGGCGTGCTTGGCGTAGCCGCGCACGGCGTTGAACAGATTGGCCGGCGTGGCCAGGTGGCGAAGCTGCGCGTGGTTGCGCGCGGTGGACGAGAACTCGCGCGAGAACGGCAGCACCGCCAAGCCCATCACCGCCAGCATCGCGATCATGAAGCCGGCGCGGCCCGCCAGCTCGCGCGGCCACGGGCGATAGCGCACCGGCAGCTTCCACAAGGCCAGGACCGGCAGCACGCCGAGCACGAGCAGGTAGCCGGCCATCGACCACGACAGCCACTCGCTGCCTTCGCGCAGGTCGGTCTCGAGCACGCTTTGCAGCGCGTGCCGGTCGATCACCGCGCCGTAGCCATCCATGAAGTAGGCCGCGCCGGCCGAGAGCAGCAGCACCAGCGCCAGCGCCGGCTTCTGCAGCCCGCGCCAGGCCACGAACGACAGCAGCAGGCCGTTGAACGCGAACACCACCGCGAACGCCGCCAGCAGGAACAGCGCGCCGCGCAGTCCACCCGGCAGGTCGGCGGCGAGCAATTGCCGCCAGAAGCTGGCGCTGTAGGCCAGGGCCAGCAGCGCGGCGGCTAGCGCCGTCAGTGAATTGGCACCGATGCCGCGTGGCGCAGTGGAAACCGTGGAATCCGACAAGGAAGCCTCGCGCCCGTTCCCGACCGCGGCCCTCCCCCGGTCATCGAGGCGGCATCGTCTTCGAACGGCGCGTGGGCCGTGTCAAGAATTCGTTCGTCCGCCGGCGTGGTTTCGCCGGCGTTCAGGCGCGAAGCGCCGGACTCATCCCAGCCCGATCGCCTTTTCCTTGCGCTCCGCCAGCCGCTTTTCCAGGTAATGGATGTTGGTGCCGCCCTGCTGGAAGCCGACATCCGCCAGGATCCGCTGTTGAAGAGGCACGTTCGTCTTGATGCCGTCCACCACCATCTCGCTCAGCGCCACGCGCATGCGGGCGATGGCCTGGGCGCGGGTGGCGCCGTGCACGATCAGCTTGCCGATCATCGAGTCGTAGTTCGGCGGGACCTTGTAGCCCTCGTAGATGTGCGAATCCACCCGCACGCCCGGGCCGCCCGGCGCGTGGAAGTGGCGGATCAGGCCGGGGCTGGGCAGGAAGCTCTCCGGATCCTCGGCGTTGATGCGGCACTCGATGGCGTGGCCGGTGATCTTGATGTCGCTTTGCTTGATGCTCAGCTTCTGGCCGCTGGCGATCAGCAGCTGCTCGCGCACCAGGTCGATGCCGGTGATCATCTCGGTCACCGGGTGCTCCACCTGGATGCGGGTGTTCATCTCGATGAAGTAGAAGCGGCCGTTTTCGTACAGGAATTCGAAGGTGCCGGCGCCGCGGTAGCCGATGCGCACGCAGGCCTCGGTGCAGATGCGGCCGATCTCGGCGCGCTGCTCGTCGGTGATGCCCGGGGCCGGCGCTTCCTCGACCACCTTCTGGTGGCGGCGCTGCATCGAGCAGTCGCGCTCGCCGAGATGGATGGCGTTGCCCTGGCCGTCCGACAGCACCTGGATCTCCACGTGGCGCGGGTTCTCCAGGAACTTCTCCATGTAGACCATGTCGTTTCCGAACGCGGCCTTGGCTTCCTGCTTGGTCGCGGCGATCGCGGTCATCAGCGCGCCTTCGGTGTGCACCACGCGCATGCCGCGGCCACCGCCGCCGCCGGCGGCCTTGATGATCACCGGGTAGCCGATCTCGCGGCCGTGGCTGATGCACTCGGCCGGGTCGTCGGGCAGCGGTCCGCCGGAGCCGGGCACGCAGGGCACGCCGGCTTCTTTCATGGCGCGGATGGCCTCGACCTTGTCGCCCATCATGCGGATCACGTTCGCGGTCGGGCCGATGAAGACGAAGCCGGACTTCTCCACGCGCTCGGCGAAGTCGGCGTTCTCGCTCAGGAAACCGTAGCCCGGGTGGATGCCCTGGGCGTCGGTGACCTCGGCCGCGGCGATGATCGCCGGGATGTTGAGGTAGCTCTCCGACGACGGCGCCGGGCCGATGCAGACCGACTCGTCGGCCATGGCCACGTGCTTGAGGTTGCGGTCCACGGTGGAGTGCACGGCCACGGTCTTGATGCCGAGCGCATGGCAGGCGCGCAGGATGCGCAGCGCGATCTCGCCGCGGTTGGCGATGACGATCTTGTCGAGCATGGGAGGCGCCTTCAGCTGATGACGAACATGGGCTCGTCGAATTCGATCGGCTGGCCGTTCTTGACCAGCACGGCCGTCACGGTGCCGGACACCTCGGCCTCGATCGGGTTGAACATCTTCATGGCCTCGATGATGCCCAGCGTCTCGCCCTGCTTGACGGTCTGGCCGACCTTCACGAACGGCGGCTTGTCCGGGCTCGGCGACTCGTAATAGGTGCCGACCATCGGCGAACGCACGGTGTGGCCCTCGGGGATGTCCTTGGTGGACTTGCCCACGGCCTCGGCCGAGATCGTGGCGGCGGGGGCGGCCGGCGCCGGGCGCGGGGCCTCGGCGTGGGCGGCCACCGGCGCGGGCGCGGCGGCGACGTAGGTGCCGGTGGCGTGGCGCGCCAGGCGCACCGATTCCTCGCCTTCCTTGATCTCGATCTCGGAAAGGTTGGATTCCTCGAGCAGGTCGATGAGTTTCTTGATCTTGCGAAGGTCCATGAAGGCCTCGTCTCGTCGTTGGTAGTGGGTGGGTTTCTTGCGGGCGGCCCCGGCGGGGCCGCCGGGGTCTAGGGCGTCGAGAGGCGCTTGAGCGCCGCCTCCAGGGCATAGCCGTAGCTGTCGGCACCGAAGCCGCAGACCACGCCCAGCGCCAGGCTCGAGAAATAGCTGTGGGCCCGGAACGGCTCGCGCGCGTGCGGGTTCGACAGGTGCACTTCGATGAAGGGCAGGGCCACCGCGGCCAGTGCGTCGCGCAGGGCGACCGAGGTGTGGGTGAAGGCGGCCGGGTTGATCAGGATGAAGGCGGTGCCGTCGCGGCGGGCGGCCTGCACGCGGTCCACGAGCTCGTGCTCGGCATTGGACTGGAAGTCGGAGAGTTCGTGGCCGGCGGCGGCGGCCCGGGCCTGGAGCCCGGCGTTGATCTGGTCGAGCGTGGCGTGGCCATAGATGCCCGGCTCGCGTTCACCGAGCAGGTTCAGGTTGGGACCATGCAGTACCAGGATCTTTGCCACGCCAGCCTCCCCGGGGGAGGCACAGTCTGGGGGCAAGGCCGGGCGGCTGTCCAGAAGATCGCCGCGACTTCCCCGATTTTAACGGGCGTTTGAATTTATTCCGCGGGGCTGCGGACCCACTCGTTCAGCGCTTCGAGGCTGGGGAACTCGCCGTAGCGGGTTTTCACCAGCCGCCCCTCGCCGTCCACCAGGGCGGTGAAGGGCAGGATGTTGCGGCGGTTGCCCAGCGCCACCGAGCTGTCGCCGGGGCCGGGGGTCTCGAGCAGGGTCTCGAAGGCCACGGGGACTTCGCGCAGGAAGGCCCGGGCCTCGTCGGCGGTGTCGAGCGCGACGCCGATCACCTGGATGCCGTTGCCGCCCTGTTCGGCGGCGAAGGCGTCCAGGATCGGCATTTCCTTGCGGCAGGGGCCGCACCAGCTGGCCCAGTAGTTGATCAGGCGCGGGCGGCCGGGGCCGTCCAGGCGGCGCTCGCCGCCGGCGGCGAGGTAGGGCAGGGCCATCGGCGGCAGGGCCTGGCCCGGTTCGACCACCACCAGGCCGGCCGGCGGCGGCTGCTCCGGCGGCAGCATCACGCGCTGGCCCAGCCACCAGCCGAGGCCGGCGCTGACGAGGCCCAGGACGGCGATGGCCGACCAGGTGAGGATCGCGTCGCGCTTCATGTCAGTTCGCAGCCTCGGCCAGGGCCCCGGCCACCAGGTCCTGGGTCAGCACGGTCGGCAGCACGCGCGGTTCGCCGTTGCGCGGGTAGACCACGTACAGCGGCACGCCCACGGCGCCGTGCGATTCGAGGAAGGCGGTGATGGCAGGGTCCACGTCGGTCCAGTCGCCCTTCATGTAGACGGCGCCGGCGGCGTCGAGCGCGGTGCGGAAACCCTCGCGCGCCAGCACCGTGCGTTCGTTCGCCTTGCAGGTGACGCACCAGTCGGCGGTCATGTTCACGAACACCACGCGGCCGTCGCGGCGCAGTTGGTCGAGCTTGTCCTGCGAGAACGCGACCACGCCTTCTTCGGCTGCGACCGCGCGCTCGGGCACCGGCATGCGCTGCACCACGAGCACCGGCCACAGCGCGGCCAGCACCACGAGGGCGGCGAGCACGCGCGGCAGCAGGCGGCCCCAGCGCGCCTTCTCCCACCACCACAGGCCGAGGCCGAGCACGACCGCGCCCGCCAGCACCAGGCCGATGGCGTCGGCGCCGCGCTGCTTGGCCAGCACCCACAGCAGCCACACCGCGGTGAGGTACATCGGGAAGGCGAGCACCTGCTTGAGCGTGTCCATCCACGCGCCCGGCTTCGGGAGGCGCGAGGCCAGCGCCGGCACGAAGCCGATCAGCAGGAAGGGCAGGGCCAGGCCCAGGCCCAGCGCCAGGAAGACGAGGATCGCGACCGCGGGCGAGGCCGCGAACGCGAACGCCAGCGCGGTGCCCATGAACGGTGCCGTGCACGGGCTGGCCACCACCACGGCCAGCACGCCGGTGAAGAAATCGCCGGCCGGGCCGGACTTCTGCGCCAGCGACTGGCCGGTGCCCGCGAGCGAAGCGCCGAAGCTCACCACGCCCGACAGCGACAGGCCAATCGCGATCATCACCAGCGCCAGCGCCGCGATCACGCCCGGCTGCTGCAGCTGGAAGCCCCAGCCCAGCGCCAGGCCCGCCTGCCGCAGCGCCAGCGCGATCGCACCGACCGCCGCGAAGCTGGCCAGCACGCCGGCGGTGTACCAGAGCGCCTGCCGCTTCGCCTGCCCGCCGCCCTGCGCCAGCGACAGCGCCTTGAGCGAGAGCACGGGCAGCACGCAGGGCATGAGGTTGAGGATCACGCCGCCGCCCAGCGCCAGCAGCAGCGCCAGCCACAGCGCGGTCGGCGCACGGGCGGGCGGGGTTTCGCGCGGGGCGTCCGCGGGCGCGGCGGCGCCGGCGCCGGCCGGCAGCGTCACGGTCGCGGTGCGCGTCATCGGCGGGTAGCAGATGCCGTCGGTCTGGCAGCCCTGGAAGGTGGTGCGCACGGTCAGCACCGTGGCGGCGGTATTCGTGCGCTGCAGCGGCAGCGTGGCGTCCACCGGATCGAAGTAGACCATCACGTCGCCGAAGTGCTCGTCGCGATGCGACTGCGCCGGCGGCCAGTTGATCGCGCCCGCGGTGACGCCGTCGCCCTCGACTTCCACCGTGCTGCGGTCGCGGTAAAGGTAATAGCCGGGCGCCGGGTCGAAGCGCAGCAGCAGCTTGTCCGGGCCGCCGGCGATGGCTTCGAAGCGGAAGGCCTGTTCCTCGGGCAGCGGCAGGCCGCCGGCCGCGCGCGCGGGGTCGGTGTCGCCGAACAGGTCGGGTCCGCGCGCGCCGCCGAGCGCGGCGAGCGGGTCGCCGCCCGCACCGGCCGGCAGCGCCACGGTCACGGTCTTGGTGTGCGGCGGGTAGCACACGCCCACGTCGGCGCAGCCCTGGTACTTCACCTTGAAGCGCAGCGCGGTGGCGTCGTCGGCCGTGGCGCCGGTGAGCACGGCGGTCAACTGATTGCGATAGGTCTCGACGTCGCCGAAGAACTCGTCGGTGTAGGCCTCGCCGTCGGGCAGCTCGAGCGGGTTCGACTTGAAGCCGCCCTCGACCAGCTCGACGCCGGTGCGGTGTCGATACAAGTAGTAGCCGGGCGCGATTTCCCAGTGGAATTCGATGCGGCCGCGCTCGGTGGCGCGCGCGCTGAGCGCGAAGGCTTGGTCGATCGGCAGGAGGTCGGCCTCGTCCACCGCCTGGGCGGTGGGGGCGAGGAGCAGCGCGGCCAGGGCGGCCAACAGCCAACGGGTCATGCGGGGGTCTCGCTCGGGAGGGGCGGCCCGCGGCGGGCCGGCCTGTACGACCGCAAGTATCCCCGGAAGTTCGTCGCCGGGGCGAGAACCCCGCCCCGGCGCCCGGCTCAGGCCCGGTCGGTCATGGCCTCGACGAAGTCGACCAGCGGCTGCTGCTCGGGGCTGCGCAGGGTGCGGAAGGCCAGCAGCAGGCGCTCTTCCAGGCCGCACTGGGCGTAGAAGTTGAGCATCATGGCCGGCGTCTCGGCGTCGCCGCCCAGCCAGCGGCCGCCCCGGCCGGTGGCCAGCCACTCGAAGCTGACGGTGGTGGCCATGGCGATCTTGGCCATGTTCTCGGTGGTGGGTTTGGCGCCGTCGCGGCGCTCCCACTGGGCCACGGCACTGCGGGCCACCCCGACGATGTTGGCCAATTCCGACTGCGATAACTCGGCGCCTCGGCGCGCCTGCCTGATGCGGTTGAAGAGCAAGCTCATGGTGTTTCCCCGGAAATGAAGCGTCTTGCTGCGCCCGGCCCCCTCTGCGTGGGGCCTGGGCGTGATGGGCAGGCGCGGTTCACAGCCACTGTCGGCCTCCCCTGAGGACCTGGTGGCATCCGTCGTCCTGCGGGTGGCGGCGCCTCTCGGCATCGCCTGCCGGACCTTCGCATTGGCTTTCGCCGCCGTCGTGGCAACCGGTCACCGGGGTCTTCCGGGGCGGAAGTTGTCGGCGGCTTACCGACATTTACGCCCAATACCGGGACCCCGTCCCTGGCGTGATTGTAAAGTGAGAAGCCGGTCACAAATCAACCTGCACGCGACCCGGAGCCGGTGTCGGGCGCACCCGGGCCGGTGAGCCCTGCTGAGCAGCGGGGCGCCGAATCCGCGGGGCCGCCGCCGGGAGCCCGGCCAGCCCGCCGCCCAGGTCGCCGCCCAGGTCGCCGCCGGACCCCGAGCCCGCGCTGAAAAGCCCTGCCCTTGAAAGCCCCGCGCCGCCGCCCCACAAAGGGCGGGTCGCTGCCTACCCCGTCGGGTGGGCATGCGCGTATCATTGGCACTCACCGGGGCCGAGTGCTAACACACCAGGCCCATGTCGTTGAAATCACAGGAATAACGAGGAAACCCATGAACATCAAGCCGCTCTACGACCGCGTGGTCATCAAGCGTATGGAAGAAGAAAAGATGTCCGCCGGCGGCATCGTCATTCCGGACTCGGCCACCGAGAAGCCGATCAAGGGCGAAGTGCTGGCCGTTGGCGCCGGCAAGGCCCTGGACAACGGTTCGACCCGCGCCCCGACCGTGAAGGTCGGCGACAAGGTGCTGTTCGGCAAGTACGCCGGCACCGAAGTCAAGGTCGACGGCCAGGAAATCCTGGTGGTCAAGGAAGACGACATCCTCGCCATCCTGGGCTGAGGCATTCGACACCCCGCCGGCCCGCGCCTGCGCGACCGGCATCGCAACAACCCCACAAGAATTCTGGAGTTTAGAAAATGGCTGCCAAGGAAATCCGTTTCGGTGAAGACGCCCGCGCCCGCATGGTGAAGGGCGTCAACATCCTCGCCAACGCCGTCAAGGCCACGCTCGGCCCGAAGGGCCGCAACGTCGTGCTCGACAAGAGCTTCGGCGCCCCCACGATCACCAAGGACGGCGTGTCCGTCGCCAAGGAGATCGAGCTGGCCGACAAGTTCGAGAACATGGGCGCGCAGATGGTGAAGGAAGTCGCCTCCAAGACCTCCGACATCGCCGGCGACGGCACCACCACCGCCACCGTGCTGGCCCAGGCCCTGATCCGCGAAGGCATGAAGGCCGTCGCGGCCGGCATGAACCCGATGGACCTCAAGCGCGGCATCGACAAGGCCGTGATCGAGGCCGTGGGCGAGCTCAAGAAGCTCTCCAAGCCGTGCTCGACCTCGAAGGAAATCGCCCAGGTCGGCTCGATCTCGGCCAACTCCGACGCCAACATCGGCGAGCTGATCGCCAAGGCCATGGACAAGGTCGGCAAGGAAGGCGTGATCACCGTCGAGGAAGGTTCGGGCCTCGAGAACGAGCTCGACGTCGTCGAGGGCATGCAGTTCGACCGCGGCTACCTGTCGCCGTACTTCATCAACAACCAGCAGTCGATGTCGGCCGAGCTGGAAGACCCGTTCATCCTGCTCTACGACAAGAAGATCGCCAACGTGCGCGAGCTGCTGCCGGTGCTGGAAGGCGTCGCCAAGGCCGGCAAGCCGCTGCTGATCGTGGCCGAGGAAGTGGAAGGCGAGGCCCTGGCCACGCTGGTGGTCAACACCATCCGCGGCATCGTCAAGGTCTGCGCCGTGAAGGCCCCGGGCTTCGGTGACCGCCGCAAGGCGATGCTGGAAGATATGGCCATCCTGACCGGCGGCACCGTGATCTCCGAGGAAGTCGGCCTGCAGCTCGAGAAGGCGACCATCAAGGACCTCGGCCGCGCCAAGAAGGTGCAGGTCTCGAAGGAGAACACCACGATCATCGACGGCGCCGGCGCCGCCGACGGCATCCAGGCCCGCATCAAGCAGATCAAGGCCCAGATCGAAGAGACCTCGTCGGACTACGACCGCGAGAAGCTGCAGGAGCGCGTCGCCAAGCTCGCCGGCGGCGTGGCCGTGATCAAGGTCGGTGCCTCGACCGAGATCGAGATGAAGGAAAAGAAGGCCCGCGTCGAAGACGCCCTGCACGCCACCCGCGCTGCCGTTGAAGAAGGCATCGTCCCGGGCGGCGGCGTCGCGCTGATCCGCGCCAAGGCGGCCATCACCGGCCTCAAGGGCGCCAACGAAGACCAGAACCACGGCATCGTGATCGCCCTGCGCGCCATGGAGGCCCCGCTGCGCGAGATCGTGACCAACGCCGGTGAAGAGCCGTCGGTCATCCTCAACAAGGTCGTCGAGGGCAAGGCTGCCTACGGCTACAACGCCGCCAACGGCGAGTACGGCGACATGATCGAGTTCGGCATCCTGGACCCGACCAAGGTCACCCGCACCGCGCTGCAGAACGCCGCGTCCATCGCGGGCCTGATGATCACCACCGAAGCGATGGTGGCCGAGGCCCCGAAGAAGGACGAGCCGGCCGCCGGCGGCATGGGCGGTGGTGGCATGGGCGGCATGGGCGGCATGGACTTCTAAGCCACTCCGCGCTAATGGTTTCACCCACGAAGCCCGGCCCTGTGCCGGGCTTCGTGCTTATGCGTACTGACGCAGCGCGCCAACGGCCAGGCCATAAGAACTGGTTTGCCATTGGTGCGCCGCCAGCGCCCGACTCAGCCGGGTACCGGCGGCACTTGCTTCACGAATCATCCACGGTATGCTCGAACGTCCAGGGGCCTGGCATCGGCCATTTCCCGCCCCGTTTCCAGGAGATACCGCCATGAAGCTCCGCACCCTGTTCCTGTCCTGCCTGCTGGCCCTGCCCCTGGCCGCGCAGGCGCGCATCGCCGAGGAATCCGAGACCGCCACGCTGGCCCAGCGCGCCGATGCCGAGGCCGCCCTGATCACCGACGCCGAGGCCTTCATCGACGAGATCGACGAGAGCCTCGCCATGGCCCGCGACGGCACCTACGGCGCGATCAAGAAGGGCTCGATGGTCCAGGCCGAGAGCGCCCGCAACAAGATCGCCCGCCTGCTCGAGGGCCACGAGAACGCGATGGAGCTGCCGCCCGAAGAGCGCATCGAGCTCTACAACGCCCAGGAAACCATCGTCGCCATGATCCGCAGCGATGACAAAGGCCGGATGGTCTGCAAGAAGGAAATCCGCCTCGGTTCGCGCATGCCCACCACCGAGTGCCTGACCGTCGCCCAGCGCGAAGAGAAGGCCCGCGGCGCCCGCGACGGTGCCAACGACACCCTGCGAAACGTCTGCGTGCCGGGCGAAGGCCAGCCCTGCTCCCGCTGAGCCACGCCACCGCGTGACCGAAGGCCCCGCTCCGGCGGGGCCTTCCTTTTTGGGTCGGGCAAGGCCGCAGTCGCCGCCCGGCGCCGTTGATTCCCTGGATGGCTGGCCTCCGGGAGTCCGACGCATGACCCGATCCCTCGATTCGCACCGTGTCCTGGGCGTGGCGGTGCTGGCGCTGCTGGTGCTGCTGGCCGTGCTGCGCTCGCACTGGGGCACGCGCCTGGACGGCTTCACGGTGGACGAGCCCTGGCACGTCGTCGCCGGCGTGTCCTACGTGCGCACCGGCGATTACCGGCTCAATCCCGAGCATCCGCCGCTGGTGAAGCTGGTGGCGGGTGCGGCGCAGTCGCGCGGGTTCGTGCTGCCGCCGTTCGCGCCGCTGGTGGAGAAGTCGCAGGAGCGCGAGTGGGTCGAGGACGTGATGTTCCTCAAGAACGATTCGGATGCGGCGCAGCAGGCCACGCGCGTGTCGCTGTGGATCTTCCACGGCGCGCTGCTGCTTGCCCTCGGGCTGCTGCTTTGGCGAGCGCTTGGGCTGGCCTGGGCGGCGGGCGCATTGGGGTTCCTGGCGATCGAACCCACGGTCGCGGCGCACCTGCCGGTGGCGATGACCGACCTGCCGCTGGCGCTCACGCTGGCGGTGGCCGTGGCGGCGGCGGGCCTGCTGCTGGCCGAATGGCGCTGGCGCTGGGTCGCCGCCACCGGGCTCGCGCTTGGGCTGGTGCTGGGCAGCAAGCACTCCGCCCTGGCCGGATTGGCCGGCCTCGGGCTCGTGCTGGCCTTCGGCGCGCTGGCGGGCTGGCGGCACGGGGGCCTGCGCGAGGTCATCCGCCGCACCGGCCGGCTGATGGCGGCGGGCGTGCTGGGCTGGGCGGTGCTGTGGGCGATGTACGGCTTCCATTTCCACGCCGGTCCCGACGGCAGCGATGGCTTCAACCGGCCGATGGCCGACAAGATCACCGACCTCAACCTCCCGCACTGGCGGCTTGCCGTCGGCGTCGCCGACGAGGCCAGGCTGCTGCCGCGCGCCTACCTCTGGGGCTTGTCCGACACGGTGCGCGCCGGCATCGAGGGCCGCGGCCAGTCCTCGCACTTCATCTGGGGCGTCAGCCACAAGGGTCGGCCGCCGTGGTTCACCTGGCCCGGCGTGCTCGCGTCGAAGCTGCCGCTGGCGCTGGCGGCGATGGCGCTGCTCGGGCTGCTGGTGCTGCCCTGGCGGACGCTGCCGGCGGCTGGTCGCTGGCTGCTGGCCGCGGCATTCGGCGTGGGGGTCGTGCACCTGCTGGCGCTGGCGTCGGGGCAGGGCACCTACGGCGGCGTGCGCCACGCGCTGCCGATCGTGGTGCTGCTGGCCCTGCCGGCCGGTGCGCTGGTGGCCTGGGGCTGGCGCGAGCTGGGACGCGTGCGCCGGGTCGCGGCGCTGGCGCCGCTGGCGCTGGCGCTGGCCATGACCGTCTCCGAGCCGCGCCTGTGGGAGTACCACAACGAACTGGCGGGCGGCAGCGAGGATGCCTTCCGCAAGTTCGGGAACGAAGGCCTGGACCTCGGCCAGCGCTGGCCCGAGATCAAGGCCTACCACGACGCGGTGATCGCGCCGGAAGGGGCGGCGCTCTACTCCGACTATTGGTTCATGGAGGAGCAGGCGCTGGCGGTGCCGACGCAATACCGCCGGAAGGTGCAGGACATCGACGACACCAATGTCGCGGGCGTGTACGAGGGCTATTTCCTCTATCGCGCCAGCATGACCTTGCCCTGGCCCGAGTGGGGCTGGGACCCGGAAGTGACGCTGCGCGGCCTCGAGCCGGTGGCGCGCTTCGGCTACGTGATCGTCTACAAGGGGCGCCGCGAGGATCCGATGGGGCGGGCTGCCGACGTTTACCAGGCGGTGGCCGAGCACCTGTACAAGCATGGCGGCGGCCGCGATGAAGTGGTGGCGGCGCGGCTGCAGGAGGCGCTGGACGTGATGCCCTTCCATCTGGGCATGGCGGTCGAGCTGGGCAACGCGCGGTTGCGGCTGGGCGACGTCGCCGGCGCCCGCGCGGCGTATGCCACTCCGATCCTGCAGGACAAGGCGCCGGTCGAGCCGCTGATGCGCGCCCAGCTCGAAGCGCAGGTGGCGCGCCTCGTCGATGGCGTCGACCCGGCGACGGTGCCGCCGCTGCGCAATCCCTGGATGGAATGACCCCGGCGCGCGGCCGGGGCCTGCCTCAGGCCGCGGCTTTCTTGCGGGTGAAGCGCCGGGTGAAGTCCTCCATCGCCGCGAACGCCGCTGGGATCACCACCAGGCTCAGCAGCGTCGAGGTGATCAGGCCGCCGATCACCGCCACCGCCATCGGCTGGCGGAAGGAGGCATCGGCGCCCAGGCCCAGCGCGATCGGCAGCATGCCGGCGGTCATGGCGATCGTGGTCATGATCACCGGGCGCGCGCGCTTGCGGCAGGCGTCCACCAGCGCGTCGTGCATGTCCATGCCTTTCTCGTCCTCGGCGATGACGGCGTAATCCACCAGCAGGATCGAGTTCTTGGTGGCGATGCCGATCAGCATCAGCAGGCCGATCAGCGCCGGCAGCGACAGCAGGGTGCCGGTGAGCAGCATCAGCCCGAACGCACCGCCGGCCGACAGCGGCACCGCCATCAGGATGATCAGCGGGTGGCTGGCGTGGTTGAACAGCAGCAACAGCACCGCGTACACGCAGAACAGGCCCGCCGCCATCGCCAGCGCGAAGCCGACGAACAGCTCGACGAAGATCTCCGAGTCGCCCGTGTTCTGCACCTGCACGCCGGGCGGCAGCCGCTGCAGCGACGGTAGCTTCTCGACTTCCGCCATCACCTCGCCCAGCGGGCGGCCATTGAGTTCGGCGGTGAAGGTGATGTTGCGCTGGCGGCCGAAACGGTTCACCTGCGAAGGGCCGGTGCCGGTGCGGATATCGGCCACGGCCGACAGCGGCACCGTGCCGCCCTTGGCGCTGGGCACGCGCAGCAGCGACAGCAGCGCTTCGTCCGACAGGTTCTCTTCGGCCAGGCGCACGCGGATCGGCACCTGGCGGTCGGGCAGGTTGAGTTTGGCCAGGCGCTGGCGGAAGTCGCCGCTGGTGGCGATGCGTGAGGCCTCGGCGATGTCCACGGTGGACACGCCGAGGTCGGCGGCGCGGCGCGCGTCGGGCACGATCACCAGCTCGGGGCGCAGCAGCGAGGCGGTGGAGCTGACCGTGCCCAGGCCAGGCAAGGTGCGCAGGTCGCGCTCGAAGGCGCCGGCGGCCTGGTACAGGCGCACCGGGTCGTCGCCGCTGAGCACCAGCATCAGCTGTTCGCCGGGCTCGCTGCTGATGAAGCGCTGGCGCACGCCAGGCAGCTGCTCCAGGCGCTTGCGCACTTCGCGCTCGAGCTCCTTCTGCGTGCGCTCGCGTTCGCCCTCGGGGCCCCAGTCGAGCACCATCGTCACCTTGCGCACTTCGCTGATGCCGTTGACCGCCGGGTCGCCCAGGTCGAGCACGCCGCCGACGGTGGCGTAGGCCTGGCGCAGCTCGGGCAGGTCGCTGATCAGGGCGCGGGCGCGCTCGCTCATCGCCGCGGTCTGGTCCAGGCGCGCGCCGGGCGGCAGCTCCAGGCTCAGGTTGCTGCGGCCCAGGTCGGAGCCGGGGATGAAGGTGGCCGGGATCAGCGGCACCAGCGCCAGCGAGCCGATGAACATCGCCAGCGCCAGCGCCAGCGTGGTGAAGCGGTTGGCCAGCGCCCACTCCACCAGCCGCAGGTAGCGCGTCATCAGCGCCGATTCCTTCTCGACGTGCGGCTTGGCCTTGAGCTGGTAGGCCGCCATCATCGGCGTCAGCAGGCGTGCCACCATCAGCGAGAAGATCACCGCGGTGGCCGCGGTCCAGCCGAACTCGAGGAAGAACTTGCCGGCGATGCCGGGCATGAAGGCGACCGGGATGAACACCGCCGCCAGCGTCGCCGAGGTCGCGATCACGGCCAGGCCGATCTCGTCGGCGGCCTCGGTGGCGGCGACCTTGGGCGACTTGCCCATCGCCAGGTGGCGGTCGATGTTCTCGACCTCGACGATGGCGTCGTCCACCAGGATGCCCACCACCACGGCCAGCGCCAGCAGCGTGATCATGTTCAGGCTGAAGCCCAGCAGCCAGATCACGCCGAAGGTCGGGATGATCGACAGCGGCAGCGCCAGCGCCGAGATCCACGTCGCCCGCCAGTCGCGCAGGAACCACCACACCACCAGCACGGCCAGCGCCGCGCCTTCCCACAGCATGGCCATGGAAGAACTGAAGGACGCGCGGATCTCGTCGATGGCGGTGCTGACGAGCTTGAACTCCACCCGCGGGTGCGCCGCCTTGAGCTCGGCGATGGCTTCCTCGATGCCTTCGCCCACGGCGATTTCGCTCGAGCCGCGGGTGCGGCTGATGCCGAAGCTCACCACCGGCTCGCCGTCGATCATCGCCAGCTGGCGGCGCTCGGCGTGGCCGTCGGTGATCGTGGCCAGCGCGGAGAGCGGCAGCTGGCTGCCGTCGGGCAGCACGATCGGGAACTGTTCCAGGGTCTGCGCGCTGTCCACCGTGCCCACCGCGCGGATCGCCTGCTCGCTGCTGCCCTGGGTGGCGCGGCCGCCGGAGCGCTCGAGCTGCGAGCGCGCCAGCTGCGCCGAGACGTCGCCGGCGGTGAGGCCATAGGCCGCCAGCACGCCCGGCTTCAGGTCCACCTGCACTTCGCGGGTGATGCCGCCGCTGCGAACGACGGTGCCCACGCCCCGCACCGAGAACAGCTTCTTGGTGACTTCGTTGTCGACGAACCAGCTCAGCTCGTCCTCGCCCAGCGTGTCGGACGAGACGGCGTAGGTCACCAGCGTGCCGCCGACGATCTCGATCTTGGCGACCACCGGCTCCTCGATGTCGCCGGGAAGGTCGCCGCGGATGCGGGTGACGGCGTCGCGCACCTCGTCCAGCGCTTCGTCCAGCGGCTTGCCGATGCGGAATTCGACGAAGGTGGTGGAGGCGCCCTCGGTGACGGTGCTGAGGAGCTTGTTGATGCCCGGCAGGCTGGCCACGGAGTCCTCGACCTTGCGGGTCACTTCGGTCTCGAGCTGGCTGGGCGTCGCGCCCGGCAGCGCCACGGTGACGGTGACGCCGGGGTAGGACACATCGGGGAAGCGCGACACCGCCAGCTGCCGGAAGCCAAACAGGCCCACCAGCGTGAGCAGGATGAACAGCAGGATGGCCGGCAAGGGCCGGTTGATGGACCAGGCGGAGAAGTTCATCCGGCTCAGCCTTCCGTGGCCGGGACCACGCGCACGCGGTCGCCGTCGGCCAGGAAGCCGGCGCCTTCGACCACGACCTGTTCATCGCCCTGCAGGCCTTCGCGCACCTGCACGACGCCGCCGTGGCGCACGCCCAGCTCGACGCGGCGCTGCGACACCACGTCGCCTTCGCCCAGCACGAACACGTAGCGGTAGCCGTCGCGCTCGACGATGGCCTGGTCGGGCACGGTGCGCGCCGGCAGGTCGCCCAGCACCAGGTCGCCGGGCGCGTACATGCCGGCGCGCAGCGCGCCCGGCGCCGGCAGGTCGGCGTAGACCACGCCGGTGCGGCTCTGCGCGTCCAGCGCCGGCGACACCGCGCGGACCGTGCCGGCCACGGCCGCGCCGTCGGGCCCGCGCAGCTCGACGGCGACGCCCGGCGTAACCCGGATCAGGTCGCGTTCGGGCAGTTCGGCGCGCCACTCCAGGCGGCCATCGCGGATCAGGGTCAGCAACTCGGTGCCGGCCGCGACCACCTGGCCGGGCTGCACCATGCGTCGGGACACCACGCCGCCGGCGGGCGCGCGCAGGGTGGCGAAGCCGAGGCGCAGCCGGGCGTTGTCGCGCTGGGCCGCGGCGGTCTGGCGCTGGGCCTGGGCGGTGAGTTCGCCCGAAATCAGCTGGTCGGCCTCGCTGTCGGCGATCAGCTGCTCGCGCTTGAGCTGCCGGCCGCGTTCGGCGTTGGCGCTGGCGACGGCGAGGCCGGCCTCGGCCTGGGCCATCGCGGCCTCGGCCTGGCGCAGCTCCATCCGCAGGCTGCGGTCGTCGAGGCGGAGCAGCGGCTGGTCCTTCGTGACCACGTCGCCGACTTCCACCAGCACCTCGGCCACGCGCTGGCCGGACAGCTCGACCCCCAGCGCCATCGGCTCCCAGGCGGCGATCGAGCCCGAGGCGGTGACGCGCTGGGGCAGCGATTGCTGGGTCGGCGTGGCGACGCTGACGGTGAGGCTGGGCGTGGCCTCGGGCGCCGGGGCGTTTTCGGCGCAGGCGCCCAGCAGCAGGGTCGAGGCCAGCAGCAGGGCCGGAAGGCGCGATCGGGTCATGGGGCAGGCCGGCGATGACGAAGACAGGCATTGTCGCAGAGCCCGCGGCGATCGCACGTGCGGGAAGACCTGGCGTTTGCCCGCGCTTAAGCCGCCCCGCGCGCTGTCCTTTTGGGTAGCCTGTTGACGTTCCTACCGGGGCCTTACTTGGAGTCCGCATGACCACCCCCCTGTCCGCCGAATCCGACGCGCCCGCCCGCGCCAAGCGCCTGGCCGCGCTGGACAACGACACGGCGCTCAAGCGCCTTGAGCACGCGGCGCCCGCCGAGGTAGCCGACCTGCTGGCGCGCATGCCGCCCGCGCGCGCCAACAGCCTGCTGGCCGACATGGACAACGCCCGCCGCGCCAGCGTCATGGCGGCGGCGCCGGCCGGCACCGACTGGGGCGATGGCCAGCGCTACGCCGAGGGCACCGTGGGCCGGCTGCTGGAGGACCCGCCTGCCGTGTTCCGCACCGGCACGCCCGTGGCCGAGGCCATCGAGGCGCTGCGCGAGGTGGTGAAGACCCGCATGGTCACCTACCTGTGGGTGGTGGATGCGCAGCAGCGCCTGCTCGGCGTCGTCGCGTTCCGCGAGCTGCTTTACGCCGACCGCGCGCGCAGCCTCGACGAGGTGATGATCCGCTCGCCCTTCTGCCTGCGCCCGACGACCACGCTGGTGGACGCGATGCGCGAGGTGGTGACGCGCCACTACCCGGTCTATCCGGTGTGCGAGGACGATGGCCGGCTGGTGGGCCAGGTGCGCGGCCAGGTGCTGTTCGAGCAGCAGGCCTTCGAGATCTCGGCCCAGGCTGGCGCCATGGTCGGCGTCGAGAAGGAAGAGCGGCTGGCGACGCCGCTGTGGCGCGCGTTCCGCTTCCGCAATCCCTGGCTGCTGGTGAACCTGCTGACGGTGTTCGTCGCCGCGGGCGTGGTGGGCTACTTCGAGGACACGATCAACCGCGTGGTGGTGCTGGCGATGTTCCTTCCGGTGCTGGGCGGGCAGAGCGGCAACCTGGGCTGCCAGGCGCTGGCCGTGATGCTGCGCGGCATGACCCTGGGCGAACTGCGCGGCATGGGCGTGGCCAAGCTGGTGATCAAGGAAGGCACGCTGGGGCTGCTCAACGGCGCGGTCACGGGCGCGCTGGCGGGCGCGGCCATGTACTGGGTGGTGGCGCGGGATGGCGGCAGCGATGCGCTGCTGCTGGGCATGATCACGCTGGCCGCGATGGCGCTCAGCTGCATGGTGGCCGGCCTGTCCGGCTCGATGATCCCGCTGGTACTCAAGCGGCTTGGCGCCGACCCGGCGACGGCGTCCAGCATCTTCCTGACCACGATGACCGATGTCGTCAGCATGGGCAGTTTCCTTGGCCTGGTGACCTGGCTGGTGCTCTGACGCCGGGGTGCAGCAAGTTTTGCTGCACTGCAACGTGCAAGCCCCGGGTCACAGCGCCACGATGCAAGCGCTTCCGACGTGGGGGAGGGAGCCGAAAAGCCCGCAGCTGCCTAGCGCTGCGGGCTTTTCTTTTTTCCCGCGAGTCCCTCCCACAAGGGTGGCGTGACAGAATCGCGGCATGACTTTCACGCAAGACCTCGACGCCGAGCTCGCTGCGCACCTCGAGCGCGCGATGGCGCGCCTCGCCGAGCGCGCGCCCGACGCCATGGCGGATCCGGCGCTGCGCGAGCGGCTGGCGCGGCTCGCGCTTTGCAGCGACTTCGCGGTGGATACGATTTGCCGCCAACCCGCGCTGGCGATGTCGCTGGATGCGCCGATGGCGCCGCCGCCGGAGCTCGCGCCCGGCGCCGATGCCGACTGGGGCGGGCAGTTGCGGCGCTGGCGCACGGCCGAGTCCACGCGCCTGGTCTGGCGCGACCTGCACGGCCTCGACGATGTCGACGCCACGCTGGCCGGCAGCAGCCGCATCGCCGACCTCGCCCTGCAGCGCGGGGTCGCGGCGCTGTCGGCGTCGCTGGCCGAGCGCCATGGCGTGGTGCGCAACGCCGCCGGCGAGGCGCAGTCGCTGGTGGTGTTCGGTTTGGGCAAGCTCGGTGGCGGCGAGCTCAACTTCAGCTCCGACGTGGACCTGGTCTACGCCTTCCCCGAACACGGCGAGAGCGACGGCGCCCGCGCGCTCGACGCCGAGGCCTGGTTCACGCGCCTGGGCCAGCGGCTCGCCCAGCTGCTGGGCGACGTCACCGCCGAAGGCTTCTGCCACCGCGTCGACCTGCGCCTGCGTCCCTTCGGCGCCAGCGGCCGGCTGGCGCTGAGCTTCGGCGCGATGGAGCAGTACTACCAGCGCGAGGGCCGCGACTGGGAGCGCTACGCCTGGATCAAGGCGCGGCCGGTGGCCGGCGACCTCGCCGCGGGCGAGCGGCTGCTGGCGACGCTGCGGCCCTTCGTGTATCGCCGCTATCTCGACTACAGCGCACTCGACGGCCTGCGCGAGATGAAGGCGCTGATCAGCGCTGAAGTACAGCGGCGCGAGCTGGCCGAGGACCTCAAGCTCGGCCCCGGCGGCATCCGCGAAGTGGAGTTCCTGGTGCAGGCGCTGCAGCTGATCCGCGCCGGGCGCGAGCCGGCGCTGCGCGGACGCTCGCTGCTGCCGGCGCTGGCAGCGATGGCGCAGGCCGGCCACGTGAAGCCAGCCACCGCCGAGCGGCTCGCCGCCGCTTACCGCGGCCTTCGGCGGCTCGAGAACCGCGTGCAGATGCTGGGCGACCAGCAGGTGCACGCCCTGCCCGAGGACCCGCTGTCGCGCCGGCGCATCGCGCTCGCGCTCGGCTACCGCGACGAGGCGGCGATGCTGGAGGCGCTCGATGGCCACCGCGGCGTCGTGGCCGAGGAGTTCGCCGGGTTGCTCGAGGCGCGCGGCCGCCGCCGGGCGCCAGCCGGTGCACTCGTGCAGTACTGGCGCGCGCTGCCGGACGGCGGCTCGGCCGATGCGCTGGCCGAGGCCGGCTTCGTGGACCCGGAAGCGCAGGACGCCGCGCTGCGCGATTTCGCCCGCACGCCGGCGGTGCGCGCGCTCTCGGGGCGTGGCCGCCAGCGCCTGGACAACGTGATGCCGGCCCTGCTCGGCGCCGCCGCCCGCAGCGAAGCGCCGGACGCTTCGCTGCCGCGCGGGCTGGCGCTGCTGCAGTCGATCACGCGCCGCACCAGCTACCTCGCCCTGCTCGAAGAGCAGCCGGCGGCACTGGCGCGCCTGGCCGACGTCACCGCGCGCAGCGCGCTGCTGTCCGAACGCCTGGCCGCGCACCCGCTGCTGCTCGACGAACTGCTGGACTCCCGCGCCGCCGGCCCGGTGCCGGACGAAGCGCAGATCCATGCGCTGGTGTCCTCGGCGCGCGCCGCCTTCCCGCCGGGCGATACCGAGGCGGCGCTGACCGCGCTCAACGAACTACGCCAGGCGATCGGCTTCCGGCTCGCGCTGGCGACGCTGGGGCTACGCCTGCCGCCGCAGGACGCGGCGCGCCGCCTGGCCGCGCTGGCCGCGGAACTGCTCGATGAGACCCTGCACCTGGCCGAGACCGACATCATCGCCGCGCACGGCCGCGTGCCGGGCGCGGGTCTGGCCGTGCTGGGCTACGGCAGCCTGGGCGGGCAGGAGCTGGGCTTCAGCTCCGACCTCGACCTGGTGTTCCTGCACGACGCCGCCGCCGACGCCAGCTCCGACGGCGCGCGGCCGCTGGACGCAGGCCGCTATTTCGCCCGGCTCGCGCAGCGCCTAGTAAGCCTGCTCGGCACCGTTACCGCCGCGGGCAAGCTGTACGAAGTCGACGTGCGGCTGCGGCCGGATGGGGCCAAGGGCATGCTGGTCTCGGGGCTCGACAGCTTCGCCGACTACCAGCGCCAGCGCGCCTGGACCTGGGAGCGCCAGGCGCTGGTGCGTGCGCGCGCGATCACCGGGGCGGCGTCCGTCGGCGCGGCCTTCGAGCGGATCCGGCGCGATACCCTGCTCGAGCCGCGCGAATCCGAGGCGATCCGCGAGGACGTGGTGGCGATGCGCCGCCGCATGCGCGCCGAGCTCGACCGAAGCAACGCGCTGCGCTTCGACCTCAAGCAGGGCGAGGGCGGCCTGGTCGACCTGGAGTTCCTGGTGCAGGCGCGGGTGCTGCAGTCCGCGCACGCGCATCCGGCGCTGTGCGAACCGCGCGACACGCCGACCCTGCTGCGCGCCCTGGCCGAGGCCGGCGCGCTCCCTCCGGAGCACCTCGAACCCCTGCTGTCCGCCCACGCCCTGATGCTCGACATGGGCCTGGACTGCACCCTCGACCTCCGCCCCCGCCTCGTCGCCCCCGACGACGCCCTCCACGCCGCGCGCGCCGCGGTGACGTTGGCCTGTCGCGAACTGGGGCTGGTTTTTTAGTTTTTTTGACGCGGATTAACGCGGATAA
>NZ_AVCK01000026.1 GCF_000747155.1 Arenimonas metalli CF5-1 | reverse complement strand
CCGGCGGGCGACGTCAGAGCCTCAAGCTCCTCGATCGTCATGCCGTAGAAGTCGTCGGCCTGCATGGAAGCGGCGGCTTCGGCGGCGGCGGCTTCGGCGGCAGCGGCTTCGGCGGCAGCGGCTTCGGCAGCAGCGGCTTCGGCAGCAGCGGCTTCGGCAGCAGCGGCTTCGGCAGCAGCGGCTTCGGCAGCAGCAGCTTCGGCAGCAGCAGCTTCGGCGGCAGCAGCTTCGGCCGCAGCGGCTTCAGCGGCAGCGGCAGCGGCTTCGGCAGCGGCTTCGGCAGCGGCGGCTTCGGCAGCGGCGGCTTCGGCAGCAGCAGCTTCAGCGGCAGCGGCCTCGGCAGCCGCGGCTTCAGCCGCCGCAGCTTCCGCGGCGGCGGCAGCCAGCGCGGCTTCGGCGGCAGCGAGCTCTTCGGCGGACGGACCGGCGCTGAAGTCTTCCGTGATGGTGAAGGCGGGGGCCGCGTCGTCGACGCGGGTGTCCTGCAGGAAGGCGTCGAGCGAGATGCGCTCCTGCGGTTCTCCGGCCGCTTCCGCGGTGTCGAAGCTGGGCAGGCCGGACAGGTCCGGGATTTCCATCGGCACCGGGGTCGGCATCACGCCGGTCGGCTCGTCCGGATGCAGCGGGATCGGGGCGTTGGCTTCCGGCAGCGCGTCGCGCAGCGCGGCCGCACGGGCCGCCAGCGGGGCGAAGGACGGCACCACGCCGCCCGGACGCTCCAGCGCGACGATGGCCTCGCGGATGGCGGCGGCCGAATCGCGGACCACCGACACGCCCTCGTCCGAGGGAATGCGCCGGTCGGCGACCGAGCGCTTCATGAAGCCTTCCAGCGGCGCGGTCACGTCGGTGAGCGCGGTGACTTCGGTCATCGCGAAGGCGCCGTTCATGGTGTGCACGGCGCGCAGCAGCGGATCGGTGACGGCCTGCGGGCCCTTGGCCGCGCACGCGGCCAGCCAGGCATCCACGGTCTCGAGGTGGCCGGCGACTTCGGGCTTGAGGATCTCGAACAGCACCGGGTCGATCGCGAAGCCACCGGCCTCGTCGGCCGCGGCCTCCTCCAGCTGCGCGAACACCACGGCCGGCTCCGGCAGCGACGGCTCGGGCTCGGCCACCGGCTCGGGCGCCAGCTCGGCCACCGGGGCCGCTTCCGCGGCGGCAGCCGCGGCCATCGCGGCCTGCGGCGGCTGGTACATCACTTCCTCGCCGGCCGCGACGCGGTCGGCCAGGGCCTGGATGCCCTCCAGGTCGGCATGAACGGTTTCGCCCTGCAGCGCGGCGCGCAGCAGCGGCAGGGTATTGAAGGCGTTTTCGATCAGCGACACCACCGCCGGGCTGGCGGTGCGGGTGCCGTCGAGCACGCGGTTGAGCGTGCTCTCGACCTTCCAGCTGAACTCGCCCAGGCTCTTGGCGCCGACCAGACGGCCGCTGCCCTTGAGCGTGTGGAAGACGCGGCGGATCGGCCGCAGCTGCTCCATGTTGTCGGGCTGCTTGCGCCAGGTCGGCAGCAGCTGCTCGAGGTTGCCGATTTCCTCCTGGAACTCCTCCAGGAAGACCTCGCGGATCTCGTCGTCGATCTCGTCGCTGGTGCCGTCGAAGCCGGGGATGACCGGCAGCGCCGGCGGCGCGAAGCTGGGCGCATGTGCGGCAGGGGCGGCAGGCGCCGCCGCGACCGGCGCGGGCGGCAGGTCCACCGGCAGGTGGAAGGCCGAGGTCAGCTCGACCGGGGCCTCCGGTTCGAATACGGGCGCCACCGGGGCCTCGGCGACCGGCTCCGACACCGCGGGGGCCTCGAAGATCGCTTCGTCAAAGGCCGGCGGATCGAAGATGGCGCCATCGAAGGCGGACACCGGTTCGACGGGCTCGGGCAGGACCTCCGGCTCGGGCTCCGGCGCGGCCGGCGCCACCGGCGCGACCACGGGCGCAGCGGCGCGCGGCGTCTCGACGTAAACCGGCGCGGGCGCCGTGATGGCGTCCTCGGCCGGCAGCGGCCAGTAGCCGAGCGACTCGAGGTTCTGGCGCGCGACTTCCAGGATCTGGTCGCGCTTCGGGCGGCGGTCGCGCAGCGCCTCGAGGTAGTACTCGAGGCTGGCGAGCGCGTCGGCCAGGCGGTCCATCTGCTGGCCGTTGGGCACGCGGTGGCGGCGCAGCAGCTCGTTCTCGGTGAAGCGGCGGACGGCGGCGAGGTATTGCGGCGCTTCTTCCAGCTCGAGGATGCGCAGCGCACCCGCGACTTCCTCGACCAGGCGCGGCACGTCGGCCAGCTGGGCGTGGTCCCAATGGGTTTCGACGAAGGCGACGAAGCACTGGCGCGCCTGCGCGAAGTTGGCGATGGCTTCCTTGACCAGCACCTCGAGCACCTTTCGGGCCTCGGTGTTGGGCAGCAGGGCGTCGTCGGCGGGCGCGTCGGCGCCATCGTCTGCCTCGCCAAGGCGGGCGACCTGGTCGTCCAGCGAGGCTTCGACGTAGAGCAGCGCACCGGCGATGTCGAGCAGGCTCGACTCGTCGGCGATGCGCTCGCCGCTGACCAGCCGGTGGATGGCATTGCGCTGGTCCTGCACGACCCGGCGCGGGACGCCGAGGCCGAGCATGCCGAGCGTGTCGGCGACGCGGTCGAGCGCTTCCACCTGGTCGCTCAGGCCGACGGCCGCGGCCTCCGGCGTGCGCAGGTGCAGGTCGAGCGCATCCTTGACGCGCAGCAGGTCTTCCTTGATCGCCACGGCGACGGTGGACAGCAGCGCGCGGTTGCGGCCGCTGAGGCTGCCGCGGGCGTGCGCGAGCTCGGATTCGCTGGGCAGGTACTCGCCCAGGCCGAACACCTGGCGGATCTCGCCGATGCGGCCGGCGTCGGTGGGCGCATGCGCCACGAAGTAAAGCAGCTGGCGGGTCAGCTCCAGCGGCGGATCGGAGCGGAAGGCGGCGTCGCCGCCCTCGGCCAGGCGCTTGATCTCGCGCTCGACCTTGGCCAGCGCCTGCTTGAGCGGGTTGCTGGCCTCGAAGGACTTCTTGGCCAGCGCGTCGAGCGTGCCGGCGGCGACCCAGAACAGGCGGCGCGCATGCTCGGAATCGGTGATCGGAACGAGCTGCTCGCAGACGTCGGTGAGGTCGCGGATGGTGGCCTGGCTGTTGTCGTCCTTCAGCCAGCGCAGCAGCGCGCCCTGGAACAGGTTGCGCATGCCCTCGGCGCGACGCTTGAGCTCTTCCGGCGCCAGCGGCTGGGCCGGGCCGGCCGCGGTGGGCGGCAGCGGGCGCGACAGGTCGGGCGAGAACAGCACGGACTCGGACAGCCCCTTCTCGCCGCGCGGTTCGCGCAGGTCGTTGAGCAGGGGCAGCAAGACGATGGGGATGTCGCGGTGGCCGCTCTGCAGGCGCTCGAGGTAATCGGGCAGCTGCACGATGCCGCGCATCAGCGCGGCGTAGCCGGTTTCACGCTCGGCGACGCGCCCCTCGACCAGCGCCTTGGCCAGCTGCTCCATTTCCTCGGCGACCATGGCGGCGCCGTACAGCTCGACCATGCGCAGCGTGCCCTGCACCTGGTGCAGGTAGTTGGCGCAGGCCTTGAGCTGGCCCGGGTCCTCGCCTTCCTCGACGTAGGCCTCCAGCGCCTGGCGGGCCTGGCGCAGGGTCTCGTCGAGCTCGGGCTTGACCCAGGTGAGCGTGGTGAAATCGTTGCTTTCGTGCAGCCTCATGCCGAGGTCCTGTCAAGGTAGGGGCGCCGGGAGGAGCGCCCGTACCGGGGTGAGTCCAGGGGCAAGCCGGGGCCGGGCATCAGCCCGGCAGCTTGAAGTCGGCGACCGAGCGACGGAGGTCGGCAGCGAGCTGCGCGAGGTTTCCGATCGACTCCGCCGTCTGGCTCGCGCCCTGCGACGTCTGGGTGGTGATCTCCTGAATCACGGACATGGTGGCCGTGATGTTGGTCGCCGCGGTGGACTGCTGGCGGGCCGCCTGGGAGATGTTCTGGATGAGGTCCGCGAGGTCGTTCGACACCTTTTCGATCTCGCCCAGCGCGAGGCCGGCGTCCTCGGCCAGTCGGGCACCGGCCACCACTTCCGCGGTGGTCTGTTCCATCGAGCTGACGGCTTCGTTGGTGTCGGACTGAATGGTCTGGACCAGGGCCTCGATTCGCTTCGTCGCGTTCGAGGCGCGCTCCGCGAGTCGCTGCACTTCGTCGGCCACGACCGCGAAGCCGCGGCCCGCTTCACCGGCGGAGGCCGCCTGGATGGCGGCGTTCAGCGCCAGGATGTTCGTCTGTTCCGAGATGTCGTTGATCAGTTCAACGATGGAACCAATTTCCTGCGAGCTTTCGCCCAGGCGCTTGATTCGCTTCGAGGTCTCCTGGATCTGGTCACGGATGTTGTCCATGCCCTGGATCGTCTGGCGCACCACTTCGGCGCCCTTCGCGGCGATCTGCACGGAGCGCTGCGCCACGTCGGCCGATTCGGCGGAGTTCTTCGACACCTCGTCGATGGACGACGCCATCTCGTTGATCTGCGCCGAGGCGCTGGTGATCTGCTGCGCCTGGTGTTCGGCGGCCTCGGCGAGGTGCATCGCGGTGGCCTGGGTTTCCTGGGCCGCGGCGGCGACCTGCACGGCCGTTTCGTTAATGGTGGACACCAGGGATCGCAGCGCTTCGACCGCGAAGTTGATGGAGTCGGCGATCGCGCCGGTGATGTCCTCGGTGACCGTCGCCTTGACCGTCAGGTCGCCTTCGGCGAGCGAACCCATTTCGTCCAGCAGGCGCAGAATCGCCTCCTGGTTACGCTGGTTGAGCTCCTGGGTGGTGCCGAGGCGGCGGCGCTGGTCGCGGAAGATGGTGAACAGCAGGCCGACGATGCCGAGGCCGGCGCCGATGGCGCCGCCGATGGCGAAGTAGTTGTTCGGGAAGACGCGCTGGTAGTTGATGGCGTCGAAGCTGGCGAACAGCGCCTGGCTGTTCTCGAGCAGGACGTTGGAATCCTCGGAGATCTGGGTCGCGGCGCCCTGCACTTCGGCCAGGTCGGCGGCGGCTTCCAGGATCACGTCGAGGTCGGCCTGCGCCTCGGCGTAGAGGTCGGACGCGGCCTGCAGGTTGGCGATGCCGGCGGCGCTGGTGATGCGGTTGTAGCCCGCCTCCTCGTTGCCGTCGCGGAAGCCTTCGAGCACCGAGGCGAACACGCCGGCGTCGCGCGAGAGCGCGTCGGCCGCCGAGACCGCGTTCTCGCCGCCCGCGACGATTTCCGTCACGCGGCGCGACATGCGGTCGGCCAGCACGAGCTGGCGGTTGGCGATGGAGATCTGCGAGGCCGGGGCGTTGGCGTCGGAGAGCGATCGCACCACTTCGTCGAGCTGGAAGGCCAGTCGCGGCACGCGGGCGGTGAACTGGGCGGCCGTGTCGGCGAGGTTGAGCACTTCCTCCTCGCTCTGGGTGATGCGGTCGGCGGCCTCGGCCATCGGGGTCCAGGTCTCGGTCACCTTCTCGAGCGCGCTGCTGACGCCGATCGCGTTCGGGTCACCCTCGTAGCCGGGCACGTTCTCGGTCTCGCTGCCGGTGCGCAGGGCCGCCACGATCGAGTCGATGCGGGCCTTGGTGGCCTTGAACTCGGTGAAGGCGTCGGCGTTGCCGTCGACGGCTTCCTGGGTGTACTTCGCGAGCTGCTGCGAAAGCACCTGGAGGTCCGCCGTGAGGCCTCGCGCGTTGTTTTCCTGGTTGTTGAGGTAGGACGCGTAGATGAAGTTCGCGCCGAACACCAACAGCGAAACGATCAGGATGAACGCCCAGAAGCCCAGGCCGAAATTGGTTAGCTTGTCGGTGAACGAGCGCGAGTTAGTGCTCATGACTGGACCTCAACCCCTGTAAAAAAACAAAAATGAGTGGAACCTTGGACGGCTACTTATGCGGTGGCCTGGCGGAATTCGGGGGTGCGCGTGAGCAGCGACATGTTGAACACACCCCAGGTCTGGTCGGCCAGCCGGTAGGCCTGGCCGACGAAGTGGCCGTAACGGCCGTCGTTCTCGCCGGACATCTCGGTCCGGTGCGAATCGTTGAAAGTGCGCTGGCCGAACAGCTCGTCGATGATCACCGCGACGTTGCCGCCGGACTGGCGCACGACCAGGCAGCGCTGGCCCTCGTGCACGACGGTGCGGTCGCCCTCGAGGAACTGCTTGAGGTCGACCACCGGCAGCAGGCTGCCGCGGACGTTGGCGACGCCGAGCATCCAGGCGTGGGCGCCCGGCACGGGCGTGACGGGCGGCAGCGGCAGGATCTCGACCACTTCGTCGAACGAGGACACCAGGCGACGCTGGCCCAGGCGGAAACCGACGCCGCGCCAGTGGCCCGGCGCCTCGATCATCTCCGGACGGCCGGCGACGTGGGCGAGCGAGCGCTCTTCGTAGTCGAGCAGGATGTCGAAGGGCGTGGCGGCCTGCGGGGACGGGGACTTGGCCATGGCGCGCGCCTCAGCCCGCCGGGACGTACTTGCGGATGGCGGAGAGCAGCTCATCGCGCGTGAAGGGCTTCGTGAGGTACTGCTCGGAGCCGACGATGCGGCCGCGGGCCTTGTCGAACAGGCCGTCCTTGGAGGACAGCATGATGACCGGCGTCTGCTTGAACATCTGGTTGTTCTTGATCAGCGAGCACGTCTGGTAGCCATCCAGCCGCGGCATCATGATGTCGACGAACACGATCTGCGGCTGGTGGTCGGCGATCTTGGCCAGCGCCTCGAAACCGTCCGTGGCCGTGACCACGTCGCAACCCTCCTTCTTGAGGAGGGTTTCGGCGGTACGGCGGATCGTCTTCGAGTCGTCGATGACCATGACCCGCAAGCCGGCCAGGTGGTTGTCTTCCATCTCACTCCCCATTGCGATGCTGTCCCTGGCAGTGCGCAGGCCCTTGCCGGGCTTGCACATTATTAGCTTATATCCCAGCCGAACCGGAATGTGTCAAGCACGACACGGTTCCCGTGTGACCGACCTCACCATCCCCGGGAGGCCCTGCTAGTCTAGGGCTCCGCGAGGATGGAGATGCAGCGCCGATGGCACTGGACGTGGCCGTGGTGATGGATCCGATCGGCCGTATCAAGATCGGGAAGGATACTAGCTTTGCGATGATGCTCGAGGCCCGGCGCCGCGGGCACCGCCTGCACTACGTCGCGCCCGGCGGCCTGTCGCTGGACGGCGAGCGGGCCATGGCCCGGATGGCGGAGGCCGAGGTCCGGGACGATCCGGCCGACTGGTACACGCTGGGCCCGGTGCAGCGCCGCCCGCTGGCCGAAATGGACGTGGTGCTGGTCCGGACCGACCCCCCGTTCGACGCCAACTACCTCTACGACACCCATATCCTGGGCCTGGCCCAGGACCAGGGCGTGCTGGTGGTCAACGACCCCCGCGGCCTGCGCGACCTGAACGAGAAGCTGGGCGCCCTGCTCTTCCCCCAGTGCTGCCCGCCGACCCGGGTCTCCCGGGATGCGGCCGAGCTGCGGGCCTTCGTGGCCGAGCACGGCGAGGCGGTGCTCAAGCCGCTGGACGGCATGGGCGGCCGCTCGATCTTCCGGGTCCGGACCGGCGACCCGAACCTGAACGTGATCCTGGAAACCCTGACCGACAACGGCCGGAACCTGGCCCTGGCCCAGCGCTACCTCCCGGAAATCAAGGACGGCGACAAGCGCATCCTGCTGGTGGATGGCGAGCCGGTGCCCTACTGCCTGGCCCGCATCCCGCAGGGCAACGAGTTCCGGGGCAACCTGGCCGCCGGCGGCCGCGGCGAAGGCCGCCCGCTGTCGGACCGCGACCGCTGGATCGCGGCCCAGGTCGGCCCCGAGCTCAAGCGCCGGGGCATGCTGTTCGTGGGCCTGGACGTGATCGGCGACTACCTCACCGAGGTCAACGTCACCAGCCCGACCTGCGTGCGCGAGCTCGACGCCCAGTTCGGGCTGAACATCGCCGGCCAGCTGTTCGACGCCATCGAGGCCCGCCGGGCCGGTCGCGGCTGAGATGGCGGCACCCGTCATCGGTCCGGCCGAGCGGCTCAGCGCCACCCTGGCGCTGAGCCTGGTCGCGTTCGGGGTGCTGATCCTGGGCGTGGGCTTCGCCCGCGACTCGGCCGCGCCGATCACCCCGACCCTGGACGTGATCCTGACCGAGACCCGCAGCGACGCCGCGCCCGAGGACGCCGACTTCATCGCCCAGGCCAACAACCAGGGCGGCGGCGACAGCGACGCCGCCGAGCGCCCGCGCGAAGAGCAGCTGGCCCCGGTGCCCAAGCCCGAGCCCGGCCTGGCCCCGGAAACCCTGGTGGCCCAGGCCCCGCCGCCCGAACCCGAGCCGACGCCGCGCCTCCTCAGCACCACGGCGCAAAGCGAATTCGCCCTGCCCCCGCCCAAGGACCAGCGCGAGACCGAGCCCAACCAGCTGGCCCCGGGCCGCGAGCTGGTCGAGCAGAGCCTCGAGATGGCCCGCCTGGCCGCCGAGATCGAGCGCCGGCAGGAGCTGCGCGCCAAGCGCCCCAAGCGCAAGTTCGTCTCGGCCAGCACCAAGGAATACGAATACGCCAGCTACCTGCGCGCCTGGGTGGTGAAGGTCGAGCGCATGGGCAACCTCAACTACCCCGACGAAGCCCGCCGGCGTGGCCTGGGCGGCCGGCTGGTGATGACGGTGGCGGTGCGCCGCGACGGCAGCATCGAGGAGATCCTGCTCAACCGGAGTTCGGGCCTGGGCGTGCTCGACCAGGCCGCGATGCGCATCGTGCGCCTGTCCGAACCCTTCCCGCCGCTGCCGCGCACCGACGAGAACATCGACGTGCTGCACATCACCCGCACCTGGCAGTTCCGCAACGGCAGCGTCGAAAGCGAGTGATCAGCTGAGCAGGGCGTCGATCACGGCCATGCGCACCGGCAGGCCGTTGGCCACCTGCGCCAGCACCCGCGACTGCGGGCCGTCGGCCACGGCGCCGTCGATCTCGATGCCGCGGTTCATCGGGCCGGGATGCATCACGATGGCATCGGGCGCGGCCAGCGCCAGCCGGCGCGGGTCCAGGCCGTAGTCGCGGAAGTAATCCTCGAGCGAGGCGACCAGGCCCTGCTCCATGCGCTCGCGCTGCAGGCGCAGCATGATCGCCACGTCCACGCCGCGCACCGCCTCGTCGAAACCGGCGATGACGCGGCAGCCGCGCAACGTGTCTGCATCCGGCAGCAGGTTGGCCGGGCCGCAGACGCGGATCTCGCCGCAGCCCAGCGCGCGCAGCGCGTGCAGGTCGGAGCGGGCCACGCGCGAGTGCAGCAGGTCGCCGGCCACCAGCACCTTCAGCGCGGACAGGTCGGCGCCTTTGTGCTGGCGCAGGGTCAGCATGTCCAGCAGGCCCTGGGTGGGATGCGCGGCGCGGCCGTCGCCTGCGTTGATGACGTGGGTGCCGGGGTTGGCGCCGGCCGCCAGTTCCGCCACCGCGCCGTCGCTGGCGTGGCGGATCACGAACACGTCCACGCCCATCGCCTCGATGGTCTTGAGCGTGTCGAGCGCGCTCTCGCCCTTCTTGGTGGACGAGGTGGCGACGTCGAAGTTCAGCACGTCCATGCCCAGCCGCGTGGCCGCCAGCTGGAAGCTGCTGCGGGTGCGGGTGCTGGCCTCGAAGAACAGCGTGCAGAGCGTGCGCCCGGCGTGGCGGCCGCGCAGCGCGGTGCCGGAGTGCGCGTGCGGCAGCATCTGCTCGGCGCGCTCGAGCAGGCCGTTGACCTGGCCCGCGTCGAGGCCGTCGAGGGTCAGCAGGTGGTCGAGGCGGCCGTCGGCGGCGAACTGCGGGGGATGGCTCATGGGCGCGGGGGTCCGGGGTCGAGGGGAATGCGGGTGTCGGGATTGGCCAGCCAGCGTTCGAGGATCACGACCGCGGCCACGGCGTCGAGCTGGTCGGCCTGCGAGCGCTTGCGGGCGCCGGCGGCGCGGCCGGCGGCGAAGCGCTGGGCGGCTTCGATCGAACTGCGGCCTTCGTCCACCTGCTGCACGGGCAGCGCGTAGCGGCGCGCCAGCTCGCGGGCGAAGCCGCGGGCGCGCTGGCGCGCGGGCTGGTCGCCGCCATCGGCGGGCACCGGGTCGCCGACCACCAGGGCGTCCGGACGCCAGTCGCGCATCCAGCGGTCCAGGCGCGGCCAGTCGGGGCCACTGGCGTGCACGTCGAGCACGCCCACTTCGCGGGCGCTGCCCGAGACGGTATTGCCGACGGCGACGCCGATGCGCTTGGACCCGACGTCGAAGCCCAGCAGGGTGACCGGATCGCTCATGCGTGGCCCGAGTAATCAGTCAGCGTGGACAGGTCGACGCCCAGCTGCCGCGCGGCGGCCCGCCAGCGATCTTCCAGCGGGGTGTCGAAGACGATGCCGCGGTCCACGGGCACGGTGAGCCAGCTGTTCTGGGCGAGTTCGTCCTCGAGCTGGCCGGGCTCCCAGCCGGCGTAACCCAGCGCCACCAGCACCCGCGCCGGGCCATCGCCGCGCGACAGGGCCTCGAGGATGTCGCGCGAGGTGGTGACCGACAGGCCGGGCGCGACGTGGAGGGTGGAATTCCATTCGCTGTCGTCGCCGTGCAGCACGAAGCCGCGCTCGGGATGCACCGGCCCGCCGGCGACGATGGCGCGGCCGGCCAGGGCGGGGTTCTGGGTGCCGAGCCTGAGGTGGTCGAGCAGTTCGCCGACGGTGTAGTCGGCCAGACGGTTGATCACGATGCCCATCGCACCGCCCGCGTCGTGCTGGCAGACGAGCGTCACCGAGCGCTGGAAGTTCGGATCCTCCAGCGCGGGCATCGCCACGAGGAAGTGATCGGCCAGGGACGGGGGAGTCTGCATGCCCCGCATTCTACCGCCGGGAAAAAGAAAACGCCGGGCAAGCCCGGCGTCTTCGGCGCAACCCCATGCCAGGGTTACTTGACCTCGGACAGCTCCACGCCGTCCAGGCCCTGGCTCAGCGTGCGGGCGTCGCCGCCCTGGGCCAGCTTGATCTTCAGGCGCACCTCGTTGGCCGAGTCGGCGAAGCGCAGCGCGTCCTCGTAGGAGATCTCACCGGCCTGGTAGAGCTCGAACAGCGCCTGGTCGAAGGTCTTCATGCCCAGGTTGGTGGACTCCTTCATGACGTCCTTGATCTTGTGGATCTCGCCGTCGCGGATGTAGTCCTGCACCAGCGGCGTGCCGAGCAGGATTTCCATCGCCACGCGGCGCGCCTTGCCGTCCGGCGTGGGGATGAGCTGCTGCGCGACCACGCCCTTGAGGTTCATCGAAAGATCCATCAGCAGCTGGCTGCGGCGGTCTTCCGGGAAGAAGTTGATGATGCGGTCCATCGCCTGGTTGGCGTTGTTGGCGTGCAGCGTGCACAGCACCAGGTGGCCGGTTTCGGCGAAGGCGATCGCGTGGTCCATGCCCTCGCGGGTACGCACCTCGCCGATCATGATCACGTCGGGCGCCTGGCGCAGCGTGTTCTTCAGCGCCGCCTCCCAGCTGTCGGTGTCGATGCCGACCTCGCGCTGGGTGATGATGCAGCCCTCGTGCTTGTGCACGAACTCGATCGGGTCCTCGATGGTGATGATGTGGCCCGAGGAGTTCATGTTGCGGTAGCCGATCATGGCCGCCAGCGAGGTGGACTTACCCGTGCCGGTGGCGCCGACGAACAGGATGATGCCGCGCTTGGTCATGGCCAGGGTCTTGATGACCGCGGGCAGGTTCAGCTCTTCCACCGTCGGGATGCGGGTCTCGATGCGGCGCAGCACCATGCCGACCTGGTTGCGCTGGTAGAAGCAGGACACGCGGAAGCGGCCGACGCCGGAGACGCCGATCGCGAAGTTGCATTCGTGGGTCTTTTCGAACTCCTCGCGCTGCGAGGGGTTCATGACGTTGAGCACCAGGTCGCGCGACTGCTGCGGGGTCAGCGGGTTCTGGGTGATCGGCGACAGCTTGCCGTTGACCTTCATCGACGGCGGCACGCCGGCCGTGATGAACAGGTCCGAGGCCTTCTTGTGCGCCATCAGCTTCAGGAAGGAGGTGAAGTCGATGCTGCTCATGCGTGCTCCTGTTCTGCCACCGTGGCCTTGGCCCGGTGGCGGTGCTCATGTGGCGTCCTGCCAGCCCCCCGACCGGCAGCGGCGTCAGTCGAAAAGCTTCTTTTCCTTGGCGTATTCCTTGGCCTGCAGCTTGGTCACCAGGCCCCGCTTGACCATGTCCTGCAGGCACTGGTCGAGCGTCTGCATGCCGTACTGCTGGCCGGTCTGGATGGCCGAGTACATCTGCGCGACCTTGTCCTCGCGGATCAGGTTGCGGATGGCCGGGGTGGCGATCATGATCTCGTGCGCCGCGACGCGGCCGCCGCCGACCTTCTTGAGCAGCGACTGCGAGATGACCGCGCGCAGCGACTCGGACAGCATCGAGCGCACCATCGGCTTCTCGCCGGCCGGGAACACGTCGATGATGCGGTCGATGGTCTTGGCCGCCGACGAGGTGTGCAGGGTGGCGAACACGAGGTGGCCGGTTTCCGCGGCGGTCAGCGCCAGGCGGATGGTCTCCAGGTCGCGCATCTCGCCGACCAGGATGTAGTCGGGATCTTCGCGCAGCGCCGAGCGCAGGGCCTCGTTGAAGCCGTGGGTATCGCGGTGCACCTCGCGCTGGTTGACCAGGCACTTCTGCGAGGTGTGCACGAACTCGATCGGGTCCTCGACGGTGAGGATGTGGCCGAATTCGTTCTTGTTCACGCTGTCGACCATGGCCGCCAGGGTGGTGGACTTGCCCGAGCCGGTCGGGCCGGTCACCAGCACGAGGCCCTGGGCCTGGTTGCACAGTTCCGCGAAGATCTTGGGCGCGGAGAGTTCCTCGAGGGTGAGGATCTGGCTGGGAATGGTCCGGAACACGGCGCCGGCGCCGCGGTTCTGGTTGAAGGCATTGACGCGGAAGCGCGCCAGGCCCGGGATTTCGAAGGAGAAGTCGACCTCGAGGAATTCCTCGTAGTCGCGGCGCTGCTTGTCCGACATGATGTCGTACACCAGCGCGTGGACCTGCTTGTGGTCGAGCGCGGGGATGTTGATGCGGCGGACGTCGCCGTCGACGCGGATCATGGGCGGCAGGCCGGCCGACAGATGGAGGTCGGAGGCCTTGTTCTTGACCGAGAATGCCAGCAGTTCAGCGATGTCCATTACTAATGTCCCCTTGGCGCATCAAACGGATAGGCGACCGCGCGTCCCCGGGGCAGTATAGCCCTATCCACGAAGGTGAATACCCCCCATGGAATCGGTGCACCCGACTCTTCACGACGTCCTGCAAACCATTGAAAACGCGGCCGTGCTGGCAGGGCGGCCACGCCAGGTCGGGCTGCTGGCCGTGTCCAAGACCCGGCCGGCGTCGGCGGTGCGGGAACTGGCCGCGGCCGGCCAGCGCGCCTTCGGCGAGAACTACGTGCAGGAAGGCGCCGGCAAGGCCCGCGAGCTGGCCGACCTCGGGCTGGAGTGGCACCTGATCGGCCACCTGCAGTCGAACAAATGCCGCGAGGCCGCCGAGGCCTTCGACTGGGTGCAGTCGGTGGACCGCGTGAAGCTGGTGGCGGCGCTGGACCAGGCCCGGCCCGCGGACCGCCCGCCCCTGAACGTGCTGATCCAGGTGAACGTGGACGGCGAGGCCGGCAAGTCCGGCTGCCGCCCGGACGAGGTGATGCCGCTGGCCGAGGCGGTGGCCGCCGCGCCGCGCCTGCGGCTGCGCGGGCTGATGGCCATCCCCGAGCCGCACCCGGACCCCGGCCATCGCCGCGCCAGCTTCCGCCGGCTGCAGGAACTCCAGGCCGCCCTCGCCGCCCGCTTCCCCGGCATCGACACCCTGTCGATGGGCATGAGCGATGATTTCCCGCTGGCGATCGCCGAAGGCGCCACCCTCGTGCGCATCGGCACCGCCCTGTTCGGCCCGCGCGGCCAGTAATCCTTTCCGTGGATCCCCAAGCATGACCCCACACGCGATCGCATTCATCGGCGGCGGCAACATGGCCCGCAGCCTCATCGGCGGCCTGATCAGGACCGGCCGCGCGCCGGAGTCGCTCCGGGTCGCCGAGCCCGTGGCAGCACTGCGCGAGGCATTGGCAGCCGACTTCGGCGTGCGCGTGCGCGAGGCCGGGCCGGAGGCCGCGGACGGCGCCGGCACCTGGGTGCTGGCCGTGAAGCCGCAGGTGATGCGCGAGGTCTGCGAAGGCCTGGCCACGCTCGCGCAAATCCACCGACCGCTGGTCGTTTCGATCGCCGCCGGCATTCCCACCGCGCGGATCGACCAGTGGCTGGGCGGCGGCCAGGCCGTGGTGCGGGCGATGCCGAACACGCCGGCGCTGCTCGGCGCCGGCGCCACCGGCCTGTTCGCCAATGCCGCCGTCGGTGGCGGCCAGCGTGAAGAAGCCGAGACCCTGATGCAGGCCGCCGGCCTCACCGCATGGATCCCCGACGAAGCGCTGATGGACGCCGTCACCGCCGTATCCGGCAGCGGCCCGGCTTACGTCTTCCTGCTGGCCGAAGCCATGCAGGCGGCGGGCGAAGCGCAGGGCCTCGCCCCCGACACCGCCCGCACGCTCGTGCTGCAAACGCTGCTCGGCGCCGCCCGCATGCTCAGCGAATCCGGCGAGCCCGCCGCCGTCCTGCGCCAGCGCGTCACCTCCCCCGGCGGCACCACCCAGGCCGCGATCGAGTCCTTCGAAGCCAACGGCTTCCGCGACCTGGTCTCGCAGGCCATCGCCGCCGCCACCCGCCGCGGGCGGGAGTTGTCGGGCGGGTGAAGATCGGTTTTGACGCGGATTGACGCGGATGAACGCGGATAGAGCGAAGGCGGAAGGTTGATCTTCGCGGGCTGTCTTGGATGGCGAAGATCCATTCCAACGGCTTTTGCCCTATCCGCGTTCATCCGCGTCAATCCGCGTCAAAAATCCCCAGAGACGTCCACGTGAAGGCCGATCCGATCAGACATGGACGAGGACGGTGGCGGGCGCGATGATGGGGGCCCACCCGGAGGAGGACTGGCCATGCGCCCGATGACTGCCGTGATCGCCCTGTTCGCGCTGCTGGCCGCCGCGCCTGCGCTGGCCGAGAATTCCCTGCGCGCCGGCGACATCACCGTGCACTTCAACGCGCTGCCCACCACCACCCTCACGCCTGAAGTGGCGCGGGCGAACGGCATCACCCGTTCCGCCAACCGCGCGCTGGTGAACATCGCGGTGCGCCAGGGCGAACCCGGCGCCGACCGCGCCGTGACGGCCAAGGTCACCGTGTCCGCCACCAACCTCGCCGGCCAGCGCGTCGAGCTGCGCATGCGCGAAGTGCGCGAGGGCGACGCCATCTACTACCTGGGCGAAGCGCGCACCTCGGGCCAGGAAACGCTCACCTTCGACCTCTCGGTGACGCCGGAAGGCGCCGAACGCCCGATCCGCACCGTGTTCCGCCAGGAGTTCTTCGGCCAGTGAGCCTGCTGCTGGTTCGACACGGGCAGGCCAGCTACGGCGCCGCCGACTACGACAAACTCTCCGAGCGCGGTCATGTGCAGGCCCGGCGCCTGGGCGAGTGGCTGGCGCGCGGCGGCCATCGCTTCGAGGCCGTGGTGGTGGGCGGCATGCGCCGGCACCGCGAAACCGCCGACGGCGTGATCGAGGCCTTCGCCGCGCAGGGCCTGGCCCTGCCCGAGCCCGTCGCAGACCCCGGCTTCGCCGAGTTCGACCACGAGGCGGTGTTCAGCACCTGGCTGCGCCAGAACGCCGACCACCCGGTCGCCATCGCCAGCCGCAGCGGCCTGCCGCGCGACGTCGGCGCGATGCTGCAGGCCGCGCTTCTGGCCTGGGCCAACGACGAACTGCCGGACCTGCCCGAGAGCTGGGCCACGTTCGGCGCGCGCGTGCACGCGGCCGGCGAACGGCTGGAGGCCTTGGGCGGCGGCGGCGAAGTGCTGGTGCTCAGCTCCGGCGGCGTCATCTCGCGGCTGGCGCAGATCGCGCTGGACGTGCCCAACCACCGCGCGGTCGAACTCAACCTGGCGCTGCGCAACAGCGCGCTCAGCGAATTCCACCCGCATGCCGGCCGCCTGCGCCTGGGCAGCTGGAACGCGCTGCCGCACCTGCACGGCGCGCGCGATCTCTGGACGTATTACTGAGCATGCCCTTCACGCCCCTCCACCTCGGGCCGGGCCTGGTGTTCAAGGCGATCGGGGGCCGGCACTTCAGCTTCATGGTGTTCGGCGGCGCGCAGGTGTTGATGGACCTCGAGCCGCTGCTGGGCATGATTTACGTCTGGCCGTCGCTGCACGGCACCACGCACAACCTGTTGGGCGCGCTGCTCATCGGCACCCTGGCCGGCGCGATCGGCCGGCCCATCAGCGAGCGCGTGCTGCGCGGGCTCCGCATCGCGCACGCACCGTTCACCTGGACGGCCTCGTTCGTGGCGGCCTACGTGGGCACCTTTTCGCACGTCGCGATCGACGCCCTGATGCACGCCGACATGTCGCCGCTGTGGCCGCTGCGCGACGGCAACGCCTGGCTGGGCGCCGTGTCGCTCGAACACCTGCACCTGGCCTGCGTGGGCGCCGCGCTGCTGGGCGGCGCGGTGCTCGGCCTGCGCGCCCTCCTCGCCCGATCAAGAAAAGAACCCACCGGATGACCGACACCGCACCCCAGGTTTCCAAGGACGCGATGGCCCTGCCCGAAGCCGCGCTGGCCGACTACCTGCAGGCGCAGGTGCCCGGCTTCCGCGGCCCGCTCACGGCCACCAAGTTCAAGGGCGGCCAGTCGAACCCGACCTACCGCCTCGACGCCGCCAGCGGCACCTACGTGCTGCGCCGCAAGCCGCCCGGCGTGCTGCTGCCCTCCGCGCATGCGGTGGACCGCGAATTCCGCGTGCTGCAGGCGCTGCACGGCGGCCCCGCGCCGGTGGCGCGGCCGCTGCACCTGTGCACCGATGAGTCGGTGGTCGGCTCGATGTTTTACCTGATGGACTTCGTCGACGGCCGCATCTTCTGGGACCCGTCGCTGCCCGACGCCACGCCCGCCGAACGCGCCGCGATCTACGGCGGCATCATCGACGCGATGGCCGCGCTGCATACGATCGATCCGTCGGCGGTGGGCCTGGCCGACTTCGGCAAGCCCGGCAACTATTTCGAACGCCAGCTGCGGCGCTGGACCGAGCAGTACCGCGCCAGCGAAACCCAGCCGATCCCCGCCATGGACGCGCTGATCGCCGCCCTGCCCGCCCGCTGCCCCGCCGACGACGGCAGCGTGGCGCTGGTGCACGGCGACTTCCGCATCGACAACCTGATGTTCGACCCGGCGCAGCCGAAGGTGATCGCGATCGTCGACTGGGAACTGTCGACGCTGGGCCACCCGCTCGCCGACCTCGGCTATTTCTGCATGGCGCTGCGCCTGCCGCGCAACCCGGCCCTGCCCGGCCTGGCCGGCCTGGACCGCGCGGCCTTGGGCATCCCCGACGAGGCGGCGCTGCTGGCGCGCTATTCCGAACTCACCGGCCGCGCGATCCCCGCCGACTGGCCCTTCGTCCTGGCCTTCAGTTTCTTCCGCCTCGCCGCCATCGCCCAGGGCGTCGCCAAACGCGCCCAACAGGGCAACGCCTCCAGCGACCAGGCCACCCAGGCCGGCCGCATGACCGCGATGCTGGCGCAACTCGGCGTCGAAGCACTGGGTTAGAGCGCTTTTGCCACTGATGAACACAGATGAACACGGATATAGCGAAAAGAGGGCTTGATTCAATTCCTTTCGGCTTTATCCGTTTTCATCTGTGTTCATCTGTGTTCATCAGTGGCTAAACGCTCTTTGATGCCCACTCCCGGATGACGGCCGCGATGGCGCGGACGCCGTCGGTGAGGGCGGCGGGGCCGGGCTGGAGGATCAGGGGGGATTTGATTTCGTGGAGGTCGCCGGTGCGGACGGCGGGTACGTTTTCCCAGCCCGGGCGCGACGCGACCTTGGTGGGCTGGAATTTCTTGCCGCACCAGGAGCCGAAGACGATGTCGGGCGAGCGCGCGATGATCTCGTCGTCGTTGGCGAGGATGCGGTGCTTGGCCAGCGACTGCGCCGCCAGCTCGGGGAAGATGTCGTCGCCGCCGGCGACCCGCACCAGTTCGGCCACCCACTGGATGCCGCTGATGCGCGGCTCGTCCCATTCCTCGAAATAGACCTTGGGCCGCCGCGGCAGCGTCGCGGCTTCCGCGGCGACGGCGTCCAGGCCACGCCGCAATTCATCCGCGTACGCGTCGGCCTTGTCCGCCACGCCCACCAGCGCGCCGAGGCGGCGCACGTAGTCGAGGATGCCGTCCACGCTGCGGTGGTTGCTGATCCAGACCTCCACGCCGCGGCGCACCAGCTCGGCGGCGATATCGGCCTGGATGTCGGAGAAACCGACCACGAAGGCGGGTTCGAGCTTGAGGATTTCGTCGATCCTGGCCGACGTGAAGGCGCTGACTTTCGGCTTTTCCTTCCGCGCCCGCGCCGGCCGCACCGTGAAGCCGGAAATCCCGACGATGCGGTCCTGCTCGCCCAGGGCGTACAGGACTTCGGTGGGTTCCTCGGTGAGGCAGACGATGCGGCGCGGGCCGTGGCTCACGGGAACAGCATCCGCTTGCGCCACTGGCCGTCCACGCGCTCGTAGTGGTGGCGCTCGTGCAGGCGGTACTTCGCGCCGTACCAGAACTCGAGGCGCTCCGGCACCACGCGGAAACCGGACCAGTGAGGCGGGCGCGGCACGTCCACGCCTTCGAACTTCTTCTCGAAGGCATCGATGCGCGCCTCGAACAGCTCGCGCGACGACAGCGTCTGCGACTGCAGCGAAGCCCAGGCGCCGATCTGGCTCGGCCGCGGCCGCGAGGCGAAGTAGGCGTCGGCCTCGGCCAGGTCCACCGGCTCCACCGTGCCCTCGATCTTCACCTGCACCTGCTCGCGCAGCTGCTTCCACAGGAACAGCAGCGCCGCCTGCGGATTGGCCGCCAGCTGCTGGCCCTTGCGGCTGTCGTAGTTGGTGTAGAACACGAAGCCGCGGGCGTCGAAGGCCTTCAGCAGCACCGTGCGCGCCGACGGCCGCCCGTGTGCGTCGCAGGTGGCGACGGTCATCGCGGTCGGTTCCGGGTCGCCCCCGGCGGTGGCCTCCGCCAGCAGGGTGGCGAAGGTGTCCAGGGCTTCGGCGTACAGGTCGGTCATGCGGGGATCCTCGTTTGCGCCATTGTCGCTCCGAAGGCGCCCCGCATGCACCCCGCGCCTCAGGTGACGATGAAGCTCACCCGCATGTTCACGCGCCACTCGGCGACGCTGCCGTCCTCGTTGCAGACGACCTTGATGTCGTTGACCCAGGCGCCCTGGATGTTCTTCACGCTCTTGCCGACCTTCTTCAGGCCGGACTGCACGGCATCCTCGATGCCTTTCTTGGACGAGGAGGACACTTCGATCACCTTGGTGACGGTAGCCATGACGCGCTCCTTTCCTGCCCGGGAGTGGGCCAAAGGACTATACGCCCGTCCCCGCCAGCAGGCTGGAATAGCCGGAACGGTAGTCCGGGAAGGCCGGCGTCCAGCCGGTGGCGCGCAGCCGGGCGTTGGCGACCCGGCGGCCCGTGGCCGGGCCCGCGTCCGCGTCCGGGTCCGCGCCGGCCGCGGCCAGTGGCGGCAGTCCCTGGCGGGCGCGCAGCCAGGCCAGCACCTCGTGCTCCAGGGCGGGCAGGTCGTCGTTGGCCAGCAGCAGGGGCGGCGGCGCGTCGAGGTCGAGCAGGTGCGAGATCGCCGAGGCCGCGTCGTCGGCGTGGATGCGGTTGGTCCAGCGCCGGGCACCGGGCTGCTCGCCGCGGGCCTTGCGCAGCAGGGCGCCGCGGCCGGGGCCGTAGATGCCGGAGCAGCGCAGCGCGGTGGCCAGCGGCCGCGCGGCCAGGACCTGCTCCGCCGCCAGCAGTGCCTGGCCGTTGAATGCCGGCGGGCGCGCAGGCGTGGCCTCATCCACCCACTCGCCGGCGTCTTCGGCGTAAACGGCGGTGGACGAAACGAACACGACGCGTACCGGATCGCAGGCGTCGATGGCGCGGCGGAGGCCGTCGACGTACAGCGCGCGGTAAGCGGCCTCGTCGCGAACATCCGGCGCGGCGCAGAACACCAGCGCGGCCACCCGCCGTGGCAGCGCCGCCAGGCCGTCGCCGCGGGACAGGTCGGCGCGCAGCCAGCGCAGGCCGGCGATCGGCTCGCCTTCGCCGCGGCGCAGGCCGATGACCTCGTCGCCGCGCCCCAGCCGGAGCCGCGCGAGGCGCAGTCCGACATCGCCCGCGCCAGCGACCACCACGGTCCCCGCGCTCACGCCGTTTCCCCGTTCGCCGCGTCGATCGCGCGCGTGTCGCCAGACGATGCCTTCATGCCGGGATGCTAGCATCGCGTCCCATGAATCCCGCCCCCAACCTCGTCCTGATCGGCCCGATGGGCGCCGGCAAGACCTCGATCGGCAAGCGCCTGGCGGCGCGGCTCGGGCTGGCCTTCGTCGACTGCGACCACCGCCTCGAGGAAGTCACCGGCGCCGCGGTGCCGCTGATCTTCGAGTGCGAGGGCGAGGCCGGCTTCCGCGCCCGCGAGACGGCGCTGATCGCCGAGCTGATGCGCGGGCGCGGCCAGCTGATCGCCACCGGCGGCGGCGCCGTGCTGGCCGAGGCCAACCGCAAGCAGCTGGCCGGGCGCGGCTTCGTGGTGCACCTGCAGGTCAGCGTGGCGCAGCAGATCGAGCGCCTGGGCCGCGACCGCAGCCGCCCGCTGCTGGCGGTGGGCGACAAGCGCGCCAAGCTTGAATCGCTGGCGGTCGAGCGCGGCCCGATCTACCGCGACCTGGCCGACCTGGCCTTCGACGCCGACGGCCTGACCGTCGCCATCGCCGCCGAACGCCTCGGCGCCCTGCTCGAACAGCGCTGGCAGCGCACGGAAGCCGCCTGATGACCCTGCACGAACTCGAGGTCGAACTCGGCCCGCGCCGCTACCCCATCCGCATCGGCCGCGGCCTGCTCGACCAGCCGGAGGCGCTGGCCGCCCTGGTCACCGGCCGGCACGCGCTGGTGGTCACCGATGGCAACGTCGCCCCGCACTACCTCGCGCGCGTGCAGGCTGCGCTCGCGGGCAAGACCCTGCAGGCGCTGGTGCTGCCGCCCGGCGAGCAGGAAAAAACCCTCGCCCGCTTCACCGAGGTGATGGCCGCGCTGGCGGCGATGGGCGCCAGCCGCGACGCCACCGTGGTGGCGCTGGGCGGGGGCGTGGTCGGCGACCTCGCCGGCTTCGCGGCCGCCTGCTGGATGCGCGGCGTGCGCTTCGTGCAGCTGCCCACCACCCTGCTGGCCATGGTCGACTCCTCGGTCGGCGGCAAGACCGCGGTCGACCTGCCGCAGGGCAAGAACCTGGTCGGCGCCTTCCACCAGCCGGCGGCCGTGCTGGCCGACACCGCCACCCTCGACACCCTGCGCGAGCGCGAGTTCAGCGCCGGCCTGGCCGAGGTGGTGAAGTACGGCGCCATCGCCGACGCCGAATTCTTCGCCTGGCTCGAGGACAACGCCGAGGCGCTGATGGCGCGCAACCCCGACGCCCTGGCGCACGCGATCGCCACCAGCTGCCGTCACAAGGCCGGCATCGTCGCCCGCGACGAAACCGAGCAGGGCGAGCGCATGCTGCTCAATTTCGGCCACACCTTCGGCCACGCCATCGAAACCGAACAGGGCTACGGCGGCCTGCTGCACGGGGAAGCAGTCGCCGTCGGCATGGTGCTGGCGGCGCGGCTCTCGGCCGACCTCGGCCGCGCGCCCTGGTCCGACACCGCGCGGCTGGCGGCGCTGCTCGAGCGCTTCGACCTGCCGGTGGCCCTGCCCGCCGGGCTCTCGGGCGAGGCGCTGCTGGGCCGCATGAAGCTGGACAAGAAGGCCGTCTCCGGCCGCATCCGCCTGATCCTCTGGGCCGGCCTGGGCCGGGCCGAGGTCGTCCCCGATGTCCCCGAGTCCGAGATCCTCCCCATCCTCGAAGCCTGACCCGACTCCCTGTAGGAGGGCCTTCAGGCCCGAAGCTTTTGGCCGAGAGGCTTCGGGCCTGAAGGCCCTCCTACAGGGGGTCTGCGGTTAGAATGGCGGCCTTATGCGCCTATTGATGCAGCAAAAGCCCTCTGCCGGCGAAGCGCCGAAGTACGTCCAGCTGATGCTCCAGCAGGACCTGCTCGGCGGCTGGACGCTGCTGCGCGAGACCGGCCAGATCGGCGGCAAGGCCTCGCTCAAGCGCGAACAGTACCTCGAGCGCGGCGCCGCCCTGGCCGCCTTCGAGAAAGCCCGCGATGCCCAGGTCCGCAAGGGCTTCCTGGTGATGTTCGCCCAAGGCGCCGACGCGCCCCGTTGACTGGACCTGCCGTGACCCTGAAGAACGACCGCTTCCTGCGCGCCCTGCGGCGCGAACCCGTGGACTGCACGCCGGTGTGGCTGATGCGCCAGGCCGGCCGCTACCTGCCGGAGTACCGCGCCACCCGGGCCCAGGCCGGCAGCTTCATGGGCCTGGCCACGAACCCCGAGCTCGCCTGCGAAGTGACGCTGCAGCCGCTGCGCCGCTACGCGCTCGACGCCGCCATCCTGTTCTCCGACATCCTCACCGTGCCCGACGCGATGGGCCTGGGCCTTTACTTCGCCGACGGCGAGGGCCCGAAGTTCGAGCGCCCCGTGCGCACGCCGGCCGACATCGCCAGGCTGGCCGTGCCCGACATGGGCAGTTCGCTGCGCTACGTGATGGACGCGGTCAGCCTGATCCGCCGCGAGCTCGACGGCGCGGTGCCGCTGATCGGCTTCTCCGGCAGCCCGTGGACCCTGGCCTGCTACATGGTGGAAGGCGGCGGCAGCAAGGACTTCGCGCGCATCAAATCCATGGCGCTGAACGAGCCGGCCGCGCTGCACCGCCTGCTGGAAGTCACCACCGATGCGGTCATCGCCTACCTCGCCGCGCAGCGCGCGGCGGGCGCGCAGGCGCTGCAGGTGTTCGACACCTGGGGCGGCGTGCTGGCGCCGCACGTGTACCGCGAATTCTCGCTGCGCTACCTGCAGCGCATCGCCGCCGAGCTGCCGCGCGGCGACGGCGCCGACCGCACGCCGCTGATCCTGTTCGGCAAGGGCAACGCGCCCTACCTCGAAGACCTGGCCGCCACCGGCAGCGAGGGCGTCGGCGTGGACTGGACGGTGTCGCTGGGCGAAGCCCGCCGCCGCACCGGCGGTCGCGTCGCGCTGCAGGGCAACCTCGACCCGGCGACGCTGTACGCGTCGCCCGAGGGCATCCGCACCGAAGTGAAGCGGGCACTCGACGACTACGCCTCGGCCAACGGCGGCTCGCGCAACGGCCACGTCTTCAACCTCGGCCACGGCATGTCGCCCGACATGAACCCGGAGCACGTGCGCGTGCTGGTCGACGCCGTCCACGAGTTCAGCCGCGAGGGCTGAGCCTCGCGGACTCCAGCGCGGCAATCGCCACTGCCAGCAGCTCGCCCGTCACCGGCTTGCGCAGGAAGCCGTCCATGCCCGCGGCGCGCGCCTCGGGCTCGGCCTGCGGGTCGGCGCGGGCGGTGAGCGCGAGCAGCGGCAGGGTTTCGCCGCGGGCGCGCAGCAGCCGCGCCAGCTGCAGGCCGTCGATGCCCGGCAGGTCGAGATCAAGCACGGCGAGGTCGTAGCTCGCGGTGGCCAGCTCGGCCAGTGCGGCGAGGCCGTGCGGGACGTGCCGCACGCGATGTCCCTGCTGCTCCAGCAGCGCCGCAACCACCTCGGCCACGACCGCATTGTCCTCGACCAGCAGCAGGCGCCGCACCGCCGTGCCGCGCGTCCCCGGGCGCACGTCGGGTTCGGGCGCGGGCACCGCCGGCAGCGGCAGGCTGACCTGGAAGCGCGCGCCCTGCCCCGGCGAGCTCTGCACCGAGATGCCGCCGCCCATCGCCACGGCCAGCTCGCGGCAGATCGCCAGGCCCAGCCCGCTGCCGCCACTGCCGCTGCTGCCGCCCTGGCCCGACGCACCCTGCTCGAAGCGCCGGAACAGGCGCGCCTGCTGTTCGGCGTCCAGACCCGGCCCGCTGTCGTGCACCGACAGCACGAGACCCTCGGGCTCGCCCGGCGCGACCTGCAGGCTGACTTCGCCGGCATCGCAGAACTTGATGGCGTTGTGGCCGAGGTTGAACAGTATTTGCCGCAGGCGCGTGGCGTCGCCCGACAGCGCCTCCGGCAGCGAAGGCGCGCAGGCCAGCCGGAAGCGCAGGCCCTTGGCCTCGGCCAGCGGGCGCAGCAGGTCGGCCACTTCATCGAGCAGCGGGCGCAGCCGGAACGGCGCCACCACCAGTTCCAGCCGCCCGGCCTCGATGCGCGCGAGGTCGAGCGCATCGTTCACCAGGCGCAGCAAGTGCTGGCCCGCGCGCTGGATCGCTTCGACCTGCCCGCGCTGGCGCGCGTCGAGCGCACTGCCCTGCAGCAGCTCGGCCATGCCCAGCACGCCGGTCATCGGCGTGCGGATCTCGTGGCCCAGCGTGGCGAGGAAGCGGCTCTTGGCCTCGGAATGCTGCTCGGCCAGCTGCTGCCGCGCACGCGTCATGCGCCAGGCCTCGCGCCGGCGATGGCGGGCGCGCAGCTCGCGGCTAAGCAGCGCCGCCAGCACCAACGCCAGCAGGCCGAACATCGCCAGCGCGTACTGACCCTGCCACCACGGTGGCTCGACCCACACGGCCACGCGCGGCAGTTCGCGCCAGTCGCCATCGGCTCCGGCCCAGGCGATGCGCAGCTGGTAGCTGCCGGGCTCGATCCGCCGGAACAGGCGCTCGCCCAGCGGCTCGGGCTCCATCCAGCCGGGGTCGTGGCCTTCGAGCTGGAAGCGGATGCGCCGCGGCTCCGGCGCCGTGCCGGACCCCGGGCCGACGACGACCCGCAGCGCGTCGTCGCCGGGCACCAGCCTGAGCAGGCGCGCATCGGCAGGTAGCGACAGCACCTCGCCGGCGCGCACGCGCTGCAGCGACAGCACCTGCGGCCCGGGCGCGGCGAACGCCGGCAGCGCCGCGAGTGCGAGCAGCAACAGCGCGCGCCGCCACCATCGGCGGCACGCGCCGTGCGCAACATTGGGTTCCGGGGCCATGCACCCTCCATTCACCGGGTCGGCCTAGACTACGGCCAGGCCCGCCGTCGGGCTGTAGGAGAACGCCGATGCCGAGGGGGACGATCGCGCTGGCCGGGATGTGCCTGCTGGCCCTGGCCAGCCAGGCCGACGCCGCGGCGCGCGAATACCAGCTCGACCCGGTGCACACCCGCATCGCCTTCCAGGTCGACCACGCCGGTTTCTCGCGCGCCATCGGCACCTTTTCCGGCGCCACAGGCACGCTGGTGTTCGACCCCGACGACTGGACCACGGCCACGCTGTCGGTGGCCGTGCCGCTCGACAGCCTGGACCTCGGCGACGCCGAATGGCGCGAACGCGTGCTCGACCGCAGCTTCCTCGATGCGGGCGCGCAGCCAACGGCACGCTTCACCTCCACCCGCGTCGAACCCACGGGCGAAGGCACGGCCCGCGTGTTCGGCGAACTCAGCCTGCGCGGCACCACGCGCGAGGTCGCACTGGACGTCACGCTCAACGCCCTCAAGCGCCACCCGCTAACCTTCAGGCGCACCGCGGGCTTCTCGGCCACCGGCACGCTGGTGCGCCAGGACTTCGGCATGACCGCCTGGGAGCGCCTGGTCGGCGCTGAGGTCACGCTGCAGATCGAAGCCGAGGCGATCCGCGGCCGCGCCGACGGCGCGACCGAAGACGAAGACGAGGCCACCCCCACCCCCGACCGGGAGAACGACGATGCCGCTCAAGAATGACGCCGACCGCTGGGGCTGGATCAGCCTCGGCATCCACTGGCTGACGGTGGCGATGGTGCTGGGCCTCGTCGCCGTGGGCCTGCTGATGCAGGAGCTGCCGAACTCCTCGACCAAGTCCGAGCTTTACTCGCTGCACAAGACCTTCGGCCTCACGGTGCTGGGCCTGACCGTGCTGCGCCTGCTGTGGCGCCTGTTCGCCGGCGCGCCCGCGCCGGTGGCGGGCACGCCGCGCTGGCAGGCGGCGATCGCCAGCGCGACCCACGGCGTGCTGTACCTGATCCTGCTGGCGATGCCGCTCAGCGGCTGGCTGTTCCACTCGGCGTCGGGCTTCCCGCCGCGCAACCTGAGCTGGTTCGGCCTGTTCAAGCTGCCCAGCCTCAGCGACCGCGACCCGGCGCTGCGCGATTTCGCGCTGGCCGCGCACGAGTGGCTGTTCATCGCGCTGGCCGTGATCGTCAGCGTGCATGCGCTGGCCGCGCTCAAGCACCACTACGTCGACCGCGACCGCACGCTGGCGCGCATGCTGCCGCTGGCCAAGCCCGCGCCCAAACCCCAAGACACCCCCGGAGCCTGACCATGCGACTGCCCCTCCTGCTCACCCTGCTGCTGGCCACCGCCGGCGCCCACGCCGCGGACTACCGCGCCCAGTCCGGCTCGAGCCTCGGTTTCGAAGGCGTGTACCAGGGCGAGGCCTTCGAAGGCCGGTTCGCGAAGTTCACGCCGGCGATCCGCTTCGACCCGGCCGACCTGGCGAACGCGCGCTTCGACGTGCGCATCGACCTGGCCAGCGCCAGCACCGGCAACCCCGACTACGACGGCGAGATGCTGGGCGAATCCTTCCTCGACAGCGTCGCGCGGCCGGAAGCGCGCTACGTCGCCACGAAGTTCCGCGCGCTGGGCGCAAACCGCTTCGTGGCCGAAGGCGAGCTCACGCTGCGCGGCATCACCCGGCCCGCGCCGCTCACCTTCACCTGGACCGCGGGCGCCGCGCCGGTGCTGGCGGGCGAGGCGGTGCTCAAGCGCCTGCAGTTCGAGGTCGGCACCGGCGACTGGAGCGACACGGAAGTGATCGCGGACGAGGTGAAGGTGGTGACGCGGCTGGTGCTGGCGCCTTCGAAATAAGTTCCGGCCATCGGGACTGAAGTCCCTCCCACAGGGCTCGCTGTGGGAGGGACTTCAGTCCCGATGCTTTTCAGGCCGCCAGGAACCGCCTGACCGCCTCGCCCGAAAACGGCCAGTCCAGCTCCGCCCCATCCGCTTCCCGCCGCAGCACGGGGATACGCGCGCCGTAGCGCGCCTCCAGCGCCGCGTCGCCGTCGATCCACAGCGAAGCGAAGTCGGCCACGCCGGCCGCGGCCAGTTGTTCCCAGGCCTGGTCGCACAGGTGGCAGTCGTCGCGCTGGATCAGGGTCAGGGACATGGCGGGGCCGGCAGTTCGCCGGCGTACAGTCGCTTCGGCGGGATGGCGCATAGAATACCGGCCTTCCCACGGAACCCGCGCATCCCATGGCCGTCAGCGTCTTCGACCTCTTCAAGATCGGCATCGGTCCCTCGTCCTCGCACACGGTCGGGCCGATGCGCGCCGCCGCGCGCTTCACCAGCCACTGGCTCGAGGACGGCGGCCTGCTGGCGCGCACCGCGCGCGTGCGGGTCGAGGTGTACGGCTCGCTGGCCCTGACCGGCCGCGGCCACGGCACCGACAAGGCCGTGCTGATGGGCCTGGAGGGCCACTGGCCGAACGAGATCGACCCCGACCTGATCCCGGCCGCGCTCGAGCGCATCCGCAAGCAGAAGAAGCTGCTCCTGCTCGGCCGCCACGAGATCGGCTTCGACGAGAAGCACGACCTGGTGATGAACAAGCGCCAGAAGCTGCCCTTCCACACCAACGGCATGCGCTTCACCGCTTTCGACGCCGACGGCGCGCAGCTGGCCACGCGCGACTACTACTCGGTCGGCGGCGGCTTCGTGGTGAACCAGGACGAGGCGGCGGAAGACCGCATCGTCGCCGACACCACCGAGCTGCCCTTCCCCTTCCACTCCGGCGACGAGCTGCTGCAGCGCTGCGCCGAGTCCGGCCTGGACATGGCCGGCGTGATGCTGGCCAACGAGAAGGCCTGGCGCAGCGAAGCCGAGATCACCGCCGGCCTGCGCGAGATCTGGCAGGCCATGCAGGACTGCACCGCGCGCGGCATCCGCGAGAAGGGCACCCTGCCCGGCGGCCTGCACGTCGCGCGCCGCGCGCCCTCGCTGCACGCCGAGCTCTCGTCCAAGCCCGAGGCCGGCATGCGCGACCCTCTGACCGTGCTCGACTGGGTCAACCTCTACGCGCTGGCCGTCAACGAAGAGAACGCCGCCGGCGGCCGCGTCGTCACCGCGCCCACCAACGGCGCCGCCGGCATCATCCCGGCCGTACTGCACTACTACGACCGCTTCTGCCCCGGCGCGAACGAGCAGGGCGTGTTCACCTTCCTGCTCACGGCCGCCGCGGTCGGCATCCTCTACAAGGAAAACGCGTCGATTTCCGGCGCGGAAGTCGGCTGCCAGGGCGAGGTGGGCGTGGCCTGCTCGATGGCCGCCGCCGGCCTCACCGCGGCGCTGGGCGGCACGCCCGGCCAGGTCGAGAACGCCGCCGAGATCGGCATGGAGCACAACCTGGGCCTGACCTGCGATCCGATCGGCGGCCTGGTGCAGATCCCGTGCATCGAGCGCAATGCGATGGGCGCGGTCAAGGCCATCAACGCCTCGCGCATGGCGCTGCGCGGCGACGGCAAGCACAAGGTCTCGCTCGACAAGGTCATCAAGACCATGCGCGACACGGGCCGCGACATGCAGGACAAGTACAAGGAAACCTCGCGCGGCGGCCTGGCAGTCAACGTCATCGAGTGCTGACCGCCATCGCTTGACGTGCGCGTTGCGCACGAAGGGCGCGAGGGGGAAGTGTGATGGGGGGCGCTTGCCGGGACGGGGGCGCAGGCGCGATAGTCGGGGCGAGCCTGCCACGGGACGTCCACGTGCCGAACATGCGCCGCGCCATGCCCTGGGTCGTCTTGCTTGCCGGGCTGCTGGCGGCGGCGCCCTTGGCCGCGCTGGACCCGGACAAGGCCTTCCATCACTACGTCCGCAATACCTGGAGCATCGAGGAAGGCCTGCCCCAGATCAGCGCCCTGGCCATCGCCCAGGACCGCCAGGGCTACCTCTGGGTCGGGACCCAGGCCGGCCTGGCCCGCTTCGACGGCGTGCGCTTCAGCGTCTATACCCCGGAGAGTTCCCCCGGCCTGCCCGGCGTCTGGATCCAGGACCTGCTGGTGGATCCCGAGAACCGGCTGTGGGTGTCCACCTACCGCGGGCTGGCGGTGCGCGACCACCAGGGGTTCCGCGAGGTCCGGCTGGCCGGCGCCGCCGCAGGCACCGTCACCGATACCCGCGACCTGGTGCGGACCGCCGCCGGCGAACTGCTGGTCGCGGCGCCGCAGGGCGTGTTCCGGGTGCGGGACGAGGAGCTGGAGCTGGCCCACCCGATGTCGCGCCCCGTCACCGCGCTGCTGGCGGCGGGCGATGCGCTGCTGGTCGGGCAGCGCGGGCAGGTGCTGCGGCTGGCCGGGGGCGTCACCGAGCTGATGCCGCTGCCCGAGGGCGACGAGGACACGGTGGTCACCGAACTGATCGAGGCGCAGGGCCGGCTGTGGGCCGGCACCAGCGGCGGGCTGTTCCACCGCGAGGGCGGCGAGTGGAAGCGGCACGAGGGCGGCGAGCCGCTGTCGCGGGCGCCGATCGAGACCCTGTTCGAGGACAGCGACGGCAACCTGTGGGTGGGCATGGTCGAGAACCTGGCGCGGCTGCGCAACGGCCGCGTGCGCGAGATCGTCACCGACGAACCGGCGGCGGCCGCGGTGCGCGCGGTGTTCGAGGATCGCGAGGGCAACGTCTGGTTCGGCGGCCAGTGGGAGGGCCTGACCCGCGTTTGGAACGGCTGGACCCGGCGCTACGGCAAGCGCGAAGGCCTGGCGGACCCGGTGCTGTGGTCGGTGGCGCGCGGCACCGACGGGCGGCTCTGGGCCGGCAGCAACTCCGGGCTGAGCGTGATGGAGGGCGGCGCTTTCCGGCAGGTGGTCAAGGGCAGCGACCTGCCGCATCCCAACGCCTACACGCTGCTGCCCGAGGACGACACCGTCTGGATCGGCACCCGGCGCGGGCTGGCCGTGCTGCGCGGCGATCGCCTCGAGCGGCCGGCGGAATTCAGCGCCTTCCGGGGCGCGCAGATCAACGGCATCCTGCGCGACCATCGCGGCGCGCTGTGGTTCGCCACCACGCAGGGCCTGTACCGCCACGCCCGCGGCGAGCTGCGCGGGTTCGGCCCCGGGGACGGGCTGCGCGAGACCCGCACGCGCCTGATGCTGGAAACCCACGACGGCCGGCTGCTGCTGGGCACCCAGGCCGGACTGTTCGAAGTGATCGGCGACCGGGTCGAGGCGCTGGGCGCCGACCAGGGCCTGCCCGACAACGTCGACGTCACCGCCATCCACGAGCTGCCCGGCGGCGAACTGGTGATCGGCACGCTGACCGAGGAAGTCTTCCTGCTGCGCAACGACCGCTGGACCCGATTCGGCGCCGCCCAGGGCATGCCGGTGAACTCGGCCTTCTTCATCACCCACGACCGCCAGGGCTACCTGTGGGTGGCCGGCATCCGCGGCATTCAGCGCATCCGCCTGCGCGACATGCAGGCGCTGGCCGACGGCGAGATCGCGCGCGTGCAGGGCGAGATGCTGCTCAATGAACGTGGCGACCGGCGCGGCGGCCAGAAGGGCGACTGCTGCAACGGCGCCGGCAACGCCAAGGGCTTCCTGTTCGGCGGCGACCTCTACCTGCCCACGCGCAGCGGGCTGGTGGTGATGTCCACCGAGGGCATCGTCAAGAGCGAGATCGCGCCGCGCAGCCTGATCGAGCGCGTGCGCGTGGGCGACGCGTGGCGCGAGGCCGACCCCTCGGCCAACTGGCGCCTGGGCCAGGACGACCGCGACCTGAGTTTCGACTTCACCCTGCTCAGCTTCCAGGACCCCAAGAGCGTCGAGCTGCGCTACCGCCTGGTCGGCTACGACAGCGACTGGCGCGAGCTCGAGGACGTCACCCGCCGCAGCGTGAACTACACCAACCTGCCGCCGGGGTCCTACGTGTTCGAGGCGATCGGCGCCAACAGCGCGGGCATCTGGAGCCCGGCGCCGGCCCAGCTGGGCTTCCACATCCAGCCGCGCTTCCACGAGACCGGCCTGTTTCAGCTGCTGCTGGCCGGCCTGCTGGGCAGCCTGGTGTTCGCCGGCTACCGCCGCCAGCAGGGCAAGCACCTGCGCCAGCGCGAGGCGCTGGAGGCGCTGGTGAGCCAGCGCACCGAGGCGCTGGAGGTGGCCAACTTCCGGCTCGAGGAGGCCAGCCAGACCGATCCGCTGACCGGCCTGCGCAACCGCCGCTACCTGGCCAACCAGATCCCCGCCGACATCGCCTACTACGACCGCGAAGTGGTGCGCCGCGCCTCGCCGGGCGAAGTGATGGTGTTCGCGCTGGTGGACGTGGACCACTTCAAGGCGGTGAACGACCGCCATGGCCACACCGCCGGCGACCGCGTGCTGCAGCAGTTCGCGCAGGTGCTGGGCCAACTCGTGCGCACCGGCGACTACATCGCGCGCTGGGGCGGCGAGGAATTCCTGGTGGTGTTCCGGCCGATGCCGAACCGGCACCTGCCGATCCTAGGCGAGCGCATCCGCCACGCCATCGCCAACCACCGCTTCGACGTCGGCACCGACGAGCCGATCTCCCTGACCTGCTCGATCGGCTTCATCGAATGCCCGCTGTTCCGGGACGCCCGCGGCAGCCTGGGCTGGGAGCAGATGGTCGAACTGGCGGACCGGGCGCTGTACCACGTGAAGGCCCACGGCCGGAACGGCTGGGCCGCCTACCGCCCCCTGCCCAACGCCGACCTGCCCGGCCTGCTGGCCGCCCTGCAGAGCGGCGAGACCGACCTGCTGGCCTCGGGCAAGTTCGAGCTGTTGGGCTCGGACGGCGTGGTCGCCCCCTAGTCGGCGGCGGGTCCCCGGGCCTATCCTCGGGGCATGCAGCAGACCCAACGAAGGATCGGCCTGTTCGTCCTCCTGGTGGCGCTGTACGTCGCGGGCGGCGCCTACGCCACCGAGCTGGTGGGCGGGCCGGCCAAGGTCGCACTGTTCTGGCCGGGCTCGGGCATCGCGCTCGCGGGCGTGATGCGGTTCGGCGCGCGCTGGGCGCTGTTCGTCCCCATCGGCGGGCTGCTGGTGCACCTGCTGTTCGCGCCGGTGCCGCTGGTTTTCCTGCCGTGGTCGCTGGCCAGCAACTTCATCGGCGTGCTGGTGGGCGTGTCCCTGCTCAAGCGCGCGCAGGGCAACGATCCGCTCACGGTCGACTTCGGCCTGCGCGCCCTCGCGGGCGGCATGGCGATGGCCGCCACCAGCGCGGCGATCGGCACGGTGGGCATGGTGCAGTCGGGGATCATCGCGCTCGACGCGCTGCCGGCGGCGATCGCGCTGTGGTTCCTGGGCGACCTGCTGGGCGTGGCCAGCATCGCGCCGGCGATGCTGCTGGCGCTGGCCCGCCGCGAGCGCCGCCGGGTCGCCGGCGGCACCGGCTACGCCGCCGAGCCCGAGCAGCTGCTCTGGAACGTGGCCATGGCCACCAGCTACCTCTTGATGGCCTGGGGCGCGAGCCTCGGCGGCAACTACGCGCTGGGCCTGGTGGCGCTGCCGCTCGGCATCCTGGTCTGGAGCGCGCTGCGCTTCCCGCCGCTGCACACGGCGCTGGCGATCGCGGTGACGATGCTGCTCATCGCGGGCATGGCCGGCATGGCGCTGGCGGGCTACCCGGCGCCGGTGCACGCGCGCGACAGCGCCAGCCTGCTGTCCTTCCTGATCGCGGTGGCGGCGCTGCCGATGATCCTCTCCTTCGCCATGCACCAGCAGCGCGCCAGCGCCGCCAGCCTGACCCAACGCGCCAACACCGACCCGCTCACCGGGCTGGCCAACCGCAACGCCTTCGAGGAGCAGGTGCGCGCCGCGCTGGCCGAACCGGCCGCGCCGCCGATGGCGCTGGCCTACCTCGACCTCGACCACTTCAAGCTGATCAACGACACCGCCAGCCACGTCGCCGGCGACAGCATGATCCGCGGCATCGCCGGCGTGATCGAGGCGCACCGGCACCGCGATGACTTGCTGGCGCGCACCGGCGGCGACGAGTTCGCGCTGCTGCTGCGCAACTGCACGCCGATGGTGGCCGAGGACCGCGCCCGCGCCCTGCTGCGCGCGATCGAAGGCTACCGCTGCGGCTGGGACGGCCGGATGCTGGCCACCCCCGCCAGCGTCGGCCTGGTGGCCTGCCAGCCGGGCCAGGGCGACTACGCGCAGCTGCTGTCGCAGGCCGATGCCGCCTGCTTCACCGCCAAGGAACAGGGCGGCAACCGCGTCTGCCTGGCCAGCCTGGACGGCGGCGAGCTGCTCGACCGCACCGCGGCGATGAAGTGGGTGGTGCGCATCCGCGAATCGCTCGAGCACCACGCGCTGGAGCTGCACTGCCAGAGCATCGTGCCGCTGCGCCCCGAGCTGAAGGACGGCCGGCACTTCGAGGTTCTGCTGCGCCTTCGCGACCCGCGCACCGGCGAGCTGATGATGCCCGGCCGCTTCATGCCCGCGGCCGAGCGCTTCCACCTCGGCACCCGCATCGACCGCGAGGTGATCGGACAGACCCTGGACTGGATGGAGGCGAACCCGGCCGCGGCCGCCACGGTTCGCACCTGTTCGATCAACCTCTCGGGCGATGCACTGATCGACGACGGCTTCATCGGCTTCGTCACCGAGCGCCTGCGCCGCGGCGGCTTCCCCGGCGAAAAGCTGTGCTTCGAGGTCACCGAGACCAGCGCCGTGCGCGACCTGGCCCGGGCCCAGCGCTTCATCAACGAGATGCGCGGGCTGGGCTGCCGGTTCGCACTCGATGACTTCGGCACGGGCTTCTGCTCCTTCAACTACGTGCAGGCGTTGGACGTGGACTACTTCAAGATCGACGGCAGCTTCGTGCGCGACATGGACAGCTCGCCGCTGTCGCTGGCGGTGGTGCGCTCGATCAACGAGATCGCGCACGTGCTCGGCAAGCACAGCATCGCCGAGCACACCGAGACCGAGGCGCAGCGCCGCGCCCTGGCCGAGCTCGGCGTGGACTACGCGCAGGGCCACGCCGTGGACCGGCCGCTGCCGATCGCCACTTATTTCGCGGCGCCGGCGCGGGGCTTCTGGGAGTGAGGGCGATGCGGTGGCTGGCCCTCGCGGTGCTGTGCGCGGCCGGCGTGGCCGCGGCCAACGACAGCCCGGCCGACCTGGTGATCGAACGCCGCGGCGCCGACGTGGTGGCCTACGCGGTGAACCGCCTGTCCGGGCCGGTCGAGGTCGAGCTCAACGCGCTTGAACTGGTGGACATGGCCAACGATACCGCCCTGCCCCTGCGGCGCGTGCTGCCGGCGCGGGCGCGGGTGGAGCTGGTGCGGCTGCGGGCGCTGTCGCCGGCGGCGAAGCAGTCGCTGCGGCTCGACGCCACGCCGGGGCCGCCCGGCAAGATCGCGCGCGACGTCGCCTATTCCCTGCCGGTGGACGAACGCCGGTTCGAGCTGGGCCAGGGCTTCCACGGCGGCTTCAGCCACGACGACCGCGCCAACCGCTACGCCGTGGACCTGATCGTGCCCGAGGGCACGCCGGTGCTGGCGGCCCGCGGCGGCGTGGTGATGCAGGCCGAAGGCGGCTTCCGCGAAGGCGGCCTGGACCCGGCGCTGGCCAACCGCGCCAACCTCATCCGCGTGCTGCACGAGGACGGCAGCATGGCGCTTTACGCTCACCTGCAGCCCGACGGCGTCTACGTGCGGCCCGGCGACACCGTGTCGCTGGGCCAGGTGATCGGCCGCAGCGGCAACACCGGCTACTCCAGCGGCCCGCACCTGCACTTCGCGGTGCAGGTGAACGCCGGCCTGGCGCTGGCCTCGATCCCCTTCCGCATGGTCGGCCCCGACGGCTTCCTGCCGCTTCGGTGACACGCTTCGGATGGGGCTGGCGTGTCTGAACGCGGATCAGAGCGGAAACGACCGATAAGAGCGGATAAGGCTTTAGTGGGTCTTCGCGGGATTGCCGGTCACGCGAAGACCCAACCTTCGTTTCGCTCTATCCGCCTTTATCCGCGTCATCCGCTCTGATCCGCGTTCAGACACACAAACCCGCACCAGGCGATCAGAACGAAAAGCGGGCGATTAGCTGGTAGACGCGACCGGCCGATTCCGTCTCGACTTCGTACTCGTCGTAGTCGCGGTTGGCCTGGTCGTCGAGCGTGGTGAACTTGTCGAAGACCTCGTCCTTGGAGGCGTCGAGCAGGTTCGATCCGGTCAGGCGCAGGGTCCACTGCTCGCCGAAGCGCTTCTCGACGAACACCTCGAGGTCGGCCCCGTAGGACGTGACGATCTCCTCGCCCACGATCCGGCCGAAGGCATCGCCCTGCTTGCGGTAGCTGGCGCCGAACGAGGCCGCCACGCTCGGCAGCTGCTGGATGAAGCCGACGTTGAAGACGTTGCGCGACTGGTCGTTGAAGCGGCGGACACCGAAGGCATCCTCGACCTCCGAGTCCAGCCACGAGTAGTTGAGGAACACGCCGGTATCGTCGAGGCCGAACGCCGTGAGCGGCGTGGACAGGTCGAGTTCGACGCCCCACACCTCGCCGTCGCCGGTGTTGCGCGGCTGCAGCACGAAGGTGCCCGGGCCCTCGTCGCCCTCGATGCCGGTGTTGGCGATCTCGATCAGGTCGCTGATGTCGCGGTAGAAAGCGTTGATGCCGACCACGCCGCGACGGCCCAGGCGACGCTCCCAGCCCAGGTCCAGGCCCCAGGCGATTTCCGGCGCGAGCGCGGCATTGCCCAGCAGGTCGTTGTCGCCCAGCTCGGCCAGCCGCAGCGCGGGCGAGATCTGGTCGAAGCCCGGGCGACGCATGGTGCGCGCCAGCGACGCCGTCAGGCGGTTGCTGTCGTCGAGGTTCCAGCGCAGGTGCGCCGAGGGCAGGAACACGCCGTAGTCGTTGTCCACGCGGGCATCGGCGGGAGCGACCGTGCGGTCGTCGATGCTCACGTCGGTGTGCTGGTACCGCAGGCCGGCCTCCCATTCCAGCGCGCCGGCGCTGCCGCTGAGCTTGGCAAACGGCTCCAGGCGGGTCTCTTCGATGGTGTTCAGGCCACCATCCACCGGCAGGAAGGGACCGAACTCCCCCGGGATGACCGGCCGCGGCGACGGTGCGTTGGGAATGGTGATGCGGTTGCGGTCGGCGGTGATCGCGGTATCGCGGTCCTTGCGGGTGGCCTCCAGGCCGAAGCGAAGCTCGGCGCCGCCCACGTCGCGGGTGTGGCGGATCTCGCCGGACAGCTCGCGGTCGCGGATGTCGAGGTAGCTGCGGTCGCCGGTGAAACGGTCGTCCTCCGGGAAGGGATTGGCGTCGCGCAGGTACTCGTACTCGTCCTCGAACTCGTACTGGTCGTCGTCGATGCCGGCGTAGCCAAACCGGATGCGGTTCTCGCCGCCGGCACCCGGCCAGGCGTACTCGGCGCCGAGCTGGTAGTTGTCGGTGCGGATGTCGAGGTCGTTCGCGTTGATGGTGAGGATGCTGGCGTCGGCCTGCACGCCGGCGTCGTACTCGATCGAGTCCTCCTCCTGGATCCGGTCGGTCCGCACGTAGAAGGCGTTCAGCGCCAGCCGGCCGGGGCCGACCTCGGCCGAGTAGTCGAGGTTGAACGAGTAGTCGTCGCCGCTGCGGGTGTCGGTCTGCACCTCGGTGTTGTCGAGGGTGCCGCCCGGCGCGTCGAAGCGCTGGCTGAACTTGAGCTTCGGGTTGCGGCGACCCTGGGTGCTGGCGCCGAGCAGCAGCTGGCCGCCCAGGGCCTCGCCGCCCCAGACCGCGCCGAGGGTCGGCTCGATCTCGTCGTCCGGGTACTGCGACGCGCCGACGCGCAGGTAGCCGCCCTCGAGGGAATAGCCGTCGCGCAGCACGATGTTGAGCGCGCCGGCGATGGCGTCGCCGCTGCGGTCGGCGGACGAGGAGCGGACGATCTCGATGCGGTCGACGAGCTCGGCCGGGATGCGGTCGACGAAGAAGGAGCGGTCGAAGCCGGCGCCGGGCACGCGGCTGCCGTTGATCAGGATCTGGGTGTAGCCCGGGTCGAGGCCGCGCAGGCGGACGCCATCGTATTCGAGCACGTCGGACAGGAAGGCGACGCTGGGCACGCGCTTGAGCATGTCGCCCACGGTGAGCGGCTCGAACGACTGGAAGTAGGCCAGGTCGTAGACCAGGGTGGCGGGTTCTTCGGTGCGGTCGCGGTAAACGATCTCGCCGGTGACCTCGATGGCGTCGAGTTCGCGCATCGCCCCGTCGGGCGTGGGCACCGCGTCCTGCGCGGCGGCGAGGCCGGCACCGGCCAGCAAGGCGCCGGCAATGGCCAGCGAGAGACGGGATGCGATCGGATGCTTCGTCATTGCCACGGGTTCCCCTGTAATGGATGCGGGGATTTCTACGCGGCGCAGATGGCCGAAATGTGACCGATGACGGTGTCATGGGAATGCCTTGAGGCTGCGATACAAGCGTCACCGACTTCCTTCATTTCTCGGAAAACACCATGCGCCCCACCCTGCTTTCGCTTGCCCTGCTGCCGCTGCTGGTTGCCGTTGCCTGCACGCCTTCCGCGCCCGAGCCCGCCGCCGGGCCGACCGCGGCGCCGACGCCCGTGCGTGAGCGCGAGCCGGACGAGAACGTCGAGGTGGATCCGCTGCTGGCCGACGCCGGTATCGCCCATGCCGTCGTGGCTGAAGCCTTCCTCACCGAGATGGTGCCGGAGAACAACACCGACTCGCTGGCGTCGTGGACCGCGCCGGACGGCGTCACCTGGCTGCTGGCCACCGCCAAGGAAGGCAGCAAGGGGCTGGTGATGTACGACGGCGACACCGGCGCGACCCTGCGCGACATCGGCACCGTCGGCCCGGGGCCGGGCCAGTTCAGCCGCCCGAACGGGATCGCGGTGGCCGGCGACCTGGTCTTCGTGGTCGAGCGGGACAACGCGCGCGTGCAGGTGCTGTCGCTGCCCGGGCTGGAGTCGCGGCTCACCTTTGGCGAGGACGCGCTGCGCAAGCCTTACGGGCTGTGGATCCGCGAACACGGGCCGGGCGACTTCGAGGTGATGGTGAGCGACGCCTACATGGCGGGCAAGGACGCGGCCGACGAAGACATCCTGCCGCCGCTTTCCGCGCTCGGCCAGCGCATTCATCGCTATCGCGTGCGCGCCGACGGCGAGGCGCTGGTGGCCGAGGCCACCGGCACCTTCGGCGACACCGGCGCCGACGGTGCGATCCGCATTCCCGAATCGCTGTGGGGCGACGTGGCGCACGACCGCGTGCTGGTGGCCGAGGAGGACGTGGCCACCGGCACGGGCTACCGCGAGTACTCGCTGGACGGCGTGTTCAAGGGCCGCTCGGTCGGCGTGGGCCAGTTCAAGGCGCAGGCCGAGGGGCTGTCGCTGTGGAGCTGCGCGGACGGCAGCGGCTACTGGATCACCACCGATCAGTTCAAGGATCGCAGCCTGTTCCACGTCTTCGACCGCGTGACGCTGGCGCCGCTGGGCGCGTTCGCCGGCGAGACCATCGCCAACACCGACGGCGTCTGGCTGCACCAGCCGCGCACGAAGCGTTTCCCCGCGGGCGTGTTCTACGCCGTGCACGACGACATGGGCGTCGGCGCCTTCGACTGGCGCGACATCGCCAAGGCCCTCGACCTGCGCGAGAGCTGCACCACGCCCTGATTCCGTTTCGCGCTACCTGTAGGAGGGCCTTCAGGCCCGAAGCTATGCGCCGGAAAGCTTCGGGCCTGAAGGCCCTCCTACACGGGTCATCGGTCAGGCGAGGATGCGGAGGAGGTCGTCGAGCAGGGCGGCGGCGGTGACTTCGGCGCCGGCGCCGGGGCCCTGGATCTGCAGCGGGCGGTCGCGGTAGCGGGTGCTCCAGATCGCGACGCGGTTGTCGCAGCCGCGGCCGACGGCCAGCGGGTCGTCGGGCACTAGCGTCTCGAGGCCGACGCGGGCGCCGGCGGCGTCGAAGCGGGCGACGTAGCGCAGCACGCGGCCATCGCGGGCGGCGCGGGCGGCGCGCTCGCCGATCGGGCCATCGAGGTCCTGCAGCGCGCCATCCACCGCGTCGGGCGTCGCCGCCTGCAGCCGGGGCGTCAGCAGCGAGTCCACCCGCACTTCTTCCGACTCCAGCGGATAGCCGGCGGCGCGGGCCAGGATCAGCAGCTTGCGGCGCACGTCCTCGCCCGAGAGGTCCACGCGGGGGTCGGGCTCGGCGTAGCCCTGGGCCACCGCCGCGCGCACGCGGTCCGAGAAAGGCTCGCGGCCGTCGTAGCCGTCGAACAGCCAGGCCAGCGTGCCCGACAGCACGCCCACGATCGCGCCGATGCGGTCGCCGCCGGCGCGCAGGCCGCGCAGCGTGGCCAGCAGCGGCAACCCGGCGCCGACGGTGGCGGCGTCGCCGTAGCGGCGCTGCGCGTTGGCCAGCTGGGCGATCTCGTGCTGGCGCAGCAGCGGGCCGCCGAGGCCAAGCTTGTTGGCGCTGACCACGTGCAGCCCCTGGCGCAGCCAGCGCGGATGCCAGGCCGCGAGCTCGGCCGAGGCGGTGGCGTCGATCACGATGTCGCCGGGGCCGAAGTCCGCCGGCAACGCGCCGCCGCCGTCGTGTGCCCCACCCTCGGCCAGCGCGGCGGCGCAGGCCAACGGCGAAAGCCCCTGCGGCGCGTGCACATGCCGGCGCGAGTTCGCGACCCACTGAAGCGAGAGGCGCGGCTCCGCGTGGTCGGCGAGCCGATCGAGCAAGGCCCGGCCGACGGTGCCGACGCCCAGCAGCGCCACGCGGCGCGTTGCCGGCAACGCCGCCGGCAGGGCTTCCACGGGCAGGCTCACGGCAGCACCTCCGCCGCGACCACGCGCGCGGCGCGATCGAGCGCGGCGCCGAGGTCGGCCTCGAGGTCCTCCAGCGCCTCGATGCCGACCGACAGCCGCAGCAGGCCTTCGCCGATGCCCGCGACGCGGCGCGCCTCGGCCGACATCGCCGCGTGCGTCATCGTCGCCGGATGCGCGACCAGGCTTTCGACGCCACCCAGCGATTCCGCCAGCGTGAAGTGCTGCAGCCCGTCGAGGAAAGCGCGCACCGCCGGCACGCCGCCCGCGAGCTCCAGCGACACCATCGCGCCGAAACCGTGCTGCTGCCTCGCCGCCAGCGCATGCCCCGGATGCGAGGCCAGGCCCGGATAGTGCACGGCCGCGCAGGCCGGATGGCGCTGCAGGCGCTCGGCCAGCGCCGCAGCGTTCTCCTGGTGCACGCGCAGGCGGGCGTCCAGCGTGCGCAGCCCGCGCAGGGTCAGGAAGCTGTCGAAGGGCGAGCCGGTGAGGCCGAGCGCGTTGGCCCACCACGCCAGGTGTTCGTGGCGCGCCGCGTCGCGGGCGACCACCGCGCCGCCGACCACATCGCTGTGGCCGTTGATGTACTTGGTGGTGGAGTGCAGCACGAAGTCGGCGCCGTGTTCGATCGGCCGCTGCAGCGCCGGCGAGAGGAAGGTGTTGTCCACCAGCGCCAGCGCGCCGGCGGCGTGCGCGGCGGCGATGACCGCGGAGAGATCGGTGATGCGCAGCAGCGGATTCGACGGCGTTTCAATCCAGACCAGCGCGGTCGGCTTGGCCAACGCGGCCGCGAGGGCGCTCGCATCGGCCAGGTCCACCAGCGCCAGCTCGAAGCGGCCCTTGCGCGCCAACGCGTCGAACAGGCGCCAGCTGCCGCCGTAGCAGTCGTGCGTCACCACCAGCCGGTCGCCGGGCTGCAGCAGGGCCTCGAGCACCAGCGTAATCGCAGCCATGCCGGTGGCCGTGACCACCGCGCCGGAGCCGCGCTCGAGCTCGGCCAGCGCCTCGGCGAGCTGGTCGCGCGTGGGGTTGCCGCTGCGCGTGTAGTCGTAGCGGCGCTTCTGGTTGAAGCCGGCGAAGCTGAAGTTGCTCGACAGCACCAGCGGCGGCGTGACCGCACCGAAGGCAGTGTCGGCATCGATGCCGGCGCGCACGGCGGCCGTGGCGGGACAGCGGGCGCTCACTTCGCACCGCCTTCGGCCGCGGCCAGGGCTTCGGTGAGCAGGCGCGCGATGGCCGCGTCCTCCTTCAGGAAGGCGTCGTGGCCGTAGCGCGAACGCAGCGGCCGCAGCGTGGCGGGGCCGCCCAGCGTCTCGACCAGCTGCTGCAGGTCGGCTAGCGGCACCAGCCGGTCTTCCTCGATGGCGACCACGGTGGTGGGCACGCGCACGGCGGCCGGATCAACGCGGTGCAAATCGATGGACTCCGACAGGCGCAGGAAGGCGGTGCTGGTCCAGCGCGCGGCGTAGCGCTGGCCGCAGTGCGCGAGGTAGTCCTCGGCGGCGCAGCGGGCAACGCCGTCGTGCAGCGCGGGCGGCGCGTCGAAACGCTCGCCGAACTCCTCGGGCGTGCGGTAGCTCAGCATCGCGAACTGCCGCGCCAACGCGAGGCCGCGCGACACCGCGCCCTCGCTGCGGCCCAGCGCCACGCACTGCCGCTGCAGCGCGCGCCAGGCGCTCGCGTACGGATGGGCACGATGCGCGCCGGAAATGGCGACCAGGCGTTCGATCCGATCACCGTGGCGCGCGGCGAACTGCAGGCCGACCATCGCGCCGTAGGACGCGCCGATGAAGGCCAGGGCACGGCCCACGCCCAGCGCATCGAGCACGGCCGCGAGCGCATCGGCCTGGTCGGCGCTGTCGATCGGCACGTCGAGCGCGCCGTCGGCACCCAGCCAGTCGATGGCGAGCACGCGCAGGCGGCGGGTATCGATGGCGCGACCGGGACCCACCTGCGCATCCCACCAGCCCGGCGTGGCGTCGTCGCGGCCCGCGGCGGCGTGGCGCCCCGCGGAAATGCCGCCGGCGACGATGACCAGCGGCGCATCGGCCAAGCCAAGCAGTTCGCCGCGCACCACCACGCGGCGCGGGCCGGCGTGGCGCAGCGCCAGTTCCAGCGGCAACGTGAATCCCCCCGGCCCCTGTGGGAGGGACTTCAGTCCCGATCGCCCTTCGCCAGAAAGCATCGGGACTGAAGTCCCTCCCACAAGGTCATGGACGTCGGGGTGGGCGGGGGCAAGGTGGAAACTCATCGCAGGACTCCTGGGTTGGACGGGCACCCAGGGAGGTTCATGCGGGAAAGCGGCGTCACGTGCCCTGCCTCTCGCGGGGAAGCACATGACCCATCTCTCGGCGGACGCGCGGTCCCCGCAGGAATTGGCACCTTCATGCGCGATTGCTCGTGCATGGGTTGCCCCGGCGTCTTCGGGCCTACCCCTCAGCCGGTCTCGATGGGTGTTGCGGGGTGGACTTTGCGCCTCCCCGGCAGGCATGTCAATCCCTTCATGCGGATGAAGCGATGGAATATCCCAGGCGATGGCGGGCGCCCGGGCCGGGCCGCATAATCCCGATCCATGACCCATCCCCCGCGCTGGCGCCTCGCCGCCCTCCCCCTCGCCCTGCTCGTCGCCGGCTGCGCCGGGACCGCGGGCCGCCCCGACAGCTCCTCCGGCCCGCTGCCGGACAAGACCCCGCCGCCGATGGCGCGCGTGGCCGAGAGCTTCGTCACCGCGCCGATGCCCGAGCACGAGATCGACTCGGTGGCCGCCTGGAACACGCCCGACGGCGGCACCTGGCTGATCGCCACCGCCAAGGAAACCCACCGGCTGGTGGTCTACGACGGCAACACCGGCGCGATGCTGCGCGAGATCGGCGGCCAGGGCGACGCGCCCGGCCAGTTCCTGCGCCCGAACGGCATCGCCGTGTTCGGCGACATCGTGTTCGTGGTCGAGCGCGACAACCAGCGCGTGCAGCTGTTCGAGCTGCCGTCCTTCCGCCCGCTGCTGCAGTTCGGCAAGGGCGAGCTCAAGAGCCCCTACGGCCTGTGGCTGCACGAACTGGCGCCGCGCGAACTGGAGCTGTTCGTCACCGACAGCTTCATGGCCGACTACCGCATCCAGCTGGCGCCGCCGCTGGACGAGCTCGACCAGCGCGTGAAGCGCTACCGCCTCGACCTGCGCGGCGCCACGCCGACCGCCACCCTGCTCGAGCAATTCGGCGACACCAGCGAGGAAGGCGCGCTGCGCATGGTCGAATCGATCGCCGGCGACCCGGTGCACGACCGCCTGCTGGTGGCCGAGGAAGACATCCGCATCGGCACCACCCTGCGCGAATACCGCATGGACGGCACCTACACCGGCCGCAGTCTGCCGCCCGAGCGCTTCCAGGCCCAGGCCGAAGGCGTGGCGCTATGGGCCTGCGCCGACGGCAGCGGCTATTGGATCACCGCCGACCAGAACCCCGACCGCACCGCCTTCCACGTCTTCGACCGCCAGAGCCTGGCGTTCAAGGGCAGCTTCGCCGGCGACCATATCGCCGTGACCGACGGCATCTGGCTGCACGCGGTGGGCACCAAGGCCTTCCCGAACGGCGTGCTGTACGTCTCGCACAACGACGAGGGTGCCGGCGCCTTCGACTGGCGCGAGATCGCCCGGGCCCTGGAGCTGCGCGTCGACTGCACCCAGCCCTGATTCCCCCTGTAGGAGGGCCTTCAGGCCC